>JAGQWX010000043.1 GCA_020436935.1 Saprospiraceae bacterium
CGCTTGCGCTGCGTTTAGTACAACACCAGCGACAATGACGCCGACGCCTTACGCGTCATCATTGGTCGCTAATTGTTATGGATTACTGATACTTTTATGCATACATTAATTTACCTTTTGGTTTAGGAATTTCTCTTCCAAGTCTTAAGGCAGTTTCAATCCAATCGTTAATAATTAGCCGTGCATTTGCAATCGCTTCTTCATATGAATCTCCGTCTGCTTTGCAGCCTGCTAGTTCCGGAACTTCCACGATAAAAGATTCATCTTTTGTGCTCCAGTAAATAATTAGCTCGTATTTTATATCATTCATCTATCTCTATGTTTAATTCGTATTTAATGATCAATTCTCTTATTTGTTTTACTTGGTAAGGTTTGGCTTGTCCATTTTTTGGTTGTAGATTAATAATTTCTGCAACATCTTCTCTTACAAAAATGTGGTGGCTTCCATTAATTCTCAGTTCAAACCCAAATTTTGAAAGTAAGTTTATAAGTTCAGAAAAAGCAATGTTTTTATCGGATAAACCGCTGAGAATTTTTTGCAATATTTTATCCGTCTTACTCAAGTCAAATTAAACTTAGAACAAATATAACAAAATTTTGATTTTGTCTTTTAAGAGTCAATTTCCTATATCTCTGGTTTCCAATCATATAGATAGTCAGTCAACGGTGGGCTCAGGGAGAATTACTTTTTTATTTGTTTATTCAGGGAGTCAGTTCCAATTTATAAGTTTTCTTTTTTCATAAGCCATAATTTTTTTATCCGCGCGACAAAAAATGGTAAAACCATATTCCGCTTGGCATAAAATAATCACTTCGCAGCTTTCTAAATCTGCGCTATCTCTGATCTAAATTCCTTTTGCATTAATGATCACTCTTGAATCAATCCATTTTTGCACCAAATAGCTTTTTCCTGAATGGCTATCTCCAAAATTTCATCGTTTAGCTGCAATTGATCTCTCTTGGCTTCGGGGTGAAAAAGGTGGAAGGCAACTGCAGAAAGCACCATGTTCTTGCGTTTCACACCTGCATTCTGTAATCTTACCGCCAGTTCACTGTCTTCCCTGCCCCAGCCTTTGATGTCTTCATTATAGCCATTGACTTTCACCAAATCCTCCTTCCAAAAGTGCATTGAACATCCGCGGGTGGCCTTGATGTGGTTGCGTATGGGGCTCAGCCACTTTGCCAAGAACGGCACAGAGATCGCATTCAACCGATTGGTAATGCCTTTGGTAAAGGGTCCCGGATCGATTAGCTCTCGTTTGAGTACAGCATCAGTGGTTGAAGCAGACAACAATACGCGTTTGCCCTGAAGGTATTGTCCTTTTCTTGCATGTTGGCTGATGTCCTTGATGAAATCCCGATGCAGGACCATGTCTCCGTCGATGACCGCAATAAAGTCTCCGGATGCTGAAAGAATGGCTTTGTTTCTGATGGCAGACAGACGAAATCCCTCATCTTCGTGCCAAATGTGTTGTATGGGAAGTTTATCCCTAATTGAATCAACCACACTCTGCGTTGCATTGCTGCTACCATCATCAGCGATAAGCACTTCCATTGGGATCAAACTTTGCCTTACGACCGATTCCAGTACTCTTTCAAGCGCATCAGGACGATTGTAGGTCCCAATGATGAGACTTATGCTGATTTTTTTATTTAAAGCATGAAGTTTTGAATATTTGAGCCTCACTCCCCGGGCATTGTATCCGGTAATCATCCATCCCGTAGCACCATATAAAAACCCACGTCTCAGTACGAAGTCCTTGAAAAAAGTAAAGCCGGTTTTAAAGGGGATGAGCCATGTGGCTACTTCCTTTTTCCTATAATTTTGCTCAGCATAAAGGCTACTGTATCGCTCAGCTTTAAGTGCCAGTTGTGACTCTTCATCGTAAGCCAAATGGGTGATGAACTCTTCCCTTTTCACCACATTCATGCCCTCCGTTTTTATGGATTCATGCACCATGGCATCTGTAAATGAAGTAAATTTTCGATGGTATAACCGAATCGGATAATCGTTGTCCCAGCCGCAGGCATTGATGACTTTGCCCTTATAACAATTGTTGCGTTTGAAGGCATACACTGCATAAGGATTGTGTGTTTCTTCGGCCAAAAATGATATCAATGAAGGGCTGGCGATTTCATCGGTATCCATAGAAAAGATCCAATCGTTTTTAGCAAGGGAGGTAGCCAGATTTTTCATTGGCCCAAACCCTTTGAATGCCAGTTGATGTGTGGTAACATTGCTGTATGATGCACAAATAGTCCCACTTTCGTCAGTGGAGGTTTCGTCGAGCACCACGGTTACATCCTCGAAATCCTCCAGGGCATCGAGACAAAGTCGCAATGTTTTTGCAGCGTTTTTACAAATGAGTACAGCCGATATGTCTTTAATTTTACCCAAATGTCAGGATTAAATGAAAGGGCAAAGTAAAGACAAATCATGCCTATCCAACGAATACTTCCTACCCTTAATTTTGATAGAAGTCAAACCGAGTATCATTTCAGCCACAATCGACAACTGGTAATTTTGAAGACTCACTGCTGCGGTTTGACATTTTGGCAAACAAAAAATACTGACCTTTCTTGGCTACTCGGCATTAAAGCCTACTTTTGGCACTTAATTATTTGTAACAGCAAGGCTTTATATCTGCAGATGATCAAACAGTTGTACCGATTTCTATCTCCCAAATTCCAGAATCTATTTCTTGATTACAAGGTGGATCTCAAACCCAGATGGGGGCATGGTAAACCTCCTCATAAAGGCTTGTACGATGTGATCAATGCCAATAGAAGTGAATATGAAACTTTACTCCACAAGGCGCTGGAATACAAGGAGTCATTCAAAAGCATCCAGGACGCCACACAAAATCAAGACCCAACGATGCCTGCCTGGAATAACGGTTATTTGCCAGGTCTGGACATCATCGGCATTTACACGCTTTTATCGCATTTCAAACCCAAAAAATACATAGAAATCGGATCCGGCAATTCAACCAAGGTGGCTTATAAAGCAAAAAAAGAACAAGAGCTTTCCACCTCCATCATCTCAATAGATCCCATGCCCCGCGCTGAAATTGACCACCTCGCAGATCAGATCATCCGATCCCCTTTTGAAAATCTGGACTTGGCAATGTTGCTTGAACTCGAGGAAAACGACATTCTTTTCGTAGACAATTCGCATAGGATTTTACCCAACTCTGACGCCATGGTATTTTTTATGGAAATCCTTCCTCAGCTCAAAAAAGGTGTGATCGTACACATTCATGATATTTTTCTGCCCTATGATTATCCTCAGGAAATGTGCGATAGATTTTACTCTGAACAATATGGTCTTGGAATTTTCCTGATTGCTGACCCCGTCAGATATCAAACCATATTTCCCAATTATTTCATCTCAGAGGACAAGGCCCTTGCCTCGATATTGGACCCCATCTGGCAATTGGACAATACCAAAAATGTGGAACGTCATGGTGGATCTTTCTGGCTGCGAATAGGAAACTAATTTACTTTGATTTCCTTTCCATTTCAACGACCCAAATGCCCCTTAGTTCATTTTCTCCATATCCTGTAGCTTTGTCTTGAGGATATAGCGTACCAATTCGCTTTAAAACCTCTTCACTGATGTCTTTACCCACTACCCCATGGCACTGGAGACACATTTTATTGGTCGTTATTGGATAATATCCCACCATCCCCCCTTCCATTTCCTGGATTTTGGGTTTAATATCCCCTGTTTCAGCAAGTTGTTTTTTGGCGTGAATGATGTACTCCAATTCCTGAAGATTCGCGGCATTTTCGGGATTGCGGTATTGATCAGAAACCCGTTTTATTTTGGTGTGTAGCACATTTTGCATACTGTCTGTAAGACCTGTGGCTTTTAGGTTACAAAATTCTACAGCACCGGCCGTGCCTCTATTATTGATGGCTCCGAGCAGATTTTTCCCCAGTTCGGCCTTTGTTGTCAAAGCTGCTGTTTTTCCTGCTTCCATATAAGCAGCCAGGCTGGTATCTGATGGTAAATTGAATTTTTTCTGCTCTTCCAGAACGTGCTGGGCGTACCAATCCGGTGCTTCAACATCTGTATAAAATAGATATTTTGCGATGGCCTCAAATTGCTCTTTCGTAAAATCCATTTTGGGCATCAGGCCAAAGCGTTGAACAGCTCTTGGCATTTTTGTATTTTTCTCATCGGGCTGCAAAAGATAGGCAACCATGTTGTTGACGAAAGTATTTTCATCGGCACCAATACCCAGGTAATGTTGTTTGATGGCTACTAACGGAGGTGCTACCCTGCTGGATTCGGGTGTCTCTGCGTTGTGGCATGAAATACAGTTCTGGCTGATGATGGCCAAACCTGCTTCCATGGTTTTCGGATCAAGTTCCTGAGTGGCATTTGATGCTTTTTGACCTCCACATTGTGCTAAAATTATGATGGTTGCAAATGCTGAGACTGCAATGATTATTTTCTTCATGGTTTATGGTTTGTCTAAACCTTTCAAAAATAAAAGATTCCGTCTGAATGATATGTAACACCGGTTTCATTCAGACACCCAAGGAATCTGATGTGGCATTTCTATCTTATTTATAAAAAATAAATTTTCTTTTTCTCCACATTCAATTGCACAGGATTTGCTTTATATTGGCTTCAAGACCATTCGGACAAAGATTTGACCGTTTATGGGTTGATGGATCGATGGTTATACAATTATTCATTTATAGATCAAAAAATTCAAATCGTTTATGCAAAAAATTGGTATGCTGGGCTCCGGATTCATAGCCGAGTTTTACATTTCAGCCATTCAGGGGCAAAGAAGCAAAGACAAGGTCATCGCTATAGCCTCAAGAACCATGAGTGCTGTGGATAAGATAGCTGACAAATATGACATATCCTTCAGAAGTACTGAGATGCTGGACGTCATCAATCACCCGGAGGTGGACCTGGTATGCATAGGACTGCCCAATTACCTCCACAAGGCTGCCGTGCTGGCATGTGCAAAAGCCGGCAAAGGTGTCATTTGCACAAAACCACTGGGTCGAAATGCCGAAGAAGCATTGGAAATGCTTGAGGCTGTTGAAGAAGCCGGTGTATTCCACGGATACATGGAAGACCTTGTCTACACGCCTAAAACTTTGCGCACGATGGACAGCATTAAACAAGGTGCGATTGGCAAGGTGCTCTGGGCACGCTCCAGGGAAACGCACCCCGGACCACACAGCGACTGGTTTTGGGATAAAAATAAGGCCGGCGGTGGAGCCATCCTCGACCTTGCTTGTCATTGTATAGAAATAGCCCGGTGTTTCATCGGGAAAGAACATAAGCCAATCGAAGTCATGTGCTGGGCAGATACACAGGTAAAGCCCATTGAAGCCGAAGACCATGCCATAGGTTTGGTAAAATACAGCAATGGGGCCATCGGACAGTTTGAGGTCAGCTGGGCATTCCGGGGGGGGCTAGATCTTAGAGATGAAGTGATGGGCACCCACGGCACAGTATGGCTCAATCACTTTCTACGGACAGGGTTTGACATGTTTACGGCCCCTGGACAAGGAGGTTATGTCGCAGAAAAAGCCGAAAGCGATTCCGGATGGATCTTTCCCGTGGGTGACGAAAACCAGGATCTGGGATACAATCACATGTTTGCCGACATGTTTAACGCCAAGGAAAATGGAAGCTTGCCCGCAGAAACATTCTATGATGGTTACATTGTAAATGCCGTCATGGATGCAGCATATGCTTCAGTAAAATCTAAAAAATGGGAACCGGTTCTGCTCCCTGGCTGGAAAGGTCCCGAACCCGAAATCAAGAGCTCACCGGTTCTGGAAGACTATGACGATCAATACTATCTGATCAAGGAAGAACTCTTGCCTGACGGCTCCAAAAAAATCATTCTGAAGGACAAAAACACAGGAGAGATCATCCAAAAATAGCAAGGCACCATGGAAGGAATCAAGATCAGGCTTTCGATACTCATGTTTTTGGAGTTTTTTATTTGGGGAGCCTGGTACGTGACCATGGGCACCTACTTGTCCAAAATCGGATTTGATGGCATTGACATCGGCAATGCATACAGCACTGTCAACTGGGGGGCCATTATCTCTCCGTTGCTGATTGGCATGATTGCAGATCGCTATTTTGAAGCTCAAAAGGTCCTTGGAGTATTGCATTTGTTGGGGGCTGTTTTTTTATACCTCGTATCGCTCCAGACAGAACCCATGACCTTTTTCTGGAATCTGCTGATCTACGCCCTGTTGTACATGCCCACCATCGGGCTTGCCAATAGTATAGGCTTTTTCCATTTGCCAAATCCGGAGAAGTCGTTTGCCTCAATCCGGGTGTGGGGTACACTTGGCTGGATCGTCGTTGGGCTGATTGTCGGATGGAGCAAGCTGGAAGACAGCGTGAATGTATTTTACTGGGCAATGGGAGCTTCCGTTATTTTGGCCATCTATAGCTTCACCATGCCACCTACCCCACCCAAGGACAAAGGCAAGTCTGCAAGTGTTATGGATTTGCTGGGTTTGAGTTCATTGACCTTACTCAAAGACAGAAGTTTTGCCATTTTCATATTGTGCAGTCTGCTGATTTCAATTCCGCTTGCATTTTATTACAGTTTCACCAACCTGTTTTTAAATGAAACGGGCATGATCAATGCGGCATCAAAGATGACCTTTGGACAGGTTTCCGAGGTGGTCTTTATGTTGCTCATTCCCTTCTTTTTCCAACGGCTGGGTGTGAAAAAAATGCTGGTCTTAGGCATGGGCGCATGGGTATTGCGATACTTGTTGTTTGCCAATGGAAGCGGAACGGATGGCATGTGGATGTTGATTCTTGGCATTGTACTCCATGGCATATGCTACGACTTCTTTTTTGTGACGGGTCAAATCTATGTCGACAAAGCAGCTCCCATCAATCTGCGGGCAAGTGCTCAGGGACTGATCACACTGACCACATACGGTGTAGGTATGTTGATAGGCAGCTGGTCTTCGGGTTGGGTGGTCAAGCACTACACGTCAGAGACCAATGTGCACGACTGGCCGGCCATTTGGTATGTTCCTGCTGCAATGGCGGCAGTAAGTCTGGGGCTTTTTATGCTTTTGTTTAAAGAGAAAAAAGAAAAAGAAGCGATAGAGATAAATGGTTAATTGTGAATGGTTAATGATTAATGGGTTGATGAGATGCTGGAGGTTCGGTCGCTTTTCCTGCAGAAAACTCAGGAAGGTGCGCGGAAATCCGCTGAACTGAAGCAATGGTGTCTTTCTATTAGCGGGATTTTTGACCAAAAATCATGACAAACTAAAATGACGATGTATGAGATGTCCGATTCATTTTTCCGCTGAATTACCCTGAAAATGGCACAGACTTACACTCAATAAAACATGTCATTCGTAGTAGATTCTGATTAAATACAATATAAAAACCCGACAGGGCTGGCATGATTGTAGCAAAATCAAGAGGTTATGCCTTTATTTTAGCGGGATTTTTGACCAAAAATCATGACAAAATCCAATGGCGAAGTCATTGGTCACAACATGGATCGATCTTGCCCCTCCGATAAGCCAATTCGCTAAAATGCCAAGAACCAAATTCCAAAACTGCCAATCCGGTTTCAATTCTCAATTTTCAATTCTCGATTCTCAAATTTCAAATTTCAAATTTCATTTCTCAATTTTCAATTCTCTTTGTCTATTTTTGTGATTCACCCAACTTAAGCTGTGGAACTCATCATCATTTTTGCCCTCGTTTTGCTCAACGGCATTTTTTCCATGTCAGAAATGGCACTGGTTTCAGCAAAAAAATTCAAACTTGAAAATGCGCGTAAAAAGGGACTTACCGGCGCCCGAACTGCACTAGAATTATCCGAAGATCCCACCAAGTTTTTCTCCACCGTCCAAATTGGTATAACAGTCATTGGAATTTTGCTTGGTATCTTTAGTGGAGAGAACATGGCTGGTGATATTGCCATCCACCTCAAAAAAATCGAATTTATTGCACCTTATGCAGACAAAATAGCTGTAGGTCTTTTGGTCATTTTCATCACCTATTTATCCATTGTCCTCGGAGAGCTCTTCCCCAAAAGACTTGGAATGACGTTCCCTGAACCTATAGCACTCATGATGGCAAAGCCCATGAAGCTGATCTCAAAAATTACTGCTCCCTTTGTGTGGTTACTTTCATTTTCCAATGATCTTTTGTCCAGATTGACAGGAATCAAAAACCGAAAGGAAAATTTTGTTTCTGAAGAAGAGATCAAATCTATCATTAAAGACAGTACGACAAGCGGAGAGATCAGAGAAATCGAACACACCTTAGTGGAGCGTGTCTTTGAGATGGGAGATAAAAAGGTTGACGAATTGTTTACTTATCGAAGCGACATCGTATTTCTGGACGAAAACAGCAGGTGGGATGAAATTGTTGAGACCATAAAAACCAACCGCCACTCGGCTTATCCGGTTGTAAAAAATCACGACATAGACGAAATCATTGGTATTGTCCTGGTCAAAGACCTCTTTATTGCAGGAATTGATCCGGAAATCAAAATTGCCGAGGTAATGAGAAAGGCCGTGTTTTTCGCAGAAAACACCAACGCATACAAAGTTTTGGAAACTTTTAAAAAAGAAAAGCTTCAGCATGGCATAGTCGTAGATGAGTACGGTCAGGTAAGAGGTCTTGTCACTTTGAATGATCTACTTCACGCCCTCGTTGGTGATGTCAACATGGAAGAAGATGCCGACTTCACCATACGAGAACTTAGTCCAACTCAATGGATCATGGATGGTCAATATGCGCTGAGCGATTTCTCAAAAAAGTTTGAACTGGACATAGACGAAGACATTCGGGTGCAATATGTCACCGTATCTGGTTTGTTGATACATTCTCTTGGAGAATTACCCAAAGAAGGCAATAAAGTAGACCTGGATGGATATAGCCTTGAAGTGATGGACATGGATGGCCAGCGTGTGGACAAAATCTTGCTAACCAAACTCTAAATCCTTAGGAAACAATTCAAGCATATCCCGGCACTTTTTTTTAAGGGTACTTTATGATTTCTTTAGAAATAAAGCCGACACAAATGACACCAGGATTCCAACCGGAGCAGGCTCAGTTAATGTGATTAAAAACACACTAAAGGGAGAACTATACATCGATTTGAATCCATCCATTTGGGTTTTCATGGCCTGAATACTTTCTGCTGAGGAGCCGGCAGCTTCCATTTTAGTCACTTGGTAATTGACGTAATCATCCATAAAGGTGGGCATAAAATTGTAGTAAACGACCAACCACATCAGTGAGTAAAAAATACATGAAATGACTGTGATGCCCAAACCAATCAATAAACCCTGAACAAAAGTGACTTTACCATCATTGACTGCCTCTCTGAAGTACCTGATGGCTGCATAAATCATCAACATCGCAAGCAATATACATGTGTAGCCCACATAAGCCCCATATTCAAAGTGAAGCGCATTGTCTCCAAATTGTTTCATGACCAACATTGATGCGAACATCAGGCCTGCTGAAATCAGACCTGAAATAACACCATATTTTAAAATTGCCTTTTTCATTTGTAAATCTTTATTGTGATTGAATGGGATAAATTTAACTCGATAAGCTTGTCCTGACCTTCATACTTTTCGGTGATTTTTCAATTTCATACTAAAGTTTACACGAAAAAAGAGGAAATCATCCCCATCTCCGAATGGGGCGGACATTTTCAACATGATTTTAAATAAACTCAGCTAAATCCCATTTCTGATCAGTGCTCAAAAATGCTCTTATAATACAATTAAAGCTCCTTCTTCGCGCAACCTTTGGATCAATTCATGATCAAGAAAAGCAGCCAACTCTAAACCCATGCCATTTAAAAAAGCCTCAAGTTTTTCGATCGTTGGTGTCTCATTTTCATTGATCTTAAGGAATGATAATGCCTCCATCATTGGACCGGCTTCTGCTGCAAGAAGTTCGACTTCCAGACTTTCTCTCTTGTCATGAAATGTAAGGACCATGCCTTCTATTACTTTTCCTCTTTTAACAACGGTGGTAGTTCTGACTTCGGGCATAGCGCCCAAATACACGATCTTCGCAGTTGGTTTGATGGCACTTTCTTCCTCTGATTCCAAACATCCCTGGATATAATCTCGAGGAATTTTGGTCTTAGGTATCCTAAAGTCAAACCATTCCTGGAGATCAAAATCAAAACACATGCCGTGCATGTAGTTGAAGAGGGACTTTTTAAGGCCAAAGCTGAACTGATCATGATCGATTCCGGTGCTGTCTGTAAATTGTATGTCGTTATTGGCAAATGTGATGTCTTTGTAGTCAGGTAAAATTCCGTAGGAATCAGGATCCAGCCCAACAGGACTATGGGCAGTGAGGGCAAATTGATGCCAAAAAGCGGAATGTAGGATGCCCATTTCAAACATTTGCCTGACCATCTCCAGACTATCGACGGTCTCCTGGATGGTTTGCGTTGGATAGCCATACATGAGGTAAGCATGGACCATGATGCCCCCTTCTGTAAAATTTCGGGTGACTTTTGCTACCTGTTCTACCGTGACGCCTTTTTGAATCAGGGCCAATAACCGGTCTGATGCAACCTCCAATCCACCTGACACAGCAATGCAGCCCGAAGCCTGCAACAACAAACAAAGATCTCTGGTAAATCTTTTCTCAAACCGGATGTTGGTCCACCAAGTGACACTCAATTTTCTACGCAAAATCTCCAGGGCAAGTTCGCGCATAAGGGCCGGTGGTGCCGCTTCATCTACAAAATGAAATCCCCTTTCTCCTGTCTGAGCTATGATGGTTTCCATCCGGTCCACCAGCATTTTAGCAGCAATGGGTTCATAAACCTTAATGTAATCCAGGGACACATCACAAAATGTGCACTTACCCCAGTAACAGCCATGGGCCATGGTGAGTTTGTTCCATCGTCCGTCACTCCACAAACTGTGCATGGGATTGGCCATTTCGATGACGGAGATGTATTTGTTCAGCAATAGGTCGCTATAATCCGGCGTGCCAACTTCGCTGTGCTTATAATCTCGCCTTAATGAATGGTTGTTGTAAACAATGGCACCATTCTCCAACAAAAAAGTCCTTTTATGAAGTTGAAAGTCGGGATTGGACGGATGTGGGTTCATCACATTGGAAACCAGCAACTCTATGGGCAATTCTCCGTCATCCAGCGTTATAAAATCAAAGTATTCAAAGACTCTGACGTCATTGACAGACCTCAGCTCTGTATTTGGAAAGCCCCCTCCCATCGCAGTTTTGATGTGGGGGAAATGTTGCTTTATGAATTGAGCACATCTGAAGGCTGTGTATAAATTCCCCGGAAAAGGAACAGAAAAACAAACCAGTTTTGGCTTATGTTCGATCAGTCTGGATTGTAAAATATCCAGGCTGTAAGTATCAATAAAACTTCGGGGTCCCAGAAGAGAATCATGCAATTCGTCGAATGAATTGGCGCTCCTCCCCAGGCGTTCCGCATACCTTGAGAACCCAAAATGGCCATCCACACACTCCACGATAAAATCAGAAATATCCTCCAGAAAAAGTGTAGCCAGATGTTTGGCCTTGTCCTGAATGCCCATCGACCCGAAAGCCCATTCCATATCTTCCAGTTGTGCGAATCTCGATGCCTGAGGCAGCATGTTTTCACTGGCTATCTTCCGCGCCACGGTTTGATTGTTGCCTTGCAAAAAAGAGATGGCTTCATCCACGACATGCATATACTCTTCTCGAAGCGCATAAATCCTTCTCGCATTGTCTGACTTGATTTGGCCCCTGGACTCAGCAAGTTCAAACATATGTCTGAGACCTTCTTTTGAAAACAACTTCAAAATCACCTCTATGCCCAGATCCATTTGAAAACAGGATACATTGATGGTGTTTAGAAAACCCTTCAGGTAAGCCGTCGCCGGATAAGGTGTGTTGAGCTGGGTAAACGGAGGTGTGACAAGGAGTAAATCGGCCAAAACAAAGTAGTTTTTACAAAGGTAATTTAATGAATGGTAAAATGCTGTTATTATCCGCTACTAAACCTACTTAAGAAAATATAGCCTTCTAATATTATATGCGGCATATTTTTATCTGGCCTCACCCCATAAATTGTTCAAAAGCACCAAAAAGACCATTTTCAATCCAAAACTCAATATGTGGTGCACTTTCGACCAATCGAAAAGGAATAATGCAACATGTGAATCACATTCGTCCTATCGGAAAACAAGATCGCAACATGTGAATCACATTAGTCCATTCGGAAAAGAAAGATCGCAACATGTGAATCACATTCGTCCATTCGGAATGGAAAATCGCAACATGTGAATCACATTCGTCCATTCGGAATGGAAGATCGCAACATGTGAATCACATTCGTCCTATCGGAAAAGAAAGATTGCAACATGTGAATCACATTCGTCCAATCAGAAAACAAGATCGCAACATGTGAATCACATTCGTCCATTCGGAAAGCAAAATCGCAACATATGAATCACATTAGTCCAATCGGAAAGAAAGATCGCAACATGTGAATCACATTCGTCCAATCAGAAAAGAAAGATCTCAACATTCCATAACCAAATACATGAGTCGATCCATAACACAACTTTAAATTTGCAATAACTATTTACTCACAATTTTTCATTTTACCAGTAAGTTATAAGACAAATTAAAGCACATAAGATTCAGCTTTTACACATCAATTAATGTCATCGTCACTAAGATTGCATTCAGGGATTTTTATAAGAAAGTATTGGAAGTCGGCAGGATCCTAAAAATAGCTTACATCGAAGTTTCATTATTATATCTCTGAAAATTTTGCGGCTGGCATTTTTGACCAAACACTACCTCTTTTCTCACGCTAAATCTTATCGCTATGTACAGATTGTTTTTCTTTTCAGTTCTCATTATGGGTTTGCTTTCCTGTTATGAAGAAACTACCTTATTCGATGAACCGGAATCTCCGCAAACCGGTACTTATCCCAATGTAGATCAAAACTTATGGTCACATTTCGCAAACTTCGAAAAAGAAGCCGCTGCCAGAGGCTTCAACATTGAACTCAATCGACTGCGTCTGAATGCAGTAATATCAGAAATTGCAGAGAATGGCGTATTGGGACAATGTCAGTACAGTAGCCAGTACCCCAATCGCGTAACCATTGACAAAACCTTCTGGTCAAGGAGTTCTGAACTCTACCGTGAATTTGTCGTTTTTCATGAACTTGGTCATTGCGTTTTGGACCGGGACCACAAAGAAGATCAGGACCAAAGGGGCTTATGTCTCAGCATCATGAGGAGCGGCCTGGGCGACTGCAGGGATGCCTACAATTCGGTCAACCGTACTTATTATCTGAATGAGTTGTTTGAAAATGTCCGTTAAAAGGATGTTCCGCCGCATCTAAACAAGTATGCACTGTAGGTATGATCCGGATTTTGAATTTGGTGCCAACTCATAACAAATCTAGATCATACCCATTTCTTTAGCTTTGATCATGGCTTGTGCCCGGCTTTTGGTGCCTAACTTTTCGAAAATTCTGTTGGTGTGTGTTTTCACTGTATTTTCAGAGACGAATAGTTGTCCTGCAATTTCCTGATTGGACATGCCCTGTCCCAACAATTGGAGCACTTCCATTTCGCGTTTGCTTAATTTAAGACCGATTGTTTCAGCTTGATTGATGTCTGCAGGCTGATGGTTTGTCCTCTTTTCATCATCAATTCTGTTGTGCTTTTTGCTCAACCACCATCCCGTGACCAAAAAGAGCAAAGCCGTAAAGGCCATGTAATAGCCCAGGGATTGGTACTTCATCCAAAATAGGTATTCGGAAATTTTGATCAGAAAGACCATCAGCCCCATGACCAGGCCATAGATGAGCCATACTTTTTTCATGACCCTAAGATCGAAAGTAGATCAAGGAAAATGAAATTTAATTTGTAGTTGATGTCTCTGGCGATTTCATAGCGCAAACTAGCCAATCAACTTTTTGAGTTCGTTGAGTTTGAGCATGCATTCAATGGGTGTCATCGCATTCAATTCCAGCCCCGAAATCTCTTCCTTGAGTTTTCCGAGCGCAGGATCGACCGTTTCAAAAATGCTCAATTGATAAGCCTGAGGTGCGACATTGTTTTTCAAGGACTTTTTGGTTTGATCTCCATCTACCCCAATTGACTTTTTCTCCAGTTCGTGTAGGATCTCAACTGCTCGGTCAACGATCGTTCGCGGCATACCGGCCATTGCTGCAACGTGAATTCCGAAGCTGTGCTCACAACCTCCTTCCACCAGTTTGCGCAAGAAAATCACCTTATTACCTACCTCTTTGGTGGAAACATTGTAATTTTTGATCCGTGGATATTTTTCAGCCAGCTCATTCAATTCGTGGTAATGCGTTGCAAACAAGGTTTTAGGTCTGGCCTTCTTGTTGTTGTGCAGGAATTCGGCCAATGCCCATGCAATGCTGATGCCGTCGTAAGTAGATGTTCCCCTTCCAATTTCATCGAGCAGGATCAAACTTCGCTCTGAAATGTTATTCATGATGCTCGCAGTTTCATTCATTTCGAGCATAAAGGTTGATTCACCGGAGGAGATATTATCTGAGGCTCCAACTCTGGTGAAAATTTTATCCACTATACCGATTTCAGCTGCTGATGCCGGTACAAAGCTGCCTATCTGAGCCATCAGGACAATAATGGCAGTTTGTCTAAGCAAAGCGGACTTACCACTCATATTGGGTCCGGTGATCATCATGATCTGGAGGTCGTCATTGCTTAGGTGCATGTCGTTGGGCACGTATTGCTGGTCTATTGGCAGGACTTGTTCTATCACCGGATGCCTGCCGCTCTTGATGTTGATGTCCAGGCCATCATTCATCAAAGGCTTACAGTATTGATTTCTGGAAGCTTGTTTTGCGAATGAAATGAGACAGTCGATTTGAGCAATGATCTTTGCGTTTTGTTGTATAGTGTCTATAAAGGGGAACAAACGCGTCAATAGTTCATCATACAATCTGATCTCAATATCCAAAATCCTTTCTTCCGCGTGCAAAATTTTGTCTTCAAGCTGCTTCAATTCATCGGTGATGTATCGTTCGGCATTGCTCAATGTTTGTTTGCGCACCCAGCTGTCGGGAATGAGGTCGTGGTCTTTGTATTTGTTGGTCACCTCGAGGTAATAACCAAAAACAGAATTGTATCCAATCTTCAGATTGGTGATGCCAGTTTTTTGGGCTTCTCTGGTTTGAAGGTCAACCAGGAGGGACTTGCTGTTTTTGATGATGTTGCGGTATTCATCCAATTCTTCATTGAATCCATTTTTGATGGCTCCTCCTTTTGTAATCATGCTCGGTGGATCTTCGTGGATAGCACTCGTGATCATCTCATCTGCGGAGGAGCAAGGCTGTAACACATCGGCCAGGGCTTTGAGGTGCATCTCTCCTCTCTGAGACAATGCCGTTTTTATGGCCTCAGTAAAACGCAGGGCTTTGCTGAGTTGGAGCAATTCCCTGGGAGCCACCTTGGCCATGCTGAGTTTGGAGACAATGCGCTCAAGGTCTCCAATGCTTTTGATGTGGTCGTCCATCTCCAATGCCAAATCGCTTTGTTGCAAGAAATGATCCACCATTTGATGGCGCTGTTCGATCTGTACCTTGTTGATGAGTGGCATCAGGACCCATTTTCGCAGCAATCGTGCACCCATTGGGGTTGAAGTCTGGTCCAGAACATCGAGCAGGCTTTTGCCTGTTTCGTGAAATGAGTGGATCAATTCAAGATTCCTGATCGTAAACCTGTCGAGCCAGACGAACTCCTCTGAGTGAATCCTGTGAATGGATACGATGTGCCCAAGCCGGTCATTTTTGGTATTGGCCAGATAATACAGCGCAGCACCCGCAGCAATTTGAGCCTGTATCATGTCCTCGATGCCAAAGCCTTTCAGACTGGTAACATTGAATTTATCGTGCAGTTTTTCTTTTGTAAAGTCTTCGGTGTAGATCCATTCATCCAATCCATAATGGTAATACTTTTCGCCAAACTTGTCTTCGATGATCGTACCGTTGGACCTGGAGTGTATGATTTCTGCAGGTCCAAAACTTTCAATGAGCTTAGTTATGGTCTCCAGACTGCCTTCGCTGACCAAAAAATCACCGGTGGAAATGTCGATGAATGCAATGCCGTGAACACCTTTTGCGGTAAAGTGCACGGAGGCCAGATAATTGTTGGACCTTCGGTCGAGCAGTGCGTCTTCGATGGTTACGCCCGGTGTAACCACATCTGTCACTCCCCGCTCAACAATCTTTTTTTCTTTGGAGGGCTTCTCCAACTGCTCGCATATGGCCACGCGATAACCTGCGCGCACAATTTTGGGAAGGTAAAGGTCCAGCGAATGGTATGGGAATCCGGCCAGCTCAATATCAGAGCCACCATTGTTGCGGGCTGTAAGTACAATGCCAAGTACATTGGAAACGGTGACCGCATCTTCACCAAAAGTTTCGTAGAAATCTCCCACCCTGTACAGCAGAATTGCATCAGGATTCTGGGACTTGAGTTTAAAATATTGGGCCATCAATGGCGTCACCTTGCCATTCTCTTCAGATTTCTTCACACACTCAGACTCTTGGTTATTAATTGTAAGCGGGTAAAAGTAATACAATTTTATATTTTACTGAACCGTCTGTTCCAGGAGTGTAAATAACAAATTGTACAGCCTCCATTGCTTTACCCCTCCCACTAAAAATGGAGAATAGCAAAAAATGATGGTATTATTGGTGCTCTACTTTAGAAGAATTAGAGAGGTGAATTAATATCATCCTCTTATTAAAACTCTACCCTATCCTATTGAAGAAAATTGACCCCTACGCCTAGTTCTGATGAGCCAAGCAAAGCCGGTACCCTTGCCATCACATACACTCCTTCGCCAGGACGACTGTCATAGACAATATTGCCCTTTAGATAATTGATTCGGCTGTAAATATTTTCAAGACCCATGCCTTTTTTAGGAAGGTTTTCTTTATCAAATCCTATGCCGTCGTCCTCGTATTGCAGGGTCAGCTCTTCGCCGTCTCCATTGATCTGAATCAAAATTTCAGATGCCTTTGCATATTTGATGGAGTTATTGAGCAGCTCTTGAATTACCCTGAATACAGAAATGGAGACCAACTCGTCAATCTTCTCAGGCACATCATAGTGCTGGAAGAAAATTTCCGGCATGCCTTCCTGATCCAGCCTGTTGATGAGATCCTGCAGGGCTTGAACGAGGCCATAGCGCTTTAATGCCGAAGGTTGAAGGTTACGGGAAATACTCCTTACTTCTTCAACCGCAGTATCCAGAAGATTGGCAGCTTTGTTGTACTGGTCCATGGACTGATGTCCGTTGAGCTTGGTTTTGAAGTTGTCAAACTGCAACTTCACAGTACTCAAAAGACCTCCC
The DNA here is from genome assembly GCA_020436935.1 of Saprospiraceae bacterium. Lineage (GTDB taxonomy): Bacteria > Bacteroidota > Bacteroidia > Chitinophagales > Saprospiraceae > JADKBO01. Next base: position 17,418 of record JAGQWX010000043.1, read on the forward strand.
AGACTGTCGTGCAAATCTTTGGCGATGCGTTCCCTTTCTTTCTCTTCACCGACAATCATGGCCTGCATCGAATTGATTTTGATCTTATCTTCCAGCTCTCTGATCTTCTGTTGGTCAATTTCATGTTGCTGACCGTTGATGATATTTTCTGTCTGGATTTTATGCATGTAAAAACGTATCAAATAATACATAAATCCAAGCAATAGCAGGAAAATAATGCCCACAAAATAAAGTGCCCTGGACTGCAGCACCGTTTTTTGAAAGATAGATTCCTTCTCTGCCTGGACGTTGGCGAGTTCTTTTTGTTTCTCATTGACTCCATACCTGATGGCCAGTTCATTGACGATAGAAAGCCGGTCCTGATTCAGGATGCTATCGTTGAGTTCTGAATAGAGCTTGAAGTATTTGAGCGCATTGCCGGTGTCTTTATTGGACTCATAGATGATGGACAAGAGTTTATAGATGGCGCGCTTGTCTGTGCTGTAGGCGATATTGGGGATCAGTTCGAGCGACTTGAGCAAATATTTGATGGCAATGTCATTCTTCTTTTTGAGATAGTTGATGAATCCTACAAAGTACAAGGCCTTGCTCATGGCTTTATCATCATTGATCTGACCGGCAATTTCAACAACATTGGCAGCTACAATCAGCGCACTGTCTTTCTCATTGAGATTGATATAACTTTCTATTTTATCGAGCTTGATATTGGCAATCAGCGAAGTATCCGGGTTCTGCTGATTCATTTGTTCAGCCTGGAGGAGATAATCCAGGTTGGTTTCTCCGTCTCCTCTGAGTCTGTAAGCTTTGCTCAGCTTGTATAGCGCATTTGCGGCGGCTTTGGAGTCTCCTTGTTTTTCATAGTATTCTGCAAGATCTTTGTAGATGTCGATACCTTCCTGCAACAATCCTAGGTTGATGTAGCGGTCTGCTACAAATCCATCAATGAATTTGACATTGTCCAGGTCATCTTCACGCAAATAATATTGCCTGGCGTTGACGTAGTTTTCAAAAGCCTTGTCAAGATTGAGCGATTTGTACTGGTAGTACTCTCCTATTTTGAAATAGATGTCTGCTATCTCTTCATTGGATTTGCTCTCTCTTGCAGTCTGTAAGTCCCTTGTCAGGGAATTGAGGTTGTCTTCCTGTCCCAATTTCATCTGAGCCCATACAGGAACTGCCACGACGATTAACAGAACAAAAAAACAAATCCATCGAAAGACGACATGATTATTCATGATTCAATGATTTGTATTGGATATTGACGCTCAGATTAGATGTATCACAAACGAAAATAGTTTTACCTATATTCTAATTGAATTCACAATAGCAAATGTAATAATTATCTCATTCAAAGGAACGAAATGGGTTTAACCAATTGTATTCTTTTGAATTTACAAATGTATATGCATCATATACAAAGTACAAAAACAAGTCTTGTGAAGACAGTCGAGCGACAATATCCCTACAATATCAGAAGTAGCCCTCCTTTTGTTGAATGGCCAAATTATCTCATAAGTCTACATGGAGATCATTTTATAATTTCCACCTCTTCAGGGACGATGAAAAAGATCACACAACCCTGTTCCGAAGAGACTCCGTGTTTTGCTCCGGGAGGAGTATACAAATAGTCTCCGGCATTCAGCAAAGCTCCGTTGATTTGCACACTGCCTTCGAGAACCAACAGCTCCTCTCCTGCCGGATGGTTGTGGTAGGGGTATGAAGCCCCCGGCTCAAATTTGATCAGAAAGCTTTCCGGTCGCCCTGCCTCATCCCTCTTTAAGGCTTTAACAAACATCCCAGTAGTGTCTACCCCTGATTCCTGAAGAGGAATCCACGTTGCGTTATTGCTTCTCACAATAAATTTTTCCATTGTACTGCTCATCATTGTTTTTTTTTTAATGGAACAAAGATGATAACTGGTGCAATGGCAGACCATAGACAATCCTTAGGAAACCATGTAATTTTTGGATTTGAATGATTCCTTGTAGTCTTGAGGAGATAATCCTGTGTGTTTTTTGAAAAAATTTGAGAAATAAAATGCATCATTGAATCCCAGGGCAGAAGCCAATTCTTTGATAGAAAGGTCATCGTACAATAGAAGCCGTTGGGCTTCAGAAATGACCAGGCTGTGGATGATCTGCTGCGCTGTCTTTCCTGCGTATAGTTTTGAGAGTTCGTTGAGTTTCAAAACGGTAGTGGATAAATTTTGCGCATAATCTGTCAGCACCTTGTTGTGCTGGAAATCTGATCTGATGGCTTCAAGGAATTTCAAAAAAGTCGCAGAAGGTCTCCATACTTCAGCACCCTGGCTGATTTTTGCTCTGTTGATGCCAATGAGCAAAAGCTTGATTTTGCTGTGGATGGCTGTGAGGTATTGATGCTGCTACAATTGCAGCTCCTCTTGTATTTGGTGCAAAAGCTGTGGAATTTCTGATTGTCTACCGATGTCTAATACTTCATTTTCATCAAAATGACAAAACAGGCCATTGTAAAAAATCAACTCTATGTCCTGATCATCTTTGCAGAAATAATCGAATGTAAAACTAAGCACCACTGCTTTCCCCGTGCAAGCAGCAATCCTTTGGTACTGCCCGGAAGTAATGGTAATCAAATGATTTTCAGGAATTTCGTAATGCTTTCCATCGATGTCCATGGTGACCATACCCTGCTCACAGCATACAAGAATGTACTTTTTAAGCCTGATTGCTTTTGCGGCTTTGTATGAATCATCTATGGAAAAGCATTCTACCACAGGTTTGTTATTTTAATCCGAAAGATATCAAATGAAAATTTACATAATGATATGGTATCCTCATTTTCATGTTTTTCTATAGCGTATAATGTAAATTTATACCTAAACAGGGGTTTATTCCAACTGCCGTTCCTATAACATTCCTAAAATCTTCCATTCCAAGCATATCACCGTATTCAGGCCCCAGGTCTACAGCACTTGGATTGATTACATTTGTAAAAGTATTGTATCTGACCCTTACCCCCAACCACCGTAGATGTTTACTCTAAATCGACTTTTAGAATAAATGATTGCGCCAAATTTTAGATTTAAACCAAATTTTTGCCTTTGAAAATCCACCTGTTCATAAGAAATTGATTCTCCTTTTATTCTAAAATAATGCCCATTCTTAAAAACGTCTTTATGGCTGATGTAAAACAATTCTCCTGATAAATATCTTTTTGTTTTCCGTTGGGGATTTATGATCCAATAAATTTCTGGCCTGATTTCAATCAGTTGGTAATGACTTCCCCTTATATTTCCAAACTCATAAAGAGATAACCCCCGGCTTCCATATCCAACATTCAAACCAATCTTCCAATCTTCATTCAGATTTTGGAGATAGCCAAATCTCCAACGAGGATTGAAGGGATCTAAAGGTGTTGCTAAGTTTATCAAAAAATAGGAGTCGTTTTCCCTCAAACTATCAAGCGAACTTGCACTTATTTCCCCTTTTAAATTTCCTGAAGAAGGGAGAATCATTAACATGAAATAAATTCCTAAGTAAAATCTGTACTTCATCACTATTTTTCACAATGGCAAAACTTTTTCAATAATAAACACATTAAACAATTTTAAAATATGTGTAATTTATTGAACAATAAAAATACAATGAACAAAGGAATTTATCCTAATTAAATTGGAAGGTCATTTCACTGATTCAATAAAACTGGCAGTGTTAAAGACCTAAAACTTAAGTTGATACAGCCTTCAACCAAAAAGCTAACAGACCCCTAAATCTACTATTGGCATTCAACTATTTTAAATCAATACTGATCTCCGCAAACTCTTTATGATTTATGATAGCATTCAAGACTTTAAAGGTAAGAGGTTGCGTATCAATGTTACCTCTTGCCGTAACAACCTGAATCAAAATTTTAGATTGAGGCTCAACTTCAATAATTTTCCCATGTTGTCGAAAATCATAGACACTTGTATTTTCCAAAATGAAAGCTGCATCTGAGTTGTTCCTTAATTCTATTTCAAGGATAGAGGTATCTCCTTCGTAACCTTTGATTTTGGTTTTAAGACAAGCATCAAGTAAAGCCTTCATGTTTTCTTTTTTCCCAAGAAGTGTCTGTCTAAACCACGCCACTGTCCTTCCTGCAAATAGCGCCTCCTTGATTGCCTCCTCGGTTTTTTCTTTTGCGAAGACCAGGCAAATCGGTCTGTGGCCTCCGTTCGCTACTTCAAACTCATAGTCAACAAGTCCATGAATGTCGGACGTACCCATTGCTGTAAGATTGTGATCAACGGCCAGTTGAAGGGCAGCTTCCGACATACTCAAATCATTCACCACTTCAATACCATGCAGCAAGTCATTTGCAATCAATTGTTTATGAAAATCAGAAAGGACCGGAAGGGCATCCTTTTGTTGCCTGATCCAATCCGGATGATTCCAAAAAATGTATGCACCCTGAGCCCTTGCCGCTTTGTAAGCATCCATGGCATCCTCTTTTTTTATGGCGTTGACATCCTTCACGAACAACGCATTGGCATGGCCGGGAGGCATGGACCTGGTGATCTCAGTTCCATGTATTACCAACAAATCATGGGGTTTTGCAGCTTCAAGAGCCAAATGATAACTTCTGTTTCTGTCGGGATGTGGAATATCATCCTTATGGGGCTGATACTCAATATGTTCTGTCAATGCAATGGCGTCCAATCCATCACGAACAGCCTCCTCTACCCTGATGTTGGGCCAAACAGATCCGTCGCTGAATACAGTATGGATGTGCAGGTCACACTTGAGGCTTTTATATCCTTCCACATCGGGAAAGTTGATTTTTCGATCGGTATCCTGGGCAGTAAGTCCGTAAGCCAGTCCAATAAATGCGATCAACAAATTTGATTTTCTCACTTCAATTCAAAATTTTATTACAGTAAATATAGGGCATCTGCAGTTATCATTATTGCTGAATCATGCAGACAATGTATCCATTCAGCTGTAAATCTAATTGTCCAAGGTCAAGCAAATGTTTGGGCATTGTGATGAAATTGTAAATATCCAAAAATTAATATCAGCATAATCCGGACGCTGCTGTTTGAAAATTATCTGTTTGCATCTATATTTGACATCATGAAGCACACATTTATATTTATTTTTTGCCTGACAGTGGCATCCATGATGGCGCAGGCAAAACACGTATTGATTTACACCCACAACGGCAAGGGTTATATTCATGAAAATATTCCTGCCAGCGTCAAAGCACTTGGAGAAATTTGCAAAGCTCAGGGATGGACCTTTGAAGCATCCGAAGATCCAGCACTTTTTACAGCTCAAAATTTAAGGAAGTACGATTGCCTGGTGTTTTCCAATACCAACAATGAAACTTTCGACACCGAAGCGCAAAAAATGGCTTTCCAGCAATACATCAGGGGTGGCGGAGGATTTGTTGGCATACACTCGGCATGTGGCTCTGAACGTGCATGGCCATGGTTCTGGGCCAATCTGGGAAGTAAGTTTGTCAGACATCCGAAGCTCCAGCCTTTCCCCATCAAAGTCATTGACAAAAACAATCCAGCAACCGCCCACCTTCCGGAAACCTGGGCGTGGGAGGATGAATTTTATTATATGAATCAGCTCAATCCCGACATCCATGTTTTGCTTGCCGGTGTGACAACAGATCTTGAGGACGATAAAAAAGCTGAATATCCAGGTGAAACTTTCGGACAGTTGTTCCCGCTTTCCTGGGTACACCAATTCGACGGTGGCAGGCAGTTCTATACAGCCCTGGGCCACAAATCAGAATACTACAGTGATCCCAATTTCAGACAACATCTATTGGGAGGCATGAAATGGGCCATGAACATCAAATGATGTTCTTATAAATTTTCCACATACTTTTTGAAATTATCCAGTATGGCTTGCCAGCCTTCCTGCTGGACCTCAGGAGAATTTTCTGACTCGGCTTCAAATTCTTGTTCGATGTGGGTATTGGGGCCCAACTCCGTAAAAATCACCTTGACTTTGCGTCCGTCTTCCAGTGTATATTCCAAATATTCATTTGGGACCACAATGTCGTAGGTACCACAAAAATCAAAGCCAAAACTACCGTCTTTTGCTTCCATCCTGATGTTGAACTTTCCACCTTCCGTAACATCGTTTTCAACCCTGGGTGAATGCCAGGTATCAATCGCAGTATTCCATTGCACAATGTGTTCGGGCAAAGTCCAGTAATCCCAAACTTCGTCTACAGAAGCACCGACCAGGGTTTCAATATTAATGCTGATTTTTTCCATATACTTATATCAATTCATGGTTTTATTCACAAGAAGGCCTAGCCCATCAAATTTTCTACTTTCCTGATATCTTCCGGCAAATCAACGCCTATAGATTGGTACTCTGTATACAAACAATCGATGTTCATGCCAGCTTCCAACCACCTGAGCTGCTCCAGCGATTCAGCCATTTCCAATTTTCCCTTAGGAAGCTTTTTGATCAACTTCAGTGCATTTTTGGTAAAGCCGTATATGCCAAGATGTTTGAAATATGCTCCATTGTCCAGCCATTCTTTGTACGGCAGGTCTCTGAAAGCGGGTATAGCCTGACGACTGAAGTATAAAGCTCTGTCCTGTTGACCTCTTACTACCTTCACCACATGGTAACTGAGCAAATCCTCAATGTGGTTGATGCTGTTGCAGGCCGTTACAATGGCAACTTTGTTTGTGGCCAGGCGCTGGATCAGCTGATCGATGAGGTGGGGATCTATCAAGGGCTCGTCTCCCTGAACATTGATGAAATAATCTGCATCAATGTGTTCTATTGCTTCCAGAATGCGGTCAGTACCTGTGGGGTGCATGGGTGATGTCATGATGGATCTGCCACCAAAGGACTCCACCGTCTCTTCTATGTCTTCGTGGTCGGTTAATACAAAGATCTGATCTGCCCTCTTGCTTTTTTGACATTGTTCCCAGACGTGTTGTATCATGGGCTTTCCGGCTATCATCGCCAGAGGCTTTGCTGCAAAACGGGATGAAGCATATCTCGCCGGAATGAGAATACAGGTTTTTGCCATCTTATTGCTGATTGAGTCTGCTGAGCAATCTCGAGGTGATTCGCAAAAAGTCGGTTTCTGTCACAATACCCACCAATTCACCATTTTCCTTGACAACAGGTAGGCATCCTATCTGATTCAGTTGCATTTTATCCATGGCTTCTATGATGGGGCTGTTTTGCATAATGGTCACCGGGTCTTTGATCATCAAATCTTTTACGAGTATGATTTTTTTGCTGACCCGTGATTTTTTGAGAAAGTTTCTGATGACCAGCTGGGTAGAAACCAAACCGCTGAGCTTTCCCATTTTATCTTCGACCGGAACGTAGCGTATGTTTTTCCAATCCATCAGCTCCGCAACCAGATCAACAATATCGTCTTCCTGAACGGTAAAAAGGTCGGTGGTCATGAATTCCGAAACCAGCAGGTGACCTGGCTTATATTGTTTCAGGTGGCCGACCTGCGGAATATCCCAGTCATGTACACATTTACCGCTGATCTGATTGTCCATGATCATGGCTGTAACTGTAGACAGGGCCTCATCCTCTGTTGACTTGGTCTTCAGATCTGTGTAGGATTTGAGCAGCCATCTTGCGCCTGTCATGTGCTTTTTCGCCCTTTCGCTGATGATGCCCAGATACAGGTCAATATCGGCTTCAGCTACATTTTTAATTCTAAGACCATGCCTTGCTATGTCGATGAGTTCGTTGTTGATCAGATCTATAGCGTTGACTTTTTTGTCATTGTACCAGTTGAATTTGCTGTCTATTCCAAACTTGGCAGCTTTTAAAAAATTATCGCTCACATCGTCAAATGACAATTTTGTTCTGATGTCCTTGACAGTGTCGGTCATGCCCGACATGAGTCCTAGCCAAAAACAACCATTAGCGACTTCATCTGCAACAGTGGGTCCTGCAGGAATCACCCTGCATTCAATTCGAAGATGCGGTTTGCCGTTGTCGCTGATGCCATAACAAGGTCTGTTCCAGCGATACACGGTAGAATTGTGTACCTGCAAATGCCTCAGCTTGGGCACCTGGCCTTTTCTGATCATTTCAAGAGATTCTTCTTCGACTTCTGAGCCCAACAAAACTCTGAACCTGGAAATGTCTTCTTTGTAAATGTCCAGCGATGATTCAGAAAGCCATTGTTTGCCGAAGGTTACCCTAGGGCTTCTTTCCCGCATATGGTCGTGGGAAGATCTGGTATCCAGGGCCTGCTGGAACAAGGCAATTCTGGATTCATGCCAAAGTCTTTTGCCAAATACCAAAGGTGAATTCGCTGAAATGGCCAGTATGGGTGCTGTAATGGCCTGAGCTATATTGTATTGATGCACAAAATCGTGTGATGGCACCTGAAGGTGGACCTGGAAGCTGGTATTGCAAGCTTCAATCAATGGTGAGTCGTGTTTAATGATAAGTTCATCCAGCCCTTCAAGGCGCAGCTCGTAGTTGGGTCCAAGGTGTTGGGCGTTGATGGCATCCATCAGGGCATAGTATCTCGGCTTCGGGGTGAGATTGTCCATGATCAGATGGTACTTGCGCAGTGTGGGAAGAATACCGGTCAGTATGAGCGACACATCCATTCCGTTGAGGATCTCCTGGATTTGATTGAGTTTTTCTGCATTTTCTTTGTGAAGGTCAGAAAAACAGGTGCCTGAAAATTCTCTTGGTGTGAGGTTGGTCTCCAGATTGAATTTCGCCAATTCCGTTTCTACCCATGGGAGATCTTTCATCAGCTCCAGTGCCTCCATCGCCACAGTTGCCGGTTTGTAGGTTTCTTTGTGAACCAGTACCATCTCCTGTTCTGCACCTATCCTGACGATGTCGTTCTCAAACCAATCATTTTCAATCATGTATTCAAGGGCCCGTACATCGTTGAGCAACGCCTTCATAAAACGTTGCATTTGTTTCTGTTCTTTGACTAAATGGACTCTTTGTTCCCCCATTTCATTTGGTTATATGGGGTAAATTTAGAAGAATTTTGTTTGAAAACGCATCCTGTCGTGATGAATTCCCAAACTACTTTTCAATATCCCAAACTATGGACCTTTCTGGTAATTCCAATGGGTTAAAAAGACATCAATCCAGAGCAATGATGTCCTCGTCGAGGTAAACTTCAAATGGTGTTCCCTGAGGTATGGTCACGTCTTTGCCTTTGAACAAAAGAAACAAAGGGTTCACCAAAACAGCTGCACCGATCACCAAAATCTGTTTGTCTTCAACGTTGTCGAGTTCCTTGTTGGATCGAAGGTGGATATTATTGCCATTGGGAAGTCGGAGATAATCAACACTGATGTCAAATTTGGCATTGGTCCCTGCCAGCCTTGCCCTCTTGCTTTTCTGAACAGTTCCTGTCACTTCACTGCCGGAAGGAATAACAAGTTCTTCATTGACATAAATGTCTTCTGAAACAGTAAAGTGCACAATATCTCCGGATTGGTTGATTTTGCTCCCCATATCCGAAAGCGAGGTGATTTTGAGAACGGTTCCTCTGTCCAGAACTACTTTATTCTGAGCAAAAATTGGGGCAGTAAGGCATAAGATCAAAAATAGAAGTGTAAGATTTTTCATCATATTCAACATTTACATTAGGGAATAAAAAAGCTGATTTCCTATGCTGTCTCAGCAGAAAATCTTCTAATAAATTTATGCTATTCCTGGAATATGATGTTGTAAAATCACCTCATTTAGCAATAGTTTAAATGTGCTTTAAGGATTCATTCACAGATGACCTTCAAGTAGATTTTTAAACGCTAAAATGTAGGTGTTTTCAAAAATAAATGGTTTTAATATTTATTTCAATTTCCCTCTTTTAATGAGGTAAGAAGTGAGGATCTGGTCAAAACCTTTGTGGATGTCGGCCTCTATAAAGTCGATTTTGTACTGCAGGCATTTCATCTTGATGGTTTCCTTGTAGGCTTTGATTTTTTCTACGTACAATTCTTTGACCTGATTGCTTTGAAGTCTCACTTCTGCTCCGGACTCCATGTCAACGAAGAGATAAGGACGGTTTTCAAATTCAAACTCCATCTCATATTTGCCATCTACTACATGAAAAAGAATGACTTCATGTTTGGCATATTTTAAATGCTGGAGTGCTGAAAACATCTGGTCGATGTCTCCGCTGGAATCCAGCATATCGCTGAATATGATGACCAGAGATCTTTTGTGGATGCTGTCGGCTATCTGGTGGAGGGCATCCGTAGCTGCTGTGGTTTTAAAATGTTTATCGTTTCTGATGAGGGTGTCGAGAAATGTCAGCAAAAGGTGGTAATGGGTGGTTGAACTTTTGCATTGCGTATGTTCAATGACCTTATCTTCAAAAAGTGAGAGTCCAAATGCATCGCGCTGTCTTCTGAAGAGGTTCATCAGACTTGCGGCAGCGAGAGCAGAAAACTGTATCTTATTGATGCGTTTATCACCTTCAGGAAAGTACATGGAGGATGAAGTATCGATGACGATTTGGCACCGCAGGTTTGTTTCTTCTTCAAACTTTTTGATGAACATTTTTTCACTTCGAGCATACACTTTCCAATCAATGTCCTTGGTAGACTCCCCCTGATTGTACAATCTGTGCTCTGCAAATTCGACCGAAAAACCGTGAAACGGGCTCTTGTGCAAACCTATGATAAATCCTTCCACCACCTGCTTTGCCAGCAAATCGAGGTTTTCAACTTTTTTCAGATCCAGTCCTTCAAAAAAATCCATACGACAACAATTGTGATAAATGATTAACGAAGTAAAGGTAAGATTTTAGTTTGCACAGTATAAAAACAATACTTTTTTTGAACTTTGAGTGCATTCTCCCCTATTATAAAGATATCATCAAAACACGACCATATCTTGGACAAGATCATCAAAATTCTGATAGCCGGACTCGTTGTATACTTTTTAGCCTGGTTTTTACCCGACATTTCAGTAGACAATTATTGGACAGCCATCCTGGTAGCACTCCTTATTTCTATTATCGATATTACCATCAAACCTTTGATTGAGTTTGTCACATTCCCATTGACCATCATTACACTGGGGCTTTGGTTATTGGTCATCAACATATTTTTGATATACTTCATAGATTTTTTGCTGCCCGGTTTCCATGTAACCAGCAAGTTTTGGGCACTGGTTTTTGCCTTTGGTTGCTCACTCCTTGGAGCAGGCATCAACTTGGGTGACGATAAAAAATAAACGAGTCTACTAAAACTAAATATTTGGTGGGATCAAATTCTGGAAGTGGCCGTTGAGTTCAGCCCTTTTCCTCAGGTTTTCCATCAAAATGACCTGAGGTACAAATACTTCGAGGTGCTTTAGCATGTATTCAGCCCTCAGTTTTTCATTGGTAAACAAAAGGAATTGCAATTCCTGATCATTGGAAAAACCAACTTTGTGGGCTATCTGACTGGTTCTGAATTCCATTGGGCTTTTCAGGGTAATATTGTCGATGTTCATCACTTCATACATCTTCTCCAATTGAGCGATTATGCTGATGTTGAGATCGAGGTCAAAATTGTCAAAAAAACCGATCCGCTCAACTTCTCCGCCAGGGTACAAACGACCGGGTTTGGTTGCAAAAAAATCAACCACACGCAGCAAATTGGTTCCTCTGAGGCGCACATCCATTTTCCCGTCTTCATAGGTTTTTGAGATCTCCACCAACTCTACCTCAGTGGCCATCCTATTGTCTTTACCTTCAAAATAAGGAAAGATGCCAAAAGTCAGTCCGGTGGAATGTACCTCATTGATGAGCTGCTTGTACCTGGTTTCAAAAATATGGAGGTGAATGATTTCTCCGGGAAACACAACAGTACTGAGAGGAAAAAGTGGTAAAATGATGTAGTCTGCAGCCATGAATCTATAGTTGCATGCAAAATTAAACAATTAGCCACTTTGGCCAAAAGAGTCTCCATCCTTACTTAATTTAAATTCTGATTTCCCTCCAATTCAAACACGTTAAGTGCCTGAATGACCCAGGTGATTTCATGCTCAAAATGATGCAAATACAATGACATTTGCCTGATCCCGAAAACTTGCTCGCAAACTCTGTCTCAACCATCCAAGCTCTGCTCTCAACAGTGGATTGAACCGGTATCCCAAACCCGCATAAAAACGGTTCCTGTCAAAATATTCCATTTTGGTGTTGATGAATATTTCGTTGTAGGCTGACAAATAAAGTGTTTTATCCATCATTGCTTTTTGATTTAAAGCCACATTCAAACCTAAAAAATACCTCAGCCTCATTCTTACATCGTCACCAATAAACCTTTGCTCAAACCGGTAACGGTGTTGTAAAGAAGTTCTGCCAAAGGCTTGCCTGGTGATGAACTGCTGATAAATTCTGTGCTCAGTGGTTTTAGTCTTGTTTTCCGTTCCTGATATATAGGGCTCACTGTGAATAAAGCCATAACCCATCAGCAAGTTGTTGTTATTGGCCGTAAGATTATAACCTATACCTGTCCTCAAGAGGAGCTGTTCTGTATCTCCTATAAAATTGTAGTTTCTGTATTGAACTTCATGATGCCAATTGAACCGTTCGTTGATTTTCACATTGCCGAAGTATATCCACCAGTTGCCAAAATCGCTATCCTGAGCTTGGATAACAGTTGAAACCATTGAAATCCATCCAAATAAGAAGAAAATTATACCCTGCTTTCTGATGCGCATGTGGTTTACTTTTTAACTTGAGGCTTCAATTTAAGGCATAGCTTTCTAAAAATCGATTGGCTTTGACATTTCATGGTCAATTAATTGGCATCAAAGCCACCATATGATTCAAATAAAACTATGCTACAAATGATATACTCTTTTTCAACATTCAAATCAAAGCGCATGAAATTACAAAAGCACGCAGGCATTTTATTGACCTTGTTCTTCATCGTTCAACTTCTCAATGGGCAGGAATCCCGATACAGTTTTGAAGTTTTCAAAAATGACAAGGGAGACAGTTTACTCTACAGATCAATGCTTTCTGATGCCAATTCTTTTGATAAATTGCCATTGGTAATTTTCCTCCATGGTTCCGGAGAACGTGGCAGTGACAATGTTTCCCAGCTCAAATGGGGTGCCATGCAATTTGCCAGTGATGAATTCATCAAAATGTTTCCATGCGTAGTCATAGCTCCGCAATGTCCGCGAGGCACGGGATGGGGCAATTATGTCCGCGATGGAAATGGTTTCAAGCTGGCTGACAGTCCATCCAAAACCATGGAATTGCTCCACGAGCTCATCCTTAAAGTAAAAAACTCAGGCTTCATTGACAGCAACCGCATATACATCACCGGTCTTTCTATGGGTGGCATAGGCACCTTTGACGCGCTGGCCAGATACCCTGAATTATTCGCTGCAGCAATGCCTGTTTGCGGAGCTGGTGATACTGCTATGGCCTCCCGCTTTTCCAAAATACCCATGTGGATCATTGGAGGAGCAGAAGACGGAGCTGTCAGTCCGGAGGAATCTTACAAAATGGCTGACGCCCTCCGTAAAGAAGGCGCCCGACCGGGACTTACCATCTATCCTGATGTGGGTCACTTCTCGTGGGTGCAGGCATACAGCGACATGCTGCACATCCAATGGTTGTTCAGACAAAGGAAGCCGTAAGCGTAAGGAACACTTTTTTAACCTACAAACTGGAATTAAGGGTTGGTCACCAAAGCGATCAATTCCTTGTCCAGTTGAGGCATGACCTTGCAGACATTGTTGAAATGCATGGTCGAAGTATTCTTCTCATTGTATGCGGGCCAGTTGACCAGGCCTTTGTGATTTGGATTTCCGGTCCTTGCAAAGTTGATCCAGGCCATGCTCACCTTATCTGCCAGTTTTTGAGCTTCGGGTGTGCCTCCGGTCATATTGCGTGTCCTCTGAATCGTATTGAAAGCAAATGCGATCTCCATACAATGAACTGATTTGTATTTACCATCCAAAACAGGAGATTGCCAGTCAAAGATGTACATGTATACGGGGGCTCCGCCACTCACTGCCGATTTAACATTGGCCTGATATACTGCTCCAGGTCTGAAACGCAAATCGATGTCCATCAAATCAGACGGTCTTACATGGTCGGGCCAGGCTTTTGCAGCATATTCTAAATATTTATCTGTTTTACCGGGATAGGTTTTTTCGACATATGCTCTAACTTCCTCCTTGGTGGCCTTCAACATATTGAGACCTATGGATGGCATAAACTCAGTGATGGTAGTGCCAATGATGAGCGGAATATTTTTAGATAGTTGCAGGGCTTCTTCAGACAACATGTCGTAAGGCAAGAGGTCTCCATCGAGGCTAGGTCCCCAGCTCAAGCCAAAACCAGGCATGCTTTTTCCCTCATTTCTCATTTTTTCGGCCACTTTTCTCAAGGCAACACTGCTGGCAGCACTGAGTTTTTCATAAGGTACTTTTTGTATCTCATCGACATTTGATGTGGCAATGCCAAGTTCATTTAATACCTCAGCCGAAATTTGCTGAGTAACACTTTTACCCAGTATGTTGCCACGGAAGGCACCACTCTGGTTGATGGCTTTGTGAAACAAACCTTTAGCAGAAGGCATAGCCATCAGTGTATTGACCTTTGCTCCCCCACCCGATTGTCCGAAAATGGTAACGTTGTTGGGATCACCACCAAAATTTGCGATGTTGTCACGAACCCACTCCAGTGCAAGCCTCATGTCAAGCACAGAATTGTTTGCAGAATATTTGTACTTGTCACCATAAGCAGACAGGTCCAAAAATCCCAAAACGTTGAGCCTGTGATTGATAGAAACTACCACCACATCTCCCAGTTTGGCCAAATTCTCCCCATGGTAAGAAGGCAATTCCTGTGATGAACCTGCTGTAAACCCGCCTCCATGTATCCAAAACATGACCGGACGCTTTTTACCATCATTGATGCCATTGCTCCATACATTCAATACCAGACAATCTTCATTGGTATATCCAAAATCATGGTCAAAAACCCACTCCACCTCATCTGAAACCGAAGTCGTTGGGGTCAGCAGTGGAGAAACCGGTCCCCAGGTCATAGAAGACCTCACCCCTGTCCATGGCTCAGGTTTTTGTGCAGCTTCAAAACGGGCAGCTTTTCCATAGGGAATGCCCATATAGGTATAAACACCATTGGATTGAAATCCTCGGACCTTGCCTTGTGTGGTACTTACAACAGCAAAATCAAGACCTGTTTTCAATTGCCCCAATAAACCGGAAGCAATGCCAACAAACATTAAAATCAAGTATTTTTTCATGTGACGTGTTAATTAACGATTGAATTTTAATAAAGTAAAAACATCAGAAATTTCTAATGTCGCAATTTAAGACAATAATAATACTTCTCTGTCTTCCCACATAATTTATCTTTTAAAAACAAAAAATGAGTGCGTAATTTACAATTCAAACAGCCCTAAGAACATGTTCATTCGAATGACAATTTGAACACATTGCGCATGCAAAAACGCATAAAGATTTAAAGGTAAAATCGGGTATTTGGGCTAATCGTCCTATTCTTCTGCCATTTTCGGCTGTAATTTGGGCTGTTTGTCCCATTCCAATTTTTGCATAACATCCATCTTTGTCAAATCCATATCATCGTATTTAAGTCATTCAATGTCATTGAATTATTCACATATTCAAGAACAAATCGGCATCCAATGGCATCTCCAAAACGATGGTAGTGAACCAAAATGGTTGAAGTCAAAAAGAAGAAACTAAAACAATGGTCGGTCCAAAACTATTACCTATTTACCTATCGCTCAGAGGAGTTCGTAGATCACCCAGCAACAGGCAAAACGTCCACTATAGCAAAGAAGAATTTTTGACTTAGATGATTTTGAACCATTTATTGCTGACCTCTTGAAACAAAACTTTCACCTAATCTTAAATAATGAATACTGTGCTTATTCCTTTTAAATTAAAAAATAATACAGTTCAATTGGCTGTTGCTGACAAGCTATTTTTAATGATAATCCTACTCGTTTGCTTTTGTCTAAAGTTGAGTGCACAAACGTTTTATTTCGACTATTCCGGTGGTCCTATACAACAATATACAATTCCAAGTGGTGTAAATTATATATCAGTTGAGGTTGTTGGTGCGGATGGTGGAAACAGCGTTGGGAGTAATCCCGTAAATGGAGGAAGAGGGGCATCGGCAAGTGGTATATTTTCTGTCAGTCCGGGTGATGTATTAGATTTAATATTAGGAGCAGCAGGGGCCAATTCAACTTTACCTGTATTGGGGGAAAATGGAATTTCATATTTGACAAAATCATCCGGAGGAGGAGATGCTTCTGCAGTATATTTTATGAGTAACCCATTAATTATTGCAGGAGGTGGTGGCGGTAGCAGTGGGATATATCCTGGGAGCGGTGGAACTAATACCACTAATGGTGGTGCTTCAGGTGGCAATTTTTGGGTTCCTTCAGTACCGGGTGGTACAAACGGTAGTGGAGGTCAAGGTGGAGGATGGAGCAGTGAACAGGGAGCTGATGCATATGGTGGTGGTGGTGGTGGTGGTTATCTAAGTCCCGGCGCCAGTGGATTTGATAATCTTGTTATTGTTGATTTACCTAGTGCAGGTCCGGGAGTAGGAGGAGGAATTCTCAAAGGGGGTGGAGGAGGAACCGGTGTGGATGCAGGGTATGGTGGCGGAGGCGGAGGCGGCGGCTACAGTGGAGGTGGAGGAGCCTATGGCAACGCTCCATTGATTCCTGGTCCGGGAAACGGAGGCGGAGGTGGCTCATTTGTGAGTAGTTCTGCAATTATTCCAGAGATTAGTGCAGGTGCAAATGGTGGTGGCAATGGAAGTAATGGCCAAGTCATTATCACTTTGAATCCTTGTATACCTGTATCTATTACAAGTCCTGCAACAAGCAATAGCCCCATTTGTGGTGGCAGTGGAAATACACTCAATTTGAGTGTTATTGTATCAGGCCAGGGGCCTTTTAATTACAATTGGTCAGGTCCACCGGGAGCGCTCATCGTAAATGGCAATACCGCGACACCTTTTGTCCTGGGTCCGTTAAGTGGTGATTATACAGTGACTATCACCAATAATTGCGGATCAGTAACCAGTACGACGACTGCTGTTGTTAATACTGCTCCCACCATTTCTGTGCCCGGTACTTTTAATTTGAATACAGACCCGGGACAGTGTTTTGCCACGCTCAACATTGGTGACTTGTATTCCTTTGTATCTTTAACCGGGTCGCCTACACCTAATTTGGTATTTACATTCAACAGCACCTACCCTACCGGAAATTCAGTCATATCAGGTGAGGCTGTCAATGTTTGTGGCAGTGCAATGGCTAATGTTTCCGTAGTAGTCACTGACAATGAAGTTCCTTCTATTTCCTGCCCGCCCAACATGACCATAGGCACTGACTTTGGTCTTTGTGAAAAGGTGCTGGACTTTGCAAATTTGGTGTCAGTTGCAGATAATTGTGGTCTACCCATTTTGACTTTAAGTGGAGGATTAAATATCGTAGACACACTTCCCATAGGAATTTATCCCATTACCTATACGGCTACTGATCAAACCGGCAATACAGCAACATGCAGTCACACGGTGACAATAGAAGACAATAGTCCTCCCGTCGCTTTATGTAAAAATATTGGTGTGGAGCTCATCAATGGGCTTGCGACCATTACCAGTGCAGATATAAATGACGGCAGTTATGATAATTGCGCAATACAGACCCTGTCTTTGAATGCTTTGGATATGGTGACCCTTGACAACAATAGTCCCAGGTTAAATTTTGTCACACTTACTGCCACAGACATTTATGGCCTGCAGTCAAGTTGCTCAGCCGTTTTAGTATTGCAGGAGGACCTTTGTCCAGGGAATGACGGGGTCGATTCAGACCATGGAGGCTTACCTGACGATTGCGATTGCAGCCCTTTGGATGCTTTCAATGATAAAATCGCCCTACTGAAAGACCAAAATATTGGGCTTGATTTTGATGGTGTGGACGATCATCTGCTGATTCCCCACGATTATGCTTTCAACCCTTCAGACAGTGCGTCCATTACTTTTGAAGCATGGATCAAACCCAATTTGAACAAAGAATTCAATACCATTATGTCCAAAGGCAATGGTGCTTCACAAACAGCCTATATTTTTAATGTCGCCAATTTTAATACTATTGGCCTTTTCCTTGGTCAACTTGGGGGCGGAGGCTCCTGGTTTTATGCAGATACCACACTCATGGCCGGGGTCTGGGTGCACGTAGCTGCAGTTTACAATCACCAGAACAAGACGGTTTCCTTTTATTACAATGGCAATCTGGTCAATACGGAAGTGGTGCCTTTCACACTGTTTGCCGGCGACACTCAAGGCGTTTATGTAGGTCAGCAAGGGTACAGCTGTGCGTGCAATCACTTTGATGGGCAAATGGATGAAGTGCGGATTTGGAGCAGCGCCAGGAGTGGTATTGAAATTAAGCAAAAAATGTCTCATGAATTGAAAGGCTGGGAGCAGGACTTGCTCGTCTATTACCACTTCAATGATGGAATTCCGGGAGACGACAATACAGTTTTGTCTATTATCCTTGATCATTCGGTTTTTAGTCACCATGCATTGATCAATGCCTTTAGCAAAAATGGTGCTGCATCAAACTGGGTTTCGCTTGATTTGCCACTGATTATCAATAACAGAGATACGCTGGCGAGATGTCTCACATGTCCGGATACAACCAATATCGGAATCTCATTTGATGGCATAGATGATGAAATCGTCATCAATCACGTTGATGCGTTTAATCCAGGAGTAGGTCAGTCATTTAGCTTTGAGGCATGGATCAAACCAGCCCCTGGGCAAGTAGCCTACACCATATTGTCTAAAGGTACAGGTTCAGGCGGCCAAAATTCTTATATTTTCAGCATCTTACAAGATAAAATCGCCTTATATATAGCAGACGGAACACAGGCTTCCTGGATTTATTCAAATTCCGACATTGCCTATAATACATGGAACCACATCGCTGTTGTCTATGATGGCATGGCTAATAATTTTACCTTTTATCTCAATGGCGTAGCTGATGGACAAGGAAGCTTCCCATTAGGTTTTTATGCCGGCAACCACCCGGTGTATATTGGTAGACAAGGAACGGTCTGCGACTGTAATCATTTCCTGGGACAAATGGATGAAGTCCGCATATGGAAGGAAGCGAGATCGGCCAACCAGATCCAGAATTTTATGAACAAGGAACTATTTGGTAATGAAAAAAATCTGGAGGCGTATTATACCTTTAACAATGGCATACCCCAAGGAAACAATTCCAATGTAAGCACAACACCTGATGTAAGCCTTCATGGTCGCGACGGCATGGTGATTGACTTTGCAAAAACAGGAAGTAATTCCAATTGGGTCAATACCACGATTTCTATGGCCCATACAAAAAACACAGCCTTGCATTTTGACGGTTTCAATGATTATATTCGTATACCCCATGATGCTTCATTGATTCCGACTTCGGGCAACGCTGTTACATATGAAGCATGGATTTATCCGGAATCCAGCGCAAATGAACTTGGATTCATTTTCTCTATGGGATCCTTTCCAAATCAATATCACCAGATGTATTATTACAACGATATCAAAAAAATTATTTTAACAAGTGATGGAATGTCACCAATCTTCAGTAACACAGTGGTGCCTTTGCAAACCTGGACGCATATTGCCATAGTCTTTAATCAGACAGAAACAAAGTTATATATCAACGGAAAACTCGACAATACCAGAACCCAAACCTTGCTTGCTACGGATCCAGGATTTGATATAACGATCGGAAACCAGGATGCCGGTGGTCCATCAAATTGGAATTTTAAAGGCAAGATGGACGATATCCGAATTTGGTCTGTTGCCCGTAATGATACTGAAATACCAAAAGGAATGCACCAGGAATTGACTGGGAATGAAACTGGAATTGCGGCATATTACAATTTGAATGAAGGACTACCAGCAGGAGACAACTCCATATTGACCAAGGTTTATGATGTAACAAATCAAGGACACGACGGTACAATGAATGGCTTTCTGAAGACGGGAAGCACTTCCAACTGGGTGTCAAGCCCGCTTAACTTTGGCGACGGGGATAACGATGGTGTACCTGATTTTTGCGACAACTGTGTTGCACAAAAAATGCTATTGCTTGAAAACCACACCTTGTTTGGTATATACAGAGCCGCAGAAAGCATTACCCTTGGAACTGGCTTAACCTTGCCAACGAATGGATTGATAGAGTTTAGAACACCAAAGGTCGAAGTCACACAGGTCTTGCCAGGTATCAATGCAGCAGTAGAATGGCTGATTACACCCGAGGTTTGTCCGAATGAATAACAACTGATATGGTGCAGCAAAACAGCTGAATTTGATATATTCAATCGAAATTCAAGTCTAATCCTAAAGGCTTGTTCATGCCTCGCTAAGTAAATGGCTCGTCTATGTGGTAAAGTTTTTTCGATTCATACGACAATCACTGCTTTCTGAAAATAAGTTCAGCGAGTATTTGCTGTTTGCTATTGGTGAAATTGTTCTGGTCATTCTTGGAATATTGATTGAAATAAAATTTTTTAAATCTGGTCGAGGTCTGATATTTCCTGCCAACGGGACTAGGATTTATAAGATGGATTTACCCTCTTTTCTTAAGGTGAATTGAATATCGACAAGTGTTTAAAAACTCATATCTTTCGGACTTAATACAAATCATGGCCAGATCAATAATCACCGCATTTTTCACTATTATTCTGATTTTCAATAACCTGAGGGCACAGCATGTTTTTGTTCAATATGATCAATCCAACATTCAAGCAGCTTATGCTGCGAAAAAGCTGTCCGAAATACTCAAAAACAAGTCCTACAACATTGTTGAGATTGGAGCTAATCCAGACTTCCAGATTGTGTTGAAAGAGGATGCAAATACATTGGGCGCTGAGGCATTTAAAGTCACTGCAGAAAATGGAAAAATTACTGTCATAGGCGGAGACAAGCGGGGATTGATTTATGGAAGTCTTGCACTTGCAGAAAAGGTCAAACACGGTGATGCGCTCAAAGAAATCGTTGCTTTTGAAGAAAAACCCTATCTCCAATTTCGGGGCATCAAATACAATCTTCCTTGGGAAACCTACCGTCCCAGTAATGCACTGACACAGCATACCGAGACTGCCAAGGATCTGAAATACTGGGAAGCTTTCCTGGACATGATGGTAGAAAACAGGTTCAACGCCATCAGTTTATGGAATTTGCATCCCTACTCCTTTATGATCAGGCCAAAAAACTTCCCCAAAGCATGTCCCTGGTCAGATGAAGAGCTCGCAGAATGGCAGAAATTATACAAAGGCATTTTCTCTATGGCCAAGGAAAGGGGCCTCGATACGTATATAGTCCATTGGAGCATTTTTGTAAGTCAGGCTTTTGCAGAAAACTACCATGCTGCAGAAAAGAATTTTTATCCTACCTATTATGTGGAAGGCGACACATCGGCCATTGTAAAAAAGTACTTCAAAGAAAGTGTCAAACAATTGCTTGAAGAATATCCTGATCTGGATGGAATTGGCATTTCTCATGGTGAAGGTATGGCAGGTATGACACCCCTCCAGCGGCAAAAGTGGATGGATGATGTGCTGATTGCTGGCATGATGGAAGTGGATCGCCCAGTTAAACTCATTCACAGGGTGCCGTTTTCTTCCGGTCTTTCTTCCGATCCTGGAGTTTCCAAAAATGTGGAAGTCGTCACCAGAGATGCCATGGAAAGACTAGGCAATAAGTTTGAAGGTCCCATCTGGGTCGAAATAAAGTTCAACTGGTCACACGCCCATTCTACTCCAAAACTTGAAAAAGTTCACGGAGGAGCATTAGGAGATACCTACTTCAAACCGACACCCACCAATTATAAGATCACCTGGCAGGCAAGGAACGAAGACTTTTTTGCATTGCGTTGGGGTGTGCCGTCATTCATCAGAAAACACATAGAACTCAATACGGGTCAGGATTATGTTGGAGGTTATTTTATTGGTTCTGAAACTTACATTCCCGTCCTTGATTATTTTTCAGCTGTGCCTCATGATCAATGGAAATGGGCATTCGAGAGACAATGGCTTTTCTACAAGCTTTGGGGCAGACTGGAGTATGACCCCAAGACAAAAGATGAAGTATTTGCCCGGGAATTCAAAAGTCGATATGGCGCAGGAACAGAAAAATTGCTAGAGGCCTACGAACTGGCATCAAAAACCCAGTTAAGACTGGCATCGCTGTACGATTCGAGGTGGGATTTTACATTGTATTCAGAAGGATTTCTCGCGCTGCAGGGAGATACCACCAAATACATCTCCGTCGACCAGCTGATCCAACAAAAAACCATGGCATCAGAATATGTGTCCATACTGGATTATGTGCATGCCACGATGGCCGGCAAAAAGTTTGATGCAGATAGAATGACGCCTGACAAGCTAGCTGATTTATTGGAAAAAGACAATAGAAGAGCACTGATGCTGGTCAATGGTATAAAAACAAATGGGAATACAGCTTTGATGTATGAAGTTAACGATGTAAAAATCTGGGCAAACCTGGGCTTGCATCTTGCGGAAAAAATCAGGGGTGGGATTGCTCTGGAAACTTACAGGAAAGGTGATGGAAAATCCTACAAAAATAAAGCCGTTAAACATTTGAAAAACGCTTTAAAACATTGGGATACAGTGATTTCCATATCCCGACCCATCTATAAGGACATGCCATTGACCCACTACAACCACAACTTTTTCTACCCCAATGAAAACAATCTATTTCACTGGGCTTTGATCAGGAATGAGGTGGCCAATGACATCAGGATAGCACAAAACAGCAAGGTAGCCTACCATTGATTCTTTTGCGATTAGAAAAACTTGGTTAAAGAAAAGTTAATGTAAAATGTACAATTAATCTCTTCTTACATTGTTTTATCTAAGCAATAAATCAATACTTATTCACATGAGATTACTCCTTTCCTTCGTCTTGCTATTCAGTTTATATCTTTCGGGCTTCTCACAGGAGTCGATAAAGATAAAGTATAAGGAAACCAACTTCCTTGGCGACAACATGAATTTACCACCGCAGTTTGCACAAAACATGCCCAAAAGTTTTGAGAACAACAAAATTCTTTATGCTACTGAGTCTAAAGCGCTTTACATCGTCAATACGGAAGATGTAGACCCAAATCCCCAGCAACAACAGAGATGGATGAGAAGAGGATCAAATGAAGAGGTTTTCACCGACTCTGACAATGACATCCGTTTTACTTTCACCGACCTTTTCGGAAAAGAGTTTCTTGTCGAAGATCAATTGACCAGAACCCCATGGAAATTACACAGCGGTGAACAACGGGATATCCTTGGATTTACCTGTGTAAAAGCTACATTCGTTCAGGATACCACAGAAGTGACCGCATGGTTTACAACACAACTACCTTTTTCTTTTGGACCTTCGACTTATTCAGGACTTCCGGGTACCATTCTTGCAGTGACATACGGAGAAAACAGAGTCATGCTGGCGACATCAGTAGAAAAAGACCCAGCTAAAATGCCTGCTTTGGAAAAACCTAAAAAAGGCGAGGCTATAACCCGCGAAAAATTCACCAAACTCTCTGAAGAAAAACGCAAGGAAATGCAACAGATGTATGGTGGAAACAGACAAGGAGGCCAATTCAGAACTTTCAACGGCAATTAATTCATGAAAACTATAAAATTAAACATCATCGCAAGCTTACTTTTGCTTGCATCTGTGGCCTTTGGCCAAGTCAAAAAAGTTACAGTAGACGGAACTATCCAGGACAGTAAGGGAGAAGGACTTATTGCTGCAACTGTAGTATTTCTAAACCCATCGGACAGTGTTCTCGTATCATATGGTACTACAGATGAAATGGGAAAATTTTCCATCCGCAATGTACCGCCGCAGCAGTTTAAGATGCAGATATCATATATCGGTTTTGGAACCATTGAAAAAATGGTTGATATACCTGCTGATTCACCCAATTACTCATTCGGAATTATCACCATGAGCGAAGGCACCAACTTATTGGATGAAGTGGTGGTAAAGGGTGAATTCATTCCTATTTCAATTAAAAAGGATACCATTGAATACAATGCAGATGCGTACCGATTGAGGCCCAATGCCAGTGTGGAGGATTTGCTGAAGAAACTTCCTGGAATTGAAGTCGACGAACAGGGAGGTATTACAGCTCAGGGAGAACAAATCACCAACATCACAGTCGACGGGAAGAAATTTTTTGGCAATGACCCTAAAATGGCTACTAAAAATATTCCAGCCGATGCAGTGAAAAAAGTTCAGGTTTTTGAAAGAAAAAGTGATCGCGCTGAGTTTACAGGAGTGAGTGATGGCGAAACAGAAAAATCCATCAACCTCGAGCTTAAACCAGACCGTAAGGTTGGAACATTTGGTGAAGTTTTGGCAGGATATGGAACAAATGACCGTTTCGACTCAAAACTTACAGCGAATAAATTCAACGATAAATTTCAAATTTCATTCATTGGAAAACTCAACAACCTCAACAATGCAGGTTTCAGCCCTCAGGAATATGGAACTTTGACGGGAACAGGTGGTTTTGGTCGCGGAGGCGGAGGTCTTATCTCTTCAGGAAACAACAGTGGTCTTACTCAAAGTGGAACTGCCGGATTAAACGTGTTTTACCAGTTCAATCCAAAATACAGCGCGACAGCAAGTTATTTTCTATCACAAAGTGATCAGTTCATCACTAATCTTTCTGACAAAGAAAACTTTACACCAGTTGGTAGCTTTTTCAGTACAGAAGACAGCAAATCCAATACTGACAGATGGGGTCACAATATTTCCCTTGATGTTCAGGCAAAACCAGACAGTTTCAATATTGTAAGACTGCAGTCGTCTATTGCTCTGAACAACACCTACCAAAGCAATTTGGGACTCATTTCTACTGCAGGTTCTGATGGAGCTCTGACTTCGCTTACAGATCAAACCGACAGTACATTTTCGAAGAATCAAAATCTTTCAGCCACTTTAAACTGGACCAGAAGGTTTAGAAAACCAAAGAGATCCATTTCTTTCAGCGGCAGCATTGGCAATACTGACAACACCTCAGATTATTTCCTTGATCAAATCATAGATGGTGGTCAAAACGCACGTAATGTATTCCAGAACCAATTGTCAAGCACATACAATGATAATTACAACTTATATGCAGAATACCGCGAACCTCTCACGCTTAAGAGCAATCTTGGTTTTTCTGCAACAGTAAGAAATTTCAGAACATTACAGGACAAAGACTTTTATGACCTCAATCGGTTTGACTTGACAGTTAGAGAACTCAACCAGATATTGTCCACACTTGCGGATAACAATACCGACTACCAGCGTGCATCTGTTTTGTATTCACACGACACAGAAAAGCACAACTTTAATATGGACCTGGGAGTGCAAAGATCTTTGATTTCCAATAATTCAGGGGTAGAGAGAGTAGCCAAGCCTTTCATCTATTTTTTACCTTCATTGACTTACAATCTTAGAGACAAAAATTTGAGGTTTAGATACTCGACTTCAGTCAATGAGCCTAGTGCCCGTCAATTGCAGTCTGTATTCGATAACTCTGACCCACTCAATTCATATCAGGGAAATCCGGATTTGAAACCCGAATACACGCACAGAGTGAATGCGCGATATGTGTTCTTTGACAACTTCAACTTCAGAAACTTGTTTGCCAATGTGGATGTGAGCCAGACTTCCAATAAAATCATCAACTCAAGAGTTGTTGATCCTGAGACCTTCCTGAGCTTTTCAACACCGGTCAATACGAAATCTGCCCAAACAGCAAGCCTCAATCTTTCATTCTCAAGTCCAATCAGAAAATTGAAGATGAGAACAAGGATCACCGGCGGATACTCTTTATCAAAAAACATCAACATCATCAACAATGCATTGAACGATGTGGTGACTTCAGCACCAAGAGCTGGTATTGAAATTGAAAACACGGGTACAGATATATTCACCCTGACACTTGGTACCAACTTCTCATACAGAAGCAACGATTATTCTGTCAATAAAACTCAAAACTCTAATGTAACGAGCCAGCAATACTACAGCAACCTGGTCGTCAATATTGGAAAGACATGGTTTTTTGAAGGTAATATTTCACACAGCATTTATGACGCCTCAACTTCACCAACTGCCAACATCCTTACCATGGCCAACAGCAGCATTTCCAAACGATTGCTCAAAGACAGACTGACACTCAAGCTATCAGTGGCGGATTTATTCAATGTTGGAAAAGGAATTACTCAGAATGCAACATCAACCTATGTTGAAGAACTCACCACCAACAATTTGGGTAGATATGGATTACTCACGGCCAATTACCGATTATCAGGATTTGGTGCTGCAACTCCCCAAGGACAGGGAAGAGGCGGCATGGGAGGGTTCAGACCTTTCTAAAGTAAGTTGAAAATACATTCATAAAATAACTTTTTAAGGGCACATGCTTAAAACATGTGCCTTTTTTATTTATAATCGTATGGAACTAATTCTTCAAACAACCACTTAGATTTTATCAGAAATCTTTTTGTACTTTTTACAATAACTATTAATTTGCTTTATATTTAATCTTTTGACAATATTTATACCAATGTCGTTTAGTTAAGCATCAGAACCGCTTATAATTCATGTGGTAAAGTTTCTTTGGTTTCTTTTTTCTTGGA
>JAGQWX010000044.1:0-40813 GCA_020436935.1 Saprospiraceae bacterium
TTTTGTTGGCCAGTAATAACTTTTCGATGTTTCATCTTAATTTTGTTTACTGTCAACCTATTTCAGGACAAGACAATTTCTTATTGACAACGTTTTCTAAATGTGATTCTTTATCTTCACATTTCCAACTTAAAGCACGCATTGATGAAAAATCGGTTTCAGTTAATATTGTTCTTAATATTTTGGTTCTGTTCTTCAACTTTTGCACAGAAAACATTTGTTTATGGAGATGCCTTGCCCGATGCTCCGGAACTTGCAGACAGAGGGCCATATGTTGTCGGAGTACGGACCCTGGAATTTACTCATAAGGATCAGCTCGACATCCTCCATTCCAACAAAGAAAAAGAAGCCTTTTACGATAGAAAATTGACTGTGGAAGTGTGGTATCCTGCGGGCAACAAAACAAATGAGCATAAAACCATCGAATACAACGACGTCATGGGCGTGTATGGAGATAGTCTGAGACCTATCATTCCTTTTACATTCGCGGGAAGGGCTTTAAGAAATGCTAATGCCGCACCCACAGGTGAAAAATATCCACTTATCATTGTTTCCCATGGTTATGTGGGGTCGCGATATCTGATGACTTACCTGACTGAAAACCTTGCCTCTAAGGGATATGTCGTTGTAGCCATAGACCATTTGGAGTCTACCTTTACAGATCGAGGAGGATTTCAAAGTACGCTTTTGAACAGGGCAAAAGACATCACTTTTGTCATGAACAGTATGGTTTCTTTTGCAGGCGAAAATACATTTTTGAAGGATAGAATTGATGCGGACAACATCGGGCTTATTGGCTATTCTATGGGAGGTTACGGAGTGCTGAATGTAGCCGGAGCTGCGTACAGCCCTGTTGTTGAACAATTTTTCGGAGGAATGACCGGAAGAAGTGAAGCGATTGCCTCTCTTGTGCATCACGAGAACCAGGAATACAGGCTGGCTGATCCCAGAATAAAAGCAGTTGTAGCCTTTGCCCCCTGGGGTATGGAGCGTGGTGTATGGAATGGTGAAGGTCTGAAAGGGCTAAAAATTCCTACTTTTTTTGTGGCCGGAGACCAAGATGACGTCTCAGGATATGAGCGGGGAATCAAGGCAATTTTTGATGGTGCCGTGAATGCCGACAGGTATTTGCTTACATATAAAAATGCGCGACACAATGTAGCGCCCAATCCTGCGCCTGTGGAATCTCTCCAACCTGGATTGCATTTTGACGAATATTACCGATATGCCGAACCTTCATGGGATTCAAGAAAAATAAACAATGTCAATCAGCATTTCATCACTGCCTTTTTGGGCATTCATCTCAAAGGAGAATCTCATCAGAAATACCTGCAACTTTCAGAGCAATCCAATGATAATTCCTGGATTGGCTTTCCAAAAAGAGGATCGACAGGTATGGAGTTTAGATTTTTACCAGCTTTGAAGGAGTAAACTGCACTGCGTTTATATAGGGTAATTCATATTAAACCCCTGTCGGGATTTTACAGGATTTAATCAAGATCTTTCAAGGGAAAACAACAATTCGCCAGTTGCGCAGTTGTGCAATTGTGCAATTGTGCAGTTGTGCAGTTGTGCAAATTAGCAGTTATTCATTTCTGCAGTTCCATAATTGAAAATCACCAAAGCATAACTATCCCAATCTCCTGTATTTAGTCCCAATATAATCGACGAAGTCAGGCTCAAAGCCTTGTTGTCTGATGATGGTTTGAATTTGAGCCCTGTGGTGTATCGAGTGGTAATTGAGTTGGAGTGCTAAATCTAAGGGTTTGGCCGCCCATTGTGCTCCGTCGTATCCCGTAAAATGTACTTCTGAATGCAGGGTATCTTCATCAATCGAGAAAATGAAGTCTGTCCATAACTTCAGACTCTTGCCCCACTCTTCTTCCAAATCATTAAAATCATAAACGGGATCCCACCAACTCATTTGTGGTGCCCGGCTTTCATGATTTATTCTGGCCATCCACTTGTACTGACTATTGATCAAATGGCTAAAGAGGCGTATGCACTCTGTTTGATCGGGGAGTTCAGCTATTTTTTTCAATAGCTGGCGGTTGGTAGAGTCATTGTAGCTGAATGTTTCCAGCAGGTAATTTTTCATGATTCGTTAGAGATTTTTTCAAATGTAAAAACAATTTATTCAGTGGAATATGCCGATTGGAGAATATTTGAAAATGGTGTGAAGCAATTGTTTTCTCCAAGTATGTTGGCAAAGTTTCCTGCTGCATTTAAAAGATCTCAATACATTTATTTTCTTCCATATTCAATTGTTTCTCAATCATTTAAGCCACTTAATGCATAAAATACATCCTTTGAACTTTTGATCGGATTTATGCATGATGAAATAAACTTCTATTTTTTATTGTATAATTCACACTTATTTATCAAATTTGCAAAGTACGCAGTTTTTCAGCATAGTGTTTTGTCATTCTACCCGTTTGAAAAATAAAAAAAATGCTGGAGCGATACTGATATCAATTATTAATCTTAAAGCCACCTGACATGACACAAATGAGTGTGAGAAATCACCTGTCTTTCCCAACGTAATTTTATTTAAAATCTCTAATGTCTGGTTGAAAAGCCAGGGATAAGATTTTATTGTGAATTTTTAGTTCAATTGTACAAATTGTTGCTCTTTGTATAAGGAATTGCTATGCCTCAAAAACAATCGTTAAAGCTTTCTATTTGAAATTGTGAAAATCATATTTTTTAAAATACCCCGAACCATACCCTATTCTGCCCTTGTGGTGCCAATCGATCCTTTGTTGAGTATTCATTCAACATTTATTCACTTATTAAATCACCAATAAACTTACTTGTTATGAACAAAAAATTAGTTCTACTCAGCTTTTTAGTATCGATTGCCGGCATGTATTCCTGTCAGGACGAATGGAATGACACAAAGGATGGAAGCGCAAATGATGTGGGAAATAGTGTTGAAGAACGAGGTAAAAAACCAGCACCGGACCCCAACATTTTTGATCCTTTCAACCTGATTTCATCAAGTTCACAGGGCGTACTTACCACCCTTCAGGATGGATTTGGGTTTACCGAAGGGCCAGCGGTCGACCGGCATGGAAATGTATTTTTTACCGACCAGCCCAACGATCGCATTTACAAATGGTCTGCGGCGACAGGCCAGATCTCTCTGTTTCTTGAAGGAACGGGCAGGGCAAACGGTATGGCTTTCGATGCAGACGGCAACCTCATTGCGTGTGCAGACCTGCATGGTGAATTGTGGAAAATTTACCCCGACGGATCACACGACGTTCTGGTAGACAATTACCAGGGTAAATTGCTCAACGGCCCCAATGACGTTTGGATCAATCCGGTAAATGGCGGTATGTACATCACCGACCCCATTTTCCCTCGACCCTATTGGGACCCATCTGACCCGCGAAGCCAAAATTGGGAGCCAACGCACTCCGAACAGGCCGCTTCGGGCAAAGGAGGTCATGTCTATTATCTGGCTCCTGGGGCAACTGAATTGGTTCGTGTGACAACCATGCCGGAATGGAATGATGACACATGGCCCAACGGTGTTGTAGGCACTCCCGACGGCAGCAAATTGTATGTCAACCAATGGAGCTACAACAACAGCGGAGGCATTTTTTCATTCGATATAGCGCCTGACGGCAGCCTTACCAATCAGCAAACATTCGTTCCCAATCTCAACTTCCTCGATGGTATGTCCATGGATGATCAGGGAAATGTTTATGTCAGTGGAGGGCCTGGTGTAAGAGCATACGATCCCGGTGGTAATAAAGTCCTGGAAATTCCAGTATCTGGTCCCACCAACAATGTTTTTGCAGGGCAAAACAATAAAGAGTTATTCATCACCTCAGTACCATTTGTCTCAAAAATCAAGATGAATGTCAAAGGAGTCGAAAAAAACAGCAACTAAGATTCATGCTATTTTTATAAGTATGTTTGATTTTGTACTTACCGGAGACGCCCTCATCAGGCGTCTCTTTTTGCTTTTTGGGTGGCTGGAACGTAAGTATATATTTTGATTTTAAGGCCGAAAGGCCACAGGCTTTTCTATGTAAGCGTTTCTAAACGTTTCTAAACGCTTAAAAACGTTTAGAAACGTTTAAAAACGAATATACCATTGATATTGAAGGCTTTATAGCAGTTATTAACAGCTCAAATACAAAAAGTGGTCAGACGTGCGTCTGACCACTTTTGTGTTGAATGGACCTTATTGTAAAATTAACAAACTCACAACATTCGACCAAAATAGCAGCATTATACTCTTAATGTTATCTAAAACCACGTATAGGATTCTCCTCATGCGAAGTATTTAAACCAATTTAGCAGTATAAACGTCATTTTTACAATTAAAGGAGTGGCTCCGCATAAAACCAAATTGATTTTTCCAAATACATTTTCTACAATGAAATTTTTTCAAATAGCTCTTTTTTTACTGATTTCCCAATTCGTCATTGGTCAAAAGTATTCCATCTCAGGTAGAGTTTTGGATGGAAAAAACGGTGAGCCGGTTATTGGAGCAACAGTGTCTTTGCTTCAGGCAACTGATTCGGTTTTGGTGACGGGAGAAATCACAGATATCGATGGATATTTTACCATGAGGGATGTCAAAAGAAGGGATTATTTACTTCAGGTGTCGTATGTCGGATATGAGCGGTTTTTCAAGTATGTAAATTCAGAGAACGATATTGACCTTGGTGTATTGCCATTGTTGGAAGCCTCTCAATTGCTCGAAGAAGTGGTGGTGAAGGCAGAGATGGTCACAGGTAGCCAAAGAGGAGATACAATATCATTTAATGCTGCTGCTTTTACCACACTAAAGGATGCCAATACCCAGGACCTTATTTCTAAAATGCCGGGCATTGTAATCCAAAATGGACAGGTGCAGGCAGAGGGTGAAGCGGTGCAAAAAATCCTGGTGGATGGTAAAGAATTTTTTGGTGGAGACATCAACACAGCATTGCAGAGCCTTCCGGCTGAAATAGTCAAGAACATAGAAATATATGACCGCAAGAGCGAACAAGCTCAATTGAGTGGTTTTGATGATGGCAATGATGTTAAAACCATCAATATCGTAACCAAGCCCAGCAAGAAGGTAGGACAGTTTGGAAAAATGGATGCCGGATATGGAACAGACAACAGGTATCAGATCGCCTCTAGTGTCAATTTTTTTAATGGCGGACAAAGATGGACGGTCAACGGGCTGAGCAATAACGTCAACATTACCAACTATTCCGCAGATCCCAATAGTCAGGGAGAAAGCAGAACTCAGGACGGAGTGATCAATACCAACAATATTGGTTTGCAATACAGCAATACCTTCTTCAAAGTATTGGAAATCAGCGGTAATTATGGATACAGCAATCGCAAAAACCAGGCTGAGGGAAGTCTTTTCAGAGACTACATTTTACCTGGACAAGAAGATCAGGTTTACGAACAACAAAGCATCAACGAAAGAAAAGATCAGGATCATCGCCTCAACATGAGGGTCGAATACAAGATTAATCCCAGAAATACGATTATCTTATTGCCAAGGGCTGACATCAAAAATGATGTCAATGCAAATTCATTTTTTGGAGCTACAACTGTCGGGCAAAAGTTGATCAATCAGACAGATAATGCTTCCAATTCGAATAATGATGACAATGATTATGGACTCAACCTGCTTTACAACCACAAATTTTTGAAAGAAGGCAGGACCGTCACGCTTCGTGCCAATGCAGAATCTCATCGTAATATTGATGTGGCCCAAAGACAAGCACTGAGCAAGTTCTTCCTCGACGATAGTGTGGAGGATGACCTACTCAATCAAAACATCAACAGAGATAGAGCCGGTAAGGATATGGAATTTGGTTTATCCTATACAGAACCCGCCGGCAAAAACGGTAAGTTCGAACTTGAATATGAGTACAGAAACAGAAAAAATGACTCTGAAAAGCTGAATTTTGATATTATTGAAAACAGTGAGCAGGTACTTGATACTTCCCTGAGTAACGTATTCACCAGCGAGTACATCACCAATGAGGCTGAGCTCGGTTATCAGTACAAGGTCGAAAATCTGAGCATCCAGGTTGAACTGGAATACCAAAATGCCAACCTCAACAACAATCAGATTTTCCCGCAGACCTCCAAATTGGAAAGAAACTTCAATAACTTCCTTCCTACTTTTAGACTCAATTACCAGATGTCCAAGAGCAGCAACCTGGAAATCAATTATTTTACGTGGACCAGAGAACCTGGTATCGGCCAGCTGCAGGAAGTTGTTGACAACTCTAATCCACTCCAGCTTAGGATTGGTAATCCAAACCTCAACCAGGAATACAACAACCGCATCAGGGCCAGATTCAGAAACAGAAACACCGAGAAAGAAACCTCATTTTTTGCAGGTGTTGATGCATCCCTTGTGGATAATTTCATTACGAATACAACGCTCATTGCCAACCAATCTCTGCCCATCAACGACCAAATCACGCTGGAGCAGGGAGGTCAACTGATCAAACCTCAAAATGTTGACGGCAACTGGAGTCTTCGTTCTTTCGTCAATTATGGATTGCCCCTTGCGAGAATAAAATCAAACTTTAATGTGTGGACTGGTGTGGGCTTCAGACAGTTGCCAGGTATCATCAACGAACAAAAAACTTATACCCAAAGCACAGATTTTAGCCTGGGTCTCAACCTGAGCAGTAACATCAGTGACAGGGTTGATTTCAATATTTCAACCAGGTCAAACTATAGTCTTGTCGACAACTCTTTGAGACCGGAGTTGAGCAATAATTTCTTCAGACATACCAATCAACTCAACCTTAAGGCCATCATCTGGAAGGGCATCACTGTAAGAACAGATTTGAGGCACCAGTTTTTCACTGGTCTTGCTGAGGGAATTGATCCTTCGTATTTCCTGGTCAATGGCAGCATTGGTAAAAAAATGTTGAAGGACGACAGGGGCGAATTGAGTATAAGGGTGTATGACCTGTTCAGACAAAACAACAACGTCAACCGGGATATTACGGAATTGTACATCCAGGATTCAGAAAGAACAGTACTTCAGCGCTACTTTATGCTTTCCTTCACCTACAACCTGCGACATTTCAGCACTGGAGCCAGTCTCGATGATTTCAAAGTTGAAAGCGAGGATAGAGGCAATAACGATAACAGGAGAAGAGGGTAAGGAGGTTAGTGATTTGTGTTTTGCTCCTTGGGTAGAGTTGGTTATTTGGTTATTTGGTTATTTGGTTATTTGGTTATTTGGTTATCTGGTTATTTGGTTATTTGGTTATTTGGTTATCTGGTTATCTGGTTATTTGGTTAAAAAAAGATTGTTTCTCATTGCCTGTATCTTAGCTCATCACCTTAGAAGAACATGATGATCAGCACAATGATGATGCCTACGAACAATACATTCACAGCAAAAAAGACTCTTTGAGCCCGTCGGCTTTTCTTTTTTGCTTCAAATACCTCTTCAAAATACATTTTGTTTTCTTCTTCAGTCCACTGATTTTCCTGGCCTTCAGAAGTGTTATCGGCATCATTGGAATGGTTGCTTCCTTTAGAAAGTGAATGTTGAAAGGTACGCTTTGGTTTGTATTGATAAATCCATTTCTGCATACCGAATCCCATGTAGCCCATCGCTTGAAAATTATAGAAATGAAATTACAATTTAAACAATTTTAGGCAATAAGTCAAGTGGGTAATTAAAATAATCTAGGGATGGGGAAGTAATGGTGAGCCAGATAAATGGATTATCCTTTTTAACCGCTAATACAAGATTAAAAAGAGATAATTAAAGAGTCATAAAATATTGCTTACCATAGCGTTAAATGAAAACGTGTCGGTAATGTATCCGACCGATTACCGACACGTTTTTCTAATGTAACTTAATGTGACCTGTCCTCAGGTGAAGGTCTTTGAGGGTGCAAAGGACCTTTTTTGGCCAGGGCATCCATGACTTCCTTGATCGCTCTGTCGAGTTGTACATCAACCCCTCTTGCAAGCTGACCCGGATCTTCTTTTACCTCAATGTCAGGGGCTACACCGTATCCTTCTCTGAACCACTTTCCATCCGGATCGTAGGCTCTGAATGTTGGTGCAGTAACCGAACCGCCATCAATCAGATCCGGAGTTCCTGAAATACCGATAAGTCCTCCCCATGTTCTTGTTCCGATCAGTGGACCGAGTCCCGCCTTTCTGAAATAATCAGGGAAAGCATCACCGCCTGAACCACTCCATCCATTGATGAGCATGACTTTGGGGCCAATACCCCCGTTAACAGGCCATTGCCAGTCTTTACCATCTCTTACTTTAAAATAAGACAAAGGTTTTCTGTTGAGCAACTCTACAAACCTGTCTGGAATCTGACCGCCGTTATTGAAGCGTTCATCGATGATGAGACCGTCCTTGTTCCATTGTGCATAGAACATACGGACCAACTCGTATTGCCCATCCTCTACTCCTGTGCTTGGCACATAGATGTAACCAATCTTGCCATTGGTTTTTTCATCCACATATTTCCTGTTGGCTTCTATCCAGGCAAGGTTGCGCAGTCTTGTTTCCTCGCTCATGGCCTTGACCAAAACTTTGCGCTCATTTTTCCCACCAGCGTCATCAGCAATGGTCAATTCGACGGTTTTTCCTGCCTGACCCTCCAGGGCCACATATGGATCTGCAAAGTCAGAAAGAGCAATTCCGTTCACGGCTAGAAGAAAATCACCATCTTTTACACCAAGACCGGGCTGGTCCAACGGAGAAACAGATTCTGTATCCCAGGCACCGCCTCTGATGATTTTTTTGATTTGATATTTTCCATCCACCAGGGCAAAGTCAGCACCCAGATAACCTGGACTTTTAGGTTTTGCATATTGGATATCCCCTCCTCCTCTATAAGTGTGGGAGGCGTCCATTTCGCCGATCAACTCACCAATGACAAAATTGACATCGTTTCTGGTTACACATTGATCAATCAAAGCGCCGTATTTTGTTCTAAGGGCGTTCCAGTCCAAACCGTGCATGCCAGGATCGTAGAAATAATCCCGCTCAATCCTCCAGGCATCGTTAAAGATTTGTTTCCACTCAGCCTTAGGGTCGATTTTCATGACCATGTCCTCTGTTGGCACCAGTTTATCTGCTTTCTGCCCTTCCTGGACTTTGATGACACTTACACTGTTGTTGCCTGCTCCAACCGCCAGATTCTGACCATCTGCCGACAATTCAAAACTGCCAACGCCTTCGACAATCGTTTTTGACTCCTGCTCTTCAACATCATAAAATTTGATTGCAGGACTACCTCCTTCGGAGCCTGTATTTGGGAAAACTGTGTAAATCAATTTACCGGAAGTAGCCGCGATACCGCCATAATTACCCGAAGGCATGGGTAGTTCCACTGCGCGGGCTTCGATACAGTCAAAGTCGATTTTCACCCTGGCCACTTCATCATCGGTGGCAGTAGTATCTTTTACTGCTGCTACATCTTTTTTGCCTTTCTTTTTCTTTGGTTCCGGTTTTTCGTCCTTGGCCGGTTCATCCTTCTTTTCCTCCTCCTTCATCTTCACTTCATCATTTTTGAGGGCCAGTGGGGATGCCACATCTTTTCTCAATGTCAGTGCCATCAATTTTGTAGAATTGTTGTAGGCCCAGCTGGGGTCGAAGTCGCTGTATGAAGGTGTAAATGCCCTATTGCTTTTGAAATATAAATACTTTCCATCAGGATCAAAAACCGGAGAATGGTCGCTGTAGAAACCTGATGTGACTTTATTGAGTTTGCCAGTTGCCATTTCGTAGATAAAAATGGCTGAATTAGAATTTTCCTGCGTAATGCTGAAGGTGATCCATCTGCTGTCAGCCGACCAGTCCACAGCAAAGTCCCGGAGTCCACCTTCGTACAATGCTATGTCTTTCCCAATTTCTTTGACATTTCCAGTCGCAATATTGGCTACTTTAATTTTCATGGCCTGGTCAATGAAGGCTACATGTTTATTGTCCGGTGACCAAAAAATGGTATATCTGAATCCAGGTCCCATTTTTGTGACTGTGCGTGTTTTTGAGGTGGCAACATCGTATAATGTCAGCTCATACTCACCACTGGCATCACTCCACATGGCTATGGACTTTCCATCAGGTGACCATGCGGGGAATCGTTCCGCGGAACCGGAACTTCTGGTGATGTTTTCCACAAATCCCTTCTCTTTTGGAAGGCTGAACACATCTCCTCTTGCCTCAACAAGCACTCTGTTGCCATCTGGTGAGATTTCGTACCAGTGAAAATCTTCTTTTACATTTTTGGTATAGGTCCTCAGGCTTGCAAAATCACCAACGCAAGACACTTCTATTGATTTGTATTTTTCATCATTTAGGTTTAAAACATACAATAGGCCACCGGCTTCAAAGACTATGTCATCCGGGCCCATGGATGGGAAATGGATATCAAAGTCCGTAAATTTGGTGACCTGCGTGTGAGCCTTGGAAGCTGGGTTGTACTTCCAGATGTTGAGCCTTTTATCGGTGCTTGCATCTGACAGATAATATAAAACATCGCCATGCCACATGGGGTATTCGTCATTGGCCTCAGAGTTATTGATGTTGGTGCTGGTGAGATTTTTCATATCCATAAGGAATATGTCTGCAGCCATTCCACCACGATATCTCTTCCAGGTTCGGGCAGATCTTGTACGCTCAGTAAAAGCCAGTGTATTGCCATCAAGTGACAAAGAACCGTGTTCTCCAATCATCAATGGCAACTTCTCCGGGAGACCACCTCCGGTACTTATTTTGTAAAACTGATTGAATCTTTGTTTGCCACTCGCCATGCTGCTTTTATACAAGAGTGACTTGCCATCAGCGTACCAGTCCAGCAACAAATCGCTCATACCATGTGTGGTCACACGTTTGGGGATACCACCTTCAGCGGGCATAGTGTATATGTCGTAGTTGCCATCGTAATTTGCATTGAAGGCGATGGTTTTTCCATCCGGAGAGAACCTTGGATTGGATTCACTGCCGTCGGGTGAACTCAACCGAAATGCCTTTCCACCCGATTTGGCAACGATCCACAGGTCATCACCAAAGGCAAATACTATTTTATCTTTAGAAACGTCGGGATGGGCTATCAGGCGGGCATCGGTTTGCGCCTCAGCCATGAAACTGAAAATGCATAAGAAAAATGCAATATAAAATGATTTCATATCAACTTTTTGGTTTTAAAAAAACCTTGAATTTAAACCTTT
Source organism: Saprospiraceae bacterium (assembly GCA_020436935.1). Lineage (GTDB taxonomy): Bacteria > Bacteroidota > Bacteroidia > Chitinophagales > Saprospiraceae > JADKBO01. The sequence continues at coordinate 11,205 of JAGQWX010000044.1, forward strand.
CAGTTCAGATCCTTTAGGATTTTCGACAGCATTAACCATTTGTTGGACGTAGGTCGCCTGTTGATATTATAAATCGAATTGTCAAATACAAAAAGTGGTCAGACACTGATCTGATCACTTTTTGTATATCTCACTGAATATCAATACATTATATTTTTTCTCTATGCTATTATTTTTAGGTATGAAATCTTGCCTAATTAAAGCCAAAAAGAATGGGAAAAAAGAAGACCACAATGACAGTCCAGGCAGTATAAATGGGTAAGAAACCGGCTATTTTAAGTTCTACATCAGCGATTTTACGGCTGTCTTTCAGTGCATTAAACAGTTGGTGCGTGACCAGCACCAGGTGGGTGAGGATAAGGATATTGCCGCCCAATACAGCCAGTCTGTTGGGTGTAATTCCCCACTCAGAAATCCTGAAAATGATGGCTGAAAGCGCTATTCCGTTGATGATGATGCTCACCACTGAGAGCAAAAACAACATCCACGTATTGAATTGAGCAGTTGTACCCCTTGAAGATTCCACAACAGAAAATAAGATCAAAGCCATCACCCCAAGGAGAAGCACATTGAAAATCAATAGGAACTCCCGGTCATTGTATGGGTCTTTACCTGTATAAATCATGGCCGTAAGGTAGATGACCAACATAACAAGGACAAGAGGGGTGAACACCTTGGCTATGATGGGAGATACATTTTTGACCAGTTGGGGATTGGATCTCACCAAAAAAGTGGCAATCATGGGTATGGCAGCCCCGCCCCAGATGGCAATTTTTTCAAAATAAAAGTCTTCAATACTGATGTTGATCAATTGAAACAATCCAATGGTGATGGCCGACAAAAGCATTCCGGAGATGAAAATCACGGTGCTCAGGACAACCAGGTCTCCATTGTACCTGAGAAAGTCTATACGCCCTGTGAGGTTTTCATACTTACCCCCCGAAAATATAAATCCTGTCAAAGCCCAAAGCAACAGAGGGAGGTGAATAAAGGCCAAAGTCACGGTATCCCTGCCCTGTTCATCCGGCAAAAGATTGATGTATATGGCTGCCGAAATGAATACGAGTGCCAAAATGCCGGATGTGACCCTAGACAAACCTGTTTTCCAGGCAAAGTAAATGGCAATTGCAGGAAAAGCTACAAAAGAGATATTTCTTGGAAAATAGAGGTCTGGTTTTATGCCGAGGAAAAACCCGAGTTTGGCAATCAACCCTGCCAGAAATGACAATGCGAGCACGATGTAGATTTCATTTTTACTTCCCCAGGAAATTTCAGGCTGTTTGAAGTGCAGACGCTGCTGCCACGCGTTGGCAACGGGATGATCTGTCAGTGATGGGAATAAAGCGTCAAACGACTTGATAAAAGTTGATTTGTCTTTGCGATACAACTGCTCCAGCATCTCAGGATGGTCGATATTGTTTCTGATGTCCTGTATCATTTTTTTAAAAATTAGATGATTGTAATTTATTATTTATAAAAGTACTTTGAATTTCAAAGTTGATAGATCAAAAAAAACCGACCTTAGCCGATTCCATTATTTTTTAAAAAATTATTTCTGTGACTTAATCAGTTGTTCAAGTGTATTGAGATGATCTTCAAAAGCCTTTTTTCCGGTTTTGGTGATAAAATACCTGGTATTGGGTTTTCTTCCTATGAAAGTTTTTTCAACACCAATGAATTCTTCTTTTTCGAGTGCCTTGAGGTGGGTTGCCAGATTACCATCGGTGGCGTCGAGATATTCTTTCAGCGCATTGAAGTCCATGTCTTCATTGGCAGAAAGTACCGCCATGATGCCTAGTCTGATCCGACTTTCAAAAGCCTTATGTAATCCGTTGATGAAATCTTTCACCTTTCGTATTTGATGTAAATGTAAATACCGTACAATAAATTGAGGAATCCAAATCCGAGTGCCCAAAATAAAAGACCATATGAAGTAAACAGTCCGGCCAATAATCCCAACACTATCTGAATAACTCCAAGTATCCTCACCTCCTTGAAAGTATACGCACCTGCACTAAACATGGCTATACCGTAGAAAACCAGGGTCAAGGGCGCCAGCAGATCATAATATCCCTTCACAATGGCGAGCAGAACGATCAAACCTCCAGCGATCAGCGGAACCATCAGTTGTTCCATAAGGCGTTTTGAAGTTTTATTCCATACCTTTTCATTTCTTTTCTGAGCCCTTTTATAAGACAGAAAAGCCGCTGTACCAATGGCCAGCACCACCATTACAGCTCCCAACATTATGATGTCACTGTTTGTGGCTTGCTGCACCTCTTCGTCGGGTTTGAACTTTAAATAAGTATGGGCAATATAAGCTCCTACAATGCCATAGATTCCGGCCATGACTCCAGCCCAACCCGACAAGGACAAAAACTTCGATGAACGTTCCATCATGGACCGTATCTCTGCAATGTCACTTAAATAATCCTGATCCTTTTTCATGAAAAAAGTACTTTGAAATACAAAGTTACTTCTCTTTTTGATTTTAAACACTTTTTGAAGGGATTTTTTTAGTGGGTGTTGAAAATGGTCACCGATGATATCTGATGAAATCTGTGACGAGATATGCTGTGAGTTTACCCATGAGTGGATTGGACTGACCATTTTCCAATCTTGCTGCACCCTCTGCAATATGTAAATAGATGGGCTTGATTGCACGACATGCCCTAAAGATGATGTTTCTCACTTCCCGGCTTTGCAGGCCACAAGGGCTTTCAGCACTGGACAAACTGTGCTCAATTGCATCGAGATCTAGTTCCAGACCTACTTTATTTGGAGTGAGAAACTGAAATGTTTGTGTTATGGCCTCATCGAATCTGATTTTTTCTTCGATGAATAAGTCTTCATAATAAATGGCCTTCAATCTGGGGTCTGCCTCAATCTTCTCACGGATGTATTGGGAATTGTAGTTTTTATGAAGGCCAAACATGGCATATTTTTCCAGGAATCCTTCTTCAAGAGCGTAGGAAAATCCATTGCCACTGTGCCTGCCTTCCAGCCTGCGAAGATCTGCATGCGCGTCTACATTGATCACCTGGATGCCAGCTTTGCTTGATAGTGCCATACCTTTGATGATTCCGTAGGCATTGTTATGTCCTCCGCCAATCACGATGGGCACCTTGCCACTGTCAGCAATGGTCTGAATCACCTCTGTCACTACCCCATCTATTTCATCAATGCTGCTGTCCTCAGTTGTCATCAAAACTCCTCCCAGGCTAATGTATTCGCCAGAAAGCTCGGCGGTACTCTGCACATTGCAAAATGATTTTAAGAACTCGGGCCAAAGGCTTTCAGTGCCTTTTATCCCTCGGTTCAGACTTACACCAATAGACTCAGGCAGTCCGATGACCACAAAAATTGCTTTGGGGTCGAGTCCTGCCAGCATTTCCTGACCCAACTTTACTTCGCCATCGCGAATGTTGGTGTGCGTCAAGGCCTCTCCTTCTTTATACCAATGGAATGTTGTCATATCACCGAACCTTTGATGTAAACCTGATCGATGAGGTTTTCACCGAAACTGTAGGTAAAATATGCTAAAGAAGGCATGGACTTTGTTAGGACCAGATTTGCTTGTTTACCCCGGTCAATGCTGCCTGTTTGATGGGCCAAATCCATAGCCGCAGCACCGTTGATGGTGGCTGCTGTAATGGCTTCCTGTGGTAATATTTTCATTTGAATGCAGGCCAGGCTCAACAATAAAGGCATGTTGCCTGACGGAGACGAACCCGGATTGTAGTCCGTGGCCAGGGCAAAACCAAGCCCCTCATCGATCAGTTTTTTGGCGGGCGGATAGGTCAGCCTTAAAAACATCGCCGCTGTCGGAAGCAAACATGGTATGGTATTACTTTCTTTCAAAAGCCCGATTTCTTCATCATTCAATTGCTCGAGGTGATCAGCACTGATGGCTCGATTTTTTACAGCAGCCCTTACTCCTCCAGAATGGTGGAGCTGATTGGCGTGCACTTTGGCCCGCATGCCAAAACGCTGTCCGCATTCCAAAATACGGTTTGTTTCTTCCTCGCTGAAAAAGCCGTCCTCACAAAAAACATCGATGTAATCTGCAAGCCCGCTCCCGCCAATTGCCGGGATAAATTTTTCAATCACATCGTCAACATATTTCCCTTGCTGTGCCTTGTAAGACCTGGGTGTCGCATGGACGAGGTAGGTAGACTTGATGTTGACGGTTAGGCTTTCTTTTAGCCTTCTGATGACGCGCAACATTTTCATTTCGCCTTCCAAAGTCATCGAATACCCACTCTTGATTTCGACGGATGCTGTGCCCAGACGCATCATGTTTTCCAGCCGCAGTTTTGCAGCATGGTACAAATCGTCTTCGGAGGTATCATTGAGCAGATCGGCTGAATGAAGAATGCCTCCTCCCCTGGCGGCAATTTCTTCATACTTCAGCCCATTGATCTTGTCTACATATTCTTTTTCCCTGCTGCCGGCGAAAACCAGATGGGTGTGTGAGTCGCACCATGCCGGCAAGATGAATTGGCCGGAAGCATCCACTATCTCCTCAAAATTTTCCTGGTTTTCGGGACATGATGCCATGGGTCCAAAATCATGAATGAGCCCTTGCTTTATCACCAGGAAGGCATGGCTTATGCTTTTTAAATCTGCCATGGCGCTACCTTTGACCAGGGAAGCCCCAGCATCAACGCCGCAAAGACCTTTTATATTTTTTATCAGTTTCAATCCATCTGCTTTGTGTCCAGTAAAATGCCATAATGCTCACCGGTTTTTTTGGCGAGTTCATAGCCGGCATCTGCGTGCCTGATGACACCCAATCCGCAATCGTTGCGCAAGACCCTGCTGAGTCTGCGGTCAGCGTCATCTGTTCCGTCGGCAAGGATGACCATTCCTGCATGTATGGAATACCCCATACCTACCCCTCCGCCGTGGTGAAGGGATACCCAGGTGGCTCCTCCTGCTGTATTCATGAGCGCGTTGAGGATGGGCCAGTCTGCAACAGCATCGGAACCATCCAACATGCCTTCAGTCTCCCTGTTGGGCGATGCAACCGAACCAGTATCCAGATGGTCGCGGCCTATAACAATAGGGGCTTTCAGTTGGCCGTCCCGGACCATCTTGTTGAACAGTAGCCCTGCCTTTTCTCTTTCGCCCTGTCCCAACCAACAAATTCTCGCCGGAAGCCCCTGGAAGGCTATTCTCTCACCGGCCAACCTGATCCATCGGTGTAAACTTTTGTTGTCCGGAAACAATTGGAGCAGTGCTTCATCTGTTTTTCTGATGTCATCTGGATCTCCACTCAGAGCGACCCATCTGAAAGGGCCTTTACCTTCGCAAAACATTGGTCTTATGAAGGCAGGCACAAAACCAGGAAAATCAAAAGCATTTTTGACTCCATTTTCCTGAGCCCTGGCTCTGATATTGTTGCCATAATCAAAGGTTACAGCTCCTCGCTTTTGGAGCTCCAACATGCATTTTACATGGATGGCTACAGCGTCATAACATCTCTTCACATATTCTTCCGGAGCATTTTCTCTCATGGCATGTGCTTCTGCCACTACCATATTGTTGGGGAAATAACCGGTCAAAAGGTCATGAGCTGAGGTCTGGTCGGTAAGGGTGTCCGGAGTTATTTTTCTGTCTATCAATCGTTGCAAAAGGTCAATGGCATTGCATTCCACACCAATGGAAACAGCATTTCCTTTTGATTTATGTTCCAGTGCCAGGTCAATGGCTTCATCGATATCTGTCATGTGCACATCGAGGTAGGAAGTGTCCAATCGCTTTCTGATCCTCCATCCTTCTACTTCAGCTGCAAGACAAACCCCGCCATTCATGGTAATGGCCAGTGGCTGAGCTCCGCCCATACCACCAAGTCCCGCAGTAACGTTGAGCCGCCCCTTTAAACTTCCTCCAAAATGTTGCCTGGCCAGTTCGGCGAAGGTCTCGTATGTACCCTGGACTATTCCCTGCGAACCAATGTAAATCCAGGATCCCGCAGTCATCTGGCCATACATCATGAGTCCCTTTTTTTCAAGTTCATCAAAGTGTTTCCAGTTGGCCCAGTTGGGAACGAGCTGGCTATTGGATATCAAAACCCTGGGTGCGTCTTTATGTGTCGGCATGATGCCAACGGGCTTGCCAGATTGTATGAGCAAGGTTTCATCGTCTTCAAGGATCTGGAGGCAATGGATGATTTGATACAAGGCTTGGTGATTGCGTGCAGCCTTGCCCCTACCCCCGTAGACGATGAGTTCTTCGGGCTTTTCCGCTACATCAGGATGAAGATTATTGAGCAACATGCGCAAGGCGGCTTCCTGTTGCCAACCCTTGCAGGTCATTTTTCCGGTGTTGAATGTGGGTATTTCTGAAAGCAAGGATGCCATGGTGCTAAAATTTAAGGGGGTGATTTTGAATAAAATTGATCGCCTTGTGGATGTCTTCGTACAGCAATCGGTCGGCTTCGTTGAAGGTGACTTTTTCCCGGAAAGCCTTGTACAGTTCTTCAATCACAGCTGTAGATTGGTGAGGCTTTCGGAATGAGAGGGCCTGACAAGCGGTGAGGAGTTCGATGGCGAGGATTTTTTCTACATTTTCGACAACTCTACGGCACTGGGTGGCTGCATTGGCGCCCATGCTGACGTGGTCTTCCTGACCATTGGAAGAGACAATGGAATCTACAGAAGCAGGTGTGCACAATTGTTTGTTTTCGCTGACCAGACTGGCGGCAGTATATTGAGCAATCATCAGCCCGGAGTTGAGTCCTGGTTCACGGATGAGGAACAATGGAAGGGAGCGTTGGCCTGATAACAGTTGGAAAACCCTTCTCTCGGAAATGTTTCCTAACTCTGCGAGAGCAATGGCTGCCTGATCCAGGACAAGGGCCAATGGCTGTCCATGAAAATTCCCCCCCGAAACTATGCGGTCTTCGTCCGGAAAGATGAGTGGGTTGTCGGTCACGGCATTGATTTCGCGGTTGACAATGTTTTCCACGTAATTCAAAGCGTCTGCCGAGGCGCCATGGACCTGGGGTATGCATCTGAAGGAGTAAGGGTCCTGCACGTCATTGCTGAAATGTTTGTGCAGTTCGGAGCCTTGCAAAATCCTTCTAAGTTCGGTAGCTGTCTGAATTTGGCCTTCCTGTTTCCTCAGGAGGTGGATGCCCTCGAACAATGGATCGTAGCTTGCACCGAATGCCTCCATAGACATGGCTCCAATGAGATTGGACCATGATAAAAGTCGGCGGGATCTGTTGACCATGTCCGATGCATAAGCCAGCATAAATTGGGTGCCATTGATCAGGGCCAGGCCTTCCTTTGCCCCAAGGCTGAGCGGCATCATGCCCAAATGAGCCAGCACTTTTGCAGCTTCCAGTTTTTTGCTGCGGTAGTTGACCATTCCTTTTCCGATCAGAGGAAGCACCATGTGCGACAATGGACAAAGGTCACCGGAAGCTCCCAGTGATCCCTGGTTGTAGACCACAGGAATGATGTCTTCTTTGAGCATAAAAAGCAGTCGCTCTACTGTTTCAAGACGGATTCCTGAATATCCTTCAGAAAGGGCTTTGATCTTGAGCAACATCATGGTTCGGACCAGGTCAAGCGGCACTTCCTCACCCACACCACAAGCATGAGATAACAAGAGATTGTGTTGAAGTTGGGCAGTCTGATCATCACTGATGCTCACCTTCTGCATGTAGCCAAAGCCTGTATTGATGCCGTACAACGGTTCGTCCGACTCATTCATCCTGTGCTCAAGGTAAGTCCTGCACTTCACAATTTTGCTGATGGCAACTTCGCTGAGTTCGATGTGGGGCAGTCCTTTCAATAACTCAGGTAGGTCTGATGCCTTGAGTGGACGTTCGTCGATTTGATATAATGTTTGTACCAGCTTCATTTGGTGGAGCATGCTTTTATCCAACAAAGGTATATACATTGACTAATTACTATAAATAGTATATTTTTACATCATTAATCACCATTAGTTATTAATATGGAATTAAGACACCTTAGGTCTTTCATGGTACTGTGTGAGCATCTGCACTTTGGACAGGCTGCTGAAAGCCTCCACATTGTACAGCCCGCATTGACCAAGCAGATCAAGGAATTGGAAGCTCATCTGGGTGTAAGCTTGTTTCAAAGGAGCAAACGCAAGGTTTCCATTACCCACGAAGGCGAATATTTCAGAAGACAGTGTGCGGATATATTGGAAAGGTTGGCCAATGCAGAAAAAGAAATCCGGTGGATAGCAGATGGCAACAAAGGTGAAGTGAAGCTGGGTTATGTAGGTTCGTGCATTCATACCTTCCTTCCAGGATTGCTGGCGAAATTATCAGAAAGTCATCCCGGCATCCATTGTTACCTGAATGAAATGACTTCTGTTGCTCAGGAGCAATCCTTGATTCACAATGAACTTGACGTTGGATTCCTGCGCAACCCCGAGAAAAATCCAATGTACCACCAGCAGATTGTGTTTACCGAACCATTTGCTGTTGTCATTCCTGCCGGGCATCCTATTTCCCAGGAAAATTTTGAAGGCATGGCCCAATTCAGCCGGGAAAAATTTATTCTGCCCACCAGAAGTGACGGCAAGTTGTATTATGAACTCCAGCTCAGCATTTGTGAAGACGCAGGCTTCATTCCCCACATTGCCCATGAATCTGTACATGGTCACACTGTACTGAGGATGGTAGAACATGGTTTGGGCATCACCTTGTTGCCTTTGTCTTTTCTGCAATTCAGCAATGACAAAATCAGGTTTATCCCCTTGACCAACATCGCGCAAAAGTCAGAAATCACGATGTTGTGGAAGAAGGAAAACAGAAATCCTGCAATGCAAAGATTGGTGGAAGTGGTGGCAGGAAGTTGAGTGTTGAGCGAACTGGTTTTCGTGACGTATATGTCACATTTACTCCACATTTGCATCAATTTGTTATGAAGTCTCTGGTTGAGTTTTCGTGACGTATATGTCACATTTACTACATGCACTCCGATCGCTCACACTTTTGCATCATTTGCTCTGAAGCTGAGGACTGAGTCTTCGTGACGTATATGTCACATTTACTACATGATCTCCAATCTAGGAAATGTATCTTTTTCTAACATTAATGAGTTTTCGTGACGTATATGTCACATTTACTACATTCACGCCGATCGCCCACTCTTTTGAATCAATTTCTTTGAAGTACCATGCTGCGATATCGTGACGTATATGTCACATTTACTACATGCTTTCAAATCATGCACAAATTTCCAACATAAGAAAAAGTGATTGATAATTTAAAGGACTGAATTTACGTATTCCAATCGTCACCAATGGATTTTAATGGATGAAGACTTTGCTCTACTTTATGGTCACATCGATCATGTTTTGCTCCTGTGATTCCAGTATCAAGGTCATAGGCATCCAGGCTATTGGCAAAACAGGTCTTGATGAAATTGACACTGTAAAAATAGTTTTAGAGAAAGTGTATGGTCGCGAAGTTATTGTCCTCCCTCCCCAAACACTGCCGGATTTTGCTTTTATCAATATCAAGTCGCCCAGGTACAGGGCTGATTCTCTTTTGTATTTTCTGAGGAAATCAAAACCTAATGAAGTTGATATGGTCATGGGCATTACCGACTCAGATATTTCCATAACCAAAAAAGATGCCGATGGTAATATCAAACAGCCCACTTCCACATACAAAGACTGGGGAGTGATGGGCCTTGGATTTTGCCCCGGGACCAGTTCCATCGTTTCAACCCATCGCTTGGGTAGGTCAGATAAGAAAAGATTTATAGATCGGTTAAAGAAGATTGCCGTTCATGAAGCAGGGCACAATATGGGCCTCCAGCATTGCACATCAAAGGAATGTGTTATGAAGGATGCCGCCGAAACCATCCTTACCATAGATGAGGTCCGACTGGAATTGTGTGATCAGTGCAAGAGAAAGTTGAATTAGCTTCAAAAAAAATGAAAAATAAATTTTGAAACCAATTGGTTGCGATTATATTTGCAACTGAATGATTTCGAATAATAATTCAGTTGTCACAAATAGATGTATTGTACGACATCAAAGTTTATTCATTTAAGTTTAAAACATAAGATTCCTTCAGAGAAGGATTCTCTGAAGGCCTGGACCAACTTGACAAGCTAATAAAACAACACATATCATGAGTTTCATCGCCATTATCTCTCTTCTGTTTTGCATTATTGCTCTGCTATCTCTTGCCGCGCTCCATTTTTTGAGCCCTGAATTTCATCCCGGCTGGAGGATGATCAGTGAATATGCCATGGGGAAATATAAAAAAGTATTAACTGTATTTTTTGTGCTTTGGGGATCCGGCACTGTTCTGAGTGCTATCCTATTGTGGACAATTTCTCCCACTATAGCTGCTAAGATCGGAACCATTCTGATATTCGTTTCTGGTATTGGTGCCATCATGGGAGGTTTATTCGACCTCAAACACCCGCTTCACGGTTTGTCATTTATGCTGGGTGTACCCACACAATTGATTGGTTCGCTCCTTGTTGCCTACCCTTTGGTTGGGCTGCCTGTCTGGGCCGATTACCGCCAGCCGATTTTGCTGGTTACACACTTGAATTGGATAAGCTGTGTCCTGATGGGCGGATCTATGGCGCTGCTCTTCTCTGGATTTAAAAAAGCCGGATATCAAATAGGTAAGGATGCACCTGCACCTGAAAAATTGCCAGAGGGCGTTATTGGCGTTAGTGGTTATGCCAACAGGTTTCTTGTGCTCTGTTATATCGCCTGGGTCATGATCATTGACTATGTCTATTTGATTTCAGTTTGATGCCGAGGCAAATAGAGATTTTTCTGAGCGAGATACAAAACCAATTAAGCCTGGATCAAAGGCAATAATTTTGCTCTGTCAGTGTACAATACCCATACAAGAACAGCCGCTAAAATCAGTGGTAAAACTATCATTGATGGAGCTGCTGTAATGTGTACCAACAATACACCAACCATGATTGGCACCAGCATAAGCGCTCCCAATGTTCTAAATCGTGGTATCAACAACAAAATAGCTCCAAGAATTTCAACAACAGCGACCAATGGATTGAGCCAGGTTATGGCTGCGAATCCCTCATCCATTGCTTTGAGTTTTTCGGGTAAGTCATCCGGTACAGGAAAGTATTTGAAGATTTTATTCAAGCCAGAGTTGAGAAACATCAACGCTGTCAATAAGACCAATACAAATTGAACTTTCTTAATCATATGAATACTAATAATATTTGTATAAAGTTGTTTTAAAGATTTATAATTGCCCTTTTTTCATTTCCTCCAACAAGTCATCCAGCTGGCTGAAACGGCTTTCCCAGATTTTCCTGACCTGTTCCATCCAGATGTCGATTTCTTTCATCTTGTCCATGTGCAGTGAATAAAAGATCTCTCTGCCCTGAGGTTCCTGATGCAACAATTCACACTCTGTAAGGATACGCAGATGTTTGGAAACTGCCTGTCTGGTGGATTGAAAATGTTCGGCAATGGCATTGGGTGTCATTGCATGAAGTGCAAGCAAGGTGATGATGGCTCTTCGTGTTGGGTCGGCAATGGCCTGGAATACATCTCTTCTCATGCGCTCATATTTATTTAAATCTATTACTGTTTTCGATGCAACCGATAAAGCACAAAGATATGCGCAACTGATCGGTTTCTAAAATTATGCGGCTAATATTTTTTATAATTGTTTACTTCATTAATTTCGAGCCCACATTTAAATCGTATCACAATATGAAGTTTTCCAAATTCCTTTTGCTTTTCTGTTTTACTGTTGCATCAGCGCCTTCACTACTTATAGGGCAATCATCTTTGATTGCAGATGGTGCAGAACTGAAGTTGGTTTCTGATCAATTTAGTTTTACTGAAGGCCCTACAACAGACAAAAAAGGGAACATTTACTTTACTGACCAGCCGAATGACAAGATCTGGATTTACACGACAGATGGCAAATTGAAGGTGTTTTCCGAAAAAACAGGAAGGAGCAATGGCATGTATTTTACCAAAAAAGGTAAATTGATTGCCTGTGCAGATGAAAAGAATCAAATCCTGGAATTTAATAAAAAAGGAAACTTTAAAGTTCTTGCCGATGGCTTCAACGGCAAATTATTCAATGGTCCCAACGATGTTTGGGTCGACGATAAGGGTGGGATGTATTTCACCGATCCTTATTATAAAAGAGACTACTGGACCCGTGGACCTGAGGAACAGGAGAAAAAAAGATTGTACTACCTCGACAAAAAAGGAAAGGTCTCTATCGCATCTGAAAGTTTTGTTGCACCCAATGGCCTCATAGGCACCAAAGACTACAAAAAATTGTACGTTGCGGACATTGGCGACAGAAAGACTTATGTCTTTGACATTCAAAAAGATGGCACGCTGACCAATCAGCAATTGTTTGTCTCCATGGGCTCAGACGGCATGACACTGGATGAGTTGGGCAATGTATATCTCTGTGGCAATGGGGTCACCATCTATAGCCCTGCCGGCGAGAAGCTTGGCAACATCAAAGTACCTCAGGGCTGGACTGCCAATGTGACTTTTGGTGGCAAGGAAGGAAAGACCTTATTTATCACTGCTTTGAAGGGTGTATATACGATGGCTATGAAGGTGAGGGGCGTGAAATATGAATGAGAATGGTTAATGGTTAATGGTTAATGGTTAATGGTTAATTTCATGAAATCTGCGGATTTCTGCGGAAGTTTCAACGATTTCTGCGGGACAATTTTTGCTCTTAACCATTAAGGTTCAATAAGAAGCAGTGAAATATGAGCAAAAATAAAAGCTAAAAGCTAACGGCTAAAATTCATACCTATAAATTTTGCTTTACTCCATAGAATTTCAATCTATATTTACATTTTTATACCTTAAAAAGAGAATTCTATGAAAACCATTATGTTATGGATTTTGCTGGTTTTTGCCAATACTGCCATCTGGGGTCAAACAGATAGCGAATATGCAAAGACCCTCAAAAAAATGTTTGAGGTTTCGGGATCTGAAGCAACTTACCAGGGAGTCATCTCCCAAATGGTGCAAATGTTTAAGAACCAAAATAGCGCATTATCGGGGAGCGACTTTGATGCAATGGAAGCAGAATTCAAAAAAACATCGATTTATGATCTCGCTGAAATGCTGGTTCCAGTATATTCCAAACATCTGACAATGGATGATTTGAAGGCGATCATTCAGTTCTATGAGTCTCCTGCCGGGAAAAAGCTCGCTTCAAAAACCCCCATGATTACACAGGAGTCAATGGCAATTGGTCAGGAATGGGGTTATAAAATTGGAATGGAAATACAGAAAAAGCTGGAGGAGAAAAAAGATTGATATAAACTGTTTCAGTTCTCGCTCAATTAGTGAAAAAACTTTTAATGAGAGGATTTTTTCCCAATAAGTATAAAGATGTCGTCGGATGAAGCCTTAACTTGCAAGCAACAATTAAAGACACATCAATCATCAAAGCAAATGAACAGAATTTCTTTTCTGATTTTCATCGCCATTTTTTGTAAAACAACTTCGATTATGACTGCTCAGGGTTCGGCCATTCCCATGCCGCAATTGGAACATATTTTTGACGTCACTGTCTATCTTGAAAAACCCATTGAAGTCGGTAAAACCAAATATGGTGTGAGGCGCATCATCAACATCATCGGCGGTCATTTTGAAGGTCCAGGCATCAAAGGAAAAGTAATGCCAGGCGGAGCCGACTGGCAAACTGTGAGGCAGGATGGTACTGCGGATTTGTATGCCACCTACAGTTTACAAACAGAGGATGGTTATGCTATTTTTATTGAAAACAGAGGATTGCGAACAGCTCCCAAAGAAGTGCTTGACAGATTGCGGAAAGGCGAAGACGTGCCGGCAGCTGAATATTATATGAGAACCAGCGCAACTTTTGAAGTAGACGAAACTTCAAAATATGCATGGCTCAATAAAGCTGTCGTCATATCTACAGGAATGCGCAAAGCCAATAGTGTCATCCTTTCATTTTTTAAAGTTTTATAATCATGAAAGCAATCATAGCCGGCGGAGGAATAGGGGGTCTGGTCACTGCACTATGTCTGCACGATGCAGGCATAGAATGTTGTGTATACGAATCGGTTGAAACCATAAAGCCACTTGGTGTCGGCATCAATTTATTGCCACACGCCATGAGGGTCTTGACGGAGTTGGGCCTCGAACCACTCATTGAGGAAAGTGCCGTTGCCACCAGTGCTCTGGTATATGCCAACAAGTTTGGCCAGGTGTATTGGAGTGAAGCAAGGGGAAAATTTGCAGGCTACAAGTGGTCGCAATTTTCTATTCACAGGGGAAAACTGCAAATGCTTTTATTTGATGAAGTCTCCAAAAGACTGGGCAAGGACAAACTTTTGACAGGCCATCATTTGGAAAATTTTGCAACAGAAAATGATCAGGTAAAAGCCAGCTTTTCAACAGCCTATGGTGAAGTTGAGGTGATGGGCGACCTTCTGATAGCTGCCGATGGTATCCACTCCAGGGTGAGACATCTGCTCTTCCCATCAGAAGGCGAAGTAATTTATTCCGGAAACATACTGTATCGGGGAACATCGCTGATGAAGCCTTTTCTGAATGGATCATCCATGGTGATGATTGGACACAACCGGCATAAAATGGTGGTTTATCCCATTGCGAAACCGGGTGAGGACGGTCTGCAACTGATCAATTGGGTAGGCAATCTCAAGGAAGAAAATTTGCAACTCAAGGCCCGTGACTGGAACAGAAAGGCAGATAAAAATATGCTGCTGGAGAAGTACAAGGGATGGAATTTTGACTGGCTCGATGTGGAGGAAATGATTGGCAGGTCGGAAGCCATTTATGAATTCCCCATGTCAGACCGTGATCCACTACCTGCCTGGAGTTTTGGGAAAGTAACACTATTGGGAGACGCTGCTCATCCTATGTATCCCATTGGTTCGAATGGAGCGTCACAGGCGATTTTGGATGCTGCATTTCTCGCAACCTGTCTTACAGAAAACAGCTCAGTTGAGACCGCCCTCAAGAATTATGAAAATGAGCGTCTTACGGCCACCAGTAAAGTCGTTTTGCAAAACAGGAAAAAAGGACCGGATTCTATCATGGACCTGATGGAGGAGAGATTTCCAAATGGTTTTGAAGAACATGAAATTCCTGTGGAAGATCTTTCAAATATCATGGATCATTACCGGCAGCTTGCAGGATTCGATAAAGTTTCTTTGAATGCCAGGTAGGCTGAACAGCTTACTTGACATTTACAAAAAATTATTTAAATTTGCAATAGCCTGAATTTCAGTCACTAAGAGAAATTCAAATTCTTTCACCTTAAAACCACCACCATGAAAAAGGCATTGCTCTATTGCTTTCTTTTGACCTGTATTTTTTTGTTTGATTCTTGTAAAAAATGTGATTGCGGAGATGCAAAATTGGTCAAAGTGAAAGCTGATGCACCTTCTTTGATTAATTACCGATGGGAAATGAGCCAGGCGGTGCAACATTCCGACGGTACTGCCACATCAAGCATCAGCATAATTTCTCCCGGGACATCCTCTGTCAATGCGTCAATCGCTGATTCTGTCACGACCAATCTTTATCTCACAGCCTCAGATTCGCTTGCTGGTGTGAAATGTATTACTACGGGTGGAAGCTTTGCATATACTTGCTCAGATCCCAATGGAGGCATTGGTATTTCTGTACATGGCATTCTTGCAAATGATGACCAATGCGTCGATTTGACTACATGTTGTCTCAGGTCTCAGAGAAAAAGCATCACCAACCTGAGTCAATATATCAATTGCACCAATGGCAGAGTCTTCAGCGGCGGGGGCCTTCAGGTTGTGGCTTACATTCAAAACTGTAATTTGAAAATCGATACTGTCTTTATGAGCGTTAATTTTCAATCATAGTGGCAAGTATATTTCTCTCAAAGAGAATTTGGTAATGTTCCACAATTACCTTTATTTTCGACCATTATTGATGTCAAATATTTATGAAGGAGAGCAACAACGAAAGGGTGTACCGCATGTCTTTTGCAAGTGTTTACCCCCACTATATCACAAAAGCTGAGCGAAAGGGGCGCAGTAAAGAAGAAGTGGATGAAATCATTTATTGGCTCACCGGTTATGATGAAAAGGGATTAAAGGCCGTTATTGAAAATAGAACTGACTTCCAACATTTTTTCTCCGAGGCTCCTCTGTTAAATCCAAATGTCACCAAAATAACAGGTGTCATCTGTGGATATCGCGTTGAGGACATTGAAGACCCTCTCATGCAAAAAGTAAGGTATCTAGACAAACTGATTGACGAGCTTGCAAAAGGCAAAAAGATGGAGAAAATACTCAGAGAGTAAGAACGCCCTCAATGCAGTCTTTCAATTTGATTTTAATGATGCCATAAACAGTTTTTTAAGATAATGGATAAGGAACAGATACGATTGGCTCAGATAGAACCTTTGATTGACTACTTCAACCAGATCATGCCCTTGAGTCCCGAAGAGGTCGACATGGTTTATTCCTTGTTTAAACCGAGGCTTTATAGAAAACGGCAATATGTACACCAGGAGGGTGATGTGTGCAATCAATTCAATTTTGTAGTCAGCGGGTGTTTGAGACTTTATATGGTGGATGACAAAGGTGATGTCCATATTTTACAGTTTGCATCTGAAAACTGGTGGATCATAGACCTGGGCAGTTTCCACGAAAGAACGCCATCCAACTTAAATATCGATGCGCTTGAGGATACCACTGTATTGCAGATAAGTCATGAGAACCTCCTTGTTCTGTATACTCAGGCACCAAAATTCAATCGGATATTCAGGGTCTTGATCGAAAACAGTTTTGTATCCCTTCAAAAGAGGTTGTTGCAAAATATATCTGCTCCTGCTGAAGAAAAATACTATTCTTTTCTAGAGACCTATGAACACCTCGTCAATCGGCTGCCACAAACCCAAATTGCTTCCTTTCTGGGTATTACTCCGGAATTCCTGAGCCGCCTCCGCAATAAACAAGCCCATTCCAAAGGCAAATCTTAATCCAGATCAAGATTCTTTCTTAAACCAGTTCATTGGCAAGCAGCTACTTGTCCATGCATCTTTGTGTCATAAAAAAACTGGATTTAAGTAATTAATCATTAAAAAGTATAACATGAAAACGAATTCAAAAGTGGCCATTATTGGTCTTGGAAACATTGGCAAAGTAGTAGCTGCAAATCTAGCCCACTCCAATACAAACTTTATCGCTGCTGACAGATCAATAGCCAAAGCAAATGAACTTGCAGAAAAATTGGGTGCCATTGTTCAGCCTGGTGAAATTTCAGCAGCAGTAAAGCAAGCAGATATTTTGATCTTGTCGATACCATTTGGTGAAATAGGTATATTTCTTCACGAGCATGCTGCTGATTTGGAAGGCAAAATTATTGTTGACCCTTCCAATCCAATTGCACCGGATGAAAACGGAGGGTTCAAAAAAATCATTGCAGCCGAAAAATCCGCAGGTGAAATAAACGCAGAATTTTTGCCCAAAAATGCCAAGCTGGCAAAAGCAATGGGAACATTAGGTGCAGGATCATTGGGAGCTGCTGCCCACCAAAAACCCGAAGCAGCCGCGTTATTTTATGCTACCGATGATCAGTCGATTGATCCTCAAATTGAGGAGTTGATCGTCAACACCGGTTTTGAACCTGTTCGTGTTGGAAATTTAACTCAGTCCATTCGTATTGAAGTCTTCGGCGACCTTCATGAGTTTGGGGCGCTGGGAAAAACAGTGACAAGAACGGAGGCGCAGTCAAAAATTTGAGTTTAAATCAACAGAATGGTCAGTAAACAAAGCAAAAAGTGGTAACTGAAATATTTGCCTGATCTTAATTTTTCAAAAAAACAACAAAGTATTTTCATTCATTTGAAGATACTTTGTTTGTTTATGTCGGGCTAAACCTGGTATTTTCATTGAAATCAAACTGAATTTCAGTTTGTCTCCTGACCCTGGGCATTGTGAGTTATCACAGCATCAGGATCGCTTTGATGAATCCTGTAAAATCGCTCAAAAACGAATGATCAGAGCTGTAAATGGTTAATTCCAATTACTGCAAACTTTCCAAACTTTTGACCAGATCCTCCCTCGTGAGCAAAATTGTATCAGATGGGTAAGTTGGAATCAGATATGCTCCCGTATCTATGAGCAAATCAGAACGCTGCGGTATATCAGCCATTTGAATACCGGATTCAAACAAATAAACCTGCTTCAGGGATGGGATGGATATTAAGACCTTGAGGTCTTCCTTACTGACTTTGGTCCCCTGAAGGTTGAGCTGCTTCAATGATTTTAAATTTTCAAGAGGAGTAAGAGATGACAGGATATTACAATTCCTGAGCTCAAGTTGGTAAAGGTTTGTGCACGATTTTAGGGCTGAAACCAGCTTTTCATCTATGTCAGTCCCCACTGCTCTGAACCACACAACATTGGGAGCCACCTTATTCCAAACGGCTTGATCAAATGATTCCCCAAGAGATTTGTACAAACTCACGCTTAAAAAGGCGGATCCCATTTCAACGGGAGCCGCAACAAAACCCATATCAGTGAGTTGTTTCAATGTTTGATCATCGACTACCGGTATCTTTATATCAGGTAAATCTACTTTAGTGATGGGCCTGTTGACCAGTGTCGCCAGGGCCAATTTTACTTCTTCTGATTGGGCTATGTCGAGTACCTTTCCTTTGGTTGGGACTCCCTGATCGATCCACCATTTGATGAGCGTTATTTCTTCTGCGGTCAATTGAGTTTTTCCAGATGGAGGCATGTGTTCCTCATGGCTTTTCTCCAGCAAAAGTCTTCTCATCAGTTCAGAATTTCCGGCGTCATGAGCTGTCAATATTTTACCATTTTTTCCACCTTTCAAGATGTTTTCAGGACTATCCAGTCTGAGTCCGCCTTTTTTGGCAGAGGAGGAATGGCATTTCCAGCACTTTTCAGCAAAAACCGGGACGATGACTTCATCATACACCAAAGCCTGCTGAGGATCAACGATCAAGGGTCGAGCATACTCTTCTGCGCCAAAACTCAAAAAATCTTCCCCATGGGTGAGACTTCCGCCCAAATGACCGGCAAAAATCATTGCCACAAGGCCAAGCACCCAAAAAGCATTCTGGACCAGCCAATTTCGCTTTCTGATGTAGGAAAGGAATAAAGCGACTGACATCACAGTAAAAACAATGGCCGCATTTCTGTGATACAAAACCAAATCCCCCGCATAATCTCCATCCTGTGATAAGAGGTAGCCAGTAATCGCGCTCAAAGCTGCTACCAGGGCATTTGTTCCAGTGACCCATCTCATTAGAGGATCATTCACTTCCACCAACTTTCTGCTTTTCAATACATGGAGCAGTAACCCAAGGGTAAAAAACCCTATCGGCAAATGAACCAGTAAGGGGTGGAACTTGCCCAGAATTTCCATCATTGGTAGCGCTTTTTGATCAGGTTTTTCATATATACATTGATTTCCCATTGATTGGCCAATGGCTGACGCGTATACGGAATTGTGGGCATATACGACGGAGGACCAAATTCTGTAAGAAATGTCAATCGATCTGCGCCAGCCGAAATTCTATTTTCCACTACTTCGTCCCACCATTTCAAATGGGCCTGGAGGGCTTTATCCCACTCCGGGGCTCTGGGATCACTTACCTGTGGTCCTTCCTGGTGCCCTATCCTCAGATGCACGTGGCGGGTATGTGCCAGGGCTTTTCGGACATTCTCCTGCTGATCTTCCAGCAGAGATTCGTGCACGTTGGTCCAATGTGAAATGTCCAGGGTAAGGTGCATGCCGTCGAACTTATCCAGGAGTTTTTTGGTCACCGGGGCGGCAAAACACATCCTGCTGCGATGGGTCTCATGCGTAATTTCTATGCCTGTCCTCTGGGCTTCACTGATGGTGTGCTCCACCAACTTTCCATTTTCATCCAGCTCAAAATAATCTTTGCCCGAATGGCAGTTGATGTACAGTGGCTTAATGGTTGAGGACAAGGCTTCACCCAGATTCTTTTTAAACTCAGCAAAATGTTCTGTAAAAGTTGGCGACGATCCCGCGACCAGGTAGCCAATTTGGAGGTCATGTTTTTCCAGTGCTGCAAACAATTCCTTTTGGTGTCCGGAGTCTGCATTCCACCACAGTTCTATGCCATCATATCCCTCCCTTTTGGCCGCTTCACAAAACTCAGAAATGCCGCCTTTGTATCCCCAGTTGGTGGCCAGGACAATGGGTTGAAGTTTTCCGACCAGCTTTGGATTGACGTCCAGTTGCAAAATGGTACCGGCTGCAATTGAGTTTTTGATGAATTTTCTCCTGTCCATATGATGGTTTATGCTATGATGTCACTGATGACTTTGCCGTCGGTATCCGTGAGTCTGAATGGACGGCCCTGAAAGTCATAGGTCAATTTTTCGTGATCAAATCCGAGTTGATGGAGGATGGTTGCCTGGATATCGTGGGGGCTCACTCTGCCTGAGACAGCGCTGTAACCAATTTCATCAGTCTGTCCGTAGGTGTGGCCCTTTCTGATTCCGCCGCCTGCCATCCACTTGGTGAAAGCTTCAGCGTGGTGATCCCTGCCTTTGAATGCATTGGGCTTGCCTTCTCTGTTTTCAGCCATTGGTGTTCGGCCAAATTCCCCACCCCAAACCACCAGGGTCTGGTCGAGCAATCCTCTTTGTTTCAGATCCAAAATCAGGGCGGTCACCGCTTTGTCCGTTTGACGGCATTTGTTGACCAGGCCAACATCAATGGAAATGTCTTCAGCAGTGCCATGAGAATCCCAACCCCAGTCAAACAATTGAACGAAACGCACGCCTTTCTCCACCAGTTTTCTTGCCAATAAGACATTGTTGGCAAAGCTTGCCTTTCCCGGCTGTGTGGCATACATGTCATGAATGTATTGTGGTTCGTCGTTGATGTTCATTACTTCCGGTACAGCGATTTGCATTCTGTAGGCCAGTTCGTACTGAGATATTCTGCTCAATGTCTCAGGGTCTCCGTATTCTTCATACTGCTGCTTGTTTACAGCATTGATGGCTTCTATGGAAGCTTTTCGCAAATCTCTCGTTACGTGGTCGGGGTCATTCAAAAACAAAATGGGGTCCCCACCCGATCTGCATTGCACTCCCTGATATACTGAGGGTAAAAAGCCGCTGCCCCATATGCTTTTGCCTGCATCGGGATTGGCACCTCCGCTTGTCAAAACCACAAATCCCGGTAAGTCCTGATTTTCAGAACCCAGTCCATAGGTCACCCAGGAACCCAGGCTTGGCCTACCCAGTCGGGCAAAGCCGGTGTGCATCAAAAGCTGTGCCGGTGCATGGTTGAACTGATCCGTGGTTACCGCTTTCAGAAAAGATATTTCATCGGCAATCGACTGCAGGTGTGGTAAATAATTGCTGATCCATGCTCCACTTTCACCATGCTGAGCAAATTTTGCCTGCGGACCCATCATTTTCGGCACTCCCCTGATGAATGCAAATTTTTTGCCTTCCAGAAACGATTGAGGACAATCCTGGCCATCCATTTTGAGCAACTCAGGCTTATAATCAAACAATTCCAACTGCGAAGGAGCACCAGCCATATGAAGGTAAATTACAGAACGGGCCCTTGGAGCAAAATGAGGAGCCCTGGTCATCAACGGATTCGCCAGATCAAACAATGGCTCTGCCACAGGACCAGATTTACTTCCACAAGAGCTTAAAAGTCCTCCAAGGGCAAGGCTTCCCAGGCCAAGGAAACTTTCCTTCAGGAAATTGCGCCTGGTTTGTTCCTGCAACTTCAAGGTTATGGCTTCTTTTGAAAAATCCTTTTGTTTTGCCATCAGTTTTTACTTATTACTTCATCAAGATTGAATATGGCATTGGTCACCAGTGCCAGCGCATTTACCTCCGCGTCCTCCTTGTTTTTAAAAGCCGTATATGCTGTATCATATAAATTCCTCAGTGCTTTTTTCCGTTCGGGGTCTATCTCCCTGCCCAGTGCCTTTTTGTAAGCCTTCGATATGCTTACATCGACATCAGGCTGATAAACATTTTTTGCAAAATGCCAGGCCAGGTCTACGTAAACAGAGTCATTAAGGGTCGTAAGTGCCTGAAGTGGTGTATTGGTATTGATTCTTCGCGCTGAGCATACTTCTCTTCCGACACCGTCAAAATTGACCATGCTGGGGTAAGGCGCTGTTCTTTTCCAAAAGGTGTACAATGCCCTCCTGTATTGCTGGTCGCCCTCGCTTTTGATCCACTTTTTGCCATTGTATGGAGACAGCCAAACTCCTTCGGGTTGATAAGGCATGACGGAAGGCCCATACATTTGAGGAAACATCTTGCCCGAAATAGCGAGCGCCTGGTCTCTTATCTGCTCTGCTGTAAGTCTGGTACGCGGGCCTCTTGCCAGATAAATATTGAATGGATCTTTGGCCAGATGGTCGGCAGTCACCTTTGAATCCTGGCGATAAGTTGCACTCATGACCAGGCTTTTGATGAGTTGTTTGACACTCCATTTTTGAGCTGTCATGAATTGATGGGAAAGATGATCCAGCAATTCCGGATGACTTGGGTATGCTCCCTGTGAACCTAGATCTTCGAGCGTTTCTACCAATCCCCTTCCAAATATTTGCTCCCATACCCTGTTGACCATCGTTCGGGAAGTAAGGGGATGCTCCGGTGCTGTCATCCACATGGCCAATCCAAGTCTGTTGGGCGGATAATTTTTGTTGCTCACGTTGAATATATCAGGGACTCCCGGGTTTACTTTCTCACCCTTAGAAAGCCAGCTTCCCCTTTCAAAAATCCTGGTTTCTCTCCTCCATACAGGGACATTTTCCACCATAATGGGCGTTTGATCGGCTTTTGCATCCAGCAGTTCCCAAAAGGCACGGCGCTGTTCTTCAGGAAATTGTTTGACGCTGCCATCGTTGAAATGAAACCAGTCAAACTGTATGCCGGTGCGCAACGGATCGGTCAATTCCTTGCTTTCAAAAGTAAAAAACAGGTCATGCACACCCTCATGGCGATCCAAATCCATTTGGGCCATCTGCCAACCCATATTAGGTTTTTTTAAAGAAAAACTGCCAATTGGCATGCCCTTGACGTGATCAAGGTGAATTGTCAGTGTGCCAGTCTTCAATCCACTGGAATATCTGAAAATAAGATGATTAACTCCGGTGAGATCGACAGCCGCAAGCCTCGCTGATGAATGATTGCGCATCGCCAGCCACTTGGTATCGGAGAGTTCGCTATTGACAAACTGGTCGGTTTCCAGTGAATTTATCGAGGGCTGGAAAGTCTTCAAAAACCATTTTATTTGTTGAGCTTCTTCAATGCCCAGGGCTTCGTTCGCCCAAAGTCCAAAATCGTCCAGTTTTTTTCTTTGAACATCATCGAAGTGCCTTAAAACCGGATATTCAGCATAGGCATCGTTGTCTCTGCTGTTGTTGAAATAGGCCATAAAGCGATAATAATCTTCGTGTTTGATGGGGTCGTACGGGTGGCTGTGACATTGTACACAAGCAAATGTTGTACTCATTAGACTCTCCCAGGTGGTATTGACCCGATCCAGCACCGCCGCAACTCTGAATTCCTCATTGTCTGTGCCTCCTTCGTCATTGGTCATGGTATTGCGATGGAATGCGGTGGCAATGAGCTGGTCATCTGAAGGCTTGGGCAAAAAATCTCCGGCCATTTGCTCCATGATCATCTGATCATAAGGCTTGTCTTCGTTGAATGACCTGATGAGCCAATCCCGATAGCGCCAAATATTGCGGTCAGAATCGCGTTCGTACCCTTTTGTATCGGCGTATCTGGCAATGTCAAGCCACATAGAAGTCCATTTCTCACCAAAATGTGGATTGCCCAACAGACTGTCGACCAGGGCTTCGTAAGTATTATCGTTCGGTTGTTGCAGATACGCTTTTGTCAATGACTCGGGTGCAGGAAAACCTATGAGATCTAGCGCGAGCCTTCTGGCCAGGACTTCAGGAGGAGCCTGCTCAGACATCGTCAGGTCCATAGCGTTGGCTTTGGCCTCAATAAAGTGGTCTATGTCATTTTTTGACCATGGACCAGCGTCAGGCAAAGGATGGTCTTTCACCGGCTCAAAAGCCCAGTGTTGGCCCCATTTGGCTCCCTGGCTGATCCATTTGGTGAGCAATGCAATTTCATCTTCGGGAAGTGGGTCTGCTTCGAGTGGCATGCGTTCCTCCGGATCGTGCAAGGTGAGTCTCCTGATCATTTCTGACTTTCCGGGATCACCCGGTACGATGCCAAATTTCCCGGACTTCAGTTGTGCCTTGGCTTCTTCTTCAAACAATAGAGAAAATCCACCTTGCTTTTTCACGCCACCATGGCAAGCTATGCATCTTTTGTTGAGTATGGGTTTTACGTGAAGGCTGTAGTCGACGAGTTCTTCCTTGCAAGAGCTAAGGCAAATGATCGTGCCGAAAATGAAAATGGTGTAAAAGAATTGGCCTTTCCAGGTCGTCATGCAGCTCTGGTTTGAATCAAAGCAATTTTACGAAAGTTTTGTCAAATTCCGACTATTGAGATGTATTTGCTGGCGACAAAAACAATGACGAAATAAAAGCTGCGCCTAAAGGATATTCTTAAAATGGGAAGTGAAGGGCTATCTGGATTTTGGTGGAGTAAATGTGACATATACGTCACGGTAGATTATTTTAATGATCATGCAGTAAATGTGACATATACGTCATGTGAATTAAAAATCAAGATTTCTTGCTACCCATGGAGTAAATGTGACATATACGTCACGATTGAAATTCATAGTGGCAATGTAGTGAATGTGACATATACGTCATGGTTTACAATTACAGGGGTAATGCCGTAAATGTGACATATACGTCATGTGAATTAAAAATCAAGATTTCTTGCTATCCATGGAGTAAATGTGACATATACGTCACGCTTGAAATTCATAGTGAAGATAGAGTATATGTGACATATACGTCATGGTATACAATTACAGTGGCAATGCCGTAAATGTGACATATACGTCACGATATACAATTACATTGGCGATGGAGTAAATGTGACATATACGTCACGATCAGAGGCACACATTTCAACAAAGATCAAAGACTAAGCACGGTTGCTTAGGCTCCGCTCAGCCATCTTTTATTAACTACGAATCTTCAATTACGAATTACGGATTATTTTGTTTAAGGTTTAGAGCTTCAAGGTTTAGGAGAAATTAAAACCTTAATGAAACTTAATGTCTTAATGGTACAATCCGAAATCTTTGCGTACCCAATCTTCAACCTCTCTTTGCGCCATTGGGAGAGAATTGGGGTTATTTGTTAAAGGTTAAAAGTTAAAGGCTCTTCAAGAAGGTTTTTGTCACTAGGCATTATTGATCACCAAATACCAAAGAATAAAGACTAAAGACCTGCCCGCGCGCTACCCTGGCCCTAAAGGGAACCCACCCAAAATTCACAAAGTCAATACTCCCAAATCGAAAACTTTCAATTCTCAATTTTCAAATTTCAATTTTCCCCAAAGGCCAGGCTTCGGCTCCGCTCAGCCAACTTTTTTTAATTACGAGTCTTCAATTACGAATTACGGATGATTTTGT
The DNA here is from genome assembly GCA_020436935.1 of Saprospiraceae bacterium. GTDB lineage: Bacteria > Bacteroidota > Bacteroidia > Chitinophagales > Saprospiraceae > JADKBO01. The sequence continues at coordinate 36,793 of JAGQWX010000044.1, forward strand.
TTAGGGTTTAGAGCTTTAAGGTTGAGGAGAAATTAAAACCTTAATGAAACTTAATGTCTTAATGGTACAATCCGAAATCTTTCAATTTTCAATTCTCAAATTTCAAATTTCCCTAAAGACTCCCATCTTGTCTTATCCATCACAAAAACCAGCTCTCCGCCTTTCATACCAGTTTCCTGCCAAAGCGCATTTTTATAAAAGTGAGCAGCCCTTGTTCCAGGTGCAGTGGTGAGCGTCAAGTCATTTTCTGTAGTTTTGAAATATTCATCCAACATGTGGTCATGAAGTGCCCGGCCTATTCCTTTGCCTTCTTCATCGGGATGAACAAATAGAGCCCAAACGCTGCTGTTGGTCAGATCAAGAAAAGCAAATCCTTTGATAACAGATTTTTCCACCCAAACCCAGCCTTTGCCTCCTTCACCCAAATAGTTGAAGTAGTCTTCCTTTTTCACGACATCGGGCCTGCTCAGTCTGTTTTCTTTTACAGCCAGGCGGATGGTCATCATTGCCAGAACATCCTTGTTTTTTGCAGCTCGGATTTTACCCAATTCATTTCTTTTGATGCATAAAAATATAAAAGCCTCTGAAATATGAAAGCTGTGGACCAAAGAAATTATGAACAACACTTTATGCTCGCCTCAAACAAACAGCTTAAACCAAATATTTTCAAAAAAAAAGGGGCAAAAAAAGGTAGGTTTCACCCTCCAATTTTCGCCCCAGGAAGGTGTGATTTTAGGCACCTACACCTGCTGTAATGTTGAATATTCTTGAGAATTGTTCGCCTTCACCCTTGGGTTTTTCATCAGCTCCACCTCCATGATGATGGCCTGTTGCCTCAGCCCCTTCTGCTTCGGGATAATACATGCCTTCCACTATGAGACCTATATGATAAACACCTTCCACCTCTGTTTTCTGATGATGAATGTGCAAAGGTGAGTCTCCATGGGCGACAACTTTCAGTTCAGAATCCTCTATGAAGCGGAGTTCTTTTTTCTCCCGTTCAATTCTGGCAAGTTGCAAAGCGATGTCAAGTTTTGAAGAATATCTTTTCGACTTTTCGTTGGTCAAAATCAACTTGAGTACTTCGTCCTTGCTGATCAATTTTTCCAAAGGAAACGCAGGCGCTATCAATCGCGCAAATCCTCCCTGCACTTGTGCATTTCCCAACAAAACATCTTTTGTTACATCGATGCGCATTTCTTCACCTATTTTAATGATGGCATTTTTCAATTCGGGTCTGATCTTCAGCCTTGTTTTTGCATAAACATTCATCACCAGGTTGCATGCCCTTCTTTCATTGCTATTGGTGCCGACAGCTGGAAAATCAAGACCGTGCTGACTCTTGATAAATATATTTCTGGTCGCTTTCCTTTGCTGGACTGCTGTGAGCAACCTTGCGTATTTAGGACCTCTTACAGGACCGGCGCTCACAGGGATCAGAAGTTCGCCCAACTCAGGCATCAACATCTTATCCATGTATTTTGCGCGATAGGCCACCATGAGCGTCCACACTCCGACCCAACATTCCTTGCCGGTATTTCCTCTCTGGATGACCATGGTGAGTCGTCCGTTGGATCTGGAAGTGGTGATATTGGGTTGCTCGCAACAATGGTTACAATGGCTGTTGTGCGCATGTCCCGGTTGATCACCATACAGTACCTGCCCATTGGGGCCATGAAGGATGAAAGACCAATTGCGGTCTGAATAGTCCATGCCCTGGACGGTAAGTAAAAATGAGTCGTCAGCTGAAGTGGCCGTAAAAGAAAGGTGAGTGTGTTCTCCTTCAAACATTTCCAATACGGGATCAAATACTGCCGTAAATCCAATCGCCGAAGCCAGCGAATTGGTAAAAAACTTGTCTATGGTACCGGCATTTTCTCCATGGAAGATTTGCGATGTAGTAACGGATTCTCCTTTTGCTACCATTGTAGCCAGCGTACCATAATCTACTTCCAGTCCGGTGCCAAATCCCATGGCAAATATCACGGTGTTGGAAAGGCTGCCATTTGGAATGGATGAGAATGGTGAGCCGCTCGTCAAAATACCGTCAGTCAACATGGCAATGTACCTGTTTTCATCGGCAGGTCGTCTGGAGAACGGTGGATCGGCAATGGTGTTTTTGACATCAAGTAAAGCATCGGCAAGTGGCGTACCTCCTCCCGGACTCATGGTGGTGATGGCTGCATCAAAGTTTGCTTTGCTGAAGGCAGTACCTCCTTTGACCAATCCCCATCCGGGTGCGCCAAAGACGCTTGAAAATTCATTGGCTGCCAAACTTCTGAAGGTTCTGACGCCTGCTCCAACATAGATTGCTCCGCTGTTTTGCACTGTTTCGCAATCCTGAAGAAATGCTGAGACACCGCGCTTAGCAGCTTCCCACTTGGTCACATCAGGCAAACCCGAGACCATAGGATCAGGGGTCAATCCGTTCATGCTTCCCGTTCTATCGAGACCTATTCCTATGATGGCGATGGTATCGTAGGTATAATCATATTGTGCTCTGAAATCCAGGGTATCAACATTGCGCTGAGGACCGAGCGCCGCATAATTGGGCATTGGAATGGCAGTCTGAATGCTTGCGCTGGTGCTGTAACCGGCTGCCCCACCTACCCATGGGTACATAAGGTCATTCCTGTGGTGGAAGCTGTCTCCGCCCATGGTTGGGTATTCATTCTGATGTCCATCCATCTGCCACATGGCCCATAAACGGTCAATGTTGCAATGGTGGAGATAAAAAAACGGGTCAAACGGTGAAACAGAAGGACTGCTCATATGGCCCTGGTTGGCAGTGGAAGTACCGCCTCCTATCCAGCCGTGCATTCCATTGTGCATTTGATTACCAGAAGCTAGCCCTGCCCCACTTTCGAGGGTATTTTGAAAGGAACTGTAGTTGGATCTTCCCAAGGTTGTTCTGATGTCATTGACCGAAGGTAACAAGGAGACGTTTTGTGTCCTTCGTTTGAGTCCACCTACGAAATTGGAGGGAAACATCGCAGGCATTCGCCAACCGTTGAGTCCTGCCGGATACCATGCCGGCAATGGGGTGGTATTGGCTCCTGTACCCGGTCTGTCGAATGCAAAATACCCTCGCTCAATGACATTGTTGTTGGCGGCATTTCCATTGGGGCCCAGAAAAGTATCTGTCATTACGGAAGAAGGATCGGACCAGTCCCAATAATGCAACATCACCCCTGGCACATAGGATTGCAGGTCTTTTTCAAACAAGTATAAAAAATAGCGGTGCCAGCTCAGAAAGCTGAAAGAACCGCTTCCGCCATGACCAAAATTTACTGAAACACCACCTGGTGCAATACCGGACTGGATCATTCTGTGCACTGCGACATATTCGTCCCATTTGCTGTATTGATCTACAGCGGGTGCACCGGGATTTACGATGTCTGCTTTCATCAATACGCATGCTTTGACAAAATCTTCTCTTTCAGCAGCTGTCAGAAACTTTACATTTTTTCTAATTCCCATTTCTTGAATTTTTTAAGGTTATGAATGATAGGTTTATTGGCAAATAAAATGACCTCCGGGCCTGGGCAGCTGACCGAATCAATACCCACAAAAGTGGTTTTTCAAAACAGAAATTCAATTGGATAGAGGACAAGTATGAAACTCCTTTACTGAACGGACTCTATTGTCCAGCTAAAAATGTGGAGGCCTTCCTCTTGATATTCAATTTCGGTCCCTGACCTGGATGGTGTTCAATTTTTGGGTTTTCCTGTGGCTCTTTTCATTGCGAGGTTTTTTGTGTTATGCGGGGTAAATTCTGGTCAGAAATGGAAGTGGACAATTCTATTTCCGAGTAGTATATATTCAATTCAATGTGCCAAAGGTATAGGCATGGGCATGCCGTGACAATATAACTTTCGTTATAGTGCGCATTAAATTTTAAATAATGATGGAATGAAAATTGAAGATTGTCGGTGTTACTTGCCAAACCAGGTCCTGAAGGCTTCTACCCTATCGCGGCTTACGATGATTTCTTCGTCTTTTTCGAGATGCTGGGTTTCAA
>JAGQWX010000044.1:40911-43030 GCA_020436935.1 Saprospiraceae bacterium
CCAAACCAGGTCCTGAAGGCTTCTACCCTATCGCGGCTTACGATGATTTCTTCGTCTTTTTCGAGATGCTGGGTTTCTACTTTTAATCTGGAATTGCTATAAATATAGACCTCTCTGATGGCATCGAAGGCGATGATGAAGGTGCGGCTGACCCTGAAGAACAATGCCGGATCCAGCAGCTGATCGAGCTCTTCCATTTTGTATTCAACCGGATATCTTCTCCCCGTTTTAAGGCGCATCCAAACCATTTTGTTGTCGGCCATAAAGTAATCCACTTCTTCTGTATTAAAAGCAAGCAAACGATCACCCAGTCTGGTCATGAATCGCTGTTTGTAAAGTGGCTTTCTTTCTTCACTCAAGTAGCTCTGAATCAATGCCTGGGGAACAGGATCGTGAGGAGAGGCAGTCATCATTTCAAACTTTTGGAGGGAACGCTCCAGGGCCTCTTTGTCTATGGGCTTTAAAAGATAATCCACGGCAAACACTTCAAATGCCTTTAAAGCATACTGATCGTATGCCGTGGTGAATATTACCGGGCACTTCACTTCTGTTTTCCTGAAAATTTCAAAACTGATGCCGTCTCCCAGGTGAATGTCAAAAAATGCCAGGTCTGGTTGTCCATGTTCTTCAAAATAACGGACAGTCTCTTCTACAGAGGATGTAATGGCTGACACCTGTATGCCGGCCCTTAAGCTCATCAGCCTGAAAGCCAGGCCCTCTGCAGTCAATTGCTCGTCTTCAACGATCAAAACTTTCATGATATCAAGGGAATTTTGACCGTAAATAGATCGGGTTCATCAATAACAATCACCTGTTTTTCAGTAAGATAGGCATACCTTTCTTTAATGTTTTTCAAACCTATACCCGACTCTTCAATTTGCTTTCGGGGAATCTTGTTATTGGTCATCGCGATGTAATCATGCTCATTTTTGACACTTAGCCATATTGGGTTTGATGGTGATGTCGCATTGTGCTTAAAGACATTTTCTGCGAGCATTTGCAAGGTCATTGGTACTACCTGACCTACGTTTTGATCCAGTTTCAATTCAAAATTAAAACCATCGCCAAATCTGATTTTCATCAAAAAAAGGTAGTCTTCCAGGTGTTTCACTTCTTCAGCAATCGGTACCGTCTCCTTCATCCTGCTGTCCAGCACGTATCGGTAAACTTTCGAGAACTTATTGATGAAGCTTTCTGCCAGGTCAGCGTCTTTATGCACAAGATTCGACAGCACACTCAGATTGTTGAACAAAAAATGCGGGTTGACCTGATTGCGCAACATCTCGTATTGGTACAGCAGTTTCTCTCTTTTGAATTTTTCTGCCTCCTCAAGTTTGGTTTTCCATTCCAGAAAAAAGCCCCTACCGTATAAAATGGAGCTGATGGCAAGAGTGATCAGAAATGTGAGGACATAATTTCTCCATTCCAGGTTTCTGAACACCCTGCCCAAAGAAAAATCAGGATATGCAGCCAACCATAGCATAACCGTCAAATAATAAACCATTGCCACCAGGATGGCCGTGGCCGCAATAGAAAGTACAAGCCTGAGGTAAGGTCGCTCTGTCCATGATATTTTATCTCTGAAACTGTCCCCAATGAAGGCACAACCAAACCAAATCATCATGCTGGTTACCGTCCCAACCGCGATGAAATACCAATCTTTCAATTCAGATGGCAACGATCCTCTGGTCAGCGTATTCAATGCCAGACAAATCAAAAAAACGATGAAGAAGTTTGATGTTTTTTTACCCATTATTTTCCCGGAAAGCTACAAGCTGGTGTATTCCCGTTGTTTTTCGAATTCAGAATCTAAATATATCAATTAGGCTGAGATTTTAAAATTATCTATTTACCACCAATTTCAGCCTGAGCTTTTGCAAGCAATTTGACGGTATCTTCTGCTCCCCACCTGATCATTAATGTCTGGTGATCATCGGCAAGAAATGCTTCTCCTGCGTGTTCCAGAAATGGCAGTGCAAACGATGGTCCGCCACCAAAAAATGCCGGTGTATTGTACAAGTACATGCCCTTGAGGTACAAAGCCCTTCCGTTTCCTGGATTCAAAGCGGTAGCTTCATCCAACAATTGATGCACCTGGGCAGTATACATTGCGCCTTTG
>JAGQWX010000045.1 GCA_020436935.1 Saprospiraceae bacterium
CTACTTCCATCGCTGAAAATGTTTTCTTGGTCATTGTCATTAAGTAGATCGTATACAACCAATACTTGAATGGCAACTTTGATGATTCCATTACCGTTCCGCTTCTAAGTGTTGTTCTATATCGGCATTGTTTACAATCATGAGAGTTATATGTCTTGTTCCAATAATGTTCCTTACTTCCACATTTCTTACAGACTACTCCCTGTTTCTCTTTTTGTTTCTTGAAATACTCAATGCAGCTATCCTCACTTGGAAATTTTTGAGAAAATTCTAATAGAGTCATATTACAGATTTTACTCAAATATACTATATTTGGTATAATTACGGATGATCATTTAAAGTTAAATTCAAAACAATTTTGACTTTAATGCTCTATTTTTAACGAATTATTGGAAAGACTTATATTTAGTTTTTCATTATTCTAGGTCTTTAACCAACATAAAACAATTGTCACATTTGGTTGAATACGATTTTGATTTTCCCAAAACAACTTGTGTACTTTCATTTGAGAGTAATTTAGCCAATAATGAAGCATGTGTTATGGAGGTATAATTTATCGGATGGAGAATAAAATTACCTCCGCTAAATTCAATATATTTAGTTAAGGGTTCTAATTCAGGAATTTCTATATTTCTTTGCATTAATTTCAAAGAGGACTTAGGAATAAAGTCAATCTAGATATTGGTTCTTTTAAAGTTGTATCTCATCAATATATTAGAAACAATCATTTGATACTTCGACCATGATTCCTCATTTCTAAGACAACTTTTTCTTATAATATCTAAGTATTTATAGTTAGTGGGTTTGTCTGAATGCAAGATGATTAGTTCAGGTATGGGAAAACTTTTCTCCGGCTCAAAATATCCAATTTTAGCAAACCCAGGCCAACCATATATTGAAACAAGACTATCTAAAGTTTTATAATTTATACTATCCACAAAATTTATTTCATTTCCACATTTTAAAGATCTATCATTACATATTTGCCTTATTCTTTGATCTTCATTTGTTATTTTTTTTAAAATTTTGAATAATTCATTCTCTCTTTTCTTAACTAAAAAGTCTTCTTCGAGGTCATTTAGATAATCCACATCTACAAAATATGGAAAATTCTCATGATCTATATAGCGCAACAACTGTCCCGACATGACAGCCTTTTCTAGGTATTTATATGAGATGGATGTGTCAATATTTGCATAAGCTTTCGCCAGATAAAAATATTTCATTCTGCAAGCCAAATCATTGTAACACTGAATACTATCTAACTTTTCTATAGCTTCAAAATATTTCTTATCTTTATTTACCAGACTACGACCCTGCATTAAAAGTCTATTAGAGTCTTTTTCTATATGGTAATAATATGGTTTGGGTGAACAGCTCACTAAAACCATAATCATTAAATTTATAGAATAAAAATAGCACCTTATGTTGTCAATCTTCATTTGTAAAATGGTAGACGTATCATATTATGATTATACTTAATGAATACTTTCAGTATAAGTCACAGCGTTTTCATCTTTTTCCTTCCTGCCTTGTAAATATAAACACTAGTTTTGTATTTTAGGTGTACAATTCAAATTTTATTAATAGGTTTTCCTGGGGAAAAGTACTCCGTTATTCTCAATGTTTGATTGAGGCCAATGACTTGTACTCTGAAGGACAAAAGCACCCCATTATTCCACATCGCCCATTTTGGAATCTTTTGCTGTGCTATTCTCCCCACTTTCAAAAGAGGATGACTGAGCGATCCCGCAGAGTCGGGAATGACAGTTCTCGAAGAGATTGAAGACGAAAACGGCGTAGTAAATGTTAGCAATGCAAATGTAAGGTAACATGCCGGACTTGGTGTTGTGTAGGAATGCTTCGTTCTTCGGCCAAAAATTCTTCTTAATTACTAATGCATGGTAAAAACGGATTTTATGTATGCCTCCTAATGCTTATAACATTATGAAACATTGTTCACCTTCTCTTTTGCTGATTATACTACAAGATGGTTTAAAGAAAAAAAACTAAGAGCAAATTTTTATGCTCATCATTTTTTCACATCATTGAATCGTCCACTATAAGCTTTCAAAATTAATTTTTTATAAAATTCCAGCGGCTCAAGATCAAAGGCCATTCTTCGCTCATCTATACGAATGCTGTCTTCAATAGGAAAGAACTCTACTTCATTATTTTCGAAATGAAGATTTTTGACCTGCGTTCCATACAATTGGGCATTACCAAGCTTGATATTGATTCTATCGGATAAGTAAGCATACATCGATTTATCTGTTGACCCATCATTCAACAATTCCTCATATTTGGCCAATACGCTTTTTTGCCAATTTATATCAGAGGAGTGCTGAACGATGTAAAATACTCCATCCATACCATCTTTACCGACCTGATTTGCAGTCGGAAATCCGTTTGTAGTTATTAGTTTCTTTAAGTGTTCTTCATTTTCATGATCGCTGTCTCTATAAAGAAGCATCGATAAGCCAGTAGTGTCCATATTGTAACGCTCAATCAATTGACGAATATCACCTCCTCTGCTGTATTGATCTCTTACATATAATCTCAAAATAGAATCTCTTAAATAAGGTTTTGAAACAATTTCAGGCTTTATCTCGCTGCACAGTTTGTCATATTCCTTTCCATATGCAAAACAGAATGCTCTTTTATCTTCCTCTGATCCGTTAGAGAATAAAGGATTCGCCTCATTTTCTTTTCCGCTTTTTAGCATAGCAAATAGACCATTTGAAAACACTTTAGGGTTTAGCAGACAGTCTGTTTCTGTCAATTTGACAAATTCTGTAGAAGCTTCTTCGTAAAAACTATTCTCGACTTTAAAGAACATTTCCCATTGCCGATACCAGCAATCCGTGGGCATAGTTTGTGATGGGATCAACTTTGGGCTGTCGCTTTTACAGCCATAGAGGAATAACAATATGAAAAAATTGTACTTTCTAATTTCTTGGAGCAATTTTGGGGGCATTGTGAAGAACATTTTATTTGAAAAACGAGCTATAATTGAAGTACACATAAACTACGCTTATTTACTTTGTATTTCTCCCTCTTAAATGCCATATAATGTGCTGATAATTGTTCTTAGGAATCAAAGCTTTATGCTTCTCAACAAAAATTGATACATCGTCTATTAAACTTTGTGGAGTGTGAACAAACACTATCAAAGATTTTTGAAAACATTCCAATGTATCAATATTAGGAAATTTATTACTTGCAATATGGTGCATTAACATCAAAACATTGATAGAGTCTAATCCTATTTGTTTTTTCATCAAGATAATTCCTCGCTGTTCATCAAAATTGTATTCAAAAGATGAAGAAGCTAAAGAATCCATTGCGGCTTCGATAAAATCACCTTGTTTTTTATTATTGGCTGTACTTGCCCTATATAATGAATCTAATACTGTATTAAACACATTGGATTCAGGTAGGTTTCTGTATTTGCCGTCCATGATGGTTATTTCCTCATAGACTTTGCATGGACCATTGTCTGAAGTACAACAATAAAATAACACCGTAAAAAGTACAAATATTTTCATGATGTCTCTTGTTCAAGCTGAATTTATATTTATTGTTCTTATAGATTTAACAATTGCCAAAAGCAATACTCCCCTCCATATACAAGGCAAGGCCATCTAAGCTCAGTTCCAGTTTTTAGAAGGACATGAGCCAAACTTCCATATGAATGGTAGGCGTATCATATTATGATTATACTTAATGAATACTTGCAGTATAAGTCACAGCGTTTTCTTCTTTTTCCTTCCTGCCTTGTAAATATAAACACTAGTTTTGTATTTTAGGTGTACAATTTAAATTTTATTAATAGGTTTTCTTGAGGAAAAGTACTTCGTTATTCGCAATGTTTGATTGAGGCCAACGACTTGTACTCTGAAGGACAACAGCACCCCATTATTCTACATCACCCATTTTGACATCTTTTGCTGTGCTATTCTCCCCACTTTCAAAAGATGATGTCTGAGCGATCCCACAGAGTCGGGAATGACAGTTCTCGAAGAGATGGAAGACGAAGGCGGTTTAGTAAATGCTAGCAATGGAAATGTAAGGTAACATGCCGGACTTGGTGTTGTGTAGGAATGCTTCGTTCTTCGGCCAAAAATTCTTCTTAATTACTAATGCATAGTAAAAACGAATGTTATGTATGCATCCTAATGCTGCTAAAATTATGAAACATTGTTCACCTTCTCTTTTGCTGATTGTACTACAAGATGGTTTAAAGAAAAAAAACCAAGAGAAAATTTTTTTGCTCATCATTTTTTCACATCATTGAATCGTCCACTATAAGCTTTCAAAATTAATTTTTTATAAAATTCCAGCGGCTCAGGATCAAAGGCCATTCTTCGCTCATCTATACGAATGCTGTCTTCAATAGGAAAGAACTCTACTTCATTATTTTCGTAATGAAGATTTTTGACCTGCGTTCCATACAATTGGGCATAACCAAGCTTGATATTGATTCTATCGGATAAGTAAGCATACATCGGTTTATCTGTTGACCTATCATTCAACAATTCCTCATATTTGGCCAATACGCTTTTTTGCCAATTTATATCAGAGGAGTGCTTAACGATGTAAAATACTCCATCCATACCATCTTTGCCGACCTGATTTATAGTAGGAGATCCGTTTGTGGCTATTTAATTGAATTATAGGATAAATTATTTGTAAAGTATAACTTTTTGGAGACAACATCCTAACTTTATATGAATTTAGGCACCGAATCTTGAGTTAATATTTTGAAGATAAACCGAACTTGGATAAATATTCCTCTATAGAACCAAGTCCGATAGATTTTCTTAAAGAATCTATTTTATCAGGGTAAGCAAGGGGATATAGTTTTCCATTAACTATCTGTGTACCATAAATCTGAGGCATCAATTGATCAACCAATAATCTGTCCACCCAAAGTGCCTTTGTTGAAATTGATAGATATCCCTTTTCAAAAAAATGATTAATTAAATTTTCATTTTTTTTTCGAACCTCATAATGATTGTGTTGTAACACATAAAAAATAGCCTCATATGAAGCTTGTGGCTCACCTATCCATTGCAATGGGTTGCATTGGTTTATGATAGATACAATTGTATCTAGGTTTCGAGAATCAATTTCAAAAATGGGGCCAGCTGATTTCCTACTTTCTTGGTCGCGAAACAAACATCTCTTTAGAATTAATGATTTGTCATTACAATTTATTTTAACATCAATTCCTAAATAGATAGGATTTAGAATTTCATCCTCAACCCTTTTAAAAAAAAGTTTATCTCTTTCATTAGAGGCTCTAAGAACGGCTTTAACAATCTCCCCATTTTTATTAGAATAATAATCAACGAAAAAAAAATCTGGAGGGCATTTCTTTAAAGTGTCATGGTTCAGAACATTCCCGTAAATGTCTACCAAAACAGTATTGTTGTCCAAAAATTTTCCTACTTTAAACCGCTCGAACAATTCATCATAATTCAGTAAGTGTGAGTCATTACTTCTGCAAGAAATAAATAATACTAATCCCAATATAATATTAATTCCACACACCAGTGTACGGATCATACTTGCATTTTTTTGGTTTTGAAATCATATTACTATCGTCCTTAAGATATGCCCAGCAAACTGAGCAAACTAACCTATATTCACAAACTTTACATTCTTCAATATCCTGTTTTGTAATTGATTGCGGCTGTAGAAATTCCACTTCATTGATTATTTCTTCTAACTTAATTTTATTGTAATGACCAAAACTTTGATTAAAAGAAGGGCAATTTTTAACTTGACCATTTGAATCAATTGAAACCTTCTTATGTAAACAATTATTAAACGAGAAGCCTTTAAATATAAAATCTGTTGAAGCATTAAAGTAATCATATGAAATTTTTTCCGCAATCCGTGCAATCATGTATAATATTTGAGTTAAAGCTAAAGAAATTCTTTATGAGAAAGCGTATTCCCGGGTTTCCGGAATTGACTTCATCGCTATTATAAAACTTTTCTCCAGGCTCCAATAACAGGGCTATACCTTTATCATCTTCTGTGATCCAGGATTTATTGAATTCCGAAATGGGTAGCTTATGCAAACCATCAGCGGGGTCGGCTATCCATGCATATTTTTGAGAGAGTTTATACAGGACTACAAAATGGTTCTGATTCCAATGTAAAATAGCTGGAAATGGGGCCTCAGAAAGGACGGCATCATTTTTCCCGCCAAAGGCAGGTAGTTTTACGGCTATGGTTTTAAAGCCTATGAGTTCTGCAGCTTCGGTGATACCCAACAATGAAACACCTGCTCTATCAATGTAACATTTTTCTCTTAAAAATGTGATTGCATAATCTTTGCCGTAATGTCTGGCTACCATTTTGAGGCAGGTTGGACCGCAGTCCATGGAGTCTGGCTGACGATAAAACTTGAAACTTTTCATAGGTCGAAATCCTCTTTATAATCATATTATACTACTTAAATCAATACCAATAAGCAATATTCCTCACCATTTACCACACAAAGCCATCTAAGCTCAAGCCCCTTTTTAGATGGACTATAGCCAAGCATCTGTCTGAATGGCAGACATATATTTTTATGATTATACCGGATGAATAATTGCAGGATAAGTCACAGCGTTTTCTTTTTTTCCCTCCTGCTTTGTAAAGATAAACGATGGAGGGATATTTTAGGTATAAGGTGGACTCTAAATTTTTATGGGCATAAAAATATTTCTATAGAAGTTTCCAAAACGACCAAATCCTGAATAGAGCGGCAGGCTGTATCAACACTTCACATACTATTAGCAAAGGACATTATCATTTGAGTGTGAAAGTGTTATGAATATCAAATCTGTTTTACCCAAATATTATTTGTCAAATTGTGGTTGGGGTGGATTTGGTTTTTGAAACTTTTGAAAATGGTGAACAAAAAAAATTGTTCGATTTGCAAGTATTAAAATTTTCTTAAAACCGAACAATGTTATTTTCCGTGGGTTAGCAAGCTAGAAGAAAACGAGATGAGTAAAATAACCAAAAATTTAGCTGCAGACTTTCCTGCGAGCATTGTTGTATTTTTTGTGGCCTTGCCACTTTGCCTGGGTATTGCCCTGGCTTCCGGAGCACCCCTGTTGTCTGGTTTGATAGCAGGAATCGTCGGGGGAATTATTGTCGGTTCACTCAGTGGATCAAATCTTGGGGTATCGGGTCCTGCTGCAGGACTTGCAGCCATTGTAGCTGTTGCCATTACCCAATTGGGGAGTTTTGAAGTATTTCTGGTTGCTGTTGTGCTGGCAGGAGTAATTCAGATCATATTTGGAGTCCTGCGTTTTGGTATCATCGGATATTTTTTCCCCAACAGTGTCATTCTCGGCATGTTGACGGGTATTGGTATCATCATTATCCTGAAACAGATTCCACACTTGTTTGGATACGACAAGGAGCCCATGGGTGCAGACGAATTCATAGAACCTTCCGGGGAAAATACACTATCCGTGATTTCGCATTTGCTGAGCAGCATTACTCCAGGTGCACTGATCATTGGCATTATAGGTATAGTCATCATTGTCTTTTGGGACAATATCCTGGCTAAGAAGGCTAAAATATTCAAATTGATCCAGGGACCCATCGTTGCAGTGGTCGTTGGGACTATCATCAAATTGCTTTTTGATGGGAATCCCGATCTTGCAATAAAAAGTTCACACCTGGTGTCTATTCCTGTTTCATCAAATATGGAAGAAATTATGGGCCTCTTGTCCTTTCCTGACTTTTCTGCCATCACCAACCCTCAAGTCATCACTGTAGCTTTTACATTGGCCCTCATCGCAAGCCTCGAGACGTTGTTGAGCGTAGAAGCAACGGATAAGTTGGACCCCAATAAAAACGTAACCCCGCCCAACCGCGAGCTTTTTGCTCAAGGTGCAGGAAATATTGTTTCTGGATTTATTGGAGGACTGCCCATAACCCAGGTCATTGTACGAAGTTCTGCGAACATACAATCCAACGCAAAGAGCAAAATGTCAACAATCATACACGGCTGTTTGCTCTTGCTTGCCGTACTCGTTCTCCCCAAAATATTAAACCATGTTCCACTTGCAGTGCTTGCCGCTGTTCTGATTTTGGTAGGATATAAGCTGGCCAAACCCTCTTTGTTTAAAAAGATGTGGAACCTTGGATGGACTCAGTTTGTCCCATTTATTACCACCATCGTAGTTATAGTGCTGAAAGATCTCCTTTGGGGAATAGTGTGCGGTCTGTTCATTGGCATCATCGTCATTTTGGTAAAGAGCTATCAAAATTCTCTTTTCCTCCACAGAGAAGAATCTCAGGAAGGCAATAAGACCAAAATGACGTTTGCAGAGGAGGTCACATTTTTGAATAAGGGAGCAATAGCCAAACAACTCAACGACCTTGAACCCAATTCAACGCTCGAACTGGACATCAGGAAAAGCCAATATATTGACAATGATGTCATCCAGATTCTGGATGATTTTGTGATACAGGCGAGGAACAAAAATATTACAGTACATCTCCTGTCAGAACGAGGAGATGAGATCAATCCTGAGAATTATGCTGAGTTCATCAAAAAGAAAAAAATCAAGCGGTATTCCTATTTTGCCAAAGGCGATTGATCCCTGGGTGAAAAAATATCAGCTACTATGCAGGTTGAAAAATTTTGCAAGTTCAGCATGATTTTGAAGATAAGTTGTTTAAATTTTAATTTATTTACACCTAAAATAATCATAGAAAATAAGCGCAAATGAAGTCATACGAAATGTTGCTGGAATCCAACAGGGCATGGGCTGAAAAGCAGAATGCTGAGGATCCTTCTTTTTTTGAAAAAATGGCAAAAGGCCAAAGTCCTGAATTTTTGTGGATAGGTTGCTCAGATAGCCGTGCCCCTGCAGACAAGCTGACTGGGACTGACCCGGGTCAAATTTTCGTACATAGAAATGTAGCCAACCTGGTTGTCCATACGGATTTCAATTTGTTGAGTGTCCTGCAGTATGCAGTGCAGGTACTCAAGGTAAAACACATTATGGTGGTTGGACATACAGGATGCGGCGGAGTGAGAGCAGCCATGGGAAACAAGTCTTTTGGACTGATCGACAGCTGGATCAAAGGAATCAAGGATGTTTATGTTCAGAACGAGAAAGAACTGATGGCCATAGAAAATGAAGACGAGCGGGCAGATAAGCTGGCAGAATTCAACGTCATACAGCAAGTCAATAATCTGAAAAACACGACAATCGTTCAAAACGCATGGAAGGAGGGAGAATACCCCTATTTGCATGGGTGGATTCTTGAACTCAAGTCAGGTCATATCAAACAAATCGTTGAACTGGATAAGTCTTCAATGGATGATTCTGTAGATGTATTTAAATACAGCATTTGATCCGATCTCTCAAATAACCGGGAATTCAGATGAAGTAAATCATGGATGTAATCAGCATAAAGCAATAGGCTTCTGATCTGGTGCCGGATTGCCTTCTAAGCCTGTTCTCAATGGAATAACGGGCAGAAATTTAGTTTTTAACAGTGTTTCCGGGTGAAATAAAATAAAGAGTTTTTTCTGTAAAGAGCCTGATATCAACATTTGATGTCGGGCTCTTTTAATTAGGAATGGAGTTAAAGCCCTCGTGCAAGTTGGTTGTTTCACGCTAAGGCATACATCGAAATAGCTCAAAATCCTCCTCAATTTTGCAAGTTTGCCGGGTTGCCAGATGAAAAATCAAATCTTTTTTATCCAATTGAACAAATCGGTTTTTTAGACTGTCTTAGTGAAACCAAGGCCGACAATTTCCACTTTTTCCCATTCTAACCCGATTAATACAGGGTTTACCCTTGGGTTTACTTTAAATTATTCTTTTATATTTAAATCTCTAAAAATGAGCTTAAAAATATTGTAAAATGCTTTTTAAATATTAAAAGTTTATTTAATATATTTGCCCAAAAATTACAGATATCCCTTCACAAGAAAAGTTTTAAAGCACTTCAAAAAAGCAGTTAATGAAAATTATTTACCCAAGATTTATTCAAGCACTTTTACTGATCATTTTTACTTGCATTTCTTTTGGAAGTGCTATCGCTCAATCAGGTACATTTGACTGGTCGCTCCTGGCCAATGTATCCACCGAGCAAACCGTTTCCATAGGCAATGGAGCCACAGCCAAAGTTTACTATTCCAGCACCGCTAACAGCTACACTGCTCCTGTAGGATTATGCAACAGCTGTCCAGGGGGTGGCTTTAGGGCCAACAACGGAGGAATTGGTGTTCCTGTTACCAATGCAGACGTATTCAACGTCAATTGTAATGGAGGCTTTCTGAGCAATGGACAACCCGGGTCAAAGCAAGGCATTGCCCTCGTTCAGGACTATACCTCCCTTCAATCAGCAGTGAATGGCAATTATCTGGTGATAGAATTTTCTGTTCCTGTGTGCAATCTCGAATTTGACATCGTGGATTTGACCAGTCCGGCTGTGTCTGCAAATTATCCACCTGTTGGCCTGGAAACGTACAACGATAAAGTCACAATCACAGGTATGGATGCATCTGGTGGAAGTATTGTGCCAAGCATTACCAAGATAGGTGAAGGATATTCCAGCGGCTTTGATGTCGCTGCCTGCGGTTCTATGGACATGAGGGTCGACGGTGCACCTATGCCCTCCAATCCAACCAACTCTACCAGAAGTATCAGTGGGGGAACGGCCTTTGTTACCGGGGGGTCCTATAATTCTGCGGCAGGACACTCTACTTGTTTGACTGGAGGCATATTCAATTATATGGATATCAATGTATCATTTAGCGGTTGCGTAAAAAAGATTGTAATTCAATATTACAATGAAGCAAACGGATTATTACACGCAAGCGGCAGTTACTTTTATGGATGTAAATCGGTGATAGGCAGTGCCAATCAGCAACCACAGGCCATATTGTTTGAAGACTTTGATTATCAGAATCTGGACAAAGGCAGTATTTCAGGTACTGTACTGCAGGATACAGATCTTGATGGGACATTGCTCAATCAGGGTGATGGAGAAACAGCCATTTCAGGCGTAAGTATAACATTGTACAAAGATACCAATGGAGATGGTGTACTCAGTGCTGCAGAACTTGCCGCAGGTCCTGCATTGATAGACTCCGACAATGACGGGATGAATGATGACCCGGCAACAACAATGACAGACCCTTCAGGGAATTATAACTTCACAGGAGTGCCCTCCGGTAATTATATTGTGGTCGAAACAGATCCTTCAGGGTACGTCTCTGTTTTTGATGGTGACGTTTCTGCGGATACCGGCCCGGCTGTGGATGTAGCAAATACGGCGCAAAACAACAATGCCATACCGGTAACAGTCAATCCCGGTGAAACAGACTCAGGAAATAACTTTGTGGACAGAAGGCCTGCCCTTGAAATTAGAAAAATTGTACTTCCTGCCAGCTTTACATCGAGCTTTCTTTTTAGTGCATCCGGCTCCGTCTCAGGTGTAATTCCAATCCCTACCAACCCTATTGGAAACGGAGGTTCGAGTGGCATTATGGCTATTGTTCCTGGAGAAACCATCACAGTGTTGGAAACTGATGTAAATACCAACGGTAATTTTGCAGACATTACAGTGATATTTGAAGTAAAAACGAAGGACGGCACAGTGATCGCTACAGGTTCCACCGAGAATGGAATGGTAACCCTGGCCAACAACAATAAAAATGCGACCTTTAATTTTTTAGCAGCATCTGAAGATTTGATTGTGACGGTCACCAATGCGCTCAATCCAAAGCTCATTCTGGTCAAAGAAACGGTGCCGGCCGGAGCCAATCAAAATTTTTCATTCACAACTACCAGAACAGGTACTAGTGGTGCACCGGCATCATTTATGCTTAATCCATCTGCCACCAATTCGATTGAATTTTCATTTTCCAGCCAGCAGCAAGGAGCTTATACTTTTTCTGAAGTAGTTCCTGCCGGATATATGCTGGATACTATAAAATGCCTCAATACCAATGGAAATCTAGATGCAGTTTATAATCCCCTCACCAATTCGGTGGCGGTAAATGTTACCGGCAATGGATCGAATGCTGACAATGGCATTTGTACATTTGTAAATGTAAAACTTGGATCAATTTCCGGACAAGTGAAAACTGAATCTGGCAATGGCATAGGAGGTGTAGAAATGATTTTATATGATGAGAATGGCGATTCAGTAACAACAGTTTTGACCATTTCTACGCCAACTGATCTCAATGGTGATGGATTTGATGAACCGGTTGGCAGCTATTATTTTGCAAACCTGCCTCCGGGTGATTACACTGTTGTAGAGATTCAGCCTGTAGATTACCTCGACTTTTCTGAACTCGATGGAGGAACTGACGGAGATGTGGCAGATGATGGAATCACCAATTCAATCCCTGCTGTTGTTCTACCCGGTGAAGAAGATATGGGCAATGACTTTATAGAAACCGGAACAGGAAATATTTCCGGTTTTGTGAAAATTGACACCGACGGCGACGGCAATGGCGACATAGGATATTTTGACGTCAGCGGATCAAATATTGCATTGTATGTAGATAGTGATGGCGATGGTATTTTATCAGCTGCTGAATTATCAGCGGGCCCATATGCCGTAACCGGTACAGATTTCAACGGAGCTTATAGTTTTAATGATGTACCGGTTGGCGATTATATATTGGTAGAAACAGATCCTGCCGGTCATGTGTCTTTGTACGATGCGGATGAGAGCACAGGTGGTGATGACGTATTCAATATAGACATCAACGACAATTTATTGCCGGTAAGCATTGGAATTGGAGAGACAGATACTGAAAACAATTTTGTTGATGTTCAGACTGCTCAGATTTCAGGCAGTGTCGCTTTTGATGACAATGGAAACGACGCATTTGATGGTCTTGTGACCGATACTGGCATACCTTCAGTGACCATTACCTTATACAAAGACCTCAACATGGACGGCATTTTGCAGCAGGCAGAGATAGATGCAGGGCCTGCCTTGATTGACTTGAATATGGATGGCATCGCTTCCGAAGCAGCAATTGCTATTACGGACGAAAACGGTAATTACAACTTTGTGGGCGTACCACCTGGATCGTATTTGATTTCAGAGGGACAGCCTGCAGGATATGTATCAGTCAATGACGACTATAATTTGCTTGTCAGTGATATTACACCTGAAGCTAACACTAATCCAATTGATGATGTAATACCATCTGTGGTAGGACCCGGAGAGTTTGATTTTGGTAATGTATTTCTTGAAGAATTGGGAGGAAGTATATCTGGATACGTGTTTCATGATACCCAGGATAACAATGCCGTTGACAAGACTGAAGGCTTTGGTGGCACCATCATCCAGTTGTTGGACAGCAATGCCATGCCGGTTTTGGATGGCAATGGCCAACCCATAACGGCGACTACAGATATGGACGGCTTTTATATTTTCCCTAGTGTTGCACCGGGAAGTTATTTGTTGCAATTCGATGCCGGATCTACAATGTTGGGATTGATTTATGATAACGATGACGATACTGCAGATGCGGAAGACAATGAAGCCAATGACGGATCTACGGCCAATGGCTTGATCCCTGTCGTATTAGTTGCAGGAGAAAACGATATTCAAAACGATTTTGTAATCAGTGAATTTACATTGCCTGTTGAATGGTTGTCATTTACCGCCAGCTGGAATACAGAAAAAGAGGCTTTACTCAAATGGGAAACCATTGCTGAATTGAGCAATAAAGGTTTTCATATCATGCATTCAAGTGACGGAAAATCCTTTGCTGAAATTGGATTTGTTGAAGGCAAGAATGCCGACAGAACCAATGCTAGTTATGAGTTTGTCCACATGGATGCCCAGGATATCAATTATTACCAGTTGATTCAGGAAGACTATGATGGCCGGAAAGATCCTTCAGAAATTGTGAAACTTTTCAAGTCAGGAAAATTCCAGGTAGATTTTTACCCGAATCCTGCAACAGAGATGTTGAACATCAATGCAGATGTAGATGATTTTGTTGTGTATCTCAGAAACATGGATGGAAAACTCATCGGACAATTTAAAAACGCAAAACAAGTTGCAGTCGGACAATTGGTTCCGGGTGTGTACCTCCTTGAAGTCAGGAGTGGTGGACAAGCCATTATGACGAAAAAATTCGTTAAACAATAGTTCTGTTAAGCCTTAATAAATAGAATTTAAAAAGGGAGATGGTGAGGTTTCATTGTCTCCCTTTTTTTTGTTGGTTGGCGAATTGGCAGGTTAGCGTTTTGGCGTATTGGGTTGTTGGGGGTTTGGGGGTTGGCGAATTGCGAATTGGGTTGTTGGAGTGTTGTTGTATGGAAAAGGACTTAGGTATTAGGTCATTTTAGATTGTTTGTGTTTCTATGAAATCTGTTGCTTTCAGCGAAAATCTGCGGGAAATAAATAACGGATTTTTTAATTTTGGCATTGGTATTTTGTAAATTCTGGTAATGACAAGGCCTTGCCTAAGTGCTTTGCATTACCTTTGTATTTTGTCATGATTTTTGGTCAAAAATCCCGCCAAAATAGAAGGATTTATCTTTGTGTTTCGGCTACAATCATGACACCCCGTTCGGGGTTTTTGCTTTAACTTTTAACATATAACCTTTTTTTGCTCGATATGCTGCAAAGAGGTGGTGAGTTGTGAGTACGCAAAGAGGCTTTGTTTTTACCATTAAGGCATTAAGACGATAAATCCGTAATTCGTAATTGAAGATTCGTAATTAAAATAACCAAGCTGGCTGAGCGGAGCAGAAGCCAGCGGAGCCGAGGGCAGTAGTTGGTCTTTGGGTGTTGGTCTTTAGGGGAATTGGCGAATTAGCGTTTTGGAATTTTGGGCAATTGATATTGTGGCGTAACTCTTTGGTCTTTAGGGAGGAGGGAGATGGTTGGTTCGCGTATTGAAATCCTTTAACTTTTAACCTTTAACACATAACCTTTTTTAGCTCGCAATGGCGCAAAGAGGTGGTGAGTTGTGAGTACGCAAAGAGTCTTTGTTTTCACCATTAAGGCATTAAGACGATAAATAAGTAATTCGTAATTGAAGATTCGTTATTAAATTAACCAAGGTGGCTGAGCCGAAGTCTGTAGTTGGTCTTTAGTCTTTGGTGATCGAAAATCGAAGCTAAAGACTAAAAGCGCTCTAGAAAGAGGGGTTGAAGATTGTTTAGATGACCGTGACGTATATGTCACATTTACTACACCATTCATTTGTGCATTTTCATCTATTATTCCAAAAATTGAAGAATTAGAAGAAAAATGACCGGAGTATAATACTGTTAATGACTGTGCATGATCAGCAATACAAATCCCTCCAAAAGGAGAAGTTGGCAGCTGGCCCTCCTGTCATTTATAACATTAACCCAATCGGTTTTTTAGCCTCCGGTTGTCCTCAAGCAATGCTCCCAGCGATTTTCTGCAAGAAATCATGAATAGTGAATGGGCCTCCAAAACTCCAGTTAAAGCCAAGCATGGCATCATCAAATAAAAAAGAGAATAAAATAAGTGAGCACAGCGAACCCCAAAAAAAGCTAATAGCTAATAGCTAAAAGCTAAAAGCCAGAATTCTACCTAAAACCTAATACCTAAGACCTGACACCTCTCACCTAATGAAAATCATCAACATTATAAAAATCAATCGCCCAAATACGCCTTAAATAATGTAAATTTGAAGTATTGTTTAAACCATTAAAGCTCACAATGGAAATGTTACCAAGTATTGTTCCTATTTTATTCATCACTTTTATAATTCTTTACACCGGGTTGTTTACCGTCAAACAGCAAACTGCAGTTTTGTTGGAAAGATTAGGTAAGTTCAAAGATGTGAAAGGTCCGGGTCTGCACCTCAAAATTCCCATCATCGATAAAATCACCGGCAGAATCAACCTTAAAATTCAACAACTTGATGTCATCGTAGAAACCAAAACTCTGGATGATGTATTCGTAAAACTAAAGGTTTCTGTTCAGTTTAAAGTATTGCCTGATAAGATATATGACGCATTTTACAAGCTTCAGGACTATCATGAACAGATCACTTCATATGTATTCGATACGGTAAGGGCTGAGGTGCCTAAGATGAAACTCGATGACGTATTTGTTAGGAAAGACGACATCGCAGTAGCCATCAAACGTGAACTCGAAGAAGCTATGAATGAATATGGTTATGGCATTGTCAAAGCATTGGTGACAGATATTGATCCCGACATTGCTGTCAAAAATGCCATGAACAGGATCAATGCAGCAGAAAGAGAAAAAGTGGCGGCAGAATACGATGGAGAGGCAGAACGTATCAGGATTGTTGCCAAAGCAAGAGCTGAAGCAGAATCGAAACGACTCCAGGGTCAGGGCATCGCAGATCAGAGACGTGAAATAGCCAGAGGATTGGAAGAAAGTGTTGAAATGCTCAATAAAGTGGGCATCAGCAGTCAGGAAGCTTCATCCCTGATTGTGATCACCCAGCATTACGATACCCTACACTCATTAGGAGAAAATACCAACAGCAATCTGATTTTGCTGCCCAATACACCGACCGTTGCTTCTGAGATGTTGACCAATATGGTGACTTCATTTGCAGCCGCGGCCCAAATCACCGAAGGCAAGAAGAATCCTCCTAAAAAATAGGGTAGGGGAATGCTTGTTATTCACTCATTGAAGGACGCTACTCACGTGGTCCTCACTGACATTCACTCTTTCGGGGTAAAACCCTGACCAAAAATGTTGCATATGGGTGTAACTTGCGATGTCTGTAGCCATTATTCTACAAAACATACAAATACTCACCATGAAAAAATTTTTCCTGATCTTATTGGTTTGCGGATTTGCCCAACAACTTCCGGCACAGTTTGGCAGCATCATGAGCAGAGTCAACGACAGAATTGCCGACAAGGTAGCCGACGCCATTGTTGATGAAATCATCAAAAAAACATTCAAACCTGTCAATGAAAGTGCGGATGAAGCACTCAAGAAGAGTTTTGAAGATTCGCTCGGCACCTCAGAGGTAGACTACAACAAAATGGGCAAGGCCTATGGAGAATTTCTCGCAGGCATGAACGGAGCCTATGACAAAATGCCTCCATCCTACGATTTTGATGTGGTCAATGACATAGAGATAACGGATGGTAAAAAGGTGACACCTACCAAAATGTACCTGTCAAAATCGGGCAACCAGATCGGTTATGAAAGCATCAATAAGAACGAAACCAGTCTGGTGGTATATGACATCAAAAACGACATCATGGTCATGTACACCACCGACAAAAAGGGCAAAAAGAAGGGGCAAGTGCTACCGTCGATGATGAAATTTGCATCATCCATTGCCAACGACAAAGTGGAGGAAGAGATGGAGAATGTAAAAATCAAAAAATCTGGAGGCTCACGCACTTTCGCCGGTTACAAGTGTGAAGGATACGAAGTGGAAACTTCAAGCATGACCAATCAGGTGTACATCGCCAAAGATTTCCCCGTCAGCCACATGCAAGCCTACGGCAACTTTCTCCAGCAATTTACACCTGCGGCCAAAAGTTATGAAAAGGACATGGCGAAAGGCATGGTCATGTTTTCAGAGTCCAAAGACAAAAACGGGAAGTCTACCTCCACATATGAAGTCAAAAACGTCAGCCTCAAAGGTGTGACGATCAACAAAGCAGACTATTCTTTCGACGGATACGATAAAAAGTAAAGTAACTATTCGACTATTCGCTTTTGAATCAAAAATGAAGGACATTTTAAGTCAGATGAAGCAATTTTTTTAGGAATAGCAGCGCTATTGCGTAAAAAATTGCTGAAGTATCACTTGAAATGTACCATTATTAATCAAAATTGGATATAGTTGAATAGTTAATGTTAATTTTTTCTACGATACTTGCGTCCATTATGACGTTCTATGATCGTGGATAAAAGTTTTATTAAACATATTGTATTTCAATACCTGATGTTACTGGTTTCAGCTCAGCTTTTCGGGCAGATCAATAGACCGGTGGATCCGGTCAGTAGGGACAATCCTGGTGCTTTCGGTCAAGATTCTACAGGAAACGATGCCTTCTACATCGAAAAAGACAGTTTCGAGTACGATTATTTTCATCTGGACAATATCTTCCGCAAGCTCACCTATGCTGACACCTTACTCGCAGGCGACTGGTCTCAAGTCGATAAATTGAGAATGCAGGAAATCAGCCACATCAATCTGGGTAACTTTGGATCATCTTCCCGGCCGCTTGTTTTTTCCAACAGCGGTTACACAGGCTTCAACCGAGGATTTGACCAGTACAAAATTTACAATTACACTGCCGATTCCATTAAATTTTACGATGTCAACCGGCCACTCGCAGACCTCTACTTCTCCCCATTCCTGGGCACACAACAGGATTTTGTGGTGGCTGCAGACATGGGCCAACGATTTGCCAATGGCATTTCCATGAGCATGAATTTTTACCGCGTGGCCCAACAAGGCTTTTACGTCAATCAAAAAACAAAAACCACCAATATCGCCTTTGGGCTCAGGAAAGTATCCATGCAGGGCAGACTCAATACTTTTTTTGTATCCATCAACAACTTCAACAACGAAGCCTTCAACGGTGGAGTCACCACTGATACCTTGTTTCAGAAGCCCAACTTCAACTTCCGCACCCGAATACCTGTGGAGCGCACCAATGCCAATCTGCGCAACGACGAAAAGAACTTCATCCTACAGAACACCTACAGACTTGGAGACACCATAGTTGAACCTTCAGACATTGTCGTGCAGCACAGGCTGACCTACCACCAATCTACCTACCGATTCTTCGATACGATCAGCAATGGATTGGAAAACTTTTATGGGCCCTACTTTATAGAATCACGGGGCATGCGTCTGTACAACGGCCTGACCCAGGTGAGCAACGACTTTTCGGTGTACAATTCCACGAAATCGGGCATCAGCGGAAGACTTGGTATCGTCCATGACTTCATCAGACTCAACAATGAGTTCAACACTTCGGTGCGCAATGACATTACCGCATACGCACAGGGCAAAGTGCCGATTAAAAAAGTCTTAGAACTCGATGTCTACGGAAGACTGGGCCTGGGCAGCAATGCCGGAAAATTCCTGGCCTCGGCTTCACTTTCGCTAAAATTGGGCAAGTTTGCCATTCTTACTCCGGAAGCCAAAATTTATAATACAGAACCCACGCTCGCAGCCCGTCAGGTAGCTGTCAATGGCAGCCTGGTGGTCAACAATGACTTTTCGGCCATCACGGGGCTGACATTGAGCGGAAGCTTGCAAATACCCTATACCCGCACCAACTTGTTTATAGAACAGGATATTTCCAACAACGCCATTTACTGGGATACTGCGGGCCTCGCCACCCAGATCAATGGAGCGCTGAGCAAAACGCGTTTATCAGTCCGGCAGAATTTTGCGTTCTTCAACTTCCACCTCGACAACCAGTTTACCTACCAACTGTACAGCAGCGATAAAATCCAGCTGCCGCCGTGGTTTTCAAAACACTCCCTTTATTACCAGAACAAATTATTCAAAAAAGTCCTCGAAGTCCAACTCGGCATAGAAAGGGAAATGATACCTTCCTACAAAGGACTTGACTTTTTACCCTTGCTGGCTACTTTTCACAATACCGAAGAAATCATCCCCGCCTACAATATGACCAACGCCTTTGTCAACGTCAAGGTCTCACAGTTCCGCTTCTTTTTCAGGCTTGAAAACGCAGAAGACTTCCTAAAGGACAGCGTGTATTTTCAGACCGCAGGATATCCGTGGAACGATGGCCGGATGAGGCTGGGCATTCGCTGGCAGTTTCTGGATTGATGTAGCGTAAGACATTCATATTCAAATATTGAGCTCATGAAAATTCATACCACCAATTACTACAACACCTTTATAGAGGTCGCAGAAGATACCAAAGCCGATTGTGGAACAGAACCACCGGTCAAGTCCGATCAGAAGACAGTGGCCGCCCTTCAATACGAACTCATCGTCAAAAATCCATATATCTATACCTCAGATGACGTGCTTTTCGAAGTATTTGCCAGGAGGAATGACCTTACCGATGACGCTTACCCTGAAGCCCGGGAAACA
The DNA here is from genome assembly GCA_020436935.1 of Saprospiraceae bacterium. Taxonomy (GTDB): domain Bacteria; phylum Bacteroidota; class Bacteroidia; order Chitinophagales; family Saprospiraceae; genus JADKBO01. The sequence continues at coordinate 20,087 of JAGQWX010000045.1, forward strand.
TTTTTTTCAAAAGGTCAACCATGTCTCCGGGCCTCACCACTGACCAAAACCTATGGATTTGGTGTGCATTACAACGCAGAGGGCAAAATCGCTATCTATGGCATGGATTCGCCCGTTTATGAGCAAATGCTGGCAGATGAAAAAGTGCAGAAGCTGAAGGCGATGAAGAGTAAGAGGTAGGGGAATGTTTTCCAGGTTATTCAAAAATACCTACGTTAGTCTGCCCAGTCAGTTCCGTAACGTGCATCAAAACCACTAAGCCCCGTTCAATTGAGCCAAATGTCCTGTTTTATGACCCGTGCATCAAAGCATGGATCTTAGGCCTGCCGCTAATTTTGTTCCATCATTATTTACCAACACCATAATGCAAGTAGCCAAATCACAATGCTACCTGCAATATGGATTAAAACTAAAATATGGAACATTTAATCGTACTGGCGGTCCAGTGCATCATCAGCCTGTTTGTTTTTTACACCCTCATCCGATGGTATATCCATCCGCGCCTGTCGAAGCAAAATTTTTCTGGCATTCTTTCCTTTTTGCTGATCATGAATGTATTCCGTTACCTGCCGTTGTCATTGTTTATGCCGGGTCAGGTCAGCGAACTTTTCCCGCAATATCTCAAAGGAGTGGTGGCTTACGGAGACCTTGCCTCTGCAATGCTCGCCCTGGTCAGCCTATTTTTAGTGCGCAGGGAAAGTCCTCTGGCCCGCCCAATGGTTTGGTTGTTTTCGATGGTAAGTGTGCTGGATATGGTCATCGTGCTCAGTCTGGCCATGTCAGAAAAGGTATATCAACTTGACCTGGGAGCCAACTACTTTACGGTTTCGGTGTATGTACCCATGCTTATGGTCATTCAGTGGACCATTTTGCAAATGCTCACCTCAAAAACATTGCGATGATTGGACCATTAAAAGCAGGAGACCAGGCAACGGGCTGGAGTGGGGCAGACGTATGGCAGAGGGATGTAAGTTGGCCCGATGGGAAGACCTGGTATTATCTTTCGTTTCATCGTTTTGCTTCCTGTCCTTTCTGTCAGCTGCGCACCCATGAACTCATCAAAAACCATCACCTATTCCTTGAAAAAAATGTGGAAATCATCTCTATATGGCCTTCCAATTCTGAGCTTTTGCTGGAATATGCAGGCGCTGACCAAACACCTTTTCCAATGATCAGCGACCCGCAAAAGCAGATCTACCGCAGTTTCGGTGTGGTTCACAAAGGTCTTTCAGGTGCCTTGAGGCTGATGTTTCACCCAGGGTTGATACTTGATGCAATCAAGGCCAGGAAAGGCGATATAAAGCCCGATGCTGACCCCATGCTTTTCCCTGCAGGTTTCCTGCTCGCCCCGGAAGGTAGAGTCGCAATGGCTTATTATGGTCGACACTATGGAGACCATGCCCCTATCGACTCCATTTTATCACATACAAATTTTAAAAAATGAAATACACATTCATGTTCTTCCTGCTCACCATGACTATCAACATTTTTGCTCAGTACGACCTCACAATTCGCGTGAATGGATTGGAAAATAAGAAAGGACACATCATCCTTGATCTTTTTGAGAGCGAAACCGGTTATCCCATGAAAACACAAAACGCTGTTCTACGCAAAAAAGTAGCCATTCCACCCGATGGCCCTCCCGTAATCCACATAACAGGTCTTCGTTCCGGCATTTACGCTGTGGCTCTGATCCACGATGTCAATGACAACAACCTCCTGGATCTCAATTTTTTGGGCATTCCAAAAGAAGGTGCAGGAGCCTCCAACGATGCGCGTGGATTTATGAGCCCACCAGCATGGAAAGACGCAAAGTTTACACTCCAAAAGTCAATGATGATGGATGTGAAAATGGATTATTTTTATAGGTTTGGATGATTGTTTTTTTGATGCAACATTGAGAAAATCTATGATAAAAAATAGAGAACAATTACAATCAATGATTGTAAGATTTTGCAAATAATCTTTTTATTAATAATTAATAAAAATTTGAGTATATTAAAGTCTTAATATAAGATAAAATAGGAATATGAAAACTAAGAATAATTTCTTTTTTATTCAAATATTTTTGATTGTATTCATTTACTTGAGTTGTACTGGTATTCAAAAACCAAAGGGAAAAAATGAAATTTCAAATAATAATGAATTTTCTAATGAAAGAGATTCTTTAAATGGTGTAAGAAGATTTTCAGACAGTGCTATTGTGTCAAAAGAGGAAGATAGCATATATGAATCAATAAAATTGATAAATGGGTTAAAACAAAATCTTGTTGACGAGTATAACGTAGGTGGGCAAATTTTAGAATTTAGAAATCCTGAATCTAGAGAGCTAATCAAAGCGGTAGATTTAATAGAAGAGAATCCATTCCACAAAATGGGTTTTACTCGTAGAATTGAACCAGGTAGTCCAAATCTTTTTTATTTTCTCATGAAGGAAAACGCAAAAAATAAATTTGATTTGAGTTCATTTTTGCCAAAGAATAAATTTCAAGATATTCCAAATGACTTTCCATTCGATAGAGCTTTAGCAGAAGTAGATGTTCGTGAGACAATAAATAAATATGTGGCCGTTTGTTATCAACTGAATTGGATGCCAGATGCATACAGCGATAATGGAGAATGGTTCGGTCCAGGATATTGTATTAATTATATAATTGTATATGACTCTTTTGGAAATGAAATTTTTAATCAACAGGATGACGGGCATAACGAAGGCTTTAGTGTAAGTGAAAATGGTAAATATCTTTTTACATTATCTTGTCTGAGTACTGAATGGGATAGCGTAGTGAATTACCTGTTTAAAGTGACTGATATGACTAAAGGAATCACAGTATATGAGGAAATAATTTCCGATTGTAAGTTGTTTGGAGGTGCTGGAAGTTTTTACTACGATGCCAATTCTAAGTTAAATGTAACCACGATAAGAAAAAAGGACAATGCCACTAAAAACTATATTTATTATGAAAATCAATTTTACGTACAAAAAGAATTTCAAGTTGTAAATGTTTGGTATATTCTTCCAGACAAAAGTTTAAAAGTTTATTATAATAACCAACCCGAAGCAATTATTGACTTGCTAACTTTTTTTAATTTAATTAAAATTGGCCACAACGATTAATTACATATTAATATAAATTATTTTATTTTGTCTTCAAATGGTTTCAAATGAATAAACTAAAGATTTAGGTTTAAAAGTCTCTTAAGTTAACTTAGAATTTCAATGATTACCAAGCAAACAATGGCACAATTCAATTACATTTCTTATTTCCTATTCACATTCATAGGATTTGGAATCATAAGTCATGCCTTTGGTTTTACGTATTTTACAAATACAGCAATAGAACCATACTTGTTGTACAAGTTCAACAGGGAGCTCCAGTTGTTCCTCTTGTCGCTCATCTTCCTCAGTTTTTACGGGTGGCTTTATTATAAATTAAGGAATAAAATTGTCATATTTTTAAAACCTTTAATTATGCTTGTTGGCTTGAAATGGTTCTTGGCCGTTTGCTTTCAGCTCATCATCATCTTTAGTACGAAAGATTTATTTCATCCCCACTTGTCAACTTTTCACTGGAATACCAGCAGCTCTTTTATGAAATTTCAGATGATATACAATGTCGTAGAAGTATTGCTGATCATCGCTATGGCAATATACCATGCAAAAGTTTGGTTGCCTAAAAAATTGGCTAAGGGAATAGAGACCCAGGGCTGAGTTATACAATCGACTAATCCATTAAGTTTAAACGAGAAATATTTTTAATATTATTTTGTATAAAAAGCTTTGGCAATTCCATTTGGATGTTTAAGTTTACAAAACGTATCTCAGTAGTATAATCATTAATAAGTCCCTTGCACCGCTTGGGGACTTGATGTATAATGATTTATTCAACCAAAACACTGAGTATGAAAACGTATGGAAAATTTGATCGCAGCGTAATTTTCACAAATCCTAATTTATTCCTTATATGCTTTGCCCAGGCACATAGTGCACCGGCGCATTTTGCAATTGTCAACGCTTAGAACCTTTGCCAAGTGCTTGACGCGCTGATTCTATCGACTTTATTATAATCGAATACATATGAAAAATAACTTTTATACAATTTTATCTTTGTTTTATTGCATTCTGTTTTCAAGCTTGTCTTTGAATGCCCAGGTATTTGTGAAATGGGACGCCACAGGTGCCAATAATGGTACGAGCTGGGCCAATGCATATACGGATTTGCAAATGGCCATTGATAGCAATGTAATAAATAAGGAAATATGGGTAGCTCAAGGCACCTATTATCCTGTATCTGATCTTAATGGAAACTATGGGCCCGCTGATTTAAGATCTAAGACTTTCCATGGAAGAGTTGGATTTTCGTCGAGTTTTTTAAGGATGTATGGAGGATTTAATGGAACGGAAACTGCCTTAAATCAAAGAAATCCAAGCGCATATCCGACCATACTTTCTGGAGTAAACAATAATTGTTACCATGTTTTTACACTCTTCAATAATACATATATCTCGAACCAGATAGACGGCTTTCAAATTACAGGGGGTAATGCCAATGGTCCTCAGACAGGTGAACAAAATGGAGCTGGTTTTTACGTTGCAAATTCAAATATAAAAATAGTAAATTCTCAATTGCACTACAATACAGCCATTCAAGATGGAGGAGCTATTTATTCTGAGAATTCATTTTTAAGGATTGAGAACACCACGCTAAATAATAACAACGCCATGAATGGAGGGGCGGTTTTTACACTTTCTTCTGTTTGTACCTTTAATGGCAATAAATTTTTAGAAAATACCGCAGGTACAAATGGAGGAGCTTGCATGATCAATGATGATCTACCAGCAGTATCAGGAGGATTTTACTCGTCTGAACTTTACAGAAACCTTTTTCAATCCAATTCAGCAGGCTTGGATGGGGGAGGATTGTATAGAATAAATGGTAAGACAGCAACGGTCTGTAACAGCAGTGTCTTCAAAACAAACTATGCTGTTCAAGGTGCTGCTTTTGTTATAAAGAATTCTGTTATGAATTATTTTAACCTACATACCATTGTTGATAATCAACCGAATACGGGCAATTCTGGAGTTTATGTTCAAAATTCAACGGGCGAGATAGATCATTGCATATTATGGGAAAATGGTACCAATGAGCTGGTAATAGAAAATTCAACTTCATTTAATTTTAGGAATTCGCTTATAAAAAATGCTTTTGTTTCAGTAGGTCCTAGCTCAGAAATACTTTCAGGAATTGACCCTAAATTTGTCAATTATCCCAATGACTTACATCTACTACCTATTTCTCCGTGCATCAACTATAAATCGTTCGTTTCATCTGGTTCATCTTCAAATGACATTGACAATACACTTAGGAAAAAAGGCCCGAGATTTGATATGGGCGCATATGAGTTTGATCCGTCGACCTGTGCTGTTTCCAATAGGGTATACATTGACATCAATGCTGGAGGCAATGAGATTGGTGATTCCTGGATGGACGCCATGAGAGTTATCGACGATGGATTTTATTTAGCAAATGCATGCCCAAGTGTCGGGGAAGTATGGATCGCAGATGGGTTCTATACCCCCAATTCTAATGCCGGTATTGACCATGCCTTTGAAATCAAATCTAGTCTTGGAATTTTTGGAGGATTTAAGGGACTTGAGATTTCTCTAAATGACAGGGTACTAGATACAAACTTTACGACCATTATTTCAGGCGACATTGGAGTTATAAATGAAGTAACTGATAATTCAAGAAATCTTTTCAAAGTAAGTGACAGCAATGTAGAGATAAAACTGGACGGACTTACGATGCAGGACGCTTATAATCCACTTGCCAACGGGGGGGCATGTTATTTTCGTTTTGGTAAAACAACAATCAGTCATTGTATTTTTAAGAAGAATATTGCTCGTAATGGTGGAGCAGTTTATTCTGTTGATTCAAAAATACAAGTAAATGATTCACAATTTATGCAAAATTTTGTAGGGCAGGATGGAGGAGGTATTTTCACATTTGCAGATACTACCATTGTCTCTAATTGCATATTTTCCCGCAACGAAGCAACAAGGAACGGTGGGGCGATTGTTGCATCAGTAGGGGTGAATTTTTATGGAGAGAATCTATTTGTTTTAGAAAACAAAGCGGCAAATAACGGTGGGGGATTATTCATCTCAAATGCAAATGCTGAAATAGTTGGTTATACATCCTACTACAATAAGGCAAGAAATGGTGGATCAATTCATGCTTTATTCGGTCAATTCAATATGTCAGACGCCACATTTGATTTGGATTCTTCATTTTCGGGAGGATGTTTATACCTTGGTTCAATTCAAGGAAGTGTAGATCATATAACTGCAATGGATATCACCGCAACATTTGGCCCATTTTTAAACTCAAGTAATTCACAAATAAATTTTGATAGCATCAGTTTATTGAATATAGACTTTCCAAATGCCAAATCACTTTTTCAAATAGGCTCATCTACTATTGGTATACATAACCTTATCGCTGAAAATAACATTAGTTATGGATTTTTGGATGCTCAAAATAGCTCTTATGTTATAGATAGCATTTTTCTAAAGAACAATAATTTTGAGAGATGTTTTACACATTATGGTGCGGGTAGTTGTACAATCAGCAGTAGTAAAATAGAAAACAATGTCATGAATCCGTTTTTCTTTGGAAGTGAGTTGAGCCTGGCTGTGGATAAAGTGAAATTTTTAAATAATTCGGGCGAAATGTTTTATATCTATAATGCTACCGCTACTAATGTAGCCAATTGTTTATTCTCATTCAATGAGCTTTCTGGCCTGTTTTCTTATTTCTCATTTCAGAATGTGAGTCAAGTAAACTTTATAAATAATGTGGTATATGGTTTAACATCATTTGCATCAAATAAATATTTATTCAGTGGTGATGCCAGCATTTTAAACATTGCGAACTCAATATTTAGGCAAAATCCCGGCATCCTATTCATCCAGTTTGCCTCTACCAGCATGGTCTACAACAATATCATACAAGGGGGGTATTTGCCTGGTGCAAACATACTTGATGTTGATCCAAAATTTGTAAATCCCGGAGCAGGTGATTTCAATCTTTTGATGGGGAGCCCCGCCATAAATACAGGATCACCAGTCAATGCACCTTTAACAGATATTCTTGGTAATCCAAGGCCGCAAGGTGGATTTTATGACATGGGCATACATGAATATTCACTGCCTGCCCAGTTCGTATTTCATGGAGCCATCGACAACGATTGGCACAAAGGCGGAAACTGGGATACTGGATTTCCGCCACCCAATGTATATCAAGGCAATGTATTTATGAATGCTGATGCTAATAAAGTGGATGGAATAGGTTTTGAGATTTTTTCACCGGGTGTATTAATCATTGGGAATGGAGTTGAGGTGAAATTTTAAAAGGATTAGATAGGATGCATTACTTTGTTATTTAAAATATGAAAGTAATTAATACTTAGTTGACTCAGAACTGTTAAATTACATATGGTTACTTTAATTATTTAAATTTATTTTCTTTTATGCTTGTAAAATATAGCTAAGGAATTTATATTTAAGAAGCTTATAGACTAAATTACTTTACTGGCCAAACCTCAATGAGAAGTGAAAAGACCCTTAAAAATTGCTCTCTTATTCCTGATTTGCCATAGTTTAAATGGGCAATCCATCAATGATGTATTATCTGCACTACCCATTTGTGGATTAGGGAATTATGACATCAGTCTTCCTAAATCTGAATTCTCTGATTTAGGAGATTTCAATTGTTTTCCTGATGATGCTAGTTTCGAACATTACGAAATGTTGAAAATTCATGGCATTATCAAGGGAGGAACTTTGTCTTTTGACTTTATCCCTGTAGATGCTAATGATGATATTGATTTTATTGTTTATAAACTAGATGGAACCAATGCCAGTCCCATCAGATGTATGGCTTCCGGGAAATCTTTGGACTTACAGGGAGCTGAATGCAGTGGTCCAACCGGTTTAGCTGAGTTCGCAACTGACCTTATTGAATATGAAGGCTGTGAAGAAGGGAGTGACAATTATTTAAGACACCTTGATGTTGAAGTTGGAGAGGAGTACCTCATATTGGTCACCAATTACAAAAGTGGAAATCCATGTGCTTTTCACTTGTACGGAACTGCAAAATTCGGTCAGGCTGAATTACAACTTTCCGATTCATTGACTTTTTGTAAAGACTATATATTTTCCTACAAAGTTGATAAACTTCCTGGTTATCAATATGAATGGTCGATTGGTTCAGCAACTTCTGATAGTTTTGAATTGCTTGGCAATTTGCTCACGAATAAGTATGTAGTCAATACATCATCAATCGGAGCATTCAAATACAAACTCAAGTATTACAACCCTAACGGTACATGTGCACCCACCTACACTAACGTTTCAAATATTAAAATTGAGGAGTGCAAAGAATGTAGCGATGGTATAAAGAATTTTGATGAAACAGATTTGGATTGCGGTGGTCCAAAATGCCCTCAGTGTTCTGGTTGCGATATCATTACCGATCTTGATTTACAAGACATTACTGTAAATTGTGAAGGAGATTATTACGATACTATTCCATTGATCGGAAATTATTGTAATGTTTACTACGATGGTATTTTCAATCTGGAAATCAGTGAAGAACCTTGTAAAAAGACCATTATCAAATCCTGGACTTTTGAACTGCCAGATACCAACATAGTTTTGTACCAAAGAACTATTGTTGATAAAACTCCAAAAATTATTAATGAATCATTGATCTCCGACATCCATATACAGTGTAAGGCAGATTTACCTATTGTACCGGAGCTTTATTATATTGATCCTTGTATTGGAGATACCATTAAACCATTTTACGACTCCAAAGAACTTTATGATGGAAATGGTGATTTGATAGAGCGTAGGTTTTGGAAATTTGAGTCTCGTTGTTCAGAAGATTTTATTCTCTCTCAGGACATTCTTATAAAATATACACAGGGAATAAGCTATCCCAAAAGTCCTGAAGATATTTCACTTTCATGTGAAATATCTACTCCAAATCGGGAAGAATTCAAAGTAATTGTTGACTGTGAAACCATTTTAGATCCTGTTTTTTCAGAAGTTACTACAACAACATCATGTTCAACCATAATCAATAGAAAATACCATTTCTATTTAGACGGCATTGTTGACACCACTTTCGAACACAATATTTTTAAAATAGATACAATTGCTCCGGTGCCAACATCAATACCTCCGGTGGAGCTCAGATTCCTTTGCGCAAACGATACAGTAACTGTGCCTTTATTCTTTGCCAATGACAATTGCGATGGGGAAGTATATCCTGTTTTTATGATGGAAAATGATGGCGGACTTGGTACTAAAGAAAGTCCATTATGGATTTATAAATCATGGGAGTTTTCTGATGCTTGTGGAAATACCACAGTCTTAAATCAAAACATCAAAATTCAAAATGATGAACAAATACTTTTGCCGGAAGGACCACCTGATCTAAGTTTTGAGTGCCTTGATGCAGTACCTGAACCCGCAAATTTGATTGCAACAGCAGGTTGCGGACAATTCGTCAATGGAATTTTAACTGAGACCAGACAAGGCAATTCCTGCCATATGACTATTCTTAGAAGGTGGACTTTTAAGCATCTCGATCTGGAAGAAAAAGTATTAGAGCAACGAATTACTGTTGATAATTATCGATTACCGCAATTCATTGTACCCCCTGATACCATAATTGAGTGTATCAATAATTATGAAGAGCAATTATATGGCAGTCCAACTGAAATAGCTACTGCATGTGGAATAAGCAGTGATGTTTCATATACAAATACTTTTACAGACGATAAAGCGTGCCCGGGTTCGGGCGTGATATTGAGGACTTGGAAGGTGAAAGACTTATGTGGAAATGAAAAAGTGGCTGTTCAAAAAATCGAAATGCAAGACCATACTGCTCCGGTACCAATACAAAGTTTTCCGGATATAATCATTGCCTGCAAACAAGAAATTCCTGAAATTCAAGATGCACAAGCCATTGATTATTGTACAGGTGAAAAAATATCGTCAATTATTTCTGAAGAGAATAATGGTGGAGCTGCAACTCCCGACGACCACCTTTTGATCAAAAGGAAAAGAGTGTACAAAGATGCTTGTGGAAATGAATTTGAAACCATTCAAAATATTAGGGTAACCGGTTCAACAGAAGTAATTTATCCTGATCCACCAGGAACCTATACCGTTTATTGCGTTGGGGATGTTAGACCGGCAGAAACTTTAGTTGCTACAAATGGATGTGATAACCGATCTGTTGGCGTAGTCACAGAAACAACGGAAGGTGATAGTTGCTATTTAAAAGTAATCAGAACCTGGACTTTCTCTTTCAAGGGATTAGATGATAAATCAATAACCCAAACCATTTATGTCAAAAATCAGGAAATTCCTGAATTTTCTGTTCCTGAAAACATAACCATTGCTTGTGATGCCAATGCTATACCCGATTTTACAGGTGTGCCCTCAAATATAAATACCTATTGTAATATTGGAACGACCATCAATTATATTGATGAGAATAAAACGGAAGTCTGTGTGGGAACAGGCTTTTGGAAAAGATCCTGGATAGCCACTGACGCTTGTGGTAATGTAAGACAAAAATATCAAACTATATTTTTTGAAGATAAGACACCGCCAAACCTTCCTCCTACCCCCGATGACCAAGAAGCTGCTTGTGGAAAAACACCACTGCTTAAATTAACAGCTCAGGACAATTGTAGTGGAGAAGTAGTAGGAATAATGACCTCTGAAGTGAGCAATGGCGGGGGAGGATATTGGGGCAATCCTGAAGTGTTCACCAGAACATATGAATTTACAGATGATTGTGGTAACAAAGACTTCGTTTATGAAAAGGTAAGTATAATTGGGACAGATGTAGTCAATGTTGAAGACGCTCCCAAAGATGATGTGATAAGTTGTATTGACGACTTGATCACTCCTGGAATTTTACGGGCAGTAAATTCCTGTGGACAGGAAATCATCGCAATTCCTGTTCGCAATGACAATGGAAATCTTTCTTGCTCCGGTACCGTAACATTCACATGGACCTTTGAATTTCCTGGATTGGATCCTATAGTCAGACAACAAACTGTTACAATAGAAAACAACAGTGTCCCTGATTTTGATGTACCTGCAGGCAAGTTGATCTCTTGTGAGGATTCTGATGCACCAAGCAATACCGGAAATCCAAGCAATTTAACTACATACTGTGGGGAATTACCTGAGGTAAGCTACAGTGATGTTATAAGAGATGGATCTTGTGTAAATAGTTATGATATCACAAGGACATGGAGGGCGAAGGATAGGTGCAATAATGTAGTAGAATATGATCAAATCCTAGAAGTAAGGGATATTCAAAACCCACTTGTAAAAGTTATACCTATAGATGAGACGGTGAGTTGCCTTGAAGCAGTACAACTTCCAAATGTGAATGCGGTGACTGCCACGGATAATTGTGGAGGAAGTATTTTTATAACAGTAAAAGCAGATGAAATCAGCAACGAAACATGTCCGAACAGGTACACGATAACAAGGACGTATGTAGCGAGGGATGCATGTGGGAATGTGAGCGAAGCGGATCAGACTATTACGGTGAATGATTTCACAGGACCAATAATAACATCTATACCTCAAAATTTAACGGTAAGCTGCTCAGGAGAAGTGCCACAGCCAAATACGTTGTTGGTCCAGGCACGAGATAATTGCGGCAGTGCACCAATTATAACCTTTGAGGCCGATGTGATCAGCAATAGAATTTGCGAAAACAGATATACGATAACTAGAAGATACGTTGCAACGGATGCGTGCAACAATCAAAGTTTTGCAGACCAAACCATCAGAGTTTTCGATGACAGGTCTCCAGTAATAGGAGCTGATCTTCCAATCCTTTCTTTGGATTGCGATCAAAATTTACCTCCTCAAATACCTCTTTCTTCACTAAATGTGACAGATTGTTCAAGTATATCATCTTCGACAATGTACGATCAAATCTTAGGAGGAGAAGGCAATCCATCCTCACCTCAGATTCGCAACAGGGTTTATACTGTGACAGATGTTTGTGGGAATTCTTCTTCAAAAACTCAGCATATGGAATTGATTGACAACAATCCTGGATATGTAATAGGGGGTGATGGCGTTGAATGCCCAGGAAATGAAAGAAGTTTAACTGCGTTTGGTGGAAGCACATTCTTTTGGTATAACTCCGGCTCAAATAATCAAAACATAACAGTTAATCCAAATTCAACCACGACATATATTGTTGCGATAACAAATGAAAATGGGTGCACAACGTATGCTGGAAAAGAGGTAAGAGTGCATACAACTGGTGATATTAGCCTGGATTACAACCAATACAGTGTCACAGCTTTTGCAGAAGGTGCCTCCAACTACCAATACAACATGTTTGTAAGTGGGAATTACTATAGTAGCACAGGTGCAACACTTAATTTTTTACCAAACATGACTGATGGAAACTTGGAAGTATCTGCCTCGACTTGCATAATAGGTAATTTACCAGTTTTCGTTCCAAGTCCACAATATCCTAATCCGCCTTGTTCGTCACCAGTTCAATTTATTAATCAATACTCATTGCAATATAATGATAACTTGCCCAATAATGTATATTACCTTACCTGTGGAGCACCGAACGACTCCTTTAAAAGAGACGGTGAAATTAGTGACAGGGCTGGTTCTACGCCTATCAATGGAGCAGAAGTATCCTGTTCGGGTTGTTCTGACTTTAGCATAACATGGAACGTTAATAATTCAAATGTACAATACAATGGAGGATGTTATTTAATAGCTAATCCCGGACAGACTATTTCCGGGTCGGTCACAATTTGTCGCAATAGCAATTCTTCCTGTTGTACAACAATAAACTTTTGACCATGAAAAAAATCATTTTATTAATAAACGTTTTTATGGTCACCTTTCTTTTTGGAGCGGAATGGCCAAAATGCCCACCCATACCTTCAGAACCTGTATACATCATAGAAGAAGATTCTACTACAATAATTTTTCCGGGGTGGAATGCAAACATCAACTTTGAGTATGTGCTCATTGGAAGTAAAGGCATTATGGAAATCAACAGACACCAGGGAAATCTATTGAAAATTGCCAATACCACCTCGGCTGGTTCAATAAGGAGCATTGAATTAAAGAGGCTGTGCGGAGATGTTTTCTCGAGAAGAAGCGTTCATAAAACACCCCAAACTGATGATTTTAAACCCAGCGGTGGATACATCAAAAAATACGGCCAGTGCACATACATTAAATCTTTGCTGGATACTGGTGGTTTTGTGTTGAAGACCTGGTTAGAAAAATCGGATGTACCCGAAGATTTTGCCCATAGCCCTTCGAATTCTCTACAGCTGAGTCTTCCTTCAAGTCTTAGTCCGGGGGACTTGCTGATCGCTTCAGAAGAGGATCCAAATTTCTTTTATCTTTTGGAAGACAGCAAAAAGGCAATTGACGGATTCACAGGTTTTGAAAGTCCGGAGGCATTTATGCAATTGGAGTTGGTAGAGAAAACCGAACCTTCATGCAAAACCGATGTGGGAAGTTTGAAGTTCAGGGTAAATCAAACCATAGACCAACAGCTGTATTTTAGCATAGATAATGGCAATACATGGTACCCTGATCCTGAGTTTACCCAACTCCAACCCGGTGATTATTCCTTTCTGGTAAGATCAGGCCTTGAGGGTTGTATATTTAAAATTAATGATGTGTATACCATTGGAGATGAATCTATTATCAATGTAAATGATATTATAATTGAAGGAGGCTCTTACTGCCAGTCGCTGAGGGGTAGTATAAAAGTAGATGTCGAATCACCTCAAAAACTGATATTTTATTTAAATGGAGAGCAAAGACAAGGACCTGTTTTTGCCAACCTGCTTCCTGGCGAATATGAAGTAAAACTTGCACTTTTATCTAATCCTGATTGTTTTATTGAGTACAAAAATCTGGTGGTAGAGGATGAAAGATTTCTATCAGATCGTTTCATGACCGTCAAAGATGCTACAGACTGCAACAGAAAAGACGGTGAAATCAACATCAAACTCAAAGGAGCTTTTGAGTATTCCATCGACTCAAAAACATGGCAAAACAATGGCTTGTTTTCTAATCTTGAACCAGGCAGATATGTAGTAAGGGTAAGGTCTAAAGACGGTGAATGTGGTGGTGATGAACAAAATGTTCAAATCAATGCAAAGAGGCGAAATGTACCTGAAAATGAAAAACCAGGCATCAACATTGTGGAACCAACATGTTTTGGTGAGCCAACCGGGCTTATCACAGCGATAGACAATATCAATACTTTGCCTAATTTTATATGGCACAAATTGGAGCGGGGAGAAATTGTCAATACCATTTACGGAGCTGGCAATACGCTGAAAAATCTTACGGCAGGTGAATATCGTCTTGACCATTTTATATCTCAGTATTGTTTTGCGAGCTACGAGATAAAATTGGATGAACCACTTCCATTTAAACTGGAAAACCCACTCAATGCTGAAACTGCGGTATTGTGTCAAGGTAGTGAGGTAATGGCCAATGCTCCAGCTATTCCGGGAGTGAGTTATGTATGGATGCATGAGCTAAAGACAATTGCAACAGGCAATAGTGCCATGATTAATTATCCAGGGCTATACCAGCTTCAAGGAACCAATGATGCAGGTTGTAAAGACACCGTTTCATTTGCCATTCAAAACTCAGAATATGTATTCAATCCTGACTTTTTGTTTCCAAGTGTTGGTTTACAATTTGATACTTTGATTGGTGTAGATATTACGCTGATCCAGCCTGACACTGTTGTCTGGCAGTTTCCGGGAAATACAACAGTAATAAGTGCGAATGAGGGAAGCATACAATTGGCATTTCAATCTCTGGGGACATTTGCCATCATCATGGAAGCATACAAAGGGCGATGTAAGAGTACTATCCAAAAAGAGGTAATGATAACCGATGATGCTTCACTGGTCATTAAAGATGATCAAAGGTCTGGTAAAGTCTTTAAAAAATTCCTCATATATCCCAATCCAAATGATGGTCGATTTGTCATAGAATATGAATTATCAGAAGCACAGGAAACCAGAATCAGCGTTTATGACCAACTTGGAAACAAACAATTTGGCAAGGAAGTCGCCTTGACAACCAGCCATAGAGAAGAAGCCTCATTGGAGCTATTGCCACCGGGTGCTTATGTGGTCATGGTAAATACCAACCAGGTGGTGCAGGTAGGAACAGTAATCATCAGAAAGTAAAGCCTATGAAAAAACTGATACTGCCCATATTATTCATGATTGGTTTTGTTTTCTGTAGTGCCCAGGATGTGGAATCTGTGATTCAAAACACCAAAAACAGATTGAAATCCAACCCATTTACAGCAACAGGTATGATCAATCTTGGTGGGAATATGGTGTATACAAGTCTGCAGACCAATCGCGCTTATCCATTTTCTGCAAGAGCTCAGGCATCGCTGAATCTCAATTTTTTGGGGGTCAATGCTCCGTTTTCATTGACCTATGGCAGTGGTGGTCAGGCGTTCAACTATACCTTACCATCTTACGCCTTTGTAGGCTTGAGTCCTTCATATAGATGGGCCAAATTGCATATTGGGGACAGGTCATTGCCCCTGGGGAAATATACATTTTCAGGTCAATCATTCAGAGGGATAGGGGTAGAGTTGCATCCGGGTAATTGGGAATTTTCATCTTTTTATGGGAATATAAGAAGAGCTACAGCCCAGGATTATAATTCCATCAATAAAATCGAATCCAGATTTAAACGAAATGGTTTAGGTGCCAAAACTGGCTATAAAAATTCAAAGTCTTCCTTGTTTTTTTCTTTTTTGAATGCAGCGGACCATACGGATGCCACATATTTGCAAGATACTACCGGCAATATTTCACCAGCTGAGAATTTGGTCTTATCCATTGAAGGCAGTCAGAAACTAAGCAAGGTCATCAGTTTCAATCTGGCCGTTGCGAGGAGTGCTTATTCATATGATAAAAACGTAGAAGAAAGCAATCAAAAGGGGATACTGAATACTTTTGGCGGGGTCTTTAAACCCAACGTCTCGACAACCTGGGGCAATGCGGTATTGGGAGAATTTCTATTTAAAACCAGTTACGGCCAACTCAGTTTTGGATATGAAAAAGTCGATCCTGGATTCAAGACCATGGGGAGTTTGTTTTTCAGAAACGACCTCGAAAATGTAAATGCTGGAATTACTGCTTTTATGCTCAAAAAAAGGTGGATGATCAATTCCAAACTGGGCATTCAAAGAAACAACCTCAATGGGGATAAAAACAAAGAATTCAACAGAGTGGTATTGCTCATCAATTCTTCGTTCAAATTGAATGATAAGATTGATTTTAATCTGCAATACAACACCTTCAATAACGTCAACAGAACCACGACGTTAGAAAGCATCAGCAATCCACTGACTACCAATTCATTGGTATTTGTCAATGAGCAATTGAATGCAGGCGCCAATTATATGCTGGAGAGCACAGCATCTGCCAATACCTTTTTACAATTGCAATTGGGAAGCAGTACGGGAAGTTCTATTTACAACGATCAGGTACAGCAGGATGAGGTCAGTACCATGCAGTTCAATCTTTTTGGACAAAGGACTTTGCTGGCGGATCAATCAAATTATGGCGGAAATATCTCTTATATAAGCAATTCCATTGGGCCGACCCACATTGGTTCTATAAGCGTAGGCGGCAACTGGGGAAAGCCCATCAAAAAGGACAAAACCGGTGTTCAGGTTTTCTTTGGCGGCGGTATCAATCAACAGGTGGACGCAAACTTTAATACGAAGTCATCTTTCATAAATGGAAGCTTCAACTTTTATCATCAGATTCAAAAAGACATCAAACTAAGCCTCAATTCCACTTACTACAAAGGATTCGGAGAAGAAGCTGTGTCAGCCTTTTATGAATCCAGAACGATGCTCAATATTTCTTACACCCTCAAACCCAAAGCCTGATGAAAAATTGGAAGTTGTATTTTTTTCTGATCATAATCCTGATGTTAGCAAGGGAAGTTGTTGGAGAAGATTCTCTTCGGTGGAACAGTATTGATGAAAACATAAAACCAAAAGCATTAACGGATGATCACACAGTACTCGACCAGCTATCTGCTACAATTGACAATTATTTTTCAAATCATAACATAGACATTACCACATCAAACCAATTTTTGTTGGATAGTTTGGAAAGTGAAATTCGTGCCAGTGAAGTCGCTTATCAAGGGAATCCAATGGTGAGGAAACTGGATTCGCTTTTTTCTAACATAAATATAGCTTCGATGGTAGACAAACTTACCGGTGGAGATGTCTTGATGCTGCCTGTTGGTTTTACAAAATCTGTAGGGAATTCGAACGTAGAATTGATCATCCCCAGGGCCAAATATTATGCCACCCATTGTGACCTCGAAATATATTGCCGAATCAAAACTAAAGACAACAGGATGTTGTTTTTTGGTGCTTCCGATGTAAAATACAATTATGAAACGGGCTTTAGCGGAGATGTGAAATTGGGGCTGTATGCTGATTTTCCCCTCAAAGGAAGTGGTACCAATAAGATTGGAGTAGTGATTAAAGGGGCAAGCCCTTCAGGCAAAAATGCGGGAAAAGGAAGTTATGTTTTATTGGATTGTGACGGTTTTAAAGAAGCGCGCCTCGAAGTGGATTTACAAATCACCACGGATTGGATACTGCCTTGCGATGCCAACGGGACGGTGATCCAGGGTCAGAGGGTTAAGGCAAATTTTGGAATTACAGCTTCAGACCTCAATCAAATGGTCATGGATTTTACCCTCCCTCCTTTTACACCAACTAAAGCCAAGGAGAAAGTAGTGTTTATGGTTGACCAGGCAGTGCTGGATTTTAGTGACGAAATCAATGCTCCGGGGTTTTTGATGCCGAGTGGAGAATTCCAGGAAAGCAACAAAGTTTTACCGGGTGGAGGTGCGTCAGCGTCGGTGCAGGCTCGTGCCGAAACTTTGTCTGCAGACTTTGGTGATGATGTCATAGAAGAAGTCAATACAGAAGCTCCCGATCCCGGTTTATGGCGTGGCTTGTACATCAGGGAATTTCAAATGATTTTCCCTCAGGCTTTTAAAAACAGGGACAACAAAGAGCGGCTTGCTGCCGGAGTCGAGCATTTGTACATTGACAGCAGGGGGCTGTCTGGAGGATTTTATGTTGAAAACCTATTGACACTCGAGGAAGGGGCGATGGGTAACTGGGCGTATTCTATTGATAAAATTGGGGTAGACATCAACCATTCCCAGGTAACAGGCTTTTGTTTTGTCGGTGGACTGGATCTTCCAGTAACAGCGGAGGGGCAGACATTCAAATATGGTGCCTCCGGAAATATTCAGAAAGACATCTACAATTTCAGTGTGCGTCTGGATTCTGAAGTTTCTTTTCCGATGTTAAAGGCGGGTAAGGTAACCCTGAAAAGAGGATCTGGTATTTATGTGGATTTAATCGAGAACGATTTTACGGCGAGTGCCCGTCTTCATGGAGAACTGGACATATCCATTCAGAAAAACGATAATAAAACTGATAATGAGTCAGAAAAAAGCAGCCTTCAGATTGCTGCAGTATCATTTAGCGATCTTATCGTTTCGCAAAGTGCACCATACCTGGGCTTGGGCCTCGGAGGATATGTAAGATTTGATTCACTTCCATTGCTCAATAACAGTCCCATCCAGATTTACAATGCAGATTTTTTACACAGTGGCGAGAATGAATATGCGCTTTCTTTCATTTTAGATGTAAGCGTGATGGATGCTGATGATGGTGGAGGGAGTTGTACTGGCGGTACCTCTATCGTTTTTGAACGATCAGCAGAAAATAAAAGATTTCAGTTTACAAAGCTCCAATATAAGTTGATGGGCATTTCGCTCCATTTTGGTGATGCCGGGTTTATTCAAGGCTATATCATTCCTTTTGATAATGGCGAATACGGGAAAGGTTACAAAGGGACACTTGCCGGCGGGTTTCAAAGAAAAGACGGTGAGTGGCTAATCAGTTTGTCGGCCACGGCCATCTTCGGGAGAACAAGAGAAAATTTAAAATACTGGTATTTCGATGCATTTGTTTCTTCTTCAGAATGGAGTGTACCACTTATTCCCAAGGTGTTGAATGCCAATGGTTTTGGTGGAGGTGCCTATTATCACATGAAAATGGCACAGGTCTTGACGCCGGCTCAGCTGCTTCAGGATCCAAACCCCAATAAGCCTCCGTCAGGCATAAAATATGTGCCTGATGCAGGAACCAGTCTTGGATTTAAGGCGAGTGTGGGGCTCACCGGAGTACATGACAATTTCCTGGGATTTGCAACCATTGAGATGGCATTTACTTCAAAAGGAGGTTTGGGCTATGTTTCTTTTTATGGAAGAGGCGAGTTCATGTATTCAAAGGGTCAAAAAGAAAATGAGCCCAATCTCTCGGGGATATTTAAATCCATGCAGGAAGCGCAAGCAGAGAATAAGGCCCAGGCTAAGCAGAATAAGGTCAATAAAATCACAGCGGCTGTTGTTTTGACCATGCGATTCAGAGATAAATTTGAATTTTCTGGGGCGGTGGAAGCCCACTTAAATGTACTGAATGGATATGTCGTTGGTTCCGGCATGGTTGACATTTATTATTCTGCTCCTAAGTGGCATTTTTACATTGGCGGATATGCGGACAATAGTATTAGAAACAGCAATGGCGCTACTATGGGGCCGATTTCTGCTGCATTGAGAATAGGAAAATCTACACCGCTTTCAGCCAATTTATACATGTTGATGGGGAACGATCTGCCCGGCCCGCCACCTTATCCGACAAATGTTGCCAACTTTTTCAACATCAAACAAAGCCAGGAACGGGAGTATACAGGTAATGTTTCAGGATTTGCGATGGGTGCCGGAATCTCCCTTGATTACCGCAGTGATGATAAATGTAAGTCGCACGTACAAGGGGCATTGGGTTTCGATTTTGCCATGTTAAAGTATGCCAATACTTCTTATTGCAGAGGGCAATCGGGAGAGCACGGTTTGAATTATTGGAGGGCTTTTGGCAGATTGTACACTTTCATGGACGTCGATGCCAGCATCAATGTGTGGGTTGGATGTTTAAACTTGCCAAAATTCGGTGCAGGATTTATCATACAAGCTGATGTTCCGGATCCGGTTTACCTCGACCTTTATGCTAAACTAAGGGTGGCAGGAAGAAACTGGTCTATTCATAAAGAAGTTGGTAACAAGTGCGTGGTTGTAAATTGATGCGCTATGAAAAAGAAATTATTCCGATACATATGCCTGCTCTTACTTTTCTCAGGCTTTCTCACGGGTTTGTCCGGTCAGGATATGTTTAAATATTTTGCGGATGTAAAAGACAGTGTTTTATACATCAGATTTGAAGAGAAAAGCCTTGAAGATTGGAAAAACAATATCAGAAGGAATTTCCTTTTGAGGATATCAGGTCCAGGATTACAATCACCAATTGAATATTTTTTACAAAAGCCGTCTCCTGCATATTATGCCCTCAACGCTCAAAATGGCTCACAGGATTCACTGATCATTGCAGCCTTGTTGTATACAGATTTACTTCCTGTTGATGATCAGGCAGAAATGTATCCTGATGAAGACTATCCTGGAAAGGCAAGAGATACTTCGAGGTATGAAACTCTGAGGTTTCTCTTCAAAATGGATTTTCAGTATGCCTACTTCGCAGGATATGGATATAAAGTCAATGGAGTAAGCCCAAATGCCACTTATCAATTGAGCCTTGTGGATGGAGAAAGTGGCAAGGTGCTACAGAATTTTAGTGTCTTGACCAGTGAAAAAGAAGCTCCGTTGCCAGAAGTAAGGGCCAAATTTGTTGATAAGGAAGTTTTGATAGAGTGGGAAAGTCGGGCACACAAAGAAGATTACTGGGCATACAGATTGTTTCATTCGGTCAATGGTGGCAGATTCGAAGCTGTGGATTCTCAACTTTTGATGAACATTTATGAAGACTATGCAGAGCCATTAACGACTGAGATTTCGAGGGTTGTGGAATTGGGCAATAATGAAGACAAGCATGTCTTCAGGCTTTTCGGGGTCAACCATTTGGGGCATTTGTCCACATCTTTTAGGGAGGTGGAAGGCCAGGGTTACGCAGGTATTGGACTGGCTCCTTTACTTCAACCCCTGCATCAAAATCCGGACAATACCACATTGCTGCAGTGGTCAGTTTTGCCTGAGTTCCAACAAAATATTGCTCAATGGCTGACCATGGTAGGTGAGGAGAGAGATGGACCATTTACAATAGATTCGGCTGGTTTAGCGCCTGATGTAAAAACCTTGACCAGAAACATTCCATTTGATTACAGTTATTTCAAGGTAGGTGCTGTCGATCTGAGGGGTGATACAGTTTTTTCTCCGGCCCAAATGGTCTGGGGACTGGACACCATTCCGCCTGCTACTCCTTCCAATTTGGATTATACCGTGGATAAAACAGGCTTTCTGACCATCACCTGGACTCCTTCATTCGAGGATGACCTGATAGGCTACAATGTATTCAGATGTCAGGATTCACTGGGGGAGTATACCATCGTGAATTCAGATTATTTGCAAGATCCAAAGGTGACGGATACTTTGTATCTAAGAACCAATAAAGATCACCAGTTTTATAAGATTGTTGCAGTTGATTTCAGAAACAATCGATCACCTTTTTCGAAGATTTTGCGCGTTGAAAAGCCTGATGTTGTTCCACCCATTCCCATTTTGTTTACCCTGGCTTCTTCACAAAAAGGATTCGTAGATCTCTTTTGGGAAAATAGTGTAAGCGATGATGTGGTTGAAATGCAACTTTTGCGCAAACTGGACAATGAGGCATGGAAAGTCATTGCATCCTGGGACGGAACATCGGGCATACCGGAGCATTTTAAGGACAGCCTTGCCGAGCCATTGCAAACTTATATTTATACAGCTGTGCTCACAGACGATGCCGGACTCCAGTCAGAACCGGCGCATCCTATCGCAGGAACAGCACTTCCCAATCACGATGATATCAACGTCAACGATTTCAGAGTTTTTACAAGAAATGAAAAGGAAGTACTCGTAGTGCCTTATTTTGATATGAGAGATGTCTATCAAATCTTTGTTTATAAGCGGGATATGGATCAAAGAAAGTCTTCTCTGCTTGCAATTTTAGAACCTGGTGTGTTCATGGAAGCGAAAGACACGGACATCAGTCAGGATAGAAGTAAAACCGAATATTTCCTAAAAGCCTACTTTAAAGATGGCGCAGTTTCTCCTTACAGCAAAGCCAAAACCAGATGAAAAAAGTCCCTACATACG
>JAGQWX010000046.1 GCA_020436935.1 Saprospiraceae bacterium
ATACCCTTACAAGATAATCATATATTATGATTATCAAGATATGTTTATCAGATTTTTTTCTTAACTAAACGACATTGGTTTATAAACGCTTAGAAACGTTTTTAAACGTTTCTTGCATTGCCACTAGTCAATCCAATGTTCCACCCACAACTCAAGGCCATCATTTCAAATACCTTGCAATTGCATGAGCGACATTCTGACCATCCATGGCTGCACTCAATATTCCACCGGCATAACCGGCTCCCTCACCGCATGGAAAGAGTCCCATGACCTGGGGATGCATGAGATTGTCTTTGTCACGGGGAATTCTGATGGGGGAACTGGTGCGGCTTTCTGTGCCTACGACTATGGCTTCTGAGGTATTATAGCCTCTCATTTTTTTATTGATCTCCACAATACCCTGGCGTAACCTTAATGCAATGTGCTTGGGAAGTAGTTCGTGGAGTGGAGCAGGGTAGATGCCGGGGATATATGAAGTATCCGGTAAATTGGCTGAGGTTTTACCGTCGACAAAGTCATTGACCCTCTGCGCAGGTCCTTTTTGACTGCCATCGCCATTTTTCCACATGTCTTGTTCTACCTTTTGCTGGAATTCCAGGGCTGCAAATACTCCCTTATAGCCGTGTTGTGCAAGTTCGTCCAACTCAACTGAGGTCACAAATCCACTATTGGCATAAGGACTGTCTCGTCGGGATAAAGACATGCCATTGACCACTATTTCGCCAGGTGCAGTAGCTGCAGGAACAATCAAACCTCCGGGACACATGCAGAATGAGAAAACACCACTCCCTTTGACCTGGCAAACGGCCTTATAACTTGCTGCTGGCAGGTTTTCTTCTCTTTCTTCCTGGCCATATTGCAACTTATCAATGTATTGTTGGGCATGCTCGATCCTGAGCCCCAGTGCAAAAGGTTTGGCCTCAATCAAAATGTTTTTTTGGTGGAGCAAGTAGAAGATGTCTCTTGCGGAGTGGCCTGTGGCAAGAACAAATGCGTCCCCTTCAAACCTGGTGCCGTTTGACGCGACCACACTCTTGAGTTTGCCGAAAGCAAGCTCAAAGTCTGTGACCCATGTGTCAAAATGGACTTCACCACCAAAGTTTTCGATGGTTTTTCTGATGTTGGCGATAATATTGGGCAATTTATTGGAACCGATATGGGGATGGGCGTCCACAAGAATCTCATCACTTGCACCATGGTCAACGAGCTGTCTGAGCACTTTGATGATGGATCCGCGCTTGTGAGATCGGGTATACAGTTTTCCATCGCTATAGGTACCGGCACCACCTTCTCCAAAACAATAATTGGAATGTGGATTGACCTCGCCGAATTGTTGTATCGCCCTCAGATCTCTCCTGCGGGCTTGTACATCTTTGCCTCTATCCAATACAATGGGTTTGAACCCCAGCTCAATCAATTCCAGTGCTGCCCAATATCCAGCAGGACCCGCCCCAATGACGATCACTCTTTTTGCATCCTTTACGGAGGCATAGAGATCACTCACCGGATGTTGCTCAGGAATGGAGGAATCGGTATAAATTTCGAAGCGAAGGAGATACATCGGGTTTTTGCCACGTGCGTCTATTGATCTTTTAGTCAGCACGGCAACAGCATTTTTATTTCCACTCAAACCTGCTTTTTGTAAAGCTTCAGCATGGATATAGGATGCATCAAACGCTTTCGATGGCACAACTTTTATCTCAACTTCACTGATGGCGCTCATCAGACGATTGCTTTTTTGATTTTTACCAGTTGCTTCAGCAGTCCGGCTAAGTCGGAAAGTGGCAACATATTGGCACCATCAGACAGTGCTTCTTTGGGATTTGGGTGGGTTTCGATAAATAAGCCATCCACACCAACAGCGACTGCCGCCCTGGCAATTGTGGGTATGAGATCTGGCCTGCCGCCCGTTACCCCTGCAGCCTGGTTGGGTTGCTGCAATGAATGGGTACAGTCCATGATAACCGGCACGCCAAACGACTGCATCTCAGGAATGCCTCTGTAGTCCACAACAAGATCCTGGTATCCGAATGTTGTTCCTCTTTCTGTCAGAAAAATGTTGTCATTGCCTGCTCTTCTGACTTTCTCCACAGCATGAATCATTGCTCCAGGTGACATGAATTGACCTTTTTTGATATTGACATATTTCCCCGTTGCAGCTGCTGCTTCCAGCAAACTCGTTTGCCTACAAAGAAAGGCTGGAATCTGCAGTATGTCCACATATTTTGCGGCGAGTGCTGCTTCTTCGTCGGTGTGAATATCTGTAGTGACAGGCACTCCAAGTTTTGCCCCGGCATTTGCCAGTATTTCAAGTGCTTTTTCGTCACCAATCCCTGTAAATGACTTTGCCGAAGACCTGTTAGCTTTACGGTAAGAAGCCTTGAGAATGTAAGGAATTCCGAGGTCGTCACAAATGTATTTTACTTCATTGCCAATGCGTTGTACAATGGCTTCACTTTCCACCACACAAGGTCCTGCAATGAGGAACAGCCTATCCTTCTTGATCATATCTTTCACTCGCCAATCTTTTAAGGATGCAAAGCTAGGAATTTTTTGGGCAAAGGGTGCAAAGCTTGCATGGATTGCTTACCTGCATGGGGTGTATAGGTTGCTTTGCTGTATAGGTTGCATGGATTGCATGGGTTGCATAGGTTGTTAGAATTGCATGAGTCCTTCGCTAGGTGGATTGCCAGTATTGGTTTCTTTGAAATAAATAGGAGACAAAATTTCAAGGTATATTATCATTAAAATTGATTAATTTTGGTATATAATGAAAACACCGGAAACATGACAAAATTTAGATTTGAAGATCTTGAAATATGGAAATTTGCAATTGATCTTGGCTTGTCAATCATGGAAACCGCTGACGAAATGGATGAGCGTAAGTTTTGGAGATTTGCTGACCAAACGAGAGGTGTTGCAATGTCTATTTCCAACAATATAGCAGAAAGTACAGGGACCAATAGGATAGGAGAACAACAACAACTTTTAAGGTATGCAAGACGTGAATGTTTTGAAGCCGCAAACATCGTCATATTGCTCCACAAGAAGGACCTGATTTCTGAATCCAAAAAGGACCAAATCAAATCAAGCCTAAGTATTCTCAGCAGAAAGATTTATAATTACTCGAACAGCCTTGAAAAATTGTGACCCACAAATGCTTATATCATTTTAATGTCTTAAGCATTTATTCCTCTAAATGAAAAACGTCCCCTATGCCCCCTTCTATGCCTCTATGCCCTCTATGCCCCTATGCCCTATGCCCTCCACGCTAATTTATTAACATCTACCCTTACCTCATCCTCCAAAAAAATTTACCTTTGTCAGGCATGGATGAAATACAAAAGGAAGATCACGCATTACCACTGCTGAGCATTTCTCAGCTCAGTCTGGAGTTCAGACAGGAAGATGGCTCATACAGAAGAGTCGTCAACAAAGCTTCATTCGATGTTTACCCGGGAGAGGTGGTTGGCGTGGTTGGTGAGTCGGGTTCAGGAAAGACTTTGACTTGCCTGTCTGTCATGCAATTGCTGCCCCCGTCCTGTAAAATTGAGTCGGGCTCTATCCTGTTCAGAGGTCATGGCAATGTAATGGACCTGACCAAACAAGACGAAAAGGTGCTTCAGAAAATCAGAGGCAACAAGATCTCCATGATATTCCAGGAACCCATGAGTTCGCTCAATCCCGGCCAAAAGTGCGGCCACCAGGTGGAGGAAATCATCAAAATTCACCACAGTGACCTCACTAAGGCTCAGATCAAAAAGCAGGTTTTGGACCTGTTTAGAAAGGTGAAGCTGCCCGAAGTTGAACGCATATACAAATCTTACGTCCACCAGCTCTCAGGCGGTCAACTCCAGCGGGTCATGATAGCCATGGCAGTAGCCAATAAACCGGCCCTCATCATCGCAGATGAACCCACCACAGCCCTCGATGTCACCGTTCAGGAGTCCATCCTCGATTTGCTTTTGGAATTGAAAAAAGAGGACGACTGTTCCATCATATTCATCAGCCACGATCTCGGGGTGATCAAAAAAATTGCCAACAGGATTGTGGTGATGCAAAAGGGCAATATTGTTGAGGAGGGTCCCTCAGAAGTAGTGTTCAACAATCCGGAGCACCTGTATACCAAAGCACTGATTGCCTGCAGGCCATCGCTGGACGTCAGACTCAAAAGGCTACCGACTGTAAGGGATTTCATAGACGCCGGAGAAAATGCAGCCTTTGATTTCAGGTCAAAATACAAGATCTCGGACCACGATTATGCTTCGAGAATGGATGTGCTCGATCATCGTGAAGCCATTCTCACGGTCGAAAATCTTACCAAGTGGTATCCAAAAAAGAAGTCTTTTTTCGGCACAGTTTTGGAAAAAACCATGGCCGTAAATGACGTTTCATTTGTCATACGCAAAGGTGAGACTTTGGGTCTGGTGGGCGAATCGGGATGCGGTAAGTCCACATTGGGGAAGACCATTTTGAGACTCATACCACCATCCTCCGGAAAAGTGGTATACAATGGCATAGATGTATTCAGCCTGGGTGATGAAAAAATGCGGAAAATGAGGAGACATATGCAGATCATTTTCCAGGATCCTTACAGTTCCCTGAATCCGAGAATGCGGATTGGTGAGGCGATCAAAGAACCTATGGTGGTGCATAAACTGCATTCAAGTGATGAAGAACGAAAGGAAAAAGTTATGGAATTGCTTGAAATTGTGGGTATGGCCCGGGAACATTACTACCGCTATCCACACCAGTTCTCTGGAGGCCAGAGGCAAAGGATCAACATTGCCAGAACATTGTCTCTTCAGCCTGACTTCATCGTGTGTGATGAATCTGTTTCTGCCCTTGACGTATCTGTGCAGGCCCAGGTGCTCAATTTGCTGATGGACCTCAAGGAGAGATTCGGTCTTTCGTACCTATTTATTTCCCACGACATTTCTGTCATCAAACACATCAGCGACAGGATCATGGTTATGGAAAAGGGGGTTATAGTCGAGTCAGGAGATGCAGAATCTGTATTCCATCATCCACAACATCCTTATACCAAAAAGCTGATTGCTGCCGTCCCAAAATAACCGCATGTTTTAGAAATTAAAACTTCCTATCCAAAGGCATCGTTTTATTAATGACCAGGATACATTTATGGATGTATAATCAATAAATTTTAACTTAGCGAACAAGCTTTTAGCCTTCGGTTTATGCCTGAACAGGATAAAATTACCACCAATATAGAGGGATATTCCCTTTCGCTATCCAATCTGGACAAGGTCCTTTTTGAAGAGGGCCCCTACGTAAAAGCTCAGTTGATTGCTTATTATATGGCCATGAAAAATTACATCCTCCCATTTATCGAAGAGAGGCCCATGACACTGATCAGATATCCGGATGGGAGTAAGGGCAAAAAGTTTTATTCAAAAAATAAACCCGACTGGACACCCGATTGGATCAATTCCTGCAAAATTGGTGAAGAGGAAGAGGTTGAATATTTGCTGATCAATAAACTCCCGGATCTGGTCTGGGCAGCCAATCTTGCCGCTTTGGAGTTACACCCCATGACCATCAAATGCAGTAATCCCGAACATCCTGATCACTTCATCATTGATCTTGACCCTCCTGATGAAAAGGCATTTGAGGTAGTCAAAAACTTATCCTTAGCATTAAAAAAACATTTTGAGAATCAGGGTTTTAAGACCTTCGTCAAAACCAGCGGCAGCAAAGGATTGCACATTTTTGTTCCAATAGAAAGCCGTTACACCCATGATGTCTTGATGGATTATTTACGCTCCACCGTCACGGAATTTCTTAAAACCAACGAAGAAGGCACACTCGCCTTCAACAAGGATAAACGGGATGGCAAAGTCCTGATTGACATCTTCCGCAACAATAAAAACCAGACTTGTGCTGCGGCATTTAGCACCAGAGGCAACCCCAGTGGTTCTGTTTCCATGCCCATTTTTTGGGAAGATGTCCCTGAACTGACATCAAGTAAACAGTTTCATATAGAAAATGCGGAATCCTATCTCAAAACAAAAGGCAATCCGTGGGAAAACTACGCTTCAAGTGCGGTAAGTCTTCCGACAGACAGAAGTTATCAATCTCCGGATGTCCTGGAAAAACTCGTAACATATCAGGAAAAAAGAGACTTCAGTATCACCAATGAACCATCGCCAATGGCATACGCTGCGGCATCCAAAGGGGTAAAAAGGTTTGCACTACAGCTACACGATGCCACAAAATTGCATTACGACCTCAGGCTGGAGGAGGAGGGTATTTTGCTCTCCTGGGCCATTCCCAAAGGCCTCCCGGTAAACAAGGAAGAGAAAAGACTGGCTGTAAAGACGGAAGATCACCCCATCCCATATTTGTTTTTTGAAGGAGAGATCCCCAAGCAACAATATGGCGCAGGAAAGATGTGGATCATGGATTCAGGAACGTATTCATTGATTGAAAGGAAAGAAAACGCCATTAAATTCAGGCTGAAAGGAAAAAAAATAGCCGGCGATTTCAACTTATTTCAGACCAGTGAAGACCAGTGGATGGTAAGGAGAACAGATGGTTTGGAAAACATTTCTATCCCAGACTTCGACCCTATGCTTGCCGTTCTTTCCGACAAACTTCCCAAAGACGAAGATTATTTTTACGAAATCAAGTGGGACGGCATCAGGGTAAATTTGCGAAAGGACGGCGATGAAGTCATCCTTGTTTCCAGGGGAGGTCGGGATATCAGCGACAAGTTTCCTGAAGTCATCGATGAGGCAAAAAAAATTAAAGCGGAACGCGTCAGTATTGATGGTGAATTGGTAGTACTTGATCAGGATGGCAAGCCTGTATTCACCAAAGCCATCGGCAGGCTGCACCAAAAATCTGTCCGCCAGGTCCCAAAAGATAAGTGGGCGACACTTTATTGTTTTGACATTGTGTACATGGATGGGCTCAATCTGATGGATCAAACTGTGGAAAAAAGAAAGGAATGGGTCAAAACATTGTTGCCTGAATCAAGTGCAATTTTGCGGCTTAGTGAGGCTTTCCAGGAAGGAAAATCCTTGTGGGATGCAGTCGATAAAATGGATCTGGAAGGCATCATTTGTAAGAAAAGGAAGTCTGTCTATCAATCGGGCAAAAGGTCTGATGACTGGCTCAAACTCAAAGTGAACAATGAGGAAGAGGCATTGATCATTGGGTATACCAGGGGTGAAGGTGACAGGGCTCCGTATTTTGGAGCGCTCCATTTAGGCATGAAGGGGGAGGGTAAAAGAATGGTTTATTTAGGCAAGGTGGGTACCGGATTTGACCAACAAACTTTGGAATTTGTTTTTCAGAAGTTGAAAGAAATCCCCAAAATAAAAAAGCCAATTGAAGAAAAGGTCGATGAGGAATCTGCGACCGTATGGATCGAACCAGATTTGAGTTGTAAAGTAAAGTATGCCAGCCTTACGCCCAACGGTACATTTAGAGAAGCTGTATTTATAGCATTGTCGGGGAATAGCTTGAATGGCTGATGGAGGGAAATTTTGATAATTTAAAACTTTGACTATTTTTGTCACAGTTATCAGCTGTATGACGAGCAATTCCTGGCTTTAGTGCTCTGATAATGAATGGGTTGATTTTTTCAGAGAAAAATTTTAAGAGGTGGATTTTGAAGATGGCAGATTTGACAGTGTTCGTACAATGAAGCTGAACGCAGGCAAAAGGAGAACATATTTTTTCGATGTTAGAAAAACTAAAAGTGAAGATTATTACATCACCATAACGGAAAGCACCAAAAAGTTTAAAGGAAATGGTTTTGAGAGGCATAAAATTTTCCTCTACAAGGAGGATTTTACCAGATTTCACGAAAAACTTGGAGAGGCAATAGACCACATCAAAACAGAACTTCTACCGGATTATGACTACGACCATTATGCCAAAAAGGCCGAAGAATGGGAAAATAGCCTGGCTGAAGAAAATACAGAAAGCGAAGAAGAAGACATCAACTGGTAACCCCATCTTACCCCTACACTATTACAAAAAAAGACAGGGCTCGTGATAAAATCACGGCCCTGTTTCCATTTTGGATACAATGTGTTTACTTTATATCCAATATTTTGACTCTTAGAATTGATAAGCATAACCAGCAGAAGCCTGGATACCACTGTTTTTGAAATCAATGTCTAAAAGTTGATTTGTTATGCCACTGGTAAAGCTGTGCTGATACCTAACATCCGCAAAAATCTTGCCATTTCCTGCTTTAACTGAACCTCCAAAACCGACATTTCCCGCAAGATCCCATCTGTTGACAAAATCGTTGGACAAGTCAATATCCGTGGTGTAAACATTGAAGTCCAGGATGAGTGAAGCTCTCGCCCTCATGGTACCATTGGTTGCATATCCCAATGATGGTCCAGCTATGACATAAAACTTAGCCATGTCATTGCCTTGCTCAAATTTCATCAATGGCGCAACCTCAGCATAATTGATATTGGTGTGAAGTGAAGCTCCGATAGGAATATCCACTACGCCCATGCTATAATCTGTATTGTACTTTGTGATGAATCCTTTTTGTGTAAAGTTGGCCTCAGGATGGAATACAAATCCGTTTTGTAAAGGCAAATCTGCAAATACCCCTCCTGTAAATCCAGCCTTGAAATCTGTAGCTGGGGTCAGTTGGTCGCTGAGCCCGTCGATTCTGATGTTATTGGCGTTGACACCCAATCTGATACCTACTTCCTGAGCGAATGTAAGTGTGGTGAAACTCACCAGTAGAGCGAAGATTGTGCTAAGTCTTTTCATGGTCATAATTTTTTTGATGATGATTCGATCAATTTCAAACTATGACGAGGACCCAAAATCAAATTTAGTTAAGACTTTGCCATCTTATCGTTAATGCATTGTTATGGATAAATTTGAAAAGCGAAATTCGAAAATTGAAAGATGAAAGCCGAAAATTGTGGGCATCATAAGTACACGAATATGTATTGAGGTCTCAAATTTCAAATCTCAATTTTCAAATTTGAGAACTCAAATTTGAAAACTTATTCCATATATATCGCTGTACTTCTCCTTTGCATAAGAAACAAACGGGTCTAGAGAAAGTCCCTTGCCGGTGACTTTTTTACAAAGTTGTTGAGCTTCATAAAGTCTGCCATGCTGGTGAATGTTTTCTCTTAGCCATTTGAGCAGGTCGAAGGTATTTCCCTTGGCAATTTGTTCCTTGAGTTTAGGGAGTTCTGTATTGGCTTGTTCGAAAAACTGAGCAGCGTAAAAACTGCCCATACTATAGGTAGGAAAATAACCAAATGATCCGTGAGACCAGTGTACATCCTGTAGAATTCCCTGAGCATCGTTTTTGATTTTCAGGCCCAGGTATTTTTGATATTTTTCATTCCACAATGTGCGGGCACCCTCTGCATCCAGGCCATCCTCAATCAGTGCTTTTTCAATTTCATACCTGATGAGTACATGGATATGGTAATGGAGTTCATCGGACTCTGTTCTGATGAATGATGGTTCTACCTTATTGATGGCCTTATAAAAATTGATGATGCTTACCTTCTTAAGTGGTTTGAATGTTTTTTGAAGAGAAGGGTAGTGGGCTTGCCAGAAATCCAAACTTCTTCCAACATGATTTTCCCAAAGCCTGCTCTGTGACTCATGAATGGCAAGACTGGCAGCGCCACCGCAAGGTAGGCCATATTC
Source organism: Saprospiraceae bacterium (assembly GCA_020436935.1). Taxonomy (GTDB): domain Bacteria; phylum Bacteroidota; class Bacteroidia; order Chitinophagales; family Saprospiraceae; genus JADKBO01. The sequence goes on from JAGQWX010000046.1 coordinate 9,676, forward strand.
TTCCGGATTAAGACCTTGCTCATAGAGGGCATGTCCCGCTTCATGTAAGGTGCTCCAGGTCATATTGGAAAAATCATTTTCGTCAATACGGGTGGTGATGCGTACGTCTGCTGGAGAAAAGCCAATGGTGAATGGGTGCGGACTGATGTCTTGTCTGCCGTGATCAAAATCATATCCTATGGCATTGAGCAGATAAATTCCAAAGTCATACTGCTTGTCTTTGTTGTACTTTTTCTGTAAAAAGCCGGATTTTACTTGCTTCGCTTCACTGATTTCATGGATGATGGGCAGGAGTTTCTTCCTTACATCCGTGAAGAGCTTGTCGAGCAATGACGTTGTTGATCCTGGCTCAAACTGGTCCAGTAGGGTATTGTACAAACCTTTACCTTCATTGAGCATCTCTGCTTCCTTTCTTTTTAGTACAATCAACTTGTCGAGTGCAGGTGCAAACAATTCAAAACGATTGTCTTTTTTGGCCAAAACCCATTGGTGGTACGCCTCCGATTCTGCCATAGAACGCTCAACTATAAAACTTGTAGGCAGCTTCTTTGATTTGAGGTAATCTTCTGTAAGTACCTTGATGTTCTTTTTGGCCTTGATGTCCAGTCCTCTTTGGCGGGATGACTTTGCAAGCAGCTCACCTGTTTCTTCGCTTACATATTCTTCGTGAGAAATGGAAGAAAGCGTTGCCAGCTGTCTTGACCTTAGGCCATTTGCTTTGGCAGGAAGATAGGTTTCTTTGTCCCAGGCGAGTACCGCCATGGTGCCGTTGATGTCTGCAATTTTTTGAATCTTTTCCCTGAGCAGATCATAACTTTTCATTCTCATAAAATACTTTCTTTATTCATTTGATTCGCAAGTGATCTAATGAATCACTGGCTCTTTGGCTTTGGCCATAAAGATATAAGAACAGTCAAATATCAACCTTCATATAAGTATAAAATTTAAACCATGATTATCTGATTCAATAATTTCCTGACCAAATAAGACCCACATTCAAGTATCATATCGAAAAAATTCAAATTTGGCACATTTATTGTATTATAAAAATTTGTAATATGTTTTAACCACTGATTAAACATAAAACAAATTATTAATCACCATAATATGAGGAATTATTCCTTCCATAAGAGCATTTTGACCCTGGTCATGGCCTGGTGTGCATCATTTGCATACGGACAGGTGGCGATCAGCGTTTTTGCAGGAAGGGATACGGCCATTTGCAAAGCTGCTTCTTTACAACTTGCTTCTACAGGTGCTTACATTTCAGGCGAAGTCACTGACGGCACCTGGTTTACAAATGGAGATGGACGATTTTTCCCATCAAATGCTGCCACCGGCATATTCTCACAGACCCTTACTTATATACCGGGAACCGTGGACATCAACCGAGGTTACGCAGATTTGACATTGGTATCATTTGACCCCGATGGTCCGGGACCAAAGGTGCAAGTCAACGATGTGATGAGGCTTACCCTCATATCGGATCCACCTATGATTTGCAACAACAACCTCAATGTCTCTCTTGCAGCCAATTGCCAACAAGAGATCACTGCCTCTATGGTTATTTCCAACCCGCAAGGCAACCTGGCCGATTATAGGGTGGAGTTGTATTACGACGGCCACAAATTGCCATCCAACATCATCACCAGAGAGTATCTCAACAAGCAATTGGAATTTAAAGTATTTTACACTTGTGGTTCGAACAGTTGCTGGGGATATATCACAGCCCAGGACAAGGAAGCCCCGCGTCTTGCATGCAGGGACACTGTTGTACCGTGCGATGTTTCTATACTTCCGGATAGCATAGGGTTCCCTCTGGTCAACATATCATCATATGTATATAAAGGCAACAACAAGTATGAATTTGCCCTTTCTGACAACTGCGGAAAGGCATTTGTTTATTATACCGATGAGTACATGGCCATGCAGTGTGCTACCACAGGTTACAACAGCAGGATCATCAGAAGGTGGGAAGCAGTCGATGAGCTCGGCAATAAGAGCTATTGTACGCAAAACATTCTGGTCCAGGCCAAACCCCTTTCTTCAGTCATCCTACCACCCAATTACGACGATATCACAAAGCCAGCTTTTATATGCGGAGGTAACTTCAAAAAGCTTGCCAACGGCCACCCATCTCCGGATGATTCGGGATATCCCAGTGCCAGAGGATGTTCCAATCTCGAGTTTTCATTCACAGACACCAAGTTTGGCATCTGCGGCAACTCTTATAAACTGGTGAGGAGATGGCTGCTGGTAGACTGGTGCAACAGTCAGACTCAGGACTATGCCCAGATCATCAAGGTCATAGACAAGACTCCTCCTGTAATGGTTTGCCCTAAAGATACAATTTATAAAACGACTGCATACGACTGTCATTCTGGGCTTCAGGCTCTTCCTGTTCCTAAAATAACTGACGAATGTGGTAGTGCCTTATATCAAGTCAATCTTAAAGACTCGCTCAACAAGGTAAAAGATGCCTTCCTTACTTTCCAGCAAAACAAATATTTTATAAAAGATCTCCCGGTGGGAAAATACAGCCTCACCTATACAGCCATTGATGATTGCGGAAACCGCGATTCTTGTAAAATTTGGATCCGAGTCATTGACGATCAGCCTCCTTTTACAGTGTGTACAGAAAAAATAGTGGCCAACTTCAACGAACTTACGACCACAAGAATGTATCCTGAATCTGTCGATCAGGGATCTATCGACAACTGTGAGATTGTAAAACTGGAACTGGCCAAGATGACAGATAGTTGCGGCGGCAAGGCCAATGTTTTTGGTCCATTTGTAGATTTCTGTTGTGCAGAATTGGGTACAACGGTCATGGTAGCCCTGCGTGCAACGGATAAAGCTGGAAATTCCAATACCTGTATGGTGGAAGTAAAAGTGCAAGATAAGTATGCGCCTGAAATGCTTTGTCCTTCTGACATTACTATAGCATGCACTTACCCTATAGATTTCAAACATCTCGAAGAGTTTGGTGTAGTAAGATCATCTCAGGCCCAGGTAAAAGATATCGTTATTTATGATGAAATCAATAATGGCGTCATAGGTAAAGATGGCTACGCTACAGACAATTGTACATTCACCATTACTGAAAAATATAAATCCAACCTCAAATGCAGGACAGGAACCATTGAGAGGACCTTTTATGCAACGGATGCCTCAGGCAATGTGGATTCCTGTGTTCAGGTCATCACAGTAGTCGATCCATCACCATTTGACTACGAAGACATCATATGGCCAAGAGATACCATTCTCGATCTGTGTACAGTTGACGAAGTAGACTCTCTCCTGACTGGCAAGCCTACATTCTACGATAGTGGATGTGCAACTCCGGGAATCAGATTTGAAGACGCGGTCTTCGATCAGTTCGATGGGGCGTGCTATAAAATCATCAGACAATGGACGGTCATAGACTGGTGCCAATACGATGGACTCAATGATAAAAAAGGTATCTGGAAATATGACCAGATCATCAAGTTATACAACCCTGAACCACCCATCATCACCAGCCCATGCAAGGATACAACGATATGCATGTACAGTGATACATGCGGCTCCATTTTGTACGAGCGAAAACTGACAGGAACAGACAACTGTACATCAGCAGAATTGCTCCAGTGGTTTTGGAAAATAGACCTCAACAACGACGGTAGTACCAACATCAATGGCACCGGTGACCTCATCAATTTTATGATGCCCAAAGGCAGACATAAGATCACAGTTGAAGTAAGAGACCAATGCGGCAACAAGGCCACTTGTTCCTATGTCGTTTATGCCAAAGACTGTAAAGCTCCTACTCCTTATTGTGTCGAACAATTGGGAACGGTAATCATGCCGACTACTGGTCAGATTACAGTCTGGGCGAGAGACTTCGACAGGGGCAGTTATGACAATTGTACCCCTTCCAGCAAATTGAAACTGAGCTTGTCTCCCAGTGTCAGAGACACATTCATCACGGTAACCTGTGCAGACATCCCGGATGGGAGATCTGTATTGATCCCGGTAAAACTATACGTTACAGATGAAGATGGCAATCAAGACTATTGCTTGACCAATCTGCTGGTTCAGGACAATTCTGACCGTTGTGGTGATAAAAATCTGGGAGCCACACTCTCCGGAAAATTAACCACCAATCTGGGAAGAGACCTCAACGATGTCACACTGCACATCAAAAAAATGCCGGATGGGACACTGAGTGATGTTAAGGTTTCTTCTTCATCATTTGAAATTCCTGACTTATTGGGGAATCTCACTTACATGGTCCAACCAGATAAAATGGAGAGTGAAGTCAAAGGCATCAATGTGGTGGATATTTTGCTCATACAAAAACACATTTTGGTGATCAGCAAGTTTCAGGATCCATTACAAATCTTATCAGCTGACGTGGACAATTCAGGCAGAATCGATGTAAGAGATTTGGTGGAGATCAGGAAGTTTGTCCTGGGCCAGTCCACTCAATTCAGCGGAGGTTTGCCATGGTGGTCGTTTGTAGCTAAGGACCACGTTTTTGCAGATCCGAAGAAACCTGTCAGGCCCGACGGCAAGATTTATACTGATAAATTGAAGGAGGGCGAAAACAATATACTTGACATCGTCGGTTTCAGAATGGGTGATGTCTCACTGATCGGTCAGACACTCACCGACAATAGCACAAAAAACAGGTCATTGCCTGAAGCCATTCAGCTGGAGTTGGATAAAGACGGACAGCTTTTGCTCAAACAATCTGTACTTACTGAAGGATTTCAATTTGAACTTAGTGGTATCCGCAATTTGACGGATGTCAGGATCAATGAAAGCATTGCTCCATACACATATTACCACTTGTCGGATCAGGGAAAACTTTCTTTGATGTTTTACGGAGAAAGCCCGATGCTCTTGCGTCAAGGTCAATCGCTTTTTACATTGGAACAATTTGAGGGCAGTGCGGACTTGTCCTCTAATTTTGAAAACATCTGGATCAGTGATGCGGGCGCTATGCCAATAACTGTAAGTCACCGCTCGCAAAACGTCGGAAGAGAGACCTACCAATATGAAATCTCGGTCCAGCAATCCGTAATGGAGCTTCGCGATTTCGGGCAGGCAGGCCGTGATATCCAGATCGATATCTTCGACATGCAGGGTAGGCTGGTACACCAATTTAAAGATGTGTCTGCACCCATGATCAGAAAATCCCTGCCGGAATTGAAAGCCGGAGTATATATCGCAAACATCAGAAAAGACAATTTCCGACGCAGTTTGAAATTCATTGCTATCGACTAGATCGAATCCTTGCTCTTTAGATTTAAAAACAAATAAATCCAGCCGACGATGAAGGCTACACCTCCCATTGGTGTCACCGGACCAATAAATTTTGCACTGCTGCCAAACGCCTGGGCAAAAGCCATAATGTAAAGGGAACCAGAAAACAAAATGATGCCCAGTGCAAAAAATCTGGCTGCGGCTACGGGCTTGTTGAGCTTATTGATGTCGCCAAGAATGAGGGCGATGAACATGGCCATCACGTGGATCATGTGGTAAAGCACGCCCGTTTTATATGCTTCCAGGAGCTCAGGACTCACCTTAGATTTTATCCAGTGGGAACCAAGCGCGCCAAGGATGACACCAAGGGCTCCAAGTAAAGCTGTAAACCGGTAATTTTTTCTCATAATGATTGATGTTTATAAAATTGGTATCTGCCAGTCAATAGGTTTTTTACCTTTTTCGGTTAGATATGCATTGGCTTTGCTGAAGTGTTGACAACCAAAAAAAGCCCCTCCTGCCAATGGGGAAGGGTGGGCTGCTGTCAATACCAAATGTTTTGACTCGTCTATCAATGCAGCTTTGTTTTTGGCAAAATTGCCCCAAAGCATGAAAACTATTCCATCCAGATGATTTGATATGCTGCTGATGACCGCATCCGTAAATGTCTGCCATCCTATATTTCTATGCGAGGCCGGCTTGTTTTTACTTACGGTCAATATAGCATTTAGCATCAACACCCCTTGTTCTCCCCAATAGCTCAGATCTCCATGTCCAGGGACATCAATGCCCATGTCTTTTTGAAGTTCCTTGAAAATATTGAGCAGAGAGGGGGGGATTATTATACCTCTGGGCACAGAGAAACTCATGCCCATGGCCTCTCCTGGATTGTGGTAAGGATCTTGGCCCAAAATGACAACTTTCAGGTGGTTAACAGGTGTGAGGTCAAATGTTTTGAAGATTTGAGGGCCCGGAGGATATATGGTTTCGCCCTGTTCCTTAAGTTTTACCAACTCTTTTTTGATATTGGCAAAATATGCTGATTGGAATTCGTCTTCCAATAGTTTTTTCCAGGATGCTTCTATCTTAACTTCGGTTGGTGTACCCATTTTTACGATGCTACTTCTTGTATGATCCGCAAAGTTTTGAGCTTTTTTTTGCTTTCAAAATGCACTTTTCAATTGATCAAAAAGTGGATGATACAGTTTCTAATTTAAAAGTCCGAACCTACGAATAAAGAATGAAAGTAACTGTTCAGCTATATCCATTTTGATCAAAAATGGTTCATTTTAAGTGATACTTCGACAATTTTTTCGGCAATAGTCCCGACACTGTGTAGGGACTATTTCTTCAAAAATATGTCTCGTCTGACTTAAAATGCCCTGAATTTTTGATTCAAAAGCGAATATCTGAATAGTTACCTGAATTTTAACAGAATTCTCACCCAAATTCGCTATAGTTTCATAGCGAAATGATACCGTATTTTGGCTGAAAAACAAGCATGAACAAAACCTTCTTGTGCATGTGCATCTTTATCACATCTTGCTGCATGACTTTTCAGGTAACTGCTCAACATTATGAGTTTTCCTCAGGACTATATCAGCTTCCTTATGCTGATCTCACTGAAATACATGTATTCAGTGATGTGTATACACACAGTCCAAGGGGAAAATACGATTTGCTCACACCCGCCTCGAATCCTACAGTTGTTGCTGCAGCTGATGGATGGGTGCGTTGGATCCAGGAGAGTTTTGATACCACATGCCACAACGGATCAGGAAATTGTTGCTGGGAGTACAATAACTTTGTCATCATTGAACATCCAAATGGTGAGTGGAGCAATTACACCCACATGGATTTCCAAAGTGTTTCGGGTGCAGGCATTGTATTGAACCAATGGATCACAGCCGGCACACCAATTGGTACGGAGGGTACCGTGGGATGTTCAACTGAGGACCATGTGCATTTTGAAGTCTCACGGCCATTTGACGTTTCTGTGCCTTTTGACACCATTGGTGGTTTTCTTAATGCAAGGAGCAGTGATGGATCACAAACTCCCCTGGGTGAAATGCTGATCCCGGTGATTAAAGGTATAGGCATGATGAAATCCTATATTTCCGCTGGCGATGTTGTATTCGCGAGCTCAGCACAGGACAATTGTCCTGCTAATTTAAATGAAGGTTCTGGATTGGGAAATGGGCAACTTTTGGTGGCCAGGGCTGATGCCAGCATTTACACCTCGGGTTCACCGTTGATTTACGGAGCAGGCAGCACCTCCATTTTCAGATCTGGCCAATCTGTTGTATTACGGCCCGGTTTTCAAGCTCAGTCAGGGTCCAAATTTCATGTTATCATCAAAGCGTGTAATTCTGGATATTGATAGGTTTTAAAATACTCAACTCTCAAATTCAATTTTGCATCCTCAAAATATTTTAAAACATACAATAATTTCATTCCAATGCTAGTCATCTCAGATTCTAATTCTAAAAACCACTAGATCAACTACTCTTCCACTTTAAAATTAAAAACATCTTCATCAAAGGTCCCGTAGTCCTCATAACCCAGGACTTCATAAAGTCTTTTCCTGGTTTGCATCTGGTCCAGGATTTGTTCCTGACTTCCTTCGGTGTAGATGGATTGTAGTCCATCGCTGATGGCCTTCATCGCCAGCCTTTGTGTCGTAACCGGATATATGACCATATTGATGCCCAGGTTTTCCAGCTGCGTGGTAGTGAGCAACTTGCTTTTGCCAAATTCTGTCATATTTGCGAGCAAGGGTACTGAACAAATTTCCCTGACCCTTTCAAAATCCTTTTCGTCGTACATAGCCTCAGGAAAAATCATATCGGCACCTGCATCGACATAAGCTTTGATGCGGTCTATGGTCTTCTCCAAACCTTCTGAAGCCCTGGCATCTGTGCGGGCCATGACAATGAAGTTCGCATCGGTTTTTGCCTTTGAAGCTGCCTTTATTTTTTTGACCATGTCGTCTATTGAAACTATGCTTTTGTTGTCGAGGTGTCCACAACGCTTGGGATTGACCTGGTCTTCCAGGTGACAGCCTGACAATCCAAGAATTTCAAGTTCGCGTATGGTGCGGGCAACATTCATGGTCTCTCCAAAACCTGTATCAATGTCCACAATTGAAGGCAAGTTGGTCACCTTGGCGATGGGACCGGCAAATTGACAAACCTCTGTTAATGTGGTAAAACCTATGTCCGGAAGTCCCAGTGAGTTGGCCATTACAGCCCCGGAAATGTATACACCTTCAAATCCTATTTGCTCGATCATCATGGCTACCAGGGCATTGATGGCACCGGGAAAACGCAGTAGTTTCCCCGAATTGAGGCCTTCCTTCAACGCTTTGCGTTTGTCAGCCGGTGATTTGGTGCTGGTTATCATTCGAATAAACCTTTTTGTATTCCTGCCATCAGATAATTTTGAGGGACTTCGACATTCAACGCCAACACTTCTGAAGGAGTAAGGCTGCTGAGTCTGCCTACCAAGTCCAGAAAACGATCCCTTTCCTGTGAAGCGATGATTGGCGAAGTCAAGGTATCAAATTTTTTGATATAATTTGCCCTGACAAAAGGAATGGCCCCGGCAGGATGGGCGTTGGCCCGTTCGAGTTCATCTTCAATGATCGTTCCATCGGACATGGTGATGACTACCCTACCCCCAAATGCCTTTTTATCCGGATCCCTGTCGTGGTACAATTGGGTCCATTTTTCTTTCTCTACCGTTGAGACTTTATGCCAGAGTTCGACCGTCTCCGGACGATTGGCACGTTCGGGTGCATAGGACAATTCATGGTGCCAAAATCCATCTTCGAGGGCAACTGCAAAAATGTACATGATGCTATGGTCGAGAGTCTCGCGGGAAGCGTTGGGGTCCATCTTCTGAGGGTCATTGGATCCTGTACCTATGACGTAATGGGTGTGGTGTGAAGTTTCGATAAGGATAGACTTGATTTTGGAGAAATCTGCAATCTGCCCGCGCATTCTGAAGGCCAGGTCGATCAATGCCTGGGACTGGTATTCAGCGGAATGTTCTTTGGTATAAGTTTCGAGGATGGCTCTTTTTTCTTCGTCGGATTCAGGCAGTGGAATTTGGTATGATGCCTTGGGCCCATCAAGGATCCATGCGATTACAGAGTCCTCTCCCTCATAAATGGGTGAAGGGCTTTTTTCTCCCCGCATGGCGCGATCTACTGCTTCAATGGCCAGTTTCGCCCCGTGCGCCGGCACATAAGCTTTCCAGCTTGAGATTTCCCCTTTTCGGGATTGTCTGGTTGAAATACTTACGTGTAAGGCTTGCTGAATGGCCTGGTAGGTGGTTTCAGTATCCAGACCCAATAATGCACAAACTCCAGCTGCCTGGGCAGGGCACAGGTGTGCCACGTGATCGATTTTATGTTCGTGGAGGCAAATGGCTTTGACCAGATTTACATGCACCTCATAAGCTGCAACGATACCCCGCAATAAGTCTTTACCGTTTTTACCCATTTGCTGAGCCACCGCAAGAACAGCCGGAATACTGTCTGCAGGGTGAGAATAATCTGCTGCCAGAAAAGTGTCATGGTAATCCAGTTCTCTTACCGCCACACAATTGGCCCAGGCTGCCCATTCAGCGTGTACCAGAAAGTCGGAAGGCATTCCAAAAATATTTGCTCCTCTATTTGAGCGTGGGTGGGATGTTGCCTGAGCGCGGGCATTGATGACCGGAGTCCTGTTGACTGAGGCAATGGCGACGGATGCATTGTCAATGATGCGGTTGATGACCATATCTTCTACCTCGGGACTGATGGCAACATCGTCTGTGACCATTTTAGCCAGTTTGTAAGCCAACTGATCTTCTTTTGGCAATCCTGCTTTTGATGGGTATACTTTTACTTCGTGGAGCTTCATGAACGGTATTGAAATTTTTGAAAGGCCAAAGTAAGGATTCTGTGGTTATCAATGGGAGGAATCATGCGTATTGTATATCATGAAGTGTGACTGAGGGCATTAATTTTGAGAACCAAATTATGGTATGGGAGTAATAAGTGTCTAATTGAATACTACTAATGATTTGATTATGTGTCACTTAAGTTAATGAATATATGAAAAGTACTAGTTATTAATGTTTGCTCTCACTGTGACGTATATGTAACATTTACTACACATGATAGCTCTGGGCCGCAATGACGTATATGTCACATCTACTACACATGATACCTTTGAGACACCGTGACGTGTATGTCACATTTACTACACATGATAGCTTTGAGACACCGTGACGTACATGTCACATTTATTGCACCTGTTAGCTCTTGGACACCATGACGTATATGTCACATTTACTACACCTGGTAGCTCTGGAACACCGTGACGTATATGTCGCATTTACTACATTTGATAGCTTTGGGACATCGTGACGTATATGTCACATTTACTGCACCTGATTGCTTTGAGACACCGTGACGTATATGTCACACTTACTACACTTGCTAGCTCTGGTACATCGTGACGTATATGTCACATTTACTGCACCTGATAGCTCTGGGTCATCGTGACGTATATGTCACATTTACTACACTTTCTCCGTTGATCCTACCATGACGTATATGTCACATTTACTACACCTGATAGCTCTGAGGCATCGTGACGTATATGTCACATTTACTACACTTGATAGCTCTGGGCTGCCATGACGTATATGTCACATCTACTACACATGATAGCTTTGAGACACCCTGACGTATATGTCACATTTACTACACATGATAGCTTTGAGACACCGTGACGTATATGTCACATTTACTACACATGATAGCTTTGAGACACCCTGACGTATATGTCACATTTACTACACATGATAGCTCCGGGACACCGTGACGTATATGTTATATATACTGCACCTTTTTAAAGGCTTTGTACCAATTAAATCATCCCTCAAAAATTTTTAAATATTTTATTGGTCGCCATTTTAGATTTTCATAATTTAGACCATTATTAACTATGAAAAATTTAAAAAAATGGCATTTTCCAAGGCCCACGTATTCCCAAAAAATGAGTACCATTTTGCTCTACAATGTAAATTGTTAAGCCATCCGGCTAGGATAAGAATTCTTAGAAGGATATTAGAAAACCAAAAAGATGGAATTAGTTTTGATAAACTGGTAAGAGGTATACCATTATCAAGGAATACTATTTCTCAACACCTTCAAATCTTGAGAAGAAAAAGAATCATTGTTTCAAAAAGCACCGAAACATCTACCATACATTTTATTAATGCAGAACTGGATTATACTTTGTTTAGTCTGGTAGACTTAATTCTCAATATTCCTTCAGAGGAAAATCAACATGAAATAAATGATTTTCATTTATTAGGGTAGATAGAAAAGAAAAACGACATATATAAAATTAAATATATACGTAATTTATTGACTGAAAATCAAAAACTAAAATATCCTCAAATGAATGATCAATGAAATATTTAAACCAATTTTAAATATCAAATCTTTTTAATTGCCTTTAAATCTACTTTGTTCATTATTTTAATTCTATTTATGGATACATATACTGCTCTTTTTCATACGCCATTTTCCTGATATTCTCCATAGCATGTTTCATATACTTTTTCCAAAACAATTGTGCAAAAAGATATTGTAATGGGTATAACAGTAAGCCATTTGAATACAAGGTGTACGTGTAATTGACTTTAATGACTTCTGGTTCAATCTCTTTTGTACTCCATTCTCCAACAAAGCTGTAGAATCCCAGCATCCAGGATTTAAAATCATCTACTTCTATCTTCCAATACTTGTTCTCAATGCGTTCATGTACTGTATCTGTTGATACTTCCCCACCCGGAAATGTAAGTGATTTAGATGCAAAAACGCGTTTACTGCTCCCTGGCTGGCCCCAATTTTGATCGTCAGCTACTGCGATTATTGCGGGCATCAATCCATAACCTGTGTGCACTTTGGTGACATCACAAAGCATCGGAGTTTTGAAAGCACGCTCCAAAGAACAATTGAATATGGTATCAACAGATATTTTGAAATGCATCATCCAATATTTATTGGACGAATTTACAAATTACCCTTCTCCTAATTCTTTTTTGACCAAAGGAAGTACTTTGTCTCCATATAATTCTATAGACTTCATCAAATCTGCATGACTTGGACCACCCACGTCTATGTGTGCCACAAACCTGGTGAGCCCAAACATTCGGATTGTACTCACCATTTTTTCTGCGACCATCTCCGGTGAACCCATGAACAAAGCACCGTCCTCGCTTAGTCCTCCTTTGAATTGATTGACTGTGTATGGAGACCAACCTCTTTCCCTGCCAATCCTGTCCATGGTTGAGGCGTAATAAGGAAAATATTTGTCGATGAGTTCGTCAGCCGAATCACTGATAAAACTATGTGCGTGCACGCCAATTTGCATTTTCGCAAGGTCATGGCCATAATGCTGATACACTTGTTTGTAGTATTCAACAAGTGGTTTGAACTGTTTGGGCATTCCCCCGATGATGGCAAATATGATGGGTAATCCGAGTCTGCCGGCCCTTTCTACTGATTCAGGTGTTCCTCCTACCGCAATCCAGATGGGCAAAGCTCTTCCCGGTCTGGGATATACTACTTGTTGGTGTAGTGAGGGCCTGAAACGTCCTTCCCAATTCACAACTTCTTCCTTGTTCAGCACGAGGAGCAGTTCAAGTTTTTCTTCAAACAATTTATTGTAATCTTTCAAATCATAACCAAACAAAGGAAAGGACTCTATGAAACTGCCTCTTCCTGCCACGATCTCTGCCCTCTGACCTGAAAGCAAGTCCAAAGTGGCAAAATCCTGATAAACTTTTACCGGATCTGACGAACTTAGTACGGTCACACCGCTGGCGAGCTTGATGTTTTTGGTCACCTGAGATAGGGCTGATAGGACGATTTCTGGTGTTGAAACTGCGTAATCTTGTCTGTGGTGTTCTCCCAATACAAAGGCGTCAATGCCTAACTGGTCTGCCAGTTTTACTTGTTCAACCAACTCATTCAGGCGTTCGCCCGGTGATTGAAATTGTCTTTTGTCCTTGTCATAAGTGAGGTCAGCAAAAGACCCAATACCAAATTCCATAATACTTTTTTTGTTTTAGCCACTAGATAACAGCAAAGGTCGGTCTTTGTTTTTAGTATTCAGCAGCCTTAATTAAACTTTGACTAAAATGACTTTTCAACCTCGGTTTGGGAGGAATGAAAAAAATGAGGGTTGAAAATGCACACCTTTTATTCACCAGATGATAATAAGTTATACTCTTCCATTCAATGACAAAATATGCTCATTCTCAATCAGCGCAGTAATTACAGTTTAAGCTCCTCCTTCAATCTGGCGATGAATTATTCTCCAAGCTTAATGCTTTCAACGTAATAATTTTTATCTACTGCAAAAGTGGAAATGCTGTCTTTGATTTCAAAATTCTGCCAGTTTGATGTTGGGGTCAACTTCCTCTTGCTTCCATTGATTTGAACCAGAACAGGCATAGCAAATCCGGTAACAACATTGTTCCACCGATAGGAAAATTGAGTACCAACTACCCTATACTCCAATTTCGGTATCCTGATATCTCTTAAATACTGATTAAAAAATGCCTGAAGGTTCAGTCCTGATTGTTCTGCCAAAAACTGTTCGATCTGAGCAGTAGTCACGGTTTGGTGGTAAAAAGTGGAATTGAGTCCTCTGAGTATCTGCCGCCATTTTTCATCATTATCTATCCAGGCACGTAATGTATGCAGGACGTTGGACCCTTTGTAATACATATCTCCTGAACCTGAAACATTTACATCATACGGTCCTATGATGGGCTTGTCATTTCTGATGTTTTTTCTCGTACCAATTACATATTCTGCCGAGGCATCCTTTCCGTAAAAGTAATCGAGAAAAAGGTTTTCTGAATAAGCGGTAAATCCTTCATGGACCCACATGTCGGCAATGTCTTTGTACGTGATGTTATTGGCAAACCACTCATGTCCGGACTCGTGTACAATGATAAAATCAAAGTTGTATCCCCAGCCGGTACCACTGACGTCATTCCTGTTGTATCCATTGCGATAGCCATTGCCATAGGTCACGCTGCTTTGGTGCTCCATGCCAAAATATGGCACTTCTACCAGCTTATAACTGTCTTCATAAAATGGATATGGGCCAAACCAATGCTCAAAAGCTTCCAGCATCCGGGGCACTTCCCGAAAGTGTGTTTTTGCCTTTTTAAGGTTTTCCCTCAGAACATAATAATCGCAGTCCAGCATACCCTTTTCCCCTTTGTATTTTTCACCAAAGTGAACATAATCTCCAATATTGATATTCACTCCGTAATTGTTGATGGGATTGGTCACCTGCCAGTGGAAGGACTGAGTACCGTCACCATGATCTGTCGTTGACTTAAGGCGACCATTGGATACATCCATCAATGGTTTTGGCACATTGATGGTGATGTCCATACTGTCGGCTTCATCATACATGTGGTCTTTGCATGGCCACCACAGACTGGCACCATCTCCCTGACAGGTGGTGGTAATAAAATCCAGCCCATTGCTGTCCTTTTTCCAGGTGACCCCTCCATCCCATGGCGGACGTTTGCTTTCCTGAGGTTGCCCTTCAAAATGCACCGTCAATTTGTGCACATCCCCTTTCGGTACTTTTTTATTGAATTTTATCCACCAGACATTGCCTTCTTTTGTGAAAGGGATTTGTTTGCCTTCTTGCTCAACAGCAGTTATTTTCATAGGCTCCTGAAGGTCTATCTGCATGACTGATGCAGATTCAAGGGCATGGTATGTGATGGTATTCCTGCCGGTAAAATACTTCTTCTCAATGTCGACTTTGATGTGCAGATCATAGTGTACCAGATCCCACCAGATGCGTTCAGGGGTGATAGAACCCCTTAATGTATCGGCGTGACTGAAGTTCTGGGCCTGTAGCATACGGACAAAAGTCAGACTGCAAACCACAGTGCAGATGAGAGATAGTTTTTTCATGTTTCTTTGATTGGGACTGCAAAATAACCATAAGAAGAAGAATGGGCAAGTGGTGATGAATTTTGGATGGAGGGTTAGTTTGAGGAGGAATGCTGGTCAATCGTGTCAGAAAGCTGTCAGACACCTGTCAGACAGCTTTCTGACAGGCCCAGGCCAATTATTGCGTATTTATTTGATTATCAATATAATAAGAAATCTAATCCATTTTAAACGTTTCTAAACGTTTAGAAACGTTTAAAAACGCTTGTAAGGCTTTTGAAGCCCTACGCCACACCATTTTTAACCATAAAAATCTCCTCGCGTTTTTAATCCTGTATCAACCTACTTCCATATCATCGACCCTTTATAGCTCAATAAATCCTCCTGAATAATACCTTATTTATATATTTTTAAAAAAATATGTATTTCAGCGCACCAAAAAACTATACTTATTCGTCTTTATAATAGTACACTATTCCCTTTGCACTAGAAATCCAATTGATGACAAGAAAAATTACCCTATCCTTATTATTCGCCGCTCTATTTTCTGTTTTTCTTCACGCACAATCCTCCAAAATTTCAGGTCTGGTGACCGATAGCCTCAACAACAGCCTTATCAATGCTACCGTGCTTTTGCTGGAAGAGGATTCTACCATGATCGAATTTACACAATCTGAGCTGGATGGAAGCTTTGCGTTTACCAAAATACCCTATGGCAATTATATTGTCAAAGTCACTTATGTTGGCTACATCCCACAAAGCATTCCTTTTGTTGCAGACAAAAAAGACATTGATCTCGGAAGGGTTGTTTTGAATGAAATTTCTGTAGAATTGATGGAGGTGGTTGTCAAAGCTGCCAGGGCTCCGCTCAAGATGAGGGGTGACACGCTCGAGTTTGATATTACGCAGTTTAAAGTACCGGAGAACAGTACACTTGAAGACTTGATCAGGAGGCTACCAGGTATGGAAGTAGAACAAGGCGGCGGCATCAAGATGGATGGGAAAGACGTCACTTCGGTGAAGGTAGAAGGAAAGAGCTTTTTTGGCAACAACCCGACTGTGGCTACCAAAAATCTTCCGGCCCAAGGCGTCTCATCTGTACAGGTTTATGATAAAAAAACCGATGACCAAGTCGCAACCGGCAATACCACACCCACCAATGAAAAAGAAATGAATGTGGTACTGAAGGATGATTTCAAAAACATAGTCTTTGGTAAGGGGACCGTCGGAGGAGGTAACATCGACCGCTTTGAGGGTAAGTTCTCGTTCAATAAATTTACACCTGAACATCAATTCAGCGTGATTGGTGTGGGCAACAACACCGGTCGAAATGGCTTAGGCTGGGACGACAGGGAAGACTTTTTCGGGAATCAGGCCTACAGCGATTTCGAGTCCCTTAAGTATGGATTTAATTCCCTTGGGGGCATGAGAATCATTTATTTTTCTGATGAAAATGATTTAAATCTGGAAGGAAAAATTTCAGAATTGTTCAACTCATCGGGCTCAGGTGGTTTGCCAAAGAATGCGACCGGAGGAGCCAACTACAATTATGATCGCGAAAAAATAAAACTGGGTGCAAGGTATTTGTTTAATCACAGGGGAAATGAAATGAATTCATTCAGTTCGGTCAACAGGTTTCTCCCCGGAAATATTACAAACTTTGACACCACGACATCAAACAATATCAATACCGGTAATGTCCATCGGATTGAAGCAGCTTTTACGGGCGAGATAGACAGTTTTAATACCATCAAAGTCAATGCGGATTTTGGAATGTTAGCCTCACAAAACAACAACAACCGACTGGGTTTGGCTTTCAGAAATGGGGATGAACTCATTTCTTCTTCTTCCATTTCCAGTGACAGAAACAACGATGGTATGCTTGGAAGAGGCAGTATCGTTTACAATAAGACCTTCAGGAAAAAGAGCAGATTCCTGGGCATCAATTCTTCCTATGCTGCATCAACCCTGGCTGAAAACACAGGCAACTTGTCTCAGATTGATTTTGAAAACACCGATGACACCTACCTCAACCAAAGTTTTGACAATGACGCCAGAAAAAAACAAATCATGGCCAATTTGATGTACAACGAACCGCTTGGTAAAAAGTATTTTTTCAGTGTCTTTCATAATTTAGACTATACTTCACAAACAGGAGATGTGCTTGTAGAGGATATTTTTGAAAATGAAAGAAGCGTCAATGAACAGCTCACTAGAAATTATGACACAAGGGTGATGACCAATTTCAGTGGTGCAAGCCTCAGGTATTCAAGCGAAGGTCTGAATATCGCTGCGGGGTATGGATATCAGTTTACTGATTTGTTCGGTGATTTTAATATCGTCAACCAAAAAGTAGCTGTGGATACTACCTTCAAACTTCCTTCACTGGTGGGTAATGTTAATTATCAGATATCGCGGAACGGTAGTGTCGGTGTTAACTTCTCAAGAAGTGTCACTCCTCCTCAGATCAGCCAATTGATACCGATTGTCAACAATGCGAATCCATTGTACATCAGGGTAGGAAACCCCAATCTTGAACCTGAGACTACCAATTCAGTTTCAGGAAATATCTGGTTGAGTAAGCCGCTGTCGGGATTGAGAGTTTCACTTTGGGGAGATTACCAACTCAGACAAAACGCAGTCACTCAGGCTGAGGAAGTATCTGAAAACTTTGTCACCACTACAATACCCATTAATTACAAAACAAGGACCGGGGTGAGTATTTCAGGTAATGTAGGCTTTCCAATTGTCAAGAATAAAGTAACTTCTTCTGCAAGACTTTACGTAAATCAAAGTGCATCTTACCGATTGGTCAATTCTGTTGAGAATTTTACCAAAACTTTTAGTGTAAATCCTGGACTAAATGTCAATATCACACCCAGTCAGAATTTCTTCATGTATTTGAATGGTGGCATCAGAGTGTCTAATACTAAATATGACATCAGCAGTGCACAGAATCAAAAAATCATCACACAGAATTACAGCGCCACGCTCAATTTTCAAATAGTGAAAACACTTTTCTTCAACAGCAATTATGCGCATGCCTTTTATAGAAATGACAGGACGGGACAAAACAACAGCATTCCCATCATCAATGCAAGTATCTATAAACAATTCCTTCCAGGAAACAAGGCAGAAATCAGACTTGCAGCCTACGACATTCTGAATAAGAACACCAATTACAACCTATTTGCAGGCAATAACATCGTTTCTGAAAATGAAACTCAAACACTTGCGAGGTATTTTATGGTCATGTTCAGTTATAATCTTAAAGGTTTGAATTCCGGAATCAACAGGAACTAAAAATTATCCGGAAACAAATCTTATCAAAAACAAATTCATATGAATCAAACAATAAAAGCGCTGTCCGTTCTTTTCATTATAATCATCAGCGGGCAAGTTTTCGCTCAGAATACCAGCGGTGAAATCATTTTTGAAAGAAAGCAGTTTTGGGTCAACATTTACACCAAGCTACCCTTTCTAACCAAAGAACAAATAGAAAGAGAAATGGCTGTCTGGGGCAAGGACCAAGGAAATTGGGCTGAAAAATATCTGCTGAAATTTGGAGATAACAAAAGCATTTATACCCAGATGGAAGAAGAACAGAACTATGGGTATTCCTGGCGACAGGAAGAGGTGATGTTTTACAGAGATTACAAAGAAAAGACCCTTACTGATAAATTACCTCTTGGAGATAAGGACTATTTACTGACAGGTGATATTCCCAGGATAAAATGGAAAATACAGAATGAGCTGAGAGACATTCAGGGGTATATATGCATGAAGGCCATTGCTGAACATCCCATTTATGGAACACCCGTCACAGCGTGGTATACGGATTTGATCCCCCTGGGTGGCGGGCCAGAAGGTTTTGGCGGACTTCCCGGTATGATTTTGATGCTCACATTCAATGAAGATGATGTTGTTATTGAAGCCACCTCCGTGAAACTCAATGTTGAAGGATCTAAAGTTGAACTTCCCAAAAAATTGAAAGGAAAGGAAATTGCTTTGGACAAGTATGTTGAGGATAAGAAAAAGTTCATGAAGGAGGCTCTGGACAATAGAAGGAACCCTTACAACAACTTAAGATACTAAAGATCATACTTTATTTACGCTTTCTCTTGCTTTCAGAAAATTGATGAGCGAGTATAAGGAAACAAGCGTCCATATGGCTTCTAAAATGATGAATGGATAATAGACCATCATCACTGATGAAGCAGTTGCAAGTGCTGCCCCGAACAAGTTGAGTAAAATATAGCTCAGGCTATCTGATGTTATTTTACCGATTGCATTCAAGAAGTATGCTCCAAGTAAACATACCACTCCTGCAAAACCTATGATGTCGATAATGGACATGGCGTTGGCATTTTGTCAATGCAAGTTATTCAATCTATCGATGTGAATCTGCAATACCGATTTTTCTTTTTGTGTTTTTGCCAGGTTTCGTGCTCTGATATAATTTTTTTCAGCCATAGCTGGATCCACTGTTTCGTATAAATAACCAAGAAGGGCATGATAGAATTGATTGTCACTGAGGTCGAGTTTTTCTGCTTCAACAATGGCTTTACGTACTCCATGAACCTTTGACAATGCAAATGTCCTTTGGAGGGCAGTCAAAGGACTGTACTGCATCACGAGTAGTTTGTTGTACAATAAAAGTATGTTTTCCCATTTTTCCACTCGCTCTCCGGCCACAGTATACCAGTATGCGATACTAGCTTCCAGGTGATACTTACTCAATAGCTTGCCCTGGCTGGCTATGTGGAGGTGGCTGACGCCTTTGGCAATCAAATATTGATCCCATAATTCTACATCCTGATCCTGATATAAAATCAATGTGCCCTCTTCGCTTTTGCGCGCTTTTAGTCTGGACGCCTGAAAACACATTAGCGCATAGAGCGCATGCACTTGTGGGAGGTTGGTCTTTTGATGCAGCAACAATTGTTCTGTGAGTTGCATGGCTTCAAAGCAAAGGTCTTCGCGAATGACTTCCTCCTTGTTTTCTGAATGGTAGCCTTCGCTAAACAACAAGTACAATGTAAGCAACACATTATCAATACGTTGAACCAAAAGATCTTCTGCAGGAAACTCAAGAGTTTTGTTGCCAGACTTCAGTTTCTGTTTCGCTCTGAATAATCGTTTGTTGACCGTTTCAATATTGACCATGAGGGCAGAAGATATTTCTTCAATTCCAAAACCACACAAATACCTGAGCGCCAATCCAATCTGTGATTCTGCTGGAATCTCGGGCTTACAGATGGCAAACATCATTTGCAAAGTCTGATCAAGGACAAAAGTTTCTGACCATTCACCGGTTTGCGATAGTTCCTGCTCAGATACCCATTGCTTTTCTATTTTATTTCTGAATACTTCTTGCCTCGCCACGAGGTTTTTAGCTTTGTTTTTGGCCACCTGGTACAACCACGCTCGTGGTTGTTCGGGCACTCCCTGATAAGGCCAGTTTTCCAGTGCGGCGGCAAATGTCTCCATGGTGAGGTCTTCGGCCAGCTCAATGTGTTTGAAGCCAAAGTATTTGATCAGGACAGCGTTTATTTTAGCAAACTCCGTCCTGAACAAATGTGGTATCAATTCTTGTTGATGCATCAGTGCGTACTATCATCAGAGGCTACCTTTCTCACCTCTATGCTGTTTCCTTCTCCAAGTAGTACTGGACTGCCTTTTGCAAACGCTATGGCTTCTTCCAAAGACTCTGCCTTAACAACGATAAGTCCTCCTATGGTTTCCTTGATATCTCCAAAAGGTCCATTGGTTACCACCTTGCTTCCTCCTGAATTCATCACGACGCTGGCTCCGTCAAATGGCAATCCTGTACCACTCACAAACTTGTTTTGAGCGGCAATGCCACCAATCCAGTCCATGGTCATTTTCATCCATTCCTGCATTTGTTCAGGAGAAGCCAATTTCGCACCATCCTCGTGGCGCATGATCAATGCATACTGTTGCATGTTTTTTAATTTTTAAAAGTGTAAAATAAAATGTTTCGATCTGATGGCTATCAATTTTCAAACAATATGTTTGTCCATAAATCGTCCACCATTTGTAAAAGCCCCATCAACCATTGGAATCATTTCAAGGAAGTGATTTGTGTATCTACT
Source organism: Saprospiraceae bacterium (assembly GCA_020436935.1). GTDB lineage: Bacteria > Bacteroidota > Bacteroidia > Chitinophagales > Saprospiraceae > JADKBO01. Next base: position 31,036 of record JAGQWX010000046.1, read on the forward strand.
ATAAAATGATGCAATAGTTTTGAAGGCAATTACATATTGAAGACAATTGAGAATGTCCGGATTGGACATCATTTCATTTTTTTTTTGAAAAAAATATCAATCCCCTTCAATTGATCCTTCTTGAAACTGTTCAAAAAAAAATTACATAAAATATCAAAGTCAGCTGATGGATGAGCTATCATTTCATACATAATGGGTACATTTGTTCATTAATGTTTGGAGTCCAATGGGAGGTTTGTACAGTCATTTGATAAAATCATTCTTGAGAAACGGTCAATGGAACAGAAACTGGACCAGTCGTATCATGTTTTTCCTCATAGCGTTACAATTTGTAGCTTTATTCACCATGTTTGCCTTTGTTCTCAAACATGTACTATCAAGAGGTGGAGTAAATCCGGTAGAAACTTTCAATGGATTTTTGATTCATTACCTGGCCATTGATCTGGTAGCAAGGATTTTCTTTCAACCACAAGCAATATTCAATGTAACACCCTATCTGAGGTTCAACATCAGCAAAAGAAGGATTACTTTATTTCTGTTGGGTCGTACTTTCATCAACCTGTTTAATATACTGCCGTTCATCATTCTTTTCTCCTTTATAAAAAATATACTTCTTGAGGAAGCGGGATTTTTTGTCAGTATCAATTACCTGTTGATTTTCTTTTTCCTATTGATGATCAACAACTTACTGGCAACAAGCATCAACTTTCTGATGAGGAAATATTTGCTCATGTCGCTTTTTCCGTATTTGCTTATTGCATTAATGGGAGCTGTGATAGGTCTTGGATTTCCACTTGAATCGTATTCTGCAGTGATGGGAAATGCATTTATTGCCCATTCTCTGCCATCGTTGATACTGGTATTTTCCATTTTCCTGGTCTTGCTGTTTTTCAATCTGGCATGGTTAAAAAGGTTTTTTTATCCTACAGAAACAAACAACTCATCTTCGTTTTGGACCTCATGGCTTTCATTTGAGTCATCTTCCTGGAAGGACAGAGGAAGTGTCTGGAGGTATATCAGTCTCGAATTACAACTTTTATCACGCAACAAATATCCGAGACAAATGCTGTTGATGGGCATTCTTTTCCCTGTGTATATGTTGTTCAGTATTTTAGCAAAGAACAGACCACTTGAGGAGATGTTTATTTTCTACCTCTTCCTGATTTCTTCGTACATGACTTTGATATATGGCCAGTTTGTTTTTAGTTGGGAAAGTTCATTTTATGATGGTTTGATGAGCCGTAAAATGGATACCATGAGTTACTTGAAGTCAAAACTTTATCTGATGTGGATGGCAGGATTGTTTCTTGGTCTGCCCTTGACTATAATATTGATTTTACAAACGGACATCAATTTTATAATCATTCTTGCGTGTCTGATCAATGCTTTGGGAACAGTCGCATGCCTTCAGTTGTATGCTGCCACTTCCAATACACGAAGAGTTGAGCTCAGCCAGAAGTCTTTATTTAAGTCAAGAAATTTCTCTGGAGAGCAGCTGCTTTTTCAAATGATCATAGGATTTCTTCCCTGTGGATTATTTTTTCTGTTGAGTTATTTCCTGGGTGAAAACATTGCTGCAGGCATTATCATTTTACCTGGGATCCTATTTTTAATTTCCAGTCAAATCTGGATCAAAAAAGTGGTTTACCCCAGATATATACAAAAGAAATACAAAATGCTGGAAGCCTTCAGGGTGAAGGAGTGATATGGTTTAATAGTTTGAAATGAATATGATGATCCAAATACAAAATTTGCTTAAAAAGTTTCAGAACAAGATTGCTGTTGATATTTCTGACCTCACGATTGAAGCAGGAGAAATGATAGGGCTTGTTGGCAATAACGGCGCTGGCAAAACTACGCTACTTCGATTGATCCTTGATCTGATCAAAGCCGATCGGGGTCATGTCAGCTCAAATGGCGAAGATGTCAGTAAATCAGAAAGCTGGAAGGCGTATACGGGTTCCTACCTCGACGAAGATTTTAATATTGAATTCCTCACCCCTGAAGAGTTTTTCATTTTCATAACAGAGGAATATGGCATCCCCAGGACTGAACTAAAGCAAAAGCTGGGAGGTTTCCAAAGCTTGTTTGATGGACAGGTATTGGGTCAAAACAAGAAATACATTCGAGATTTTTCAAAGGGGAATAAACAAAAAATAGGAATTGCATCTGCTTTGATGACCGATCCTAAGGTTTTGATATTGGACGAACCTTTCAGTAATCTTGATCCATCCTCCCAAATATTCCTGAAAAACTTTCTCAAGGATTATCACACGAGATCGTCTGCGACCATGATTATTTCCAGTCACGACCTCAAACACGTCACGGAAATTTGTACCAGAATCATCCTCATTGAGCATGGAAAAGTCATTCGGGATATGAGAAATGAATCGGATACACTGGCGCAACTGGAAAGTTATTTTTCTTCAATCGCTCAGTCCGAAAGGATGATTTGAGTCTGAACTTCAGATCAGTAAAAATCGAGGTTTTAAGCTGTCAGCCTTTTGCTATTAGCTGTTAGCTTCTCTTACATTATGGTTTGTTTAATTCTCCCAGTGATGGCTTCGGCTTCGGCCAGCCAACTGAGTTGGTTTAATTACCAATGTTCAATTACGAATGGGGACTCTGCCAGTAAAAGATGTAGTAAATGTGACATATACGTCACGATTTTTCCAATATAATTTCTAAAACCTAACACCTAATACCTTCTCTCAAAGCGGCTTCGGCTTCGCTCAGCCTCCTGAGTTGGTTTAATTACGAATTACGAATTATAACCCTGGATGTAAATAATGTAGTAAATGTGACATATAAGTCATCAATTTTCTAATCTAATTGCTAAAACCTAACACCTAATTCCCGCTCTCATAGACCGGTTGTATTTCCCGCAGAGAATCGCAGATGACCCCGCAGATTTACGCTAAAAGTGGTTGATCCCTTTAAGAATTATCACTCTAATACCTAAAATTTAAAAACTAAACCTCTTCCAAAGACTATTCCCTCATTCCTGCAGCCCTCTACCCCAGCCCTTAAGGGAACCCGCCCGCAATTTCCTTTTTTGCCAAAAAGCTAACACTCCAAAATTCCCTAACTAAAGACCAACACCCAAAGACCAAAGACGGCTTCGGCTCCGCTCAGCCACCTGAGTTGGTTTAATTACGAATTACGAATTATTTTGCTCTTGTTTTAAAGCTTTAAAGTGTATCAAATGAAAAGAAATTCTAAATGATTCTTGATATCTTAATGGTGAACTATGAATTCTTTGCGCCTCTCAAACTTCACCCCTCTTTGCGCCATTGCGAGAGATAATGCAATTTCTTATATTAGACTTTGGTGATTTTAATGTCAACCAATACTATGAGGTATCAATGAGGTATCACTCCGATCATAAAAGCCAAAGACTAAAGACCAAAGACCAAATACCCCTTCTCCTTCCTCCCTTCTCCTTCCTACAAGTTATTGATCTTCAGATTTGCAAAATCACCATTGGAGTTGTTGCCCACCCAAAAACCAATTTTTCCAGATTTTCCTGTAGGATTCAAGGAAGGAACATCCAGGCAAGGCTGTTTTGAGTCATTCACAAAGACCTTTATTCTGCCATTCTTTACCTCGATTTTTGCATGAAACCAATCTTCGGGCTTTACATTTTGCGGAATGATGGCTGCTTCAAATTCTCCATTTCTGGTGTTCCTCAATTCATGCCAGGGCAAATTGGGCTCAAAACAATATTGGACAGCGTGGACATGTCGCTCAGGGTCTGTAGCCTGAAAATTGAATGGCCTGAAGTAGACTACTTCAAAGGTCGTGTCGTTAACTCCGTGAAAAGCTACGCCTATAAAACTGCCCTGAAGGACATCCCTGCCTTTTGCATCAAATTCAATGGACCCGCTGCCAAATTCTTTTCCCATGAGCCAGGCAATTCCCTGACCTGCATTTTCTGAAAATCGCAATACCTCTTTTCCGCCAAGCTTTACTTTTTCAATGCTTCGATTGACTACATTGTATTCAGGGTTAAAATTGATGTGAAACTGGACAGTCGTATTTTCCCATTCCAGGGAAACCATGCCCTTATCGTTGATTTGATAGGTCAGTTTTTCAGCAAACTTCGCTGACTTTTTGGCATAGACATTCACCCGCAATACGTCCTCTTCTTCTTTATAACTAAATGCACCCCATTTGATCGTTTTATTGAATATGATCGTCCATTGTTTTTCGTTGGGTATCATAAAAAGGGCATATTTACCTGCAGGAAGCATATGTCCTTCGATGTTGGCATCGGCTGATGTGGTGAAACTTGTGGTTTCGTTGGCTCCTGCACGCCACACCTGGCCAAATGGTACAAGCTTCCCAAAAATCTCTCTTCCTTTTACAGAGGGCTGAGAGTAATCGATAGAAACAGTATTCCCGAGAATATTGGCAGATGATGTTGCCGGAGGGCTGGGCCTGTCTGATTTATCCTGTGCAATTAATGTAATTTGAATAAATAGTAAACTAAGCATCCATGCAATCTTCTTCATATTATTATATTTTTGGTTTAAAACAAATGATGTTGCTAAGATGCAGGACCACATTTCAATTTGCTTATACAAGCCTTGTTCAAGATTGTGCAAGGGCTGTTCAAGATCTTAAATGTTGCATTTAAATGAAAAACGAAGCATTTTACATTGAAAAATGTCGTGAGCTGATCGAAGAACGTTTGGCATGGGGAAGCAGCGAACATTGGCAAAACCAGGATTTTGAAAACCTGAGCCAAAAGATTTTTGAAGTGACTGAGGTATCACTCAGTTCAAGTACCCTAAAAAGAATCTGGGGAAAAGTCCAGTACAGCAGTAGTCCGAACATAACCACCCTCAATGCCCTTGCTCAGTTCCTTGGTTATGAGCATTGGAGGGCATTCACTTCCAATGGTTTTCAAGCTCCGCAAGATGAGGAAAGAACTGATAAGTCTGATGATTCTGTAAAGGGTAGAAGACTATTGGGCTTACCTGCCTGGTCCTTATTTGGCATTGTGTTGATCCCAATTTTCGGGACTTTTGTTTTATTTAATCAACCTTCACCAAAGAAGCTGGTTTTCAAAAACATTACATTCACCAGCAAGGCGGTGACCAAAGGCGTTCCAAACACTGTGGTTTTTGATTACAACGCTGAAGACTCTAATGCTGACAGTGTGTTCATTCAGCAAAACTGGGATCGTCGAAGACGCGAGCGGGTAAGCAAAGAGGCAAAACAATATACCAGCACCTATTACACGCCAGGATATTTTCGGGCTAAACTGATTTTGGATGATTCGATAGTCAGGGAACATGATTTATTTATTGAGTCTGAAGGTTGGCTGGCCACCATTGATCAGGAACGCATTCCCATTTATTTTAGAAGTGATCAAATCAACAAGGATGGAACCATCGGCATAAATCCTGAGGACTTTAAATCTGCAAAAATTAACATCAACTCAGATGTGATCACCACAAGTCTTTATAATGTATCAGGGAAATTGGCAGTACCCTCTGATAATTTTACCCTGGATGTAACTTTAAAAAACATCAATATACAAAGTCAGGGGGTATGTCAAAAAACCAATATTATACTTTTGGGTACAGAGGGTGTGATGATGCTACCGCTTAGCATAAAGGGTTGTGTTGGCGAATTGAATTTGTCCTTGGGGGAAAACCAATACATCGATGGAAAAACCAATGACTTGTCTGCCTTTGGTGTAGACTTTTCAGATTGGGCGAAACTTAGGTGTGAAGTCAAAAATCAGCACATAAGCATATTTATCAATGAAGAACCTGCTTTTGAGGGTCCAATCAAAGGAAACATTGGCAGAATCGTTGGAACACGCATCAAATTCATGGGGCTTGGACAGGTAAAGTCATTCCATCTTGGAAAACTTTGATGTCGAAGGTCTGTCGTTTAGAGTTTGAAAAGAACTAGTCCCGGATAATTAGCCCAAAACCTGAGGCAATGCTTTTACAAACATTTCAACATCCGTCAGCTTGCCGGTACTCACCCTGCACCAGTCGTTGAAAGGGGGAAATGCTCTTCCAACAAGAATGTTTTTATTCCGCATGCGTTCATTGAATTCTTTGATATCCACTCCTGTTTTGAAAAAGACAAAGTTGGTCTGTGGTTTCACAAACTCAAGTCCCAATTTGGTACAAGCCTCAGATATCATCTCACGACCTTCTCTATTCACCTTTTTACTGAATTCGTAAAATTCGCTGTCCGCCAAAGATGCTTCAGCTGCTTTTAATGCAGGAATAGAGGCACTGGCCTGCACCCTGTCTCTTAAGATTGATGCCATTTCAGGTTTTGCAACCAAATACCCTATTCTCATACCAGCCAGTCCATAAACTTTTGAAAATGTGCGTGATACGATAATGTTATAATTCTTTTTGACCAAATCAATCATGGTTTGATAATCCTTGGCATCGACGTAGTCAAAATAGGCTTCGTCCACAAATACAGGCACTTTCGGAGAAACCTTATCTAAAAATGAAATCAATTTTGCTGCCGGGATGTAGGTGCCTGTTGGGTTATTTGGATTACAGACAAATACAAGGCCTGTCTTTTCATTGACTGCTGATGCCATTTTCTCGAGGTCATGGTCCAGGTTTTTATCCACCGGAATGTTGATGATTTCTGTACCCATTTTTGACACATAAGTCATCATTGACAAGTAGGTTGGATCAAGCGTGATCAGATTACCACCAGGCTTGCAAAATGCCACTCCGGCCGCTCTCAATCCTTCTACAGATCCTCCGCAAACGACAATGCTCTCTGGCGATACGCCATGCTTGTCCCCAAGCACTTTCATAAAATCCTGAATGTACTGGAAAGGGTACTGGTGAGCGATATCAAATGAGGCCATGATGGCTTCCCGCGCCGATTTTGAAGGGCCGTAAGGGTTTTCGTTATAGCACAATCTCGCCAAGTCCAATGACAAATCATCCAATGGATGTGGCGTGTACCAACTGCCTGAAAACCCCGGAACTGAATTTACTGCAAGGGCACCTCCTGCCAGGGCTGTTGTTCTAAACCAATCGCGTCTGTTCATTTGATATCAATTTGGTGATGGATATGGCCATGAAAATAATGATTCTATGAATAAAATCCTATTAAAAACAAGAGAGGCTATTGAATAGTAACATTTTATAAGTCATCGATACCACTTGATTTCATCTCTTTCTTGCACTATCCCCACAACATTGTTTCAGCATATATTCTTAAAATTCAAATGTTATTACCTGTTCTAAATTTATCGAAATAATATTTTGAATCAAGCTTACTGACCTCGATTCAGCTTGCCTAAAATTATAAAGTTACTTGAATCCATTTTTTTTTAAGCTTCAGATAATATCCAAAAAGAAATAGTAGCAATTATCCTCTTTTCATAAATAATCGAGTACTTACCACCCAAAGCGTCAGCCCACTGAAAACTGTGATCAAACCGAATAATGAAAACAGCCTCAACAACCAATTGTTGATGTTGTCCCTGCTTTCATAATCCATGGTATGGGTCATCCACAATAGATCAAACCATCTCCAGGATTGGTGTCGGATGGCCTGAAACCTGCCATCCTTTACAGAAACATATGCAGTTGGTGAAGAAGGATGTTCATAGGTAATGGCATATGCAGGTAGTGGTTTTTCTCTGTATTCATGATGACCATCTGTTTGGGTAAGATATGCCACCTCCCTTACTTCCATATCCTCTACCAGGTGAGCGTCAGCAATTGATATTGCTTCTTCTATTGTAATCTCAGTTTTTTGTTCTCCGGAAATCGCGTGAATCAAAATGGAATCATTCACCCAATAATATGGCTCATCACCAATTTCTTTCCATAGGAGGCTTCTTATATTTCCGATGGTTGAAAGATTGCAAATGTTGGGCAACTTTCCTGCGGCGCTTGAATGAACATGACCAGTTTTAAAATGATCCCCATGGATTTCATCTATATTGGTCCAGCTAAAATATAGGCCACTGATGGTCCACATCAGAAATTGTATGGCCATGATCAAGCCGAGATACCTGTGTGTTTTTCTGATGAGTTTTTTCTTCTTGAAATCCATATTTAAATTGTAAGGCATTTAGATTTGATCAAAATATTACCAACACTTTTCACTTTTCAAGCACCTGACCATCCATTTCAAGTTGTCTCCTCAATTTCAGAAAATCGAGGTTCTGCGGGTTTACACCTTCATTGATAGACATCACAGCTGCAGTACCGGCTGATTGTCCCAGTATCATGAATACAGGTTCCATCCTTATAGAACCATACGCGATGTGCGAACTGGAAACACAAACTGGCACCAGCAGATTTCCGCATTCTTTTTCTTTTGGAATAATAGCGCCGTAGTCAATGGAATAGGGTCGATCTGGGTGTACCCCAACATCGCCTTCATTCTGTACAAAGCCTTCCTCAGTGACATACCTCTGTGCATTATGGGAATCCAGGGTGTAGGAGCCCATTCCTATGGGTCGTTTTATTTTTGTTTTACCAAGGGCGTCTGCTTCGACCATCACAAAGTCGCCAACCATTCTTCTTGCTTCCCGGATATATAGCTGGTGTGGCCAATGATTATTGTCGATGAATTCATCCTTGGCCAACCCCCAATTTTGCATGGCTTTGTGGATGGCAGCCGGGACACTGCTATCGTTTTGCAAAAAATACAAATAACCCTGTTGATAAAGCCTGTGGTCTTCTACGATCCTCCTCCTGGTAGCATCATCTGCTTCAGGATAATCATAGTTAGCCCCTATGTAGTCGAAGCTCATTGGGCCATGGTTGTTGGTATCGGTCTTGCGATTGGGTATGCGGTCGTACTTTTCAAAGACTTCATTCCATCCACTTTCAAATATGCGTTTTTGCAAGGCATACCGATTTGGATCATATGCTTCAGGTTTTGGAAAAGGTATTCTGTTTTCCGGCTTATCCGTCATACAAAGCCTGAAACAATACGCCTGAATTCTGCGGTCACCGGATCCATAGGCACCTGGAGACATTGGACTAATTTCCGGTAACAGCCCACTGGACGGGTCGCCCGGAATCACATAAGGATCAATATTTGTCGCAAACCTATGTTTGTGATGTTTGACATCCAACTGTACCCCATTCCATCGCTCACCATAAGTATCATTTGATTCTCTTCCCACATGGTAAGACACCCCAGCCAATGCCATCAAATCACCTTCATAGGTAGCATCAATGAACATTTTCCCACTAAAAGACTTTCCACTTTTGGTCTTGAAGGATATGATTTTGCCCAATGTCTTGACAATGTCCCCATTTTCCCTGTCCAAAAATTCATCGCGAAACACATCTATTTCGTTTTCCCTCACTAGATCTTCAAAAACCTGCTCCGCCACATGAGGTTCGAATAACCACATTGTTCCTGAACTACTGTCCAATGCAACTGTACCCTGCCCCTTGTTTCCAAATTCCACTTTCTTTTCCCAAATCCATGATTCTTCTTTTTGGTAGTGCAGGTTTAACCGGTGATAAAAATCTTTGGCCAAACCACCGATCACCGATTTATTACCAGTATCCGTAAATCCCAGACCTCCAGAAGAAAGACCTCCGAGGTGTTTATCGGGTGAAACTACAAGTACCGATTTACCCATCTTATGCACCTGAACTGCAGCAATAATTGCTGCAGATGTACCTCCATAAATCACCACATCGGCGTTGTATTCCTGAGCTTTGGAGGTAGAGCCGAAAAGTATTAATATTGGCAGCAGCAGGCAAAGGAGATAATGGTGAAGGATATTTTCATTCTTCGACAACCGGATACGTGTCAGAAACAGGTCTGACACCTGTCTGACACGTTTTTTGCCGCACATATTCATCTTCAAAAATTCAAATACCACATTCATCTGAAAATCAATTCATTAACCAAAAAATTATCCGTTATTAAACGTTTATAAGCGTTTATAAACGTTTAATAAAATCGAGTAGGTGACAAAGATAAATGACTTTAGATCAAATTTATCTTTGTCGACCTCTCACACCACCGTATGTACT
>JAGQWX010000047.1:0-23431 GCA_020436935.1 Saprospiraceae bacterium
CTGTGTAGGGACTATTTCTTCAAAAATATGTCTCGTCTGACTTCAAATGCCCTGAATTTTTGATTCAAAAGCGAATAGCTAAATTGTTACGGTTTTTTTGTTCAGATCTCCCTTGACGAGTCCAGTAAAGGCTGCTTAAATTTACTTCTGCCTTTGCCAAACCTTGTACCATTAAATACAAGAGTGCCACGAAGCTTGTCTTTCTCTTCATTGGGCAGACTGTTGAAATCTTTGCATTCATCGCTGCAGCAGTGCTGGTATTTTTCTGCACAGGACTTGCATTGGATAAACAATAGATGGCATGCGTCATTGGCACAGTTGACATGATCATCAGAAGGACCTCCACACTGATGACACCTGGCGATGACATCGCCGGAAATCCGCTCACCCAGACGCTCATCAAAAACAAAGTTTTTACCAATAAAGCGGTTTTCCAGACCTTTGTCTTTGACCTGGCGGGCATACTCAATAATGCCTCCTTCCAGCTGATATACCTCTTTGAAACCCTTGTGTTTGAAATATGCGCTCGCTTTTTCACATCGGATACCTCCGGTGCAATACAACAATAATTTTTTGTCCTTCTTGTCGGATAACATCTCTTCTACAATCGGAAGTTCTTCGCGAAAGGTAGCTACTTCGGGAGTGATGGCATTGATGAAGTGACCTACTTCGCTCTCATAGTGATTGCGCATATCGACGATGATGGTTTCCGGATCTTTGCTCAAAGCATTGAATTCGTCGGCCTTGACATGAGTTCCGATATTAGTCACGTCAAAACTTTTGTCATCCAGACCATCGGCCACAATTTTATTTCTGACCTTAATGGCCAACTTGAAGAAGGACTTGCCATTGTCTTCGATGGCATAATTGAGCCTGCAGTTTTCCAAAAATGTGATTTCGTTCAGCTTTTCTCTGAAAGTGATTACATGATGGGTCGGAACACTAACCTGAGCGTTTACCCCTTCATAGGAAACATAGATTCTTCCCAATGTTCCAATCTCATCCAAAAGGATGAAAAAATGATCTCTGAAAACTGATGGATTGCCAATTTTGGCGTACTTGTAGAAAGAAATGGTAGTCCTGGGAGTGGTATCTTTTTTCAATTCTTCTAATAATACCTCCCTGTTGACCTTGTTGTAAAGTCTTTTTCTCATGACCTTTTGATATCGCTTTTGCAGGAAACGTTCGTCCAGGTGAATAATTTTAATTCCATGCAAAGATAAAGAAAACACCGTTATATCATCGGCAAATGAGCTATGTCATTCTTCCCAAATTCGCTTACTTTTGTCGGCTAACCTGCTTCAGAAGGAATGGAAGATCATATTGAGCGATTGCACAGGGCCATCAACGGTAAAAAAATCTGGCACGAAGAACCTGTCTTTTGTTTTACCTCAGACATTGACTGGGCCTCGGAGACTGTGCTCTCATTGTTTTTTCAGCGGCTGGAAGGCCGTCCCATAAAACTTACCTGTTTTGTCACCCACGATTCTGAGATCATCAATGAAGCTCAAAGGGCTGGTAAAATACAAAGAGGCATTCACCCCAATTTTCTGCCAGCTTCGTCCCATGGTGAGACATTCGAAGAAGTCATCGATCAATGCATGCAATATGCCCCCGAGGCAAAGGCTTATCGCAGTCACCGATACTTTGAGGTGAGCGACACCGCGCATATGTTGAAAAATAAATATGGTTTTGAATACGGTTCCAATACCTGCACCAATATGCAACGTGGAGTCCAGCCATTTTTACACGAGTCAGGCATCGTACAGATGCCTGTATTTTTGGAGGACGGGACACATATGTACAATGGTATGGATCTCAATATCAAGAGATATTCGGGCTACCTTGAAAGCCCGGGATTGAAAATCATCAGTTTTCATCCGATGAATTTTGTATTCAACTCACCGAATATTCCCTACATGCGAAACATCAAGGACTCTATGAGCAGAGCGGCTTATCAGACCATAAATGAAGACCTGATCAAAGAATTGTCAAACAGCGGGCCCGGTATTGCAAATACAATATTTCAACTCATGGACTGGGTTGAAAACAAGGGTAAAACTGTTTTATCGCTTGAGGAGATTTATGGGCTCGCTATTGATGAATAAACAGATCACCTTCTTCTCCCATACCCAAAGAAGCTGCCGCAAAGGCCGCCAATGATGTGTGCAAATTGAGAGACCTGATCGGCTCTGATCGATTGCATGACTTCCCTTCCCACATATAGCAAGGCCACCAGAATGAAGCTCACAGGAATTTCTCCGCCATTTACATTGGTAAAGGAGACCAAAAGGATAAGCATAAATACTATGCCACTCGCCCCCAGCAAGCCGGTATCAAAGAAAAATACATTGAGCAATCCGGTGATGAGTCCAGTCATCAATATCATCACAGCCATATTGGACGAGCCATACTTTTCCTCAGCAATAGGTCCGAGCAACAGGATGAAGGATAAGTTTCCAATGAGGTGGTCCCAGGAAATATGCCCAAAGATGTGCGTGACCAGGGACAAAATGCTGAATGGATTGCTCCAATTGATGGAAGCTCCCACAGAAAACAATCCCATAAAACTGTTTCCTGTCAATAGGTTGAGGATGAATACAATGGTACAGATCAAAGAAAAACCTAGTATGACCGGAGCGTTGAATTTAATTTTCATTGCGGCTGGATTTTTTTTGTTGAGTATAATCTATAGCGATGCCTATAACAATGGAGAGCAGGCAATATGTGGTAAAAAACAAAGCGCCTTTTTCCAGACGAGTATAATTCGTGGTTTCGACGGCAAAGCCCGTTTTATTGTGCTCGATGGCAGTCAGCTGAGCGTCGGCAAGCCCATGGAAACCTATATATGCCATAAAAAGAGCTACAACAAATACGTCGGCCATACTCCATTTGCCCAGATAAAAGATCATGCCTTTGACCAACCTGTTGTTTCTGAGATTTTCGATAACCAGGTAAAATGCCGACATCACCAGTTTGATCACGGGAAAAACAACACTAAAACAAAGCACCAAAATTCCAACGATTTTGAGATCGAGGGTTCTGCCTTCCAATAATGTGGACGTTACATCAAGAATGGATTTGCTCTGGAAGAAGATCGATTGCTGATCAAATGACAGCGACTTTTCAAACAAAATCAAATCGAAAGAATTGAGGCGCATGTCAATGACGATCATGGGCAGATGCACCCCAATGTAAAGCGCTACCAACGAAACTAGCGAAAGGTAACCGATCACCCAAGCCCTGTATTCCCGGAACACCAAAAACAAAACCATCGAAAAAACAATGAGTGCCAGCAAAAAAAGGAAGGCAAATTTAGACGATCCATGAAAAGAAGTCTTTTCTGATTTGATCTTTTCATCCAGAAAGCCAAGGGTACTGGCAATGCTGTCCTGGCCATAAAATTGTGCAATTTCCATCCTGATATCTCGTCGTATCAATGTATCACTATTGCCGACGAGTTTGGAAAGTTCTGAAGTCAGTACAGATTTTATTTTTGGCTCTCGTTTCTTTAATTCGTTGGTCAGAACACGGGCGATGCCGGGCAACTGCCTTTCTATCTCGAGGTTTTCAATTTGGACAGGCAGCGAGGTTTTAAAAACATTCAACATGAGCGGCGGTATGGTCTTTTTTTCTTCAGCTTCTTTAAATACCTGTTCGAATATTTTTCCACTTTTGATGTAATCCTTATAGACCCCGCGCAAGTAAGAAAGCATTTCAACGTTTACCTCGTCATATGCTGATTCAGAGATTTCAAAATTTTGAATGCGATCATAAAACACATCATATGCGATGGATTTCCAGCCATCTAGGTTGAATAGACCATACTCTATTTTGATCAACGCAGCATGATTTTCTTCCAGTTCCTGCAGGTCTGTGGAATGACTGACCAATCCGACTGCTCGGTGAAGAAAGAATCCAAGACTTGCCAGACCGGCAATCATAAGCAAATACCAGATGGTCCGCCGCATAAAAAGCATTAAAATGATAAATGTGGGTAAATATACCAATCGGGAAATGGATTGATCAGAATTGTTATACAGAAAATGGTCAAATCAATGCCCCGCCGGTTTCCGCAAATATTTCCCGCTGAAGAAACAGTTGTGAAAAGCCCTTCGGTTTATAAGACGAAAAGGTTTTCACTTTGTTATCTTTGCACACTTGTTTTATCATCGGTTCCAACAGCATCCAAAAAAATTGGAATCTTCAAAATTATGTTGATTTATGAATATTCTCGTATTAGGTAGTGGAGGTCGCGAACACGCAATGGCTGCCAAAATAGCAGAAAGCCCCTCTTGTACTAAACTTGTTATCGCTCCGGGTAATCCGGGTATGGCGAACCTCGGAAGAACGGTCAATGTTGCCCTTTCAGATTTTGATGGCATCAGCAAACTTATTTTCGAAGAGGCAATAGATTGTGTAGTGGTAGGGCCTGAACAACCCTTGGTCGAAGGCATAGCAGATTTTTTGGAAGACGCTCATCCCGAAGTACTGGTCATTGGGCCAAAAAAGTACGGTGCCCAACTCGAGGGAAGCAAAGCTTTTGCCAAAGAATTCATGAAACAATACAACATACCAACCGCGGCTTACTTTGAATGTACCAAAGATAATCTTGATGAAGGTTTAAAGCACCTCGAACAAACCAGCTCACCTTATGTATTAAAGGCGGATGGGCTGGCTGCAGGAAAAGGTGTGCTCATCATCAGCGATTTGCAGGAAGCAAAGGAAGAACTCACCTCGATGATTAATGGCAAGTTCGGTGAGGCTTCTTCAACCGTTGTTATTGAGCAGTTTCTCAGTGGAATCGAATTTTCTGTTTTTGTCCTTACAGATGGATTTGAATATGTATTACTACCTGAGGCTAAGGATTATAAACGAATAGGCGAAGGCGATACCGGCCTCAATACAGGCGGTATGGGAGCTGTTTCTCCAGTCCCGTTTTTCAAGGGTGACGTAAAAATCAAAACCCTGCATTCAATCATAGAACCTACCATTCAAGGCCTGGCAAGCGCTGGAATTCCCTATGTTGGTTTCATATTTTTCGGGCTGATCCTTGTAGACAATGAGCCTATGGTCATCGAATACAATTGCCGCATGGGTGATCCTGAAACGGAAGCTGTATTTCCAAGAATCACTTCCGATGTGGTCGCATTGTTTGAAGCCATTCGTGACGGTAAACTTGGAAGCGCTGAACTGGAGGTCAGTAAGCAAGAGGCCGGAACCATCATTCTGGTGAGTGGAGGGTATCCCGGAGACTATGCAAAAGGACTGCCTATCCATATGGAAGCTGAGATGTCCGGAAGCAAAGTTTTTCACAGTGGTACCAGTATGAAGGAAGGACAATTGGTGACCAATGGAGGCAGAGTTCTGGCCATAACATCACTTGATACAAACTTTCAGGATGCTTTGAAGACTTCCAAAAACAATGCTCAAAAAATCCGGTTTGAAGGAAAATATTTTAGATCCGACATCGGTTTTGATTTGATATAGATTTGCCAATTTGTCATGATTTCCAAAATGGAATGAATTGTGATACAAATATTAGGTTATTATAAAAGTCGACATAAATGTTTAATTTTTTAAAAAAAGTATTTGGTTCCAAACACGATCGCGATGTTCAGGAATACTTACCACTCGTAGAAAAGACCAATCAGTTCTTTGAGCAATATAAATCTTTGTCTAATGACGAATTGAGGGGTAAAACCATCGAATTCCGGAAAAGAATTTCAGATCACCTTGAGGGCATTGATCAGGACATTGCATCCCTCAAAGAGCAGGCCAAGTCCAGTACCAATATTGCCAAAAAAGAAGAGTTGTTTGATCAGATCGACGCAATGACCAAGGATCGCAACAAACACCTGGAGGACGTCCTCAAAGCAATTCTCCCGGAGGCATTTGCTGTGGTAAAAGAAACCTGCCGAAGGTTTACCATAAATGATACGCTTGAAGTTACAGCCCTTGAGCACGATATCATGTTGGCCGGAAAAAATAAAGATTACATCAGCATTTCAGGAGACAAAGCGACCTGGAAAAATGAATGGAAAGCCGCAGGTGCTGAAATCAAGTGGAACATGGTACACTATGATGTACAGCTGATAGGTGGTATGGTACTGCACGATGGTAAGATTGCAGAGATGGCCACCGGTGAAGGTAAAACATTGGTCGCAACCCTTCCTGCCTACCTCAACGGACTTTCAGGTGAAGGAGTCCACGTGGTAACGGTCAACGATTACCTTGCACGAAGGGACAGTGAATGGATAGGCCCTATTCATGAGTTTCTACTGCTCACTACAGATTGTATCGATAAATACAGACCCCACTCCAAGGACAGGGTAAATGCATATACATGTGACATCACCTATGGAACCAACAACGAGTTTGGTTTTGACTACCTCAGGGATAATATGGTAAGAAACGTCAACGAAAAAGTGCAGGCCAAACACCATTTTGCAATGGTCGATGAGGTAGACTCCGTACTTATTGACGACGCCAGAACACCTTTGATCATTTCTGGTCCGGTACCTGAAGGCAACGACGAACAAGAATACAATGACCTCAATCCAAAAATCGAAACACTCCACAATGCTCAGAAAAAACTGGCAACAGAATATCTGTCGGAAGCAAGAAAACTGGTAGCTGAAGGTAAGGTAGGGTATGAAGAAGGTCAGGCCGGCTTAGCTCTACTCAGAGCACACCGCGCATTGCCAAAATACAGACCACTCATCAAATTCCTTAGTGAGGAAGGCGTAAAAGTAATGATGCAAAGAGCAGAAAATTACTATCTCCAGGAGCAAGCCAAAAACATGCCTTTGGTAGATAAACCGCTTTATTTTGTCATTGACGAAAAAAACAGATCAGTAGAATTGACAGAAAAAGGTATTGATTACCTATCTAAAGGCGAAAATGATGACAATTTCTTTACACTTCCTGACATTGTCAAAGAGACCCAGGCGATTGACAGCAGAGAGAGAAACGAAGGCATCAAACTCACCGATGAAAGACAGTCCCTCATCAATGACTATGCTATAAAATCAAGAAGGCTTCATTCTGTATCGCAGTTGCTCAAAGCATATACTTTGTTTGAAAAAGATCAGGAATATGTGGTCATTGATGGGCAGGTAAAAATCGTAGATGAGCAGACAGGTAGAATGATGGAAGGTCGAAGATATTCAGACGGTCTCCACCAGGCACTCGAAGCCAAGGAAAAAGTTGACATCGGAAATATCACCCAGACCTATGCAACCATCACCCTGCAGAACTACTTCAGGATGTACCACAAATTGTGTGGTATGACCGGTACCGCAGAGACTGAAGCAGGTGAATTCTGGGAGATATACAAGCTTGATGTTTCTGTCATTCCAACCAATAAGCCTGTAGTCAGAGAAGACAGAGAAGATAAAGTATTTAAAACGGCACGTGAGAAATTCAATGCTGTAGTTGACGAAATCTCTGCGCTTACATCGGCGGGAAGGCCGGTACTAGTAGGTACAACATCTGTTGAAAACTCAGAACTTTTATCCAGATTTCTCAACCTCAGAAGCATCAAACACAATGTCCTCAATGCCAAGCAACACCAACGGGAGGCAGAAATCGTAGCTGAAGCCGGAAGACCGGGCAATGTAACCATTGCCACCAACATGGCCGGTAGAGGTACGGACATCAAGATTACAGAAGAAGTCAAAAAGGCAGGAGGTCTTGCCATCATAGCGACAGAAAGACACGACAGCAGACGGGTAGACAGACAGCTCAGAGGTCGAGCCGGCCGTCAGGGGGATCCGGGTACTTCGCAGTTTTATGTTTCGTTGGAAGACAACCTCATGAGACTCTTCCAATCGGAGAGAATAGCATCCGTGATGGATAGAATGGGCCATCAGGAAGGCGAAGTCATTCAGCACTCGATGATCACCAAGTCGATCGAGCGGGCCCAGAAAAAAGTAGAAGAAAACAACTTTGGTATCAGAAAAAGGTTGCTGGAGTACGATGACGTCATGAATATCCAAAGAGACGCCATCTACAAAAAAAGAAACAATGCGCTATCAGGAGACAGGCTTTCCGTAGACATTTACAATATGTTTGAATCCATCATCGAAAGTGTGGTTGTGGCAGGCAAACAAATAGGTGATTATGACAGTTACCGCAATGAATGTATGAGCCTGCTGAGTGTGGATCCAAAGTTGACAGAACAAGAGTTTTCCACATGGACGCTGGAGCAGATGTTTGACAATCTCAAGTTCCAGGTTCTGGAGCTGTACAATGCGAAAAAAGAGCACATCAAACGATTGTTTTTGCCCATCATTCAAAATGTATATCAGAACCAGGGACATAGATACAAGAGAATACTTGTACCATTCCAGGATGGATCGCTTCACCCACTTACGGTAACCGCAGAGCTCAAGGAAGGTGTAGACACAGAAGGAGCTTCTATTGCTTCAGATATTGAGAAAACAGTGACACTTGCCTTGATCGACGATGCATGGATAGAGCACCTTCGTTCTATGGACGAACTGAAAGATTCTGTGCAGTCTGCATCATTTGAACAAAAAGACCCGTTGGTCATTTATAAGATGGAGGCATACAAGCTGTTTGAAGCTTTGATATACAGAATCAATAAAGACGTAGTGTCTTATCTTATGAGAGGCCAATTGGTATTGCATTCAGGAGAAGAGGTGGTAGAAGCTAAGGAAGTAAAGACCGACCTGTCAAAGATCCAAACCAACAAAGAAGAGCAAGCCATGAAAGCAGCTGCTCAGAATGCTGGTGGTGGTCAGGAAAGACAAGTGGTGGAAACCATCAAAAGGCAAGAGCCCAAAATAGGCAGAAACGACCCTTGTCCTTGTGGCAGCGGTAAAAAGTACAAAAACTGCCACGGCTAGAATTATTTATAAAAAAATTGTAAAAAACTATTGGGAGTATGCAAAATAAAATTGTATATTTGCAGCTCTTTTTAAAAAACGTATATAATGTTAATAATCAACGTAAAAGACGACGAGTCAATCGACAGAGCACTGAAAAGATATAAAAGGAAATTTCAGATGACTGGTGTTGTAAATGAACTAAGAAGAAGAAAGAACTTTGAGAAGCCTTCTGTAAGCAGAAGAAACACTATTCTCAATGCAGAGTACAGACTTAAGAAGTTTGGCGACAACTAATATTAAGAGTTAATTCTTTTCGTATAATATAATAACATTAGGGGTTTCTTGCAAAAGTTGCCCCTAATTGTATTTATATACTTAGCAGAATGCGATTTGCAAATTTTCTCATTGCAGACGACCGTTGAGTATATTAGCCTTTGAATCCGCAAAAAAATGATCTTTCCCATTGGTGATACACAGGTAAAAGGCGGGTTCAGACCCTTCATCAGCTATGTGCTGTTAGGACTTCTATTTCTCACATTCATTGCCCAAAATTTTTTTCGTGGAAAACTGATTTGCACCGGGGCTGTCATACCACAACACATCGCCAATCATCAGGACCTTTATACACTGATTACAGCGCAATTTTTACATGGAAACCTGATTCATCTCCTGGGAAATGCTTTGTTCATATGGATTTTTGCCGACAATATTGAGGCCGGCATTGGGCACGTGAGATTTCTGGCTTTTTATTTATTGGGTGGGATTATCGCAACTTTTGCACATATCTGGTGGGGTACATCATTTGATGGTACAGAAAACTGTTGCATTCCATGTTCTGAGGGCGCCATCTCGTGTCTGCGCACCTTGAAAGCGTGTTCTGCTTATATTCCGACACTCGGTGCATCAGGAGCCATCAGTGCTGTGATTGGTGCATATATCGTCATGTATCCCAAGTCAAGAATTAAAATTCTGGTCCTTTTCCTTTTTAGGAACTTCTATGTTCCTGCCTGGTTTTTTCTTGTTTTATGGTTTTTGATCCAGCTGGTTTCTGGTTTAGGAAGCTACTTTAAAATGGACGTTTCCGGATTGGAAGGTGTTGCCTGGTGGGCTCATATCGGAGGATTTGTCTTCGGGGTTGTCATGGGCCTGGTCTTCAAAAATGTTTACAAATTCGATCCGCATCTCGAGGAATAAATTTTTTTCCACAATGGAATAATTAGAGCCATTTGATGGCAAAAGTTTTGTGTATTCTCATCTGACATGTGATATATATGGTTTGAAATTTATATATGTTAATTTTGGATACGAAAACCAGTTGAAAAAAACATTACTACCAGTTATCCACAGTTATCCACAATTCAAATGTTAATTTATTCTGTATTCATTCGAGGAGGGAACTATTAGATTTGCGATCCTATTAAATATATTATCCTTAGCTTTTATATATCTTTATCAAATATGTCAGATACACCAAACAGGTTAAAACCAATTTCAGGAGGAGGACTCTCTACTTTACGCGGGGATGGAGACTTTGACAAGGCATTTGCCGGAAAAATCCAGCCTCAGGCGATTGAATTGGAAGAAGCCATCCTGGGTGCAATTCTGATTGATAAAGATGCTATGCCTTCTGTGATTGAAATTCTCCGGAAGGAAAGTTTTTATCTTCCCAAACACTCCTTGTTGTTCGGCAAAATGCTCGACTTATTTGGAGGGTCTTTACCCATTGACCTTCTGACGGTCCACGAAACCCTGAAGAAGTCAGGAGAACTCGAGGAAATAGGCGGAGTTTCCTACCTCATTGAATTATCCAATAAGGTCGCATCGGCTGCAAATATTGAATTTCATGCCAGGATAGTTGCACAAAAATACATTCAGAGAGAACTCATACGGGTATCTACTCAAGTCATCAAAAACTCATTTGATGACACCATGGATGTACTTGAAATCCTGGATGAGGCAGAAAGAGGTTTGTACAACATTACTGACAACAACCTCAATACCGGCTATGAATCATTGGGCTCCCTGGTCATCAAGGCGCAAAAGGAAATTGAAGCCATAGCACAGAAAGGTTCGGATCTTACTGGAGTCCCAACAGGCTTCCGCGAGCTAGATAAAATGACGAATGGTTGGCAGGGATCGGATCTGATCATCGTTGCAGCCCGTCCTGGTATGGGTAAAACGGCATTCACCCTTTCCATGGCAAAAAATGCAGCCAAGGCTGGCGTTCCGGTAGCCGTATTTTCACTGGAGATGGCGAGTGTCCAGCTGGTGCAACGTCTTATTGCCGGAGAAGCGGAAATCAATAGCCACAGTCTCAGAAATGGTCAACTGGAAGAAAATGAGTGGAAAAAACTCCACGGTGCCATTGACACACTTTCCAATATTCCGATATACATTGACGATACTCCCGCCATCAATATTTTCGAATTGCGCGCCAAGTGTCGTCGTCTTAAGCAAAACTGCGACATTGGAATGATCATCATTGACTACCTTCAGCTGATGACAGCGGCCCCCAACGAAAAAAGAGGCAACAGAGAACAAGAAATCTCTTCAATATCAAGAGCCCTCAAGGGCCTTGCCAAGGAACTCAACGTGCCCGTATTGGCACTCTCGCAGCTTTCAAGGGCAGTGGAAACCAGGGGTGGCGAGAAGAGACCGCAGCTTTCTGACTTGAGGGAATCCGGGGCGATTGAGCAGGATGCGGATATTGTTACCTTCATCTATAGACCGGGATATTATGGACTCGAAGAAGGCAATTTTGATGTGCCTCTCGATCTTGCAGAAATCATCCTGGCCAAGCACAGGAATGGTAGTTTGGGAACCGTTAACCTTAAGTTTGTGGCCGAGTTCGTTAAGTTTGAAAACCGCGAAGATGAAGGTTTTATGAACGACTTTAAAGCCACAGATACTTTTGATGCCAATCCATTCGGATCGGGTGCCATCATTACACGCCAATCAAAAATCAACACAGGAGAAATTGATTTGTCAGATTTTAGTGCAGATGCGCAGGATATAGACAACCTGTTCTAAAATATTTTTTATCTTTAAGTGTAAAATCTACACAATAGGGGAGAAATTTTCTATCGTGGTTTTAGGATTTACAACAAATTGTTATTTTTACAATTAGTTGGCAGGCTCAGATTATAGAAGCCTAAGAAATCGTTGAAGTAAACACATATGGAACATAAAAAACTACGCAGTTACGAGTGGTTCGGCAAAGACGACAAAATGGGCTTTGTGCACCGCTCATGGTTAAGAAATCAAGGTTATCCCGACGACTATTTTAGAGGAAGGCCGGTCATAGGCATTTGTAATACATGGAGTGAACTTACTCCATGCAACGGTCATTTGCGAGACTTTGCTGAGATTGTAAAACGCGGTGTCATTGAAGCCGGAGGTTTTCCACTTGAATTTCCAGTAACTTCTCTTGGAGAGACCATCATGAAGCCGAGTACCATGCTCTTCAGGAATCTTGCAGCTATGGATACAGAAGAATCCATCAGAGCCAATCCATTGGATGGTATTGTATTGCTCACAGGTTGCGATAAGACCACACCTTCAACGGTGATGGGCGCCTGCAGTGTGGACCTGCCTACTATTGTCGTACCGGGAGGTCCAATGCTCAACGGAAGGTTTAGAGGGGAATGTGTTGGATCAGGCTCATTCAACTGGCTGATCAAAGAAAAAAGAGCAGTCGAGCAGTATACCGATGAGGATGTGCTTGAAATGGAGATTGGTGTTGCAAGAAGTGCCGGTCACTGTATGACCATGGGCACAGCATCCACCATGGCTTGCATGGTAGAATCTCTTGGATTGACACTTCCGGGAGCAGCCGCCATACCGGCAGTGGATTCCAGGAAAAAAGTCATGGCTCAGCTTTCAGGAAGAAGAATCGTAGAGATGGTCAAAGAAGATTTGAAGCTTTCCAAAATTCTTACCAGACAGGCTTTTGAAAATGCCATCAAAGTCAATGCAGCTGTTGGCGGTTCTACTAACTTTATCATCCACCTTACAGCTATTGCAAGAAGAATCGGTGTAGAGCTGGATCTGGCAGATTTTGATCAACTGGGCAGTCAGATACCACTGTTGGTCAACCTCAAGCCTAGTGGAAAATATTTGATGGAAGATTTTTATTATGCCGGAGGATTGCCTGTTGTCATCAATGAAATGAAAGCACATTTGCACAACGATGCCATTACCGTAAATGGTAAATCAATCGGAGATAACAATGCCTCTGTACCCAATTACAACGAAGATGTAATCACGCCGCTATCTTCTCCACTGAAGGAAGCAGCCGGTATTGCTGTTTTGAAGGGCAACTTGTGTGAAGATGGAGCCATCATTAAACCAAGTGCTGCAACACCAGAACTCATGCAACATACAGGTCCCGCGGTTGTATTTGAAAATATAGAGGATTACCACGCAAGGATTGATGACGAAGATCTTGACATAGACGAAAACAGCGTCATCGTACTCAAATGCGTAGGCCCGGTTGGTTATCCCGGTATGCCTGAGGTGGGCAACGTAGACTTGCCAGAAAAGCTGTTGAAAAAGGGTGTCAAAGACATGGTCAGGATTTCAGACGGAAGGATGAGCGGTACGGCAGCAGGCACAGTGGTATTGCACGTGTCACCGGAGTCGGCGATTGGCGGAACTCTTGCTTTGGTAAAGTCAGGGGATTTGATCGAACTCGATGTTCCCAACAGAAAACTCCAATTGTTGGTATCTGATGAAGAGTTGGCCGAAAGGAGAAAACTTTGGACTCCTCCACCTGCTCAGGCAGACCGAGGTTACGTGAAAATGTACATCGATCACGTGGATCAGGCACATTTGGGGGCTGACCTTGATTTTCTTAAAGGAGGTTCCGGATCAAAAGTTAGCAGAGATTTACATTAAAAATTTTATATAATTCAATAAGCGAGAAATATGTTATTGTATCATACAAGCAACGGCCCTGTTGCAGAAATCAACGGAAAATATTACCAGGCAGGAAGCCAAAACTGGGACGAATATTTGAACGATGATAGTTTGTTTGAAAAATTATCAGCGCTGGAAAAAGAGGAGAATCTTACAACTTTTGATGAAGGCAGCATACTCAAACCGATTCAAAGTCAGGAATTGTGGGCGTGTGGTGTTACCTATCTGAGAAGTAAAGTAGGAAGGCAGGAAGAGTCTAAAGCTTCCGGGGGTGCAGATTTTTACGGGAGGGTCTACGAGGCAGAAAGACCTGAAGTTTTCTTTAAGGCCACAGCACCGAGAGTGGTAGGTACCAACCAAAATGTAAGAATAAGAAGAGATTCTGTTTGGGATGTTCCAGAACCTGAATTGACATTGTGTGTGAGCAGCAGCGGAAAAATCATTGGATACACCATTGGAAATGACATGAGCAGCCGCAGCATTGAAGGAGAAAATCCTTTGTATCTGCCTCAGGCAAAAACATATGACAAATGCGCTGCACTGGGACCCGGCATTATGGTCCTGGACAAGCCGATCGATCCTGATACTCAAATTTCATTAGAAATTATAAGAGACAATGCAGTGGTCTTTTACGGTGATATCCAGATCAATCAACTCAAAAGAACTTTACCGGAGTTGGTTGGTTTCGTATTCAGGGAAGCTTCTTTCCCACATGGCTGTTTTATTATGACAGGAACAGGAATAGTACCATCGTCTGATTTCACCCTTGAGGAGGGCGATAAAATAAATATTTCTATCCAGGGCATCGGTACACTGGTCAATTTTGTAGAGAAGAAGCCACTTTAAACGTCTAACATCATGAAGAATATATTGGTTTGTGCCATTGTAACATTGGCTTTAGTATCATGTAAGGAAAAGCAGGAAATGGAAATGCCAAAGGAAGAAATGCAAAAAACATTTGAAAGAGCCGGCACGGTAGAAGTTTTGGACGAAAGCCTGAAAGCTTTGATATCAGCAACAGATATGGAAGTGCTGGCCGGAGGTTTCAACTGGTCGGAGGGACCTCTTTGGATCAGGGAAATGAACGCGTTGATTTTTTCTGATGTTCCTGAGAATACCATTTATAAATGGACAGAAAGCGACAGTGTTACTGTATATCTTAGACCTTCAGGATATACCGGAGAAAAGCCCAGAGGCGGAGAGATGGGATCCAATGGACTGACACTTTCAGCAGACAGGAAACTTACATTGGCTCAACATGGTAATAGGGTCATCGGACAGATGAATGCACCTTTGGAATCGCCAATTGCAGATTATACCAGTCTTGCTTCATCTTACAACGGCAAAAAATTCAATAGTCCCAATGACGTAATATTTTCAAAAGATAGTACGCTGTTTTTTACAGACCCGCCATATGGTTTGGAAGGATTTCTTGATGACCCCACCAAAGAACTTAGCTTCAGCGGGGTTTATATGAAGCGCAAAAATGGAAAAGTTGAACTAATTGATGACCAGCTAACGTTTCCCAATGGAATTGCGCTTTCGAGAGATGAGTCTAAGCTTTATGTTGCTTGCAGTGATCCTGAAATGGCCATATGGAAAGTTTATGACCTCGATGAAAATTTAAAAGTCAAAAGTTCCAGGATATTTTTCGATGCAACCGAAAAGGTCAAAACTTCCAAAGGCTTACCTGATGGGATGAAAGTGCACAGCAGTGGAAACATTTTCGCGACCGGACCTGGAGGTGTTTATGTTTTTGATGCTGAGGGCAAACATTTGGGCACCATCAATACAGGACAGGCTACTTCCAATTGTGCGTTTGACGATGACGAAAACTACCTGTACATGACCGCTGACGATTATTTGATGAGAATAAAAATGAATAAATAATAGCAGTACATCGAATACTGCTGAAATAAAAAATTATGAGTGAATTGATTAAACAAGCCTGTGACAAATCCTATGAAGCATGGAAAAGTTTTAAGAATGCTTCTTATGCGACGAGAAAAAGTCTGTTAGAAAACATAGCAACAGAGATTGAAAACCTTGGTGATGAATTGATACAAACAGCCATGGAGGAAACCAATCTTCCGGAAGCCAGACTTTCAGGAGAAAGGGCAAGAACATGCAATCAACTAAGGGTATATGGAAAACACGTCACAGACGGCTATTGGGCTGCAGCTTATATAGATACAGCCATACCTGACCGTAAACCATTGCCAAAAGCAGACATCAGAAAAATCAACCAATCCATAGGGCCGGTCGTGGTTTTCGGAGCGAGCAATTTTCCTTTTGCATATTCAACAGCAGGAGGTGATACTGCATCTGCACTTGCTGCCGGAAGTACCGTTCTGCTCAAGGCGCACCCTGCACACTTGAAAACTTCAAAGCTTGTGGCAAAAGCCATTTCTAAAGCTTTAGAAAATCTGAACCTATCACAGGATATCTTTATACACATTGAAGAAACTGATTTTAGCGCTGGTAAAGCCCTTGTACAACATCCCAATGTGAAGGGAGTTGGTTTTACAGGTTCGCATACAGGAGGCATGGCTTTGGTAAAATACGCTCAGGAGCGTGAAGAGCCTATCCCGGTTTTTTCTGAAATGGGAAGTATCAATCCTGTAGTCATCCTTCATGAGAATTATGATGATGCATTGCAGATGAAAGTCGCACAACTTGCTGGAGCGATCACCTTAGGAGTAGGACAGTTTTGTACCAACCCTGGACTTATCCTGATGTTGGACGGACCTGTTCTTGAAGGTGTAGCTGCACAGTTAAGCGAGGCCATTTCTAAATCAGGCGTTGGCAAAATGCTTCATCCGGGCATTGAAAAGGCATACCTCGAAAACTATAAAACTGCACTTTCACAAAAAGGTGTTGAGCTGATCGCACGAAGCAGCGATGTGGATCTACCGGGAATGGCAGTTGTTGCAAAGACATCTAGTGAGAACTTCTTATCGAATCCAAAATTGCACCAGGAAGTATTTGGACCTTATTCCATCATAGTCGCATGTAAGGACCTTGAAGACTTGCTAAATGTATATGAGCATATGGAAGGACAACTTACATCATCGATTTTTGTGGAGCCGGGCAGATTTGAAGTACAACAGGTTTTTGTTGATGTCATGAGTGTAAAGGCGGGAAGAATCATTGTGAATGGAGTTCCCACTGGCGTGGAAGTTTGTCACTCCATGGTACACGGTGGTCCTTATCCATCTACAACTGATGGAAGATTTACATCTGTAGGTCAGGATGCTATTCTCAGATGGGTAAGACCGGTTTCATACCAAAATTTTGAAAATGAAGTATTGCCGGATGGTCTGAAAAATGCAAATCCACTCAATATTCCAAGACTGGTAAATGGAGTTTGGACCTCTGAAGGATTATAATATTTGGTGGTAATCCCCCAATTCTATCGGTTTCGGTAACAATTGTTGGTTTTTTAAGGTGGTAAGCAGTATTTTTGTGGAGTGTATTTAAATTTTATGCCCGCATAGGGTAAATTTTAAACATTTACCATGAACAAAAAATTACTTCCTCTTCTGACATTGCTGCTATTTACAATTTTGGTATCAGCTCAGGAAGTTACCACACAACAGCTGCACCTGATTACAAAGAGAACTGCAGATTGGTGCCCAAAATGTGGGGACTATGGCTGGACGCTATTTAAAAATCTCGAGCAAAAACTGGCTAAAGATAAGGCCTTGGTTTGGGCATTGCACCATTCAGGCAATCTGACGACCCCAACAACTTCAACACTCGACGACAGCATCTTTGGTGGT
The DNA here is from genome assembly GCA_020436935.1 of Saprospiraceae bacterium. Classification (GTDB taxonomy): domain Bacteria; phylum Bacteroidota; class Bacteroidia; order Chitinophagales; family Saprospiraceae; genus JADKBO01. The sequence goes on from JAGQWX010000047.1 coordinate 17,555, forward strand.
TTTGGCCAGCCCATTTTTTGGTTGGATGACGCAGACCTGATGGTAGATGCAGATAATATCAAAGATGTCGAAGACCTGGTTGTGGAAGTGGTCAATTCCGGCTTATTCAGCGACGCATATATCGGTGTAGGAATGGAAATGACTCGCAATAATGACAATACCATCAATGTTGCAGCAGCAGTTAAAACTTTTGAAAGAATTGAAGGGAATTCCTATAAATTGGGCGTCTATCTGGTCAATGACAGTCTTGTTTCTTTTCAACAGAATGTAGGACTAGATGCAGTACATACCGGTGTAATCACGAAAAGTCTGATTTCTGATGCTATCGGTGCTCCGGTATTTACAGCTCCTATTGAGAAAAACACAGAGGCAAAGCTTACCTGGGAGGGCATAGAGCTCAATTTGCCCGAAAATGCTGATTTGACTAAATTCAGAGTAGCAGCAATTTTGTGGGCAACAGATAGTGGAGGGACTACGAGATTCTTTAACGGAAAGGTTTTGAATGTAGCCAGTGCCATAGGAACATCTAATAAGGACATCAGTTTGATTGATGAGATCAAGGTGCACCTGAATGCAGATAAGGACAGATTGATACTTGAGAGCGGTGATGACATCAATGAAATTGTAAATACAGGTGTATTTAATGCAGTTGGTATGTCTGTCAAACACATTTTGAATAGACAAGGCAGTAAAAACGCAACCGTTGATTTTATGGAAAGTCTAACTCCTGGAGTTTACTATTTTAAAGTTACCGGAAAAAAGGGAGAAATAACATATCCATTCGCAGCTTATTGATAACCTGCGGCCTGGAGCTCGAACAACTCAGCATATAATTTATCATTCTTGAGCAGTTCTTCGTGACTGCCAATTTCAAGGATTTTGCCATCTTCGAGCACAAGAATTCTGTCAGCCATTCGCACGGTACTGAATCTGTGTGATATGATAACAGAAGTTTTGCCCTTGGTAAGTCCTATGAACCTTTGGAATGCTTCATACTCAGCCCGGGCGTCAAGGGCAGAAGTTGGCTCATCAAGAATCATTACCTTAGCATCTTTCATATACGCTCTGGCCAGGGCTATTTTCTGCCATTGTCCGCCCGAAAGCTCTACTCCTTTGGCAAATCTTTTACCCAACTGTTGGTTGAGACCTTCTTTTACATCATCAATAACTTCAGAAGCAAGGCTTGAGTGAGCAGCATGTTGAATGCGCTGATCATTTTCCAGTTCTGTTATTTTGCCTACTGCAATATTTTCTTTTACAGTTAGTTCGTACTTCACAAAATCCTGAAAGATGACTCCAAACAAGGTTTGATATTCCGCCTTGTCAAAATGGCGTATATCAATACCGTCCAGAAGAATTCGACCTTCGGTTGGCTCGTAGAACCGTAATATCAACTTGATGAGTGTAGTTTTTCCGGCGCCGTTTTCCCCAACAAATGCCATTTTCTCCCCCGCTTTTAATTCAAATGATATGCCTTTGAGCACTTCTGTAGAACTGCCGGGATAAGCAAACTTAACCTGATCAAAAGTGAAACCGTCTTTGATTTCAGTTGGAATGGGCAGTGTTTCAAACGTTTTATGAACCACAGGTTGAAGGTCGATAAACTCGAAATAATCTCTGAGATTGAGCGCACTTTCGCTTATTCTTGTGAATCTAATAAACGTGGCTTCAAGCCTGGACTTAAGACGGTTGAATGATCCGGATAAAAAGGTAAGGTCACCCAAGGTGATTTTGCCATTGATGACTTTGTATATGATGAGCACATATGCAGCATAGTAACTTATTGTACCAATCAAATTGTAAAATGCTCCCCACTTACTTCTGCTGATGGACAGCTTTTTATTTTCATTATAATACCTGATGGATAATTCCTTGAATCTGTTAGAAATGAACTTGGCAAGACCAAAAAGCTTAAGTTCTTTGGCCGTTTTATCATTTGCCCCTATGTATCTGAGATAATCAAGTTCTCTCCTTTCCGGTGTCCAGCTTTTAGAGAGAGAATAAGAGGAATTGCTAAACTTAATCTCATTGAGAAAACTTGGGATTATAGAAATAACAACTAAAACTATCAGCCAGGGCTCAAAATAAATTAATCCTGCAACCAAAGAAGCCAGAGCGAAAAAATCCTGTATTTGCCCAAGCATGTTGGAAAGCAAACCCACCCTACCTGCAGTTTGTTGTCTTGCCCGCTCGAGTTTATCATAAAATTCAGAATCTTCGAGTTGACTGAGTTCTACATCAGAAGTTTTATTGATCAGCAATACTGATGAATTGATAGAATATTGGTCTCCAAGTAAACCATCAGTGAGATTGATGATCCGGTTGACAATATCAGAGAAAACGAGGATGCCCAGTTCGATACCCACATACATCCAAAGATTGCTCAAATCCTTTTCCTGGACAGAAGTAAGGAGTATGATTTCATCTATGATCAATTTACCGACCCAAAGTGTCGCAATTGGGCTGAAAGAGGATACCAATCTACATATCAGGTTAAAGTAAAAAAGCCTTCTGTTGGTTGTTTTTATCTCAGAGTAGAACCTCGGAAGATACTTTAAAGCCTTAAAATTTGATAAAAGATCAAATTGAGGTTGATGTGAGATGGATTTTAGATTACGCGCCATTTGCATTCTAAAACATAATGCCCGTCAAAAGTTCAAATTTTCAAAAAATTATTAAATGATAATACTAACAATTTTTTGGCGATCATAAACAGGGTATTATATATATTAAAACCACTATATGTTAAGAAAAAGTAAATCAAAAAAACAGAATATTGTTTGGAATGATTGAAATTTTCATATTCAACATATTATATATTATTATATCGTCACATTTAAAATGTGTTGTAAATCAATAAAATATGGCACATTTTTTGGACAATAACAATGTTGACTTATATTTGCTATAATAATCATTTAAGGTCTCACCAATGAATCTACGTTTACCCCTCTTAATTGCCGTGGGAATCGGCTGCATCATGACAGTGTATTCTGCCATGCAATTGCCATCATTTTCCATGAAAAAAAGTTTGTTTGAATCAAGTCAAACGACAAAGCCCTCGCCGAATAATTCGAGTGTTTCTCATCAGCTAAGTGCAGCACCATGTGACGCCAGAGTGGAAGGGCTTATGACCTATTGCAATTATTTTATTGGCTCTGGCGGACAGAAGCAAATTGTTTCGGATAGTTTTCTTGTTGGTTTTCGTGTAGTTGACCCCACCGGAGGCATATACAACGTTGTGGCCTTAACAGGAAATGCAACTACCAACAGAGGTAAGTATGTAGACAATATAGCCACTCAAAATGAACCCAATTTCCTGACCATTCATCAAATCAATATTGCCGGAGGTGCGCTTGATACAGCAGAGTACTGGTATTTCGGTCCATTTGCTAATAATGACTCGTTCAACATTGTGTTGGTAGATCCAATGAATATGTGCGATACAATACCTGTCGCAGCAGGCAGGTACAGCTGCCAGGACAATGCGACCAATCAATCCATTTCTGATCCAGCTGCTTGTGATGCTGATGTTCCTTTGTACTTCCTTGATTTTTCTCAAAGTACATTTACAGTTGGAGGAGGAGGTTCCAGCAATGAGGACTTTGACGAAGTTTTCCTCATTATGGCCAGGACAAGGGAGACCAGTTGTTGTGATATTGGCAATTCTGTCGCTTGTTTTGAATTCGTGGTCATTTTAGGTGAAAATGATATAGGCTTGGCTATAGATGATGTTGGAAGTGGGTCTACAGGTGGATCAATCTATGGAGATTCTTTGGTAAATTTTGTTTGTAATCCAGGTAATAATAACAACGTTTCTACTGATACATGGCCATTCCAGGTTGACAATGGTCAGTCCAATGATTTTCCTCTTTGTTTGAGCGGGTCTGCAAGAAAGTTTGTAATTCTATCATGTAAACCAGGTGGAAATGTAACTTCTGCATCGATTGATGCAATTTCTGGTATAAATTCCACACCTCAGGCAACGGTTGAACCTTGTGATGTTGAGCTATCGGTTTCAGGAGCAGATTCGGCATCCTGGAGGTCATTAAACCTGCCTAATGGTGTTTTTGACCCAGCTTTAGCTAACTTAAACTTTTCAAGCTCAGACAGCCTAAGTGCTGCATTTCTGTATGACACTACTTTATTTCCACAGGTCACATCGTGTTTTGGGGACACCTTTTTTTATGAGGTTGCAGCGATGCCTTTATCAGGAGGTTGTTTGACCATTGACACATTGATTAGAGATACAACATATGTTGTGGTTTACCCAATATTCAATATTTCATTAGCTCAGCAATGTACCCAAGACAAGGATTCAGTATTTATTACAGCAACAATAGAGCCCGGTAATATCATGTGTAATTTTGATTATGCATGGTCGAATGGTGATTCTGTCAACCCAATCAAAGTGCCTGCCGAAAATGCTGTCATGTATAGCGTTACTGTAACAAGGCCGGAAGTTGCAAGTTCCTTTGCTTATTGTAACATTATTTCAGACACTATTACCATTTACAATCAGGCATTTATCAACTGTGATTCGCTTTTACCAAAGGATACTTTGATTCAATGTTTAAATGATACGTTACCCAGAAATCCTGGATTGATAAAATTTGATGGATGTTATTCTGTAGTTCCGGCTATCATGGTAGATCATACTTACTCCAATAACAGGGGCTGTATTGGAGATACTTTGATTGTTTCAAGATATTATATTGTTGATTACGACGGTAATTTTAATGACGCTGCCAACAGAGACACATGTACACAATTATTTAGGGTAGTTGATAATATTCCTCCAGACATGGCCATTTTGCCAGCCGATACTATAGTCAACTGTAACGTGGATACTTCTGCTTTAGCACTTGGCATGGCCATGGCAGGAATGGACAATTGTACAGTGAATGTACTTTTAAATAGAAGGGATTCGATCGTTCCCGGTATTTGTCCGGCAATTGATACCATTTTCAGAATATGGGTATCGAGCGACTCTTGCGGAAATTCCATAAGCCAGGTGCAAAGAATTACAAGAATTGATACTATTCCACCAAACATTAGTTGTCCTATTGACTTGACCATCAATTGTCCGGGAGATACCTCAGTGACTGCAATGGGAAATGGTTTGGCTACTGCAACGGACTTATGTGATTTAAGCCCAACTATAAGTTATAGGGATTCTGTTGTTGCAGGATCTTGTGCTAAAACGTTTACGATTCACAGAATTTGGGAGGCCACAGATGATTGTAATAATCAAAGCAGATGTATTCAACGTATTTTGTTCCAGGACACCATACCGCCTGTTATTTCTTGTCCTGTTGATTTAACTGTAAGCTGTAAAGAGGACACGTTGGTAAGCAACACGGGTATTGCAATGGCAATGGATTTATGCGATGGAAGTGTTCCAAACATTGTATATATGGATATGGTAACTCCTGGTTCGTGTGAAAATAATATTTTGGTTATGAGAACATGGATTGCTACAGACAGTTGTGGCAATAGCAGGACTTGTGTTCAAACCATTTCGGTTATGGATACTATGAGACCGATACTGATATGTGCATTGGATACGACGATCAACTGTGGAACAGATACGAGTGCGCTGGCAATAGGCATGGCCACGGCAACAGATAACTGTACGGACAGTGTAACGAATATAGTATGGAGTGATGTGATTACTGCAGGCTCATGTGTGGACAATTACACGATAACAAGAACGTGGATCGCTACCGACAGCTGTGGCAATAGCGCAAGCTGCGTACAGACGATCACCGTGCAGGATACGATGAGACCAATTTTGGTATGTGCATTGGATACGACGATCAACTGTGGAACAGATACGAGTGCGCTGGCAATAGGCATGGCCACGGCAACAGATAA
>JAGQWX010000047.1:23529-39967 GCA_020436935.1 Saprospiraceae bacterium
CTGCAACAGATAACTGTACGGACAGTGTAACGAATATAGTATGGAGTGATGTGATTACTGCAGGCTCATGTGTGGACAACTACACGATAACAAGAACGTGGATCGCTACCGACAGCTGTGGCAATAGCGCAAGCTGTGTACAAACGATCATGGTACAGGATACAACCAGGCCAGTGATCATGTGTGCAATAGATACAACAATTAATTGTGGAACCGACACCAGTGCTATTGCATTAGGGATGGCCACAGCGCTTGATGATTGCTCGGACATGGTTACAAATATCTATTACACTGACTCTATAGCTAGCGGTAATTGTAATAATAATTATACCATTCTCAGGACCTGGATTGCTACCGACAGTTGCGGAAACTCTTCAACATGCTTGCAGTCTATCATGGTTCAGGACACCATCGCACCAGACTTCATTTTACCAGGTAATGTTGATACTGTAGAATGCGGTCAGATTATCGTCTTGGTAATTCCAGGTGACGCTACAGATAATTGCCAGACAGGATTTATTCCAATCATGTCAGACTTTTATGTAATTGACAGTATTTGCCCGGGAGAATATAAGCTGGTATTGTCATTTACTGCATCAGACAGCTGTAACAACAGCACATTCAAATCAGATACCATTGTCTTCCTGGATAGACTTGATCCTGAAATCATGTGCCCGTTTGGCGAACCAATTGAAATAGATTGTGGAGAAGCTTTCCCTGCTCCATATGCAGACATCAATGAATTCATCAATGCAGGTGGTCAGGTATTTGACATGTGTTGTATTGATTCGCTGTCGTTTGCATTGATAGACGAGATACCGGAAATGATTGACGGTCAGAATAGACTGACCCGTATGTATGAAATTAGTGACTGCTGCGGCCATAGAGATACTTGTACAGAGGTATATTTTGTACCATCATGTTTTGTAGACCTTGCTTTGAAAAAGCAAATTGATGGAGCTACACCTTACTATGCTTCTATGGGAGGAACAGTACCATTTAAAGTGACAATTTACAACCAGTTCATGACAGCAGCAGACAGCATCAAGATCATTGACTATCTGCCATCTGTTGGTTCTTCTATCACTACAGCAGGCTGGATGAACAATGGCGATGGAACTGCTTGCCTTACATTATCGGTTGAGAATGGTTTATTGCCTGCCGGTGGACTACAAATGGACGATTCCGTGGAAGTGTACTTTACAGTCCAACTTGGATTTGATATGATTTCCGGCATGGGAGTAAACATAGCAGAGATTGCAAGTGCCAAGGATATATTTGGTAATGATGTACTTGATTTGGACAGTAATCCAAACAGCGTCAGTGGTGATGATGAAGGCGGACAGCCCAACACACCTGCAGATGATGCTATAGATGGGGACGGAACAGGTGCAAACGGACCTGATGATGCAACAACGGATGAAGATGATAGTGACCCGGCTGCATTCTTTATATGTTCTGACCTGGTTTGTAATTCTGAAATAAACTTCAGCCTTGATTCAACGTGTATGGCTGTATTGGATGCCTCTGTACTCAATGTATTGTACGAAGGAGGCCTTTATACACTTACGCTTTTGGATGAAAATGGAAATATTATTCCAGACAACAAAATTACAACTGAACACATCGGTCAAAAGATCAAGGCCAGTGTGACAGCCAACACAGAATGTGGAGGTAATACTTGTTGGGGATATATCAACATTGAAGATAAATTACCGCCGATCATAACGGCCCCAATGGATACCGTAGTCTTCTGTTTGGAATCTACAGAACCGGAAAGGACAGGATTTGCAACTGCGGAAGATTGTAGCCCAGTAACCATTACACATCATGATATTGCAATAGACGAAGATTATGTGTGTAATTCTGATGGTGATACCATCAGAGTCATTACGAGAGTTTGGTCAGCATTTGATGAGATAGGCAATATTGTCAGGGATACACAGTACATCGCTGTGGTTAACCTCCCAGACAGTTTGTTGAGATCACCTCAGGCCCAGGTCACCTTGGCGTGCGGGGAATCAACAACACCGGAAGCCATAGCAGCCCTTAAAGGAGTTTCTTACGGATATGCTTACTATTTACATCCTGTGACCATGGTCGAGACACCATTGTTGGTCGGAGGAATTTGCAACTTTGCAGTAGTACATGAGGATGGGCCAAAAGTTTACATCTATGGACCTGAATGCCCTTCTTCATACAAATTTACCAGAACCTGGACTGTACTGAACTGGTGCACAGGTCGAGTCAGAAAGACGATACAGATCATCAAAGTGATTGACACCATTGCACCAACAATTGTCATCGATCAACCATTGAAGGAGTATTCTGTAGATGCATGGAAATGCGAAACAGATGTTTTGATGCCATCGGCAAAAGTCATGGATAACTGTGATGAACACGCCAAAGTTGTCAAAATAGAAGGTCCACTCGGCATTGAGGTTACCAACACATCAGGTAAATGGATTGCCAGAGGAGTCAAAAAAGGATTGAATACTTTCCATTACATAGCCTCAGACTGTGCGGGTAATCTCGCTTCAGACAGCATTGTAATAAAAGTTGTTGATAAAGTGGCACCTGTTGCCGTCACCAAGGAATACATTGTGGTGAGCTTGACCAGAAGTGGAGTTGAAGGTGGAGAGGAACCAGGTATAGCAAAAGTCACAACAAGTATGATAGATAATGGCTCATACGACAATTGCTCAGGTGTGAAACTTGAATTGAGGAGAGAAGCTGGTGATCCATCATGTCTGAATGTGGGGCTGAATGATTACAACAACAATCTGACCTATGACAACACAGGTCATAAGGAAGACCATCCTTATGATACCGACGGAGGTGAGTTTGTCAAATTCTGTTGTGAAGACATAGGCAAAGAGCTGAAAATATGGCTCAGAGTCTGGGACGATGCAGATATGGATGGAGTATATGGATCAGCGGGAGATAATTTCAATGAAGCATGGGCTACAGTAAAAGTTGAAGATAAATCAACTCCTACGATTACTTGCGAACATGATATAACACTTTCGTGTGATGAAGCAGGATTGCGGCTAAGCCTTGACAAGTGGACTGATGTAGCTGGAAACGTTCCTTCAGAGTATTGGCCATGGGTAGACGGAGTATGTGCCAACTATTCCTTAGAATATAGAGACCAGGGCAAAGTGACGGCTTGCAATACCACGCTACGAGGAGAATATCTGACCAGGACATATAGGATCAAAGGCACAAATGTCACATGTACCAATAGAGTATATATCAATGAGACGCTCAACGATCCTAAGCTGGACTGGCCAATCGCACTGCACACCTGGACAAAGTGTACACTTACGGAAGAAGATGTATTGAACAATACAGTAAAAGCTGCCGGTTCATCTAATATCAAAGTGGTATCGGCCAGTACCGAAACTGCTCAGGCAATAGAGTATTATTCGTACATTCCATACAACTGGTATCCATGGGTGGGCGGAAATCATAATTCTGAAAACCTTGGTCAATATTGCTTAAACTCAGCAAGCAATGTAATTGCAAGCAGTGGAACAAATGGCAGAACACCGTTTGACGGAGGACTGTCCAGCGATCTTCAAAACCAGGTAAGATTTGATCCAAACTGGCGTGAAATAGGCTGTAAGGTGATGGGTAGAAAAATCATCATCGATGAGTATGAAGTTGGCGAAGCTTGTAAGAAGTGGATTGTGAGGTTTGAATACTTTGACTGGTGCAACCCTCAATGGGCAGCTTGTGTAAGTACGATTTACAAATTTGATGATACGATCGCACCGACCATTAATGTAGCAATGACAGACACTGTCAGTGTTGACGTAAACTGTTATGCCAAGTGGATCAGCATGCCTGAAGGAATAGATTCGGGAGGATGTGATCAAGGACTCAAATGGACAGTAGACATTTTGTTGTCAGATAAGACCTTGACTATGACTGCATTTGGATCAAAACCTGCAATTGAATTCAACAATATCCCAGCGGGAGTATGGATGGTACATTATAAACTGACAGATGGATGCGGCAATGTAGCAACAAAGGATGCGAAGCTGGTAGTTGTGGGTAAGGCACCAACGCCATATTGCGTAAGCCTGAGCTCAGCGGTGATGAAGAATGGAGTGGTTGAGTTATGGGCGAAGGATTTCGACCTTGCGGGCAGCTCTAATTGTAACGGTGGTGCTCTGTATTACACATTTGATGAGGCGCACCCAGTGCTTACAAAATTGGATAAATATCACTACTTCATGGGTAAAGGTATTGAAGTAACAGGGGCAGATACGTTGACACTATACCTACAGGGCATAGCTCAGAAATGGATTCCTGCATCTAAATCAAGTGGCAAGTTGTTTGGATGTGCTGTTGGAGATGGCTCAAGCTTCCCGGCAAGCAAGTTCAGGATGTCGATATGGGATCAATACCTCAATACCAATTATTGTGAAGTCACTTTATCATTGGTTGATAATCAGAATGCCTGCGATACGACATCAAATCTGACAATTGGAGGTACAATAGCCATTGAAAGCGGTAATAAGGTTCCTGGAATTGAAGTAACGCTTGATGCTAAGCTACCGGAATATCCAAGGAAGACTCAAACAGACCAGGCCGGAGCATACCAATTTGAACAGTTGCCATCAGGCTTTGACTACACAGTTACGCCTAAGCTGAATGCAAATGCAAGAAATGGTGTCAATACTCTGGATCTTGTGCACATACAAAGGCATATTCTGGCTTTGAAGAAATTGAGTAGCCCGTACAAGATGATTGCTGCGGATGCCAATAAAGATGGAGCTATCAGGGTAGAAGATTTGGTTGCATTGCGAAAATTGATCCTTGGGGTATATGATGAATTACCAGAGTCTGAATCATGGGTGTTTGTTGATGGAAATCAAGAAATGACAGACAAACCATGGCCATTCAACGAGATGGTTGCACACACATCACTTAGCGAGAATAAGGCAGACAATTTTGTAGCAGTCAAAGTTGGTGATGTCGATGGAAGTGCAAAGACCAATATCCGCGAAACAGAAATCGTCAGGCCAAGGGATAAGGGGCTGAGCTTGTATTTCGATGAGCAGATGGTAAAAGCAGGAGATATTGTAACAGTACCACTGAAGGTGACTGACTTCACAGAAGTATATGGATTGCAGTTGGAATTGTCATTCAATGGACTCGAGATTGATGAAATTGAAGAAAATGGCGTCCAGTTTGGCAAAGACAATTATGCAATCTTCAACGGAAATACCGTGACGATGAGCTGGTCTAGCCAAAAAGGAGTATCACTTACTGACGATCAGCAATTGATCACGGTGAAAGCCAGAGCAACCAGAGCTGGAAAACTCAGCCAGATGATGAGTCAATCTTACAACAGACTGCAAAGCGAAGCCTATGTTGGTTCAAACATTGAAACCATCGGAATAAACATGATGGTAAGAGATGCACAAGCTGGTAAATTTGCCTTGTATCAAAACGAACCAAACCCGTGGAGGGGAGAAACAAACATCTACTTTGAATTGCCAAAAGAAGACAAAGTCAAACTGTCAATAATGACATTGACCGGACAGCAAATGGCAAGCTACAACATAGATGGTAAAAAAGGTTCGAATGTATTCAGACTGTCGAAGGCAGATGCCGGACTAGGAACGGGTATATTCATTTACACGATCGAAAGCAATGGACTGATCGATCAAAGGAAGATGATCATCATTGACTAACAGTAGAAAAAGCGCTTAGAAAAAGTTCGCACCAATAAAAAAGAGCCGGAGAATTACATCTCCGGCTCTTTTTTATGTGCAAATTTTATTTTAAACTATTTATATATGCTGCGATTTTCAAGGCATCAGCCCTTGGAACCTGCGGCATTGCGGCCATTTCAGTTGGATAATCCGGCCAGTTTTTAGGATTAGGCTTATAAATCAGATCCACAATTTTTTCATTAGAGTATTTCCTTTTGGCAATGTCTTTGAATGATGGACCTACTAATTTTTTACTTGCATTATGGCAGGCTATACAAGTATGCTTCTGCAATAATTTATTCGCTTCTGCCACGTCAACCTTTGCAGCTGATGTATTGGTTGCAGCTGTTGTTGATTTTGCAACCGTTGAAGGAGTAGTCTTAGGAGCACTTGCCTTCACAGCTTTAGCAGGTGCAAATTTAGAAAGTTCATTTGCTGCCAGTGATGCTCCTTCTGGTATGTCATTTAATGTATAGTATGCTGTTTCATGGATCAATGCAGAGCCGTCTTTAGCTTTTACATTATCCAAATGCAATTCATGTACATATTTTTTTCTGAGATTGGAAACAGCAATTCTTACCTTCAAGCCATCTTCGGATACCTTTACTCCTTTGATCTTTAGTGCTTCAGAGTTGACCGGAGGACTTCCATAAACAGGGTGGTATTTATAAACGAAACTTTTTGCTTCAAGACTTGCAGTTGACAGAAAAGTTTTTGGATCCACAGGTTTTGTAAATTCGATTTCAAAACCATCGGGCATGGCTTTTACATTTTTCATTTCAAAAGGCATTTTTCCGGTCCACAATAACCTTTGGATGCCTTCATCTTTTGTACCTGCAGAACCCCAGCCCCTATTGGTCATTCCAACAAACATAGATCCGTCATGCATCCAGTCCATTCTCAATACTCCTGATTGAAAGCCTTGCTTAAAATCAAAAGCAACGCCCTGGTATTCGCCATTAACCTTTTCAAGCACAACCCGCATGATTTTGCTTTGGCCCTGGTCGCCGACAAACAATTGGCCATCAAATGGACCAAAACCCCCTGATGTTTTGTCTTGAATAATCTGAGAATTTGAAATCCCAAGGACGCCATGAGGTAACCAGACAGCCGGTGACTGGACTTCAGGAAAGGTAGATTTCAAGTCTGCAAACACGATGCCTTTTTCTTCCTGGATGTTTTCAGGCTTGATATAATTGCCCTTATCGTTGCGTTCTTTCCTTGGGTCAATAAGCCCATAGAGTTGGTCTTGTGTCAGTTTTACAGGGCTGTTATTGATCTTATCCGTCCAGACCAAACCAGCAGGATGGCCTGTAAAACTTCCTTTTTTGACGTGCCAGATGCCTCCGGAACCTATCCAATCCCCCTGATTATCTGTGTAGAAAAACTCTCCATCGATGAGACCGTGTCCGCAAGGTGAGCGCATACCTGTTGCCCAGGGTTCCATTCTGCCATCTTCAAATATATGCATGGTCCATCCTCTCATAGGTTCGCGACTTTCTCCCCTCCACCATTCTTCATCACCAAAAGCTACGTTGCCCGTCACGAAAAATGATCCGTCAGGGGCAATTGTCGGACCAAAACTGTACTCATGATAGTGACCGCTGATTGGCCATGAATAGATCGTTTGGTACACATCAGCCTTATTGTCTCCATCCGTATCTTTCAGCTTGGTCAATTCACCTCTTTGTGCAACATATAGTGCACCGTCTTTGTAAGCACAGCCAAGGGGCTCATGAAGTCCCTCTGCAAATAAAGTGAAATGAGGTTTGCCATTTCGAATGTATGATTCTGCATTTTCGATCATCCAAATTTCTCCTCTTCTGGTGCTGACTGCAACTCTTCCGTCTGGCATGGTTGCAACACCACCCACTTCAAGAAGTATATTTTCAGGCACCGGGATGGTAATGATGTGGTAGTATTCTTCCTCAGCTGCAATCAATTGTGATACATAATCTGATGAAGAAGAAGGGTCTTCCTGAGACCTCAAAGCTGTAGACATTGTCGTCATGAATGCGCACAACAACAAGGAATTTCTAAATATATAAAGTGTTTTTTTCATAACTTATAATCAAAAGAGGTTACCAAATGAGTTGATATCTGATGGAAGGTTGCGCAAACTTTACCAAAAGTTCGTCCTTTCCGTCTATGGTTCTGATATAATAATGGTTGGAGGTTTCAAGCTTGATATAATATGCTCCATCCACACTAAACATACCTTCTGACATGGGTGTAATTTTTTTGCCATGTGCAGCTCGGAATACCATGTTTTCAGGAAGGGTGTTGCCTTCCTTCAGACTGATTTCGCGAATGAGCGCGTTGCTCAATCCGTCAGCGTATATTTCGTCTTTGAACTCATTTGCCCCAATTTTATAATTGAATACAGGACTTCCGGTAAACGAATTGATCGTATAGGACATAGGCTTGTAAGCATCCTGAGGCACGGAGGTATTGTAGATCATATTCTCTGATTCGAGGGTCTCGACCTGTAGGGTATTGTCGAGATAGATGGGCGTTCCATCTGGTCTGAATGAACCATCTCCCCTGGAATCCCACATGGGGGTCGCATCAATAAAATTGCCCTTCCAAATACATGAAATTACACCCAGATCATTGTCAAAAATATAGTGGATACCACTGGGATCTCCCACACCAATGGTATGAGTTCTCCGCTTTCTGCCATCACCGTCAAAATCAAGGAAGGCCCTCAATATTTTTGGTCTTTGGCTGGCATCTACCTTTAAGGGGTAAATATTGGTACCAAGGATCAGGGAAGAAGGCAAGTGCAGTGGAGTCAAAGCCATTTTATCTGACTCGATGAATACACCCAGAGCAGGTGGTCGCCAATTGTCTTTTCTGCTGTAAAAAAACTCCGTCGTGTGTTTTCCGGCCGTTAAAAAGACTTCGTTCTTGGGAAGATTGTCCCATTCCCAGGCTGTTTTATTTTTCATCACAGTATCTCCATCTATATAAATGGCAAGGTTGCCATTGTGGATGCTGGACAAATAATAATTGCCGTCTTCAGGAACCTCTAGTTGACCAGTGAGGTGGAGTGCAAAAAAGTCTTTCACTTCGCTGACTTCCCAGGTAAGTCCTTCCGGTGAACTACCTGACTTGGTTGGTTTTTTGGTTATAAAGTCGCTTTCATAGGTGTAAGGCCCCTTGAAATAATCGTATGTAATTTGATCGATACTTGCTTTTGCAGGGCTGATAAGTCTGTATTTAATATTTTTGAATGCAACGGCACCATGATCACCCTGTAAAAATATGGGGCCTTTGGCAACTTCATCAAAAGCGACAGCTCCACCGGTTGGCAGTGGAAGTTCAACATTCTCATGGACGATAGCGCCATTGATGGTTACGAGATTGAGTTTTGCATTTTTGATCTTTTTGCCGGCTTCATCAAAGACGGGAGCACTAAATGATATGTACATTTTCTGCCACAATCCAGGTGCTTTGGCTGCATTGACCAAAGGGCTTTTGCCCATGTAGATCTTTCCTACCTCGTTTTCCCAGTTGCGGTATACGCCACCCAGGTCTGAAAATTTTGGTTGTTTTACGCCCCAGCTGTCCATCAACTGGATTTCGTACCGACCCTGCAGGTAGAATCCGGAGTTGGAGCCTTTGGGCATCATAAATTCAAATTCTATTTCTATATCTCCGTGCTCCATTCTTGTGAAAAGGTTGCTTTTTTTACCCTCTTCGGTCATGTTAAGGAGAATACCTGTACCCTCAGTAAATGTGATGCCTTTATTGCCTTCAGTGTGCACATCTACTTTAGGATCCATGAATACACTACCGACAATCGACCAATTTCCATCCTGGGGTTTAAATCTGAGCATATCTTCCAATGGAAAGGAAGTCATTTTTTGACCAAACAAGTGCAGAGCTGTAAAAATCAAAAAAACAAGAGTAGGCCAACGGCCAATTTTTATTTCCATACTATGAGTTTGTGGCTATTCTTAAGTTTTATTAAATTGAGTCGTGAAAATAGAGAATTTCGATCATTGCCATAACAGAATTCAAAATTTTGACCTTTGAAAAATTTATTGAACTCCTTATAGAAATTATGGTACCCTCATTCGTTATTTATATATGAATCGCAAATTGTTCATATTCTTTTTGATGGCAGCCACAGCATTGAGCTCATGCACTGAACCCGAAGAAATCGTCGACGGTATGGCACCTGTTTATGGCTCTCCCGATGATTTTTCAATGATAAAATTTGAAGCTCCAAGGCCATCTGAAAATCACGGAACTATTGTTTTATACCAGGGCTATGTCTTTATCAATGAAAAAAACAACGGCATTCACATCATTGATAACCGAGACCCGCAAAACCCTATCAGACTGGGATTCCTTAGGATACCGGGAAACAGCATATTTCATATTCAGGATGGATTTTTATATGCCGATAATTCCATTCATCTGCTTATCATAGATATATCAGACATCAAAGCCCCGAAAGTCGTATCTTTCTTACCCAATCACTATGAAAATTCTCTGGTCCAGGAGGTTTTTCCTCTTGGTTTCTCTGGCAAATTTGAGTGTGCCAGGGCAGAGAAAGGCATCGTACTGGGATGGGAAAAAAAGAAAATAGTTAACCCAAAATGTTTTACAAACTAAAAACAAAATCATGAAAAACCTCTTCTTTGGCCTGTTGGCCGTGGGTATTTATTCCTTAACTTCCTGCACAGACTTTTCATCAGGTGAGTTTTCTGACAATTCATCGGGAGGAGCACAGAGCGGGTCATATACCAGCATGGTCACTATTGGTTCTAAATTGTATACCGTGTCTAAAGAGGATTTATCAACTGTTGATATTTCCGACCCGGCGAAGCCCAAATTGATCGATCGCCAGCATGTAGGGTTTATGATAGAAAATCTCTATCATACATCGGGAATATTGTTCATTGGTTCTCAATCCGCCATGCACATATATGCCATCAACAGCAAAGGTGTTCCTGAAAAAAAGAGCAGTACCCCATACATCAATTTTGGTACAGATGTTCTACCCTGTGACCCCGTCATTTCTGATGGAAGTTTTGCCTATGCAACATTGAGTTCGTCTTTTGATGCAGCTTGTGGAAGGTCAGTTTTTATCAATGAGTTAAGGACGTATAATGTGAAGGACCTTTCCAATCCGATACTGGTAACCACCAATCAAATGCAGAATCCTAAAGGACTAGCACTTTCGAATGATAAATTGTACATCTGCGAACCCAATTTTGGCTTGAGCATTTTTAACGTTAATGATAGAAGTCTTCCCCAGCCTGAACAGACCATCCATGATTGCAATTGCTTTGACGTGATTGTAAAGGATCAATTGATTCTTGCTGTTGGTAAAAATGAAATTTTTCAATTTGCAATAGGTCCCAACCATGTTATCACAAAGCTGCAAACCATTAAGATTTAGATTTTTTGGTCTGATTATTTTTCTGGCAGGATATTCCCTGGCAATTGGACAGGAAGAACGAAGACTTGATCCACAGGCCTGGTCAATAGGTATTACTCCTTCGGCGATATTGAACGGACAGCCCATGTTGCAATTTTCAGTAGAAAAAGGTTTCAGCAAATACGTTGGGTTTTCCACAGACCTTGGAGGGGCTCTCACCCTGAATACCAGAGCTTTCAGATTCAGGCCAGTACTACAGTTGTATCCTGTATCCATGGATAATTTTATTTGGTCTTTTGGACTTGGATATAATTTCAGAAAAATATTCGAGACACAGGAAGTCGGCGTTCAGCGGGCCAACGGCCATTTTACAGAATTGATTGAGGAGACTTACATGAGTCAGGGTCATGGCCCCATTGTGATGATGCGCTTTTCTTTTCCAATGGCGGACAGAATGAGGGTCAATCTTGGTTTTGGCGTTGGTTCAGGAAATTTTACCAGTACCTTTCCCCGAAATGAATTGTTTCTATTCTCAAGTAAGTATTTCATAGGTAGAAGGCCAATTTCCTTTTTCAACATCAATGTCAGCTATCAGCTGATCAAAAAAGAGACTCCGAATGACACAAGATCATCCAGGTCAAAACCAAGATCCCGACAACCCTAAAATGCATGAAAAGGCATATATTTACGCCTCTTACAAGATAAAGTATGTATAAAGGTAAAAAAGTAGTGGTCGTTATGCCGGCATATAATGCGGCTGCTACCCTAAAACAAACCCTGGATGAAGTGCCTATGGACTTGGTTGATGAGGTCATCCTATGTGATGATGCGAGCAAGGATGACACTGCGACTCTGGCGAGGAGCCTGGGTATCAATCATGTCATTGTCCACGAATCAAACAAAGGTTATGGGGGCAATCAAAAGTCCCTTTACAATAAGTCCCTGGAGATTGGGGCTGACATTGTTATTATGGTTCACCCCGACTATCAGTACACACCCAAGCTGATTCCTTCTATGGTCAATATTATCGGTGAAGGCCTGTATGAAGTTGTGCTTGGCTCAAGAATCCTGGGAAAAGGGGCTTTGCGAGGGGGTATGCCGATATATAAGTACATAGCCAACAGGTTTCTTACAGCAACACAAAATCTATTGGTCAACTACAAACTTTCAGAATACCATACAGGATACAGGGCATTCAGTTCCAATGTCCTGCGCACCATAAATTTCAATGCCAATTCTGATGACTTTGTTTTTGACAATCAAATGTTGTCCCAAATCATTTATAAAGGTTTTGATATTGGAGAAGTAACGTGCCCAACAAAGTATTTTGAGGAAGCCAGCTCCATCAATTTTAGAAGAAGTTCTATCTACGGACTGGGAGTATTAAAAGTTTCCCTGACCCACCTGTTTTCAAAATTAGGAATCATCAAATCAAAGTTGTATCAATGATGGCAAATCAATCCATTAAAAATTTCATTGCTGTATGTCTATTGATATTTACGGGAAGTAGTCTTCAGGCCCAGTACGTCAGTGACATCACCTATCCTGATAAGAGTGCAAAAATCATCAGTGATGCCAGTCTTCCCAACGTAAAATATGGCAATACCATTACGACAGAAGACATGAAAAAACAATTGTTTGAGATCGCATCAGATCGGATGGCCGGACGTGAAACAGGTTATGAGGGCAATGTTTTGGCAGGAGAGTACATCAAAAGTCAGTTGCAATCATGGGGAGTAAAACCTCCGAAAGGCATGAATGATTACTTCCAGCCCATTGCATTGACATACACCAGCTGGGATAAAACTATTGTAAAACTAGGAGAGAAAGTCTATAGAAACCTTTGGGATTTTGTGGCCCTCCCGGGAAAAAACAATGAAATACTGGCACAGACCATCAATGAGGTGCATTTTCTGGGATATGGCATTCAGGATAAGGGCCAAAAAGATTATTCAGGAAAAAAAGTCAAGGGCAAAACCATTTTGATCAACGAAGGCGAACCGATGCTCAATGATTCTGTCTACGCATTGACGGGAACTACGAAGCCTTCCGATTGGACATTGGATAAAAAAATAGAACTAGCAAAGAAAAAGGGTGTATCACTTATTCTCGTAGTGCCTACTGATATCAAAGCTACTTTAAATGACAACAGAAGATTTGTTTTATCTCCCATGGTAGAATTGGAGAATTCTGTTGGTAAAAAGATAGACGGTCCAAATGTCATCTACATCTCATCGGGTCTTGCAAGAGACATCATGGGAGAAAGTGGGGTAGCCGGACTTGAAAAAGCCAGAACAGAAATGGCGGCAAAAGGAAAATTTAAAAAATTGGTTTTTACTCCAGTGTTGCAATTGGAGTTTACCAAAAATCAAAGACTCATTGAGGGGCGAAATATTCTAGCCTTTTTTGAAGGGAGCAAAAAGAAAAACGAAACGGTCATAGTTTCTGCACATTATGACCATATAGGTAAAAGAGGAGACGTCATTTATTATGGTGCTGATGACAATGGAACCGGGACTACTACATTGCTGGAATTCGCAGAAGCTTTGGCTAAAGCCCAAAAAGATAATGCTTTACCGGAGAGAAATATCCTGCTATTGTGGATGACCGGAGAAGAAAAAGGTCTTTTGGGTTCACAGTATTATGCTGAACATCCAATCATTCCTATCGATCAGACTGTGGTAGATGTCAACATTGACATGATAGGTCGCCAGGATGATAAATATGAGAAGAAAAACGAAAAATATTATATCTACACCATAGGCTCTGACAGACTATCAACTGATTTACATAAGATCAATGAAGACATCAACAACAAGTACAGCCAGCTGATACTTGACTATACCTTCAATAGTGAGAGTGATCCCAATAGATTTTATTACAGATCAGACCACTACAATTTTGCAAAAAAGGGAATACCGGCAATTTTCTTTTTCAGCGGGGTACACAAGGATTATCACCAACCGGGAGATACACCTGATAAAATCATGTATGATAAAATGGAGCGTATCGGCAGGCACGCCTTTCAACTGATGTGGGAATTGGCAAACAGACCGGAAAGAATCAAAGTCGACGGCGAATTAAAGCCCTAGTTCCTCTATAGAAATGCCGTAGATTTCTGTGATTTTTTTCATGCATTTCTCAATGTTACCGGAAGCTTCAACCGGATATTCCAGCATGCGCAATGGGTCAGTTGTCCTTTCTGTCATCAACATCAGATTCATCATGTATTTCACATCTGCGTCTGAAATGTTTTTATAGTTGTTGAGGATTGATCTCCAACCAATCAACAGGCCGGTACCAATGCTATATTCTTTTACAAAAGACAATTTTGACTGCTCATCTGAAGAAGCGGTCTGAAGATGTTTTTTCATCATCATCATATGGTGCATCAGCAGACTCATTGTGCCTTTTTCCCACTGTGACTTGATGTTTTTTATGGCTTCGTTTTTATCAGAAATAAAGTCATTGCCTCCTTTAATGGCATTCTGCAACTGAAGCATGGATGCCTCAATATCTATATGATATGTAGTACCGGATTTTTTATCAAAGTTGTTGAGCAGGGCTGCTAAATATTTCAGTCCAGGGGCATTAGCCGGAGTTGAAAAGTCACCGTAATAGGCGCGAACGACATCAAGATCTTTAAGACTCATCGATGGACTGAGCATTTTGGAGGCCTGATAGTACATCAATGTACCCAAAAGACCATGTTCCATGCTGTATCCAACATCAAGACCTTCGGCATTGAGGATGAGCTCATGCATTTTACCCCCATTGCCCTTTTTCAGTACGGTAATTGGGGTGTTGTTGTATTGTGCAAAGTCAGTTGTAAGTTGATCGAGGATGGTTTGGTAGCCACCGATTACTCTGGATTTGAGTATGGAAACTTGCTCCTCGACTGAAGACCCACGGGCATTTGTGCTACGCGCATCATCAACGGAGATCAATACGCCGTCGTAGGATTCATAAAATTTTTTCGTTGCTTCTATGTTTTCGACAAACAAAGTGGCATCATACTCACTGGAAATTTGAGATACATTAGGATCTGACTCACAGGAGAACATGGCAAAAAGCATAAGCCCTGCCAATAATTTGGACATTGAATAGAACTGCATAATATAACCGCTGGTCTTGGGGGGTGTTATATAATTAGAAACTGCTAATGCTAAATATACGCCAACAATAAATGTTTGGCCAAATATTTTTGACTTTTTTTTAAACGTTCCTTTAGGTATTATTGTTTTACCTTTGCAAACAAGTAAGAAATAAAACATGGAATCTACAGTAACGAAAAGCCCAATCCTATTATATACAGAGCAAACACCAAATCCGGAGACGCTAAAGTTTGTCACCAACAAAATGTTGTATAAAGGAACGGCAGACTTCAAGGATGAGGAAAGTGCAGCGCAATGGTCCCCATTGGCCAAAGCACTTTTTGAAATGCCTTATGTAAAAGGAGTTTACATTTGTAACAACTTTGTAACCATCACTAAGGAGTTCAATTATGAGTGGGAAGAAGTCATTCTACCTACCAAAGAATTCATCAAAAACTATGTTGGAGAAGAAAAGGAGATTGTTTCTGATGGTTATGAAGATGCATTCAAGGCAGAAACTGCCAAAAAATATGAAACCCAATACAATGGTGAGAATGCAGAATTGGTAGTAAAAATTCGTGAGCTCATTGACACCTATGTGAAGCCTGCAGTAGAAATGGACGGTGGAAACATAGAATTCAGATCTTTTGAAAATGGTGTGGTAACGGTATTGTTGCAAGGATCTTGCAGCGGCTGCCCATCTTCAACGGTAACGCTGAAGTCTGGTATTGAAGGCATGCTCAAAAGAATGGTACCCGAAGTAACTGAGGTGGTTGCAGAAATGGGCTAATGCGCTAAAAACAAATGCATGGCTTTCAAAGATTTTTTGTCAGCATTTCTCATACTCTTTTCTGTCATTGACATCATTGGGACGTTTCCAATCATTATAGATTTAAAAGAAAAAGGCTTTGAGGTGGAATCCTCCAAAGCCTCTTTTGCTTCATTGGTCATTATGTTGGCATTTCTCTTTACAGGAGAACAGGTGTTGCGTCTCTTTGGAGTCGACGTAGAGTCATTTGCTGTTGCAGGGTCCATCATTTTGTTTCTGTTGGCTATAGAGATGATTCTTGGCGTCCATCTTTTTAAAGAAGATAAGAAAACAAAAAAAGGGTCCATTGTACCTATTGCATTTCCCCTGGTCGCAGCAGGGCCGATCAGTTAAATATTGTCATATACGTAAAGTTTTGTAAATCAATTCAAAAGATGGTATTACCTTATTC
>JAGQWX010000048.1 GCA_020436935.1 Saprospiraceae bacterium
GTTGAATAGTTACAAGCAAAATTATATTAAATAATATTATAATATATTATCTTGTCAGAAATAATTTGAATATGTACCCGGTCAAAGACCAGAACTCGAATATTGAAGAAAAACTTATGGGTAAATTTAAACTTATGGGATGTGTAGATTGCGGGAATTTATACCAAAGTATGCACTATTCCGACAAGTAACGTGGATGAAGTCAGGCTTATTATTCTTATTTTGAAAAATGAATTATAAATTTTGGTTGTTTCAGATGGGAATACGGGGCACAGATATAAAACAGAAATAAAAAAAAAGAGGTTAGTAAACCCCCGCTCTAACCTCTTTACGAATTAAAAATCCTTAATAACCTGAACACATTTATATTGTTGCAAATACATTGCCAAAAATCCAGGGTTTACCCTAGTAAAGAATAAAAATATCAGATAAGGATATATTTTTATATGTTTTATGCAGATTTTTAGGCTTAATTAAATTATATCTTGTTACTATGCATTGAAAATTTTTTAAAAAATATTTTCAACTTTGCGTGGTTCAATCAGGGAATACCACTAACTAATAACAAATCAAGTAAAATTTGACCCATATCTATGAGTGATTTACAAAATGTAAAATACAATGAAGATAATATCAGGACCCTGGAGTGGAGAGAACACATCAGACTCCGTCCGGGAATGTATATTGGTAAGTTGGGTGATGGATCATCAGCTGATGATGGTATCTATGTATTGCTCAAAGAAGTCATTGACAACAGTATAGACGAATTTGTCATGGGCCATGGCAAGGCTATTGACATTGAAATTTATGAAGGTGTTGTAAAAATCCGGGATTATGGAAGAGGTATTCCTCTTGGGAAAGTAGTGGATTGTGTGTCTAAAATCAACACTGGTGCCAAGTACGACAGCAAAGCATTTAAAAAATCTGTGGGCTTGAATGGTGTAGGTACTAAGGCTGTAAATGCCTTGTCCAAACATTTTTCTGTCGCAGCCTATCGCGAAGGTGAATCAAAGGTGGCGGAATTTGAAAATGGTGTACTCATTTACGAATCAAAAATTGAGAAGACAACAAAATCCAATGGTACTTACATCGAGTTTACGCCAGATGAATCCATATTCAAAAACTATAAATTCAGATATGAATTCGTTGAAAACCAGCTCTGGAACTACGCATATCTCAATGCAGGCTTAAAACTGAATTACAACGGAAAAACCATGGTTTCCAAAAATGGTCTGCTGGACCTGTTGGAAAGGAAGGTAAATACAGACACCCTCAGATACCCTATTATCCATATAGCGGCTGAAGATATAGAAGTTGCATTCTCGCATGGTGAACAATATGGAGAGGAATATTATTCATTTGTAAATGGTCAAAATACCACACAGGGAGGTACTCACCTGGCAGCATTCAGAGAAGCAGTTGTGAAGACCATCAGAGAGTTTTACAATAAAAGTTTTGATTCACGGGATGTGCAGGCATCGATCATTGGAGCTTTAAGTATTAAGGTTGAGGAACCTGTATTTGAGTCGCAAACTAAAACCAAGCTTGGATCGATCAATATTTCTCCTGAGGGGCAAAGTATCAGATCTTTTATCACTGAATTTCTAAAAACACACCTGGACAACTATCTCCACAAAAACAAAGATGTTGCGGACGCCCTTCTCAGACGGATACAACAGAGTGAAAGGGAAAGGAAGGAAATCTCAGGGATCAAAAAGCTGGCGAACGAACGCGCTAAAAAAGCTGCACTTCACAATAAAAAACTGAGAGATTGTCGCGCACATCTCAATGACACCAACAAAAAAATAGATGATGAAATCAAGTTAGCGACAACTATTTTCATCACTGAAGGTGATAGTGCCAGCGGATCTATAACTAAGGCCAGAAATGTTGAAACTCAAGCTGTGTTTTCACTAAGAGGAAAACCTCTAAACTGTTACAGCATGACCAAAAAAGTGGTGTATCAGAACGAGGAATTCAATCTATTGCAACATGCCCTGGATATAGAAGACGGCATTGAAAACTTAAGATACAACAGAGTCGTTATTGCCACAGATGCAGACGTCGACGGTATGCACATCAGACTGTTGTTGCTTACCTTTTTCCTCCAATTTTTCCCGGATCTGGTTAAACAAGGACATTTATATATTCTTGATACTCCATTGTTCCGGGTGAGGGACAAACAAAAGACTTACTACTGTTACTCTGAAAAGGAAAAACAAGCGGCCATTGAAAAATTGCGTGGTAAGCCGGAGATCACCAGGTTTAAGGGTCTGGGTGAGATCAGCCCAAATGAGTTTGAAGATTTCATTGGTGAGAACATCAAGCTTGATCCGGTCATCCTCAAAGACAAGACCAATATTGAGGAGGTCCTGAGTTATTACATGGGTAAAAACACACAGGAGCGCCAAGACTTCATTATAGACAACCTAAAGGTTGAAATTGATGAAGTAGTAGATCAGCATTTTGTACAGGAAAGTCTTGAAACTGTTGAAGAGGCTTTGGTTTAAGATTAACTCAACCAGGCAATTACAATTATTTCACGCCAGTTACTGGCTTATAACTTAGCAACCCGGGCTCTAAGAAAGTGATCGGCCAGCACCAATGCTGCCATGGCTTCTACAATAGGCACTGCTCTTGGGACTACACATGGATCGTGTCGGCCTTTACCTTCAACCTGAGCAGGATTACCGTCTTTGTCTACTGATTCCTGAGCAGGTACGATTGTTGCTACAGGCTTAAAAGCAACAGAAAAATATATGTCCATACCGTTGGATATTCCGCCTTGGATTCCGCCGCTATTGTTGGTCTTTGTAGATATTTTTCCACCAATATTTTCGAAAAGGTCGTTGTGTGCAGAGCCCCTCATTGACGCTGCTCTGAATCCGGAACCATATTGAAATCCTTTTACCGCATTGATGCTCAACATTCCTTTTCCAAGGTCAGCATGAAGTCTGTCAAAGACTGGTTCTCCCAATCCGACAGGGCATCCGGTGATAAGGCAGCTGACCACCCCGCCAACAGTGTCGCCATCTTTTCTAACCTCTTTGATGTAAGATTCCATGATTTCTGCAGTAGCTGTGTCGGGACATCTTACAGGATTGCTTTCAATGAGTCTAAAATCCAGGGGATATGATTCAACCGGAATTTGGATATGGCCTACCTGGTCGACATAGGCCGTAATGGTTACACCTGCAGTTGCGAGCAATTTTTTTGCTATGACCCCCGCTGCAACTCTGGCAGCAGTCTCTCTTGCTGAGGATCTTCCCCCACCTCTATAATCTCTTACACCATATTTTTCCTGATAAGTAAAATCAGCGTGAGATGGACGAAAAGCGTCCTTTATGTGACTGTAATCCTTGGACCTTTGGTCTTCGTTGGGTATGAAAATATTGATGGGTGTTCCGGTAGTTACTCCTTCGAAAACACCAGACATGATATGTGGGGTATCACTTTCTTTGCGTTGGGTGACTATGGCCGATTGTCCGGGTCTTCTTCTATCAAGATCAATGGCTATATCTTCTTCTGTGATATTGATGCCAGCTGGACAGCCATCAATGACGACTCCGATGCCTTTGCCATGTGATTCACCGTAGGTTGTGATTTTAAATATTTGCCCAAAAGTACTCCCCGGCATATGATTCCGTTTTAATAGGCTGCAAAAGTAAAATTATTCTTCCGGATTTGTAAACTTATATCCAACTCCTCTAATGGAGTGGAAGAATTTGGGTTCTTTTGGGTCGGCCTCAAAATATTTGCGGAATGCCATGATGAAATTGTCTATGGTTCTTGTGGATGGATAAACATCATAGCCCCAGACATTTTGTAAGATTTGATTTCTGCTGATGACTTCGTTTTTGTGTTCAATGAGCATTTGCAGGAGCATGACTTCTTTATTGGTCAGGGTAAAATGTCCTTCTGTCCCTTCAGCTTCATAGGTGGCAAAATTGATTTTGTTCTTTCCGAATGTGTAAGTATCCAGCTGAGTCTTTTTTTCTTCACTGCTTCTTTTGACAAGATTTTGCACCCGCAAAAGCAGCTCTTCAAGGTTGAAAGGTTTGGTGATGTAATCGTCAGCGCCAAGCTTCAAGCCCAGAATACGGTCTTCTGTGCTATCTCTAGCCGACAAAAAGATGATGCCAACTTTTTTGTTGCGAAGTCTGATTTGCTCACAGATTTGGTAACCATTGATTTCTGGTAACATGATGTCGAGCAAAATCAGATCAAAGTGCTGACTGTTGATGATGTTCAATGCTTGTGGACCATCAATGGCTTCAACTACTTCATAGCCCTCCAGCTGAAGGTTCATTTTGACCAGTTTTCTGATTTGGTCTTCATCTTCGACCAATAGAATTCTCATGATACCAATGGCAGTTTGACTTCAAATATAGAACCTTTGGGTTGATTTTCATGAAAACTTACTGAGCCTCCATGCCCCTCCGCAATTCTATCCACAATGTATAAACCAAGTCCTGTGCCTTTTGTTTTTCTGGTTTGTTCAGAACCAATCCGGTAAAATTTCTGGAAGATATTATTCCTTTCTTTAAGAGGTACGCCAGGGCCCTCGTCGCAAACCTTCAATATCGCTACACCATTTTGCTTATCAGAAGAAAGAGAGATGTGAATTGGTGATGATTCACCATACTTTATGGCATTTTCGATCAGGTTGGTGAGTATTTTCTCAACCGATTTCCCATCACCGTTAATGTGCACATTTTCCTGAACATCATCTGTAAATACAAAATATTCGGATCGGTCTTTATACCTGTTGATGGTTTCCGATACCAATGTTGATAAGTCAATTTTTTCTTTACTAAATTGGTATTTCTGGTCAAGTTTGGAAGCCAAAAGTAAGTCGTTGATCAATCTCTCCAATCGGTGACTTTCTTGTAAAGCAGACTCAGAAACCTCTTTGACCATGTCGTGCTCGAGTTTCCTTTTTTTAAGGGTTTCAAGTGAAAGATTGATGGTTGTTAGGGGGGATTTCAATTCGTGGGTTACTGAAAGCAAAAAGTTGTTTTGTTTTTCTTTTGTTTCCAGTTCTCTGGCAAATGACCTCTGTATAAGCCATATGCCGATAAGGAGAGAAACACCAAACACCATGCCTTCTCCAAGAATCATATTGGCCTGTCTTTTATAGTTTTTTGTCAAAAACTCATATGTTTCAGGAGTATTGTGCTGCGTAATTTTGAGGTTCTCGACCTGTGCTTCATAAACTTCTCTGTTTTTGGTGTGCAATAAAATGGTCCACCATACCAGTGCCAGGAGCATGTAAGAAATAACAATATAACTGAGCCACTTCATTATATAGCTTCGTGTGCAAGGTCAACAGCTGCCTTTAAAGCTTCAATCAAGCTGTCAATATCCTGGTCTGTATGTGCATCACTGATAAAGCCAACTTCGTATCCTGAAGGTCCAAAATAAATGCCTCTTTGGAGCAACTCGTGGTGGATGATCTTGAATTTTTCCATACCTGCAGGATCAATCTGATCTGCTGTGAAAGTTCTGTCTGCAGAAAAGCTGAGCCAAAAAATACTTGCAATGTGGGGCATAGACATATCATAAGACCTCTGTTTGAAAAATGCTTCCATTTCTTCTACAAGCCTGTTTGTTTTGGCTTCCAGTTTCTCATAAAACCCTTCTTTCAGCAATTGTTTGATGGTTGCAATTCCGGCGGCCAGCGTAACAGGGTTGGCACTTAAAGTACCGGCCTGGTATACCGGACCTTCAGGTGCGATCATTGACATGATTTCTGCTTTTCCTCCATATGCCCCAACAGGCATACCACCGCCGATGACTTTACCAAAAGTGATGATGTCGGGTTGGATGCTGTAGAATCCACTCGCCCCTTCAAATCCAATTCTGAATCCTGAAATAACTTCGTCAAAAATCAACAAGACATTGTGTTCATCGCATATTTTTCTAAGCCATGCCAGAAAGTTGTAATCCTGGATCAAAAGTCCGTTGTTTGCAGGAACAGGTTCAATGATGACAGCAGCAATTTCATCGGCATGCTGATCAAGCAATTGAATGCAGGCCTGCAAGTCATTAAGCGGAATTACGATGGTTTCCTGGGCAAATGCGTCAGGCACACCGGCTGACGAGGATATCCCAAACGTAACCAATCCACTTCCGGCCTTCACCATCAATGAATCGACATGTCCGTGGTAACAACCCTCAAATTTGATGATTTTATTTTTGCCGGTATAACCTCTTGCCAGTCTGATGGCACTCATAACAGCTTCTGTGCCTGAACTGACAAAGCGGATTTTTTCAAGATATCTGTGGTTGTTAACAATCAACTCTCCGATTTCAACACCGTATTTTGTTGGAGTGCCAAAACTGGTGCCATTTGAAGCAGCAGCAATGATTGCTTCCCTTACCTCATCGTTGTTGTGTCCCAAAATGAGCGGCCCCCAGGATCCACAAAAGTCTATGAATTCGTTGTCATCTTCATCCCAAATTCTGGAACCCTGACCTTTTTTGATGAAGAGTGGTGCCCCCGTAACTGATTTGAAAGCTCTAACTGGTGAGTTTACTCCACCCGGGAAAAGGGTCTTGGCTTTTGCAAAAAGAGCTTCTGAGTTTTTTCGGGAAATGCGGTCTGTGAAATTCATTTTTTAAGTTTCTGGTTTGCAATACAGGGCAAGCTGTTGCGCAAAGTTAAAATGGATTTTGAGCTGAAACGTAGATTTAGTTTATTTTATCAATAATTGATCTTAGAGTCTATTAACAGTCCTTTTAAAAGCAAGTTGTCTGTTTTGGGCATTAAAAATTGGTTGTTTTACATCTTTGCAAACTTTCCACGGTATAAAATGCCTGTTTTATCAAATAGCACGATGTAGTAAATTCCTGAGCTCAAATCGCTTACCATCAAATGATCCATTCCCATTTCTTTTTTGACAAGCTTGCCATTAACATCATAAAGCACAGCAGTAATCACAGTGTTATTCATGTCAATACCCCCAATTTGTAGCACATTACTTGCCGGATTTGGATATAGTTGTATATCTGAACTGCTTAAATTCTTAGCTGATGTTGAAACAATTGGTGTATAATAAAAATCATATTTCTCGTCAGAAATACCGACGATGCTCAATGGTAAATTATAGAAAAGTGGATTGCTGAGATGAAATTGACCCGGGGGAATTATCTCGGAATAAATTTGATTCACAATTTCACTATATAATCTGGGAATGTAACATTCGGTAAATTGCTTGTCATTTATAAAATAAAAATTGGTTTCGCCATTTTCATTGAGATTTTCGTCCAGGCGAGATAGTCGAATAAGATTTCCTTTGGAATCGTATTGTGCAAAACTTCCATTTAAGCTTAACCCAGATTTTACTATTGTTTTTTCAACCTTACCACCCGAAAAAATATGATACCTTTCTGTTATTGAGCTATCAGATCCAAAGTAAGATGCCTGTCTTATTTTGAATGTATCGCCAACCTCAATTCCAGTCTGGAGAAACCAAGTTTTTAATAATTCATTTGCATTCTCAGGATTGTCAATTTGTTGAAATTCTATATATTTAATGAGCTGTCTATCATCCCATTGGGTATTCCATGAAGATACTAACCTCCAGCCAATTGATGTCTTCTTGAAAGTGTTTAGTATTGATGCGGTATCTCCAAAAAGTTCAAAGTAAGTAATCTGGGTGGTGTCATTGCCTGCAAATGTATATTGGTATTTATAAATATCATTTAGCTGAATTTCAAGTGATTTAGGAACCGAATTCCAATTCATTTGGCTACTTTGCCAATTGAAATGTGTTTTTATTATCGTATCACCTACATATGAAAATTGAACGCTATCCAGATTGGCAAGTAATTCATCGTCGAGACTTAATCTCATAATTATTTGATAGTCAATAACATCTCCATTGTAGTGACTTACGGTTCTGTTTTTGTTTTCATATTGATTTATGGTGGAATTCAAATTCCAATTTTCTTCAGAAACCAGTTTGCTTGATTCGTCATAAGCGTAAGAAAACCTTCGCTTAAAGAGAGTTGTAATAAATTCTTCATCAAGCAGTCTGTTTTTATCATCATAAGTAAATTTTCCGAGTCCAGTTTCACCCCAGGACCTCTTAAATAATATACTATCCAACCTCATGGTATGGTTTTGGGCAAATGACAAATTATCAATAAATAACAGGGCAAGAAAGCAAATAATAACAGTTTTCATTAATCATAATTTATAAAACAAAATTATGCTAAAAAATGTACTTGCTTTGAATTGTTTGCTAAATAAATTATTTTACTATTTGATAAAATCATTGAGATTTGTGGCAATAGATAGATGGTTGGTCCCTCCAGCCAGGTGATAATAACCTACACCATAATCGATTCTGAATTGCTTGATTTTAAGGCCGAAGCCCAGGGAAAACCCACCCAAGGATCTGAATTGGCTGACCTTGAGTTCTTGTCTTCGCAGATGATTGTACGCCCCCCGAACCACAAAGTTTTCGTTTTTTCCAAGTAAAAACTCTCCATTGAAGATCACATGGCGAAAAAAGTTGTCGATGCCTGCAGAAAATGCCGATGGATTGATCTCCTGCCCCAGCAAGTCTACATCCGCGTTGTAATCGGGGTCATCATATCGAAGTGACCACTGCTGTAAATTCTGGACGACCACTCCAAATCTCAAGGGCATGTGTTTGAGCTTATTGGTAAAACCCACAAGTATATTGAATGGCATCCCGTATCGGGTACCTGTGTACGTCGATGTTTCCAGCCCAAGATTGCGTATGACAAAAGAAAGCGACGTGCGTCCCTCGTTGGTTTGATAATGCAGTGAGCCATCTACAGCCAGACCCGAAGCCTTGTATGATTCAAGGTTTGAAAATATTGCTTTGATGTTTGTCCCGACTGTCAATTTTTCGTTCAGTGGTCTTGAAGCACCAAGGACAAATGCCAAATCGTTGGCTTTGAACTGTCCATTTTTCACTCCCACTTCATCGGCAAGGGTAAATTCCCCATAATTGGCAAAAACTATTCCCCCGTGGGCATTCAAATTGTACTTTGCAAGACGTCTTCCATACGCAATCTGGCCATTGGATATACCGTCAAATACAAAGTTGTAATTGATCGCCAGGGCATTGTCCATCTTGTCATTAGATAGTCCGGGCGTTGCCAATGCAAGGTTAACATCGCCGTCTGCAATGGTCACCAACTGACCACCTACTGATGTAAGTCTGGCACTCCCCGGCAAATTGAGGAAAGTGAAGGCATGCTGACGAACGGGCTGTGCCTGCAGGGCAAAAACCATCATCATCAAAAAGCCAACTTTTATCCCTTGGTGATATTTTCTTCTTCTTTCCATATAGTTGTGCAAACCCCCAGGCTGTCACATTGCATTTTTTTGATCAGTTTGCCGTTTACATCAAAATGTTCCAACAAACCAAATTCATGATCGCCATTTAAATATTGGCCTTTCCATTTGACAACGCCATTGTCATAATATTCTATAAACGGGCCGTTTTCGTTGCCGTCGACAAAGGTAACTTCTTCTGCCAATTTTCCATTTTCATGGTATTTATAAAATGGTCCGATGAGTTTATTGTCTTTGTAATTGCTGTCTACCCTGAGCTTTCCTGAAGGGTAATACACCTTTCTTGGGCCATGTAACAAACCATTTACGTAGGTTGCTGTATATTCCAGGTTTCCATCTTCAAAAAATATTTTTCTGATGCCATTTTGCTCGTTATCAATGTAAATGGTTTCTTCTGCTACTACGCCATTCTCAAAGTATCTGTAATACTTACCGTTTTTCTTCCCACCCTCATTTACCTCATACTTTTCCTTGAGCTTGCCGGAATCATAAAATGTTTTCTCATATTTAGTACACGACATTATCGAAATCACTATCAGAAATGAGCCCATTCGGATCAATGCATTCATCATAACTAAAAACCTTATTGATTATGGAAAAACGCAAGACAGTGTCAAAAGTGTATGTATTATGGGCAAAGAAGTGCAATAAATACGCGACGCAAGCCACAATTACAATCGCTTAATTCTGTACAGTTATAAAAAATAGAAGAGCATTATTGAATGTTTGGATAAACCGATATTTTCAAACTGGCAATCAATCTTTGGGCAGCGCATCTTTCAAACAAAATTCATTTTTTTAAAAAAACCAAATGAGTCATTGCATGATGCTGTATATCAAAATCGATTTATCTATGGTTGCATTACAATACTTCTGATCAGAAATCAAATAATTATCCGTTTGATTTCTGAAGATATTGCTCAAGTGCCATCGACATCGATGGGGCTTCTGGAGTTGGTGCCTGAATGTTTGGAAATAAATTTTTATCCAAAACTGCCTGGAGTGTTTGTGAACCAAAAATGGCTAACCTTGTATTGTTTTGTTTGAAATCAGGAAAGTTTTCAAAAAGAGACTCTATTCCCTGAGGGCTAAAGAATATCAAAACATCATAAAAAACATCTTTCAAATCTGAAAGGTCACTGGATAATGTTTTGTACATAAGCGCTTCTGTGTATTGAAGGCCATTTTTCTGCAAATAGGGAATATATGCTTCTGCTCCCAGATTTGAAAGTGGCAATAGAAAATGCTCACCCTTGTATTTCATGAAATAATTGTGGAGATCCTCCATATGTTTTTTACCTACAAAAACTTTACGTTTTCTATAGATTATAAACTTTTGAAGATAATTCGCAATAGCTTCTGTGACACAGAAATATCTGTTGTCGGGCGAAATTTTTGCCCTTGTTTCTTCTGCAAGTCGAAAGTAATTATCGATCGCATTTTTGGAAGTAAAGATTACACAAGAAAACTCGTCGATCTTAATCCTCTGGCGTCTAAACTCCTTTTCGCTAACTCCTTCCACATGAATGAAAGGTCTCCAATCGATGGTCAGCCCGTGCTTCTTTTCGAGATCGTAATATGGTGATCTTTCCGGTTTTGGTTGTGAAACCAAAATGGTTTTTACTTTACGATATTCCTCTACGTAAGCCAATTTCTCCGCCTGTTTTGAATTTCCTGTAATTGACATAAAGTTTAGTATGTCTTAAGTTAAATTAGTAATTAATCTATACCCAATCAGCAAGGGTGCTAATTCCAGGGTGCAAAGATAAACAAAAAATAAGAAAAAGTTGCTAACAACAAAATTTGCAGAAATAAATAATCCTCTTAAATACCTGATTAACAATAAAATACCAATGATAACCAATCCCACGATGAAGGCTGGTTTGAATAAATTCTCAGGACCGAAGGCCATCAAAAGGTTTACTGGTATTAAAAATAATCCCAACAAAAGGTTGATCACCATGATGGTAAAGCTGTACAATGATGATTCTTTTTCTATTGGGAAGAGCCAGCCGATAAATCGCATTACAATGTGTCTGACTATATAAATCGCGGCAATTGAAAGCAAGATCAGAAACCATGTCCATACAGAAGGCTCATCAAAGTATTGTTTTCCAATCAAATATATAAATACGGAAGCATTAATAAAAAATACAATGTACATCAGGACATAGTGCAAATTCAAGCCTTCACCATCCTGTCTCTTTGTCAATTTCAAAACATTTTCATTGAACAAAGAACGACTAAGCTTAGGTAGAATATCTCGTTTGTTACCAAGAACAACTGCCAAGAGCAGCCAGGAGAAAAGCATCAGCCAAAATATGAAATTGGTGTTGACCTTGGGTTTGATGTCCAGTGGTATCTGGCCAATGGATGGTCCTTTTCTTCTGATTGGAATGTGACTGACCTCGAATGGATTTTTTGCCCTGAGTTCTTCAAATCGTTCTTCTTCAAAAGTCTGTTTCTGGGCATCCGTCATCTGGGCAGTATCAGGACTTTGTTGGAGACTCCCGGTGTCAACTGCAGCAGATGGTTCTGTTTGTCTGACCTCAATCGAATCCTGGCCGCTCACCTGCAGAACAAAAAAAAGAAAAAGCAGGCCAATGCTGAGGTAAAACTTCATATTGGTTGGATTATTTATTCTTAACAATTTGCAAATGTACTTGGTATTGAAGGCATATACAATAAACTTCATCTAAATTTGGGAAGTGGATGACAACAAATTTCTAAGAATTGTCCTACCGGGCATATTTGCGATCGCCGGACTGGTTGGTGTGCAGGCGTACTATCTTTTAAAAAGCTGGGATCTCAAGGATCAGGAGTTTGATACAACGATGCACATCATTTTGAGCAAGGTTGCCAATGAGATTGCAAAATACAACGACACAGTCCTGCCCAAAAAGAATTTGATACAGAGAAGATCCTCAAATATCTATGCGGTCAATGTCAATAGTTCAATTGTTCCTTATGTTGTGGAGGACTTTCTGTACCAGGAGTTTACCAATGCTTCCCTGACGACTGATTTTGAGTATGCTGTATTCGATTGCCACAGCAACGAGTTGGTTTATGGCAACTACTGCCGGTTCAATGAAAAAGACAGGCCTGTATACCAGGCATCGCTTCCCCGATTTGATGAATTTACGTATTACTTTGTCATTAAATTTCCGGAAAGGGAGAGCTTTCTCCTATCCAATCTCAGCTTCAATCTGACTTTCGCGTTATTGGCAATCCTGGCCTTGTTTTATTTTGTTTATACCAGCTATGAAGTTGCCAGACAGAAAAAATTATCCAAGCTGCAGATTGAGTTCATCAACAACATGACGCACGAATTCAAAACTCCGGTATCTTCCATAAAAATAGCCGCTAATGCATTGCTCAACAGCAAGCTTGTCAAATCTGATGAAAAGCTTGAGAAATACGTCAGCATCATCAATGACCAAAACAGCAGAATCAACAATCAGGTGGAGCGCGTTTTGAGCATAGCCAGTGTTGAAGACGATTTTCTGCAACTCAAAAAGGTGGATTTCGATCTGGTATCTGTTGTCGAAAAAATCATTGATCAGGAAAACATCAAGCAAGGCCAGGCACTCATCAGTATGGAAAGCTGTTGCGATAGCCTTATCATTAATGCTGATGAAGTACACTTTACGAACGTCATCTTCAATCTCATCGATAATTCTCTTAAATACAACGAAAAAGAGCCAAAAATCACGGTGAACATAGACCAGGACCAAATTGGAAAAATCATTTTAAGTATTCAGGACAACGGCATAGGCATTGCCAAAGAAGAGCAAAAAAACATTTTCGACAAATTTTACAGAGTGAGTACCGGTGACAGACACGATGTGAAGGGTTTTGGTCTTGGCCTTTTTTACATTAAAAATATCTGTGAAGCGCATGGCTGGCAGATCTCATTGCAATCTGAAGTCCGTGAGGGAACAAAAATTTCAATCATTATATGAAAGAAAAAGTACTGTATGTAGAAGATGACGAATCTTTGGCATTTCTCACAAAAGAGGCCATGGAAGAAAATGAGCTGGAAGTCATCCATTTCGACAATGGAAAAGATGCCATGTCTTACTTCAAAAAAGAAGTACCTGATATTTGCATCTTTGATGTCATGCTCCCAAAGCTTGATGGATTTAACCTGGCCAAAAATGTAAGACAGCTCAATTCGCACATACCGATCATATTCGTCACTGCCAGAACACTGAGTCAGGACAAGATTGCGGGATTTGAAATTGGAGGCGATGACTACATTACCAAACCTTATGAAATTGAAGAACTTTTGTTCAAAATCAGGGTCTTTTTAAAGAGGAAGTTGATAGTTGAAAAGCCGGAAGAAGTTGTAAAAATCGGGGCTTATACCTTTGATTATTCAAATTTATCACTCCTTGTAAACCAGGAGAAAAGAATGCTTACCCAGCGGGAAGCTGACCTGCTCAAAATGCTTTTCGAAAATAAAAATAAAGTGGTCAAACGAGAAAACATCCTCGAAATGATCTGGGGAAAAAATGATTATTTTCTTGGCCGTAGCCTGGATGTATTCATCAGCAGACTCCGAAAATACCTCAAGAGCGACGATAGCCTAAGTCTCGAAAATGTACACGGTGTAGGCTTTATGCTTAAAACCTTATAACAACTGCAAATCCAGGGTCATTGGAAATTCATCATTGACAGGCAATTGGTAAGGCTCAAATGAGTCTGCAATTGTTGTCTTTGGATTGAGAAATTTACCTGTGCCCTTCACAGGAGCAGCAGTCGGATTGATGACCGACACCGGATTTACCGGGCTGTGATTTTCTTCGTAGAACCTGGTGACCCTTCTGCCTTCGGCTTCAAAAGCATTGATGGGGAAGGTATCGTAAGATCTTCCGCCCGGGTGCATCACATGATAAGTACAACCGCCGATCGACCTTTTGTTCCATGTATCATAAATGTCAAAAACCAGCGGCGTATCTACCCCTTTAGTAGGATGCAACGCCGAAGGTGGAGCCCAGGCTTTGTACCTGATCCCAGAAACATATTGCATGGGCACATTGGTGGGTTTCATCGGTACAATGCACCTGTTGCACAGCAACTGATATCTGTCAGGGTTGAAATTTTTGAGCACGACTTCTATGCGTTCCATAGAAGAATCAACAAATCTCGCTGTACCACTGCTCGACATTTCTTCTCCCAGAACATTCCATGGTTCGATTCCTGCCCGCAATATCAACTCGGTTTCGTCGATAACCAATCTGCCTAATGTAGGAAATCTGAATTCAAAAAATGGTTCGAGCCATTCCATTTTGAAAGCAATGCCTTCGTCGTTGAGATATTGCACTACATCTTCCATGTCCTTTCTCACATAATGATGGATCATGAAACGGTCATGGAGTTCGCTTCCCCATTTGATGAGCTTGTGTTTGTATGGTTTTTTCCAGAATGATGCCACAAGTGCACGTATCAAAAGCAACTGGACCAATGCCATATCTTCCTGCGGAGGCATGTCAAAGCCCCTCAATTCCAGTATACCGAGCCTTCCTGTGGATGAGTCGGGGCTATACAACTTGTCGATACAAAACTCTGATCTATGGGTATTACCGGTAATGTCCGTCAGGATATTTCTAAACAACCTGTCCACCAGCCAGAAAGGAGGGTCCTCATGCTTGGCCAACTCTTTGAATGCGATGTTGAGATTATAAATCGCGTCGGGCTTACCTTCATCGACCCTGGGAGATTGTGAAGTCATACCCACAAACGGTGAACTGAACAGATAGGAAAGACATGGGTGATTGACCCAGAAAGAAATCATACTCTGCAATAAATCAGGTCTTCTCAACAATGGGGAATCCTCAGGCTTGCTGCCTCCAAGTGTAATGTGATTTCCCCCACCAGTACCAGTATGTCTTCCGTCAAGCATAAATTTTTGGGCTCCCAGCTTTACATTTTTTGCCTCATCAAACAAAACACTGTATTTATCCACTATTTCTTTCCAGTTCTTTGATGGGTGGATATTGATTTCCAAAACACCAGGATCGGGTGCAATGGCAAGTTTTTCTATTCTTTTGTCATAAGGTGGCTGGTAACCTTCAATGAGCACTGGCAAGCCCAGCACTTCGGCAATGTGCTCAACGCTCGCAATCAGATCAAGAAAAGGTTCGATTGTTTTCACCGGTGGCAGGAAAATGGAAATGTTTTCATTTTTGAGTGAAATACACAAAGCTGTTTTGATGGTTTGGACTTTACCATGAGTTTCGCCAAACTTGTTGTTTTGTTTTCTTTTTATGATCCTGTATCGCACAGCATCTGGTTCGGGCAAACCTTCCACTGGTTCCAATGGATCCGGAGGAAGCACGATGGTGGCAACATCCACAGATTCGACGGGCAGTCTGTCCAGAGGAAGTCTATATCCTACATCACTGTTGCCCGGTATCAAAAAGAGTTTGTCGCGTTTGATTTGCCACTTACAACTTTTCCATTTTGATCCGGTGTAATCCCATTCCAGCGGTATGACAATGCCCGTTGGTTTGCCAAGATCGTGGTCAAGCAATTGGGCCAATGTTTTTCTGGCTATGGAATCTTTGAGGTCAATGCCCTTTACGTCAATATTCAAGGGTAGGTTGTTCTCTTCCCATGCGTAATAAAAAAGGTCTTCGTAAGCCAGATGTACACAATCCTTCGAGAGCCCAAGGCACGATGCAAGGGCATTGGCAAACAGTTCAATATTGCCAAAATTCATTTTGCCGTTCGCATTTGGATCTGCAAATGGGACCTTATTATTCCAAATGGGCAAACCGTCCTTTCTCCAGTAGATGGCGTATTGCCATCTTGGTATCGGCTCTCCCGGATACCATTTGCCCTGGCCAATGTGAATCAATGCATCTTTTGAAAAACGGTTGCGCAATCTCAGTGTGAGATCATAGCCCAGTTTTCTTTTATCTTCTCCGTCCGCTGCTTCATTCCACTGATCAGATTCCATATCTGTAGAGGAGACAAAAGTAGGTTCTCCACCCATCATCAATCTTGCATCACTTTCTTCCAGCATTTCATCAATCGCAAAGCCGAGTGCTTTGATTTCTTCCACCTGGTGCTCATCGTATGGCAATGTCACCCTGGGAAGTTCTTTGACCCTGGTGACACTGTTGGCGTACTCCATGGTGGAGGTAGTAGGTTCTGTATATCCTGAGACCGCTGCAGCACTTACAGGATCAGGCGTACAAGCCAATGGAATATGGCCCTCTCCTGCCAGCAAACCGGAGGTAGCATCCAGACCTATCCATCCAGCCCCGGGAATAAATACCTCGGCCCATGCGTGTAAATCAGTAAAATCCTCTTCAGGACCATTGGGGCCATCCACTACTGTTTCATCGGGTTTAAGCTGGACCAGATAACCGGACACAAAGCGGGCCGCTAGTCCAAAACTTCTGAGCAATTGTACTAAAACCCAGCCGGAATCCCTACACGAGCCAAGTGCCTTGCCAAGCGTTTCTTCACAGGTTTGGATACCCGGCTCCAAACGAATGACATAATTGATATGATTGGTCACATGTCTGTTGAGGTTGACCAAAAAGTTGACAGTATTTTCTCCGAGATATTGGGTTACTTCTTCTTTTAGAGACATGAGCAATGGGCCTTGCTCCTTGATTTCGAGGTATGGAGTGAGCTCTTTTTTGAGCTGCGCATCGTATTCAAATGGAATCTTTTCCGCATATTCTTCCAGGAAAAAATCAAACGGATTGAAGGTTACCAGGTCAGCCACTATATCTACGTCAACGACCATATCTTTTACCAGATCCTGAAAAACCACTCTTGCATTGTAATTTCCAAATGGATCTTGCTGCCAGTTGATGAAATGATTTTCCGGTTGAATTCTCAGACTATAACTAACAATAGGCGTGCGCGTATGAGGGGCAGGTTTCAATCTGAATACCTGCGGAAATACTTTTATTGGTCTGTCATAAGAGTATTTTGTATGATGGTTTATCGCAACACGTATCGACATAAAATTTCAATTTTTCGAATGAGAGTACAAATAATTTTATTAAAACAAGATCAAACAAAATAGCATACTTTAGCGTGTCTTGCCCAAAATTTATTTTGCTAAAACTACAAAATTTGATGATTTACTTCTATAATAATTTGTAAAAAACAAGTTACTTTTATGGGAACCCGAAAAATACCATTTAATTTAACCAGTCGCGAAATAGGAAAATTCAACACCATGCAGAATCTTTTGGGCCAATACAAATTGAAAGACGGATGTTTTGATGAAGTTTTTGAGCAAAAAGGCACATACCGACCCGAATACAAACTGCTCGAATCCATCGCCAACAATATGGATGTTTCTACTTTTTATAGTTTGAATGAAGAAGCAAAGTTGAGCTTTTTCAACCAGGGTATAACTTACGCCTTATACACTGCACAAGAGTCTACAGAAACCATATTCCAATTTGATCTGATGCCCAGGGTGGTATCGGCCGAAGAATGGGATGTACTTGAAAGAGGTCTTATTCAAAGGAATACCGCCTTAAACATGTTCATCCATGATGTGTACAATGACGCGAAAATCCTCAAGGACAAAGTGGTTCCGGCTGACCTGATTTATTCCTCTAAACATTTTGTGCATGAAATGAAAGGATTTAGTCCTGTCGGTAATATTTATTGCCACATCGCGGGTACTGATCTGATCAGACATTCAGACGGGAATTACTATATTCTGGAAGACAATTTGCGAAGTCCTTCAGGTGTAAGTTACGTACTGTCCAACAGGGTGACATTGACGAGGACTCTTCCCAACTTATTCCAGGGCAAGAGGATTCATCCTGTTTCGCAATATCCCAAAGAATTGCTTGAAACGCTCAGATCGGTCAGCAATCAGCAGGAGGATGATGTAGTTTGTGTTTTACTAACACCGGGCCAGTACAACTCAGCTTATTACGAACATTCTTTTTTGGCAAAAATGATGGGTATCGAGTTGGTGGAAGGTCCTGATCTTTTTGTGGAAAATGACAAAGTTTATATGAACACCATAGGCAAAAAGGTAAAGGTCGATGTCATTTATCGCAGGATCGACGATGCTTTTCTTGACCCGGAGGTTTTCAGAAAAGATTCCATGTTGGGCGTTAAGGGACTGATGAATGCCTATCTGAAAGGCAATGTTACGATCGTAAACGCTCCTGGCACAGGCATTTCTGATGATAAGGCGGTGTGTGTTTTTGTGCCGGACATGATCAAATATTATCTTTCTGAAGAACCAATTATTTCTAATGTTCCCACCTATATATGTGAAAAACCGGCTGATCTGGCTTACGTCTTGGAAAACATATCTTCTATGGTGATTAAGCCTGTGGATATGTCGGGGGGATACGGCGTGACCATTATGGAAGAGCTGACCAAAGAGGAAACGGAAGAAGTAAAGGAAAAAATCAAGGCCAATCCGCGTGAATATATTGCCCAACCGAAAATGATGCTTTCCTGTCATGCCACTTATATTGAAGATCTCAGGCAATTTGAGCCAAGACACATTGACCTTAGGACCTTTGCACTCATGGGAAAAGACCGGTCATACATTTTGCCTGGAGGTCTTACACGCGTTGCCTTAAAAAGAGATAGCCTCATTGTGAATTCATCTCAGGGAGGAGGATCAAAGGATACTTGGGTAATGATGAATTAATTTTGATTGAACGGGGAAAACAAAATACTATGCTAGTAAGAGTTGCTGAAAACCTATATTGGACAGGTAGATATATCAAAAGAGCGATGTATCTGTCTAAGTTTCTGAGGGTTCAATATTTTTCGACACTGGATGCCTCCATGGCCCACAATCTGGAATTCACCTTGCGGTCTATTCAGAATATTTTTGGAAACGACACCAGCAGCGAAAAAAAGCTGGTGGAAGATGAAGTCTTGTTTGAAGTAGGCTTCAAGAGTGATAATCCTTCTTCCATATTTTCTACTATTGCCGCTGCCAGAGAAAATACAAGGGCGTTGCGTCATGTATTGTCAACAGAAATCTGGGAATCCACCAATATGATGTATCATTTCGCCAGAACCTACAATACAGATTATTTTGTGGAAAGAGGCTTGTATGATTTTACTACTAAGGTAGAAGAGAAAGTCAAAATCATCAGGTCCAATATCCATTCTACCATGATGCGCACGGATGAATACTATTTTCTTATGCTTGGATCGTGGTTGGAAGAAGCGATGCAGATCCTAAGAATATTAAAATCAAAGCTCAGTGACACTGAAATCCTGAGTCAAAACGGTGAAAATATTCCGATTATGCAATACCAGTGGACCATTACGCTTAAAGCTTTAGAGTCTTTTGATCTCCACAACAGGTATTTTCATAATTCCACAAGCATCAAATCCGTAGTAGAGTTTTTGATTTCGACTTACCAGTTTCCGCGGTCGCTGTTCTATAATTTCACACATCTGATCAGGGATGTAAAGAAGATTTCTATTAAGCCGGAAGGGTTTTCTGACTTTGTATTTATGCTTGAAAAACTCGAAAGTGACGCAAAATTTTTCAAATATGAAGATAATGATCAATTGCACGAATTTTTAGATGATTTAATCGTGCGAGTGGCCAGTATTCATGATATTTGTGGCCAACTTTATTTTAATAAATCCAGTAACTCATGACATATTGCCTCGGCATCAAGGTAAAAGAAGGTCTTGTAGCCATAGCTGATACAAGAATCACCTCTGGCACCGAAACCACTACTGCGAAAAAAATTTCCATTCATAAAAACGGGAAAAACAACCTGTTTCTGATGACCTCAGGATTGAGATCTATCAGGGATAAGGCCGTTACCTATTTTGAGGAGTTGCTGGAATCAGACGAAATTCCCTATGATAAGATGTACAAAGCTGTCAACGCTTTTGGCTCACAACTTCGCAGGGTAGCTGATGAAGATAAAGTTTCGCTCCAGGAATCAGGGCTGTTTTTTAATCTGTTTACCATCGTCGGAGGCAAGCTCCAAAACGATAAGGAGCACAAACTCTTTTTGCTGTATCCTGAAGGCAACTGGATCGAAATTGGTGAAGCGACTCCTTTTTGTATCATTGGAAATTCCGGCTATGGCAAACCCATACTCGCACGTGCCCTGACTTCTGATTCGTCCATAAAGTTTGCGCTAAAAACGGGGTTTTTATCCTTTGACTCCACAAGAGTTTCTGCCAATGATGTTGGCTATCCCATAGATGTAGCCATCTTCAAAGTTTCTGAAGGAAGTCTTATTGAAAAGCGATTTCATGAAGATGATCTCAAGGACCTTGGTATTATGTGGGGCAACAAGCTGAGGGAAGCCATACTGGAAATACCTGACCTTTGGATAGAAGATATGATGAGTATGCCTGATACCAGGTTCATCAATCTACAACAATAAACTTATAGTAACAACACCTTTATTATAAGCTGATGCCTGGCGAATGGTTCAGCTTTAATTGATGTTTTCTATCTTTTTTATTGTCTCTTTGATCTCTTGTTCGTCGTCTTTTGGATAGATCAGTAAGGCATCCTTTTCATCAACAACGATATAATTGTTGAGACCCTTGATGACGACAATTTTTTCGCTGTCAGTTTTCACGATACAGTTGGCTGTGTCGAACAAATAAGTATTGCGGCCCACTACTGCAGTCTCATTTCCATCCTTATCGAGAAATTCGTGGAGGCTATTCCATGTTCCCAGATCGCTCCAGCCTATGTCAGCGGGTATGGTGAGGACATTTTTTGCCTTTTCCAAAATGGCGTAGTCCACACTGATTGATGGAGTATCCGGGTATACTTCATTGATATAAGATTGTTCCTCCTGACTGCCAAACTTGGATTTATCGCGACAAAGCACATCGACTATGGCCGGCTCATTGAGCTTAAACGATTGCATCAAATGTTCTGCCTTCCAGATGAAAATTCCCGCATTCCAGAAATAATTGCCACTTTCCAAATAGCCCTGTGCTGTTGCGAGGTCCGGTTTTTCGCGAAAACTTTTGACTTCAATCAGGTTTTTAGCCATGTCTTCTTTCCTGACCTCAATATAGCCATAACCTGTATTTGGTCTCGAAGGTTGGATGCCCAGTGTCACAATGGCATCATTTTCAGAAACATATGCCAGTCCTTGCTCAATTTTTTCTAAAAACGCAGTTTCCTTCAAAATGACATGGTCCGATGGTGCTGTAACAAAAACAGCCTCAGGGTCTTTGGCCAGCAAATGCAATGCGGTATATGCAACACAAGGGCCTG
This sequence comes from Saprospiraceae bacterium, assembly GCA_020436935.1. Lineage (GTDB taxonomy): Bacteria > Bacteroidota > Bacteroidia > Chitinophagales > Saprospiraceae > JADKBO01. The sequence continues at coordinate 21,570 of JAGQWX010000048.1, forward strand.
TATTGTTTCTTGAAGGCTCACATAATATGTTGGATTCCGGCATTTCAGGTAGATCTGCTTTGACAAGATCTTTATACACCTGATTGGTTACAACCAGTATGCGGTCCGCGGGAACAAGGTGCAGAAAACGCTCAAAAGTGGACCGCAACAAGGATTTTCCTGTTCCAAGTATATCCAAAAATTGCTTTGGTCTTGCATTTGTACTGGAGGGCCAAAATCTTGACCCAACACCACCTGCCATAATACTAATATAAAAGTTGCTGTTTTTGCTCTTATTCATAACATTCGGGATTGATACCCATTACATAATTGTCTTTAACGTTGATTTCCGTTGCTGCTTCGCTTCCGGGAAAGCCAGTAATTGCCTGATTGGTCAACATTTGGTCTGCAAGTTTAGTAATATCTTTTGAAACTGGTTTATAGGTATAGTGCCATTTTTCTTCTTCATAACCCTTTTTCCGGCCTGAATCTCTTGATGTATATACCTGATAAAAGCCAAATTTTTTGCCCTCAGTTTGCATCCAGTCGTACAGTTTTTTGCCTTCTCCCTTTGAAAACCAGCTGTTGTTCAGGCTGTTGAGGTCAATATCTGTTCCCCAATGATGGCGGGAAGCGCCAGGCATCGCACTGTATTTCATGATGGCCTTTGCTCTTGCAGCAGGATCTTTTATGTCTGTAGCTTTAGTTTGACCTTCTAACAATGTCTGGCCAGTCCATTTTCTGTCCCAAATGCCCTTTTGATAATCAAAATTTCTCGTTGCGGAAATGATCACGAGTTGGATATCATCCTTATTGGCTGCTTCCTTCATCATTTGATATGCCTCCAGCACTTCTTTTCTTAGATACAGATCTGGTTTGTCTGCGAGTCCATTTGGAATTTTTTGGAAACAATCCATGATTTTGGGGTCAAACTTACCCGTAATGTATGACAGTGAAGGTATGCCACATATACTGTCAGCAACGGCTGGTATGGAATCGACCATTGCTGAAGTCTCTATTTTTTTTACTTCCATGGCAGGCATTTTAAAATCAGATTTTTTTTCACTGCATGAGATAAACCACAATAAGCTGATCATCAAAGGAAGCGTCATGTTCAACATTGTTTTCATTTTGACTTAAAATATCCCTTTTCCTTGATGGTTGAAGCCACCACTTCTGGAACCATTTCTTCCCAGCCTGGTTCATCGAGTTGCAACATATCCAGCACTTTGTGGGGGAAAATGTTCAACAAGTCTTCGTTGTAGTTTTGGATCTCAACAATCTGATTTTCATTGATGAGGTGTTTGTACAAAAAGGTAATGCCATCAGGCACCGGAAGGTTGTAGGCTGTGAGTACTTCTCCACCATTTTGGTCACTGGCCGGATAAGCAAATATTTTAATGTTTCTGGTAAACAACTCACCAAATGCAACCAGCAATCTTCCATCCCTGTTGGTGTAATATTTTTCATTGATGATATCCAACAACTCACGCACGCCAATGACCAGACCTAGTTTTGGAATTTTGTAATCAGCCATGTAGTTGATCATTACCTGGTGGTTGGTACAATCACTGACCATCACTTTGTAGCCCAGAGCATTCAGAAGGTCTGCCCGTTGAAAAAAGTCTTCTTCATCGAGTTCCCCATCCCCGGACCTCAGGTAATCGAGCGTGAGTTCTGCCACAATCAGCGACCGGGACTCTTCCACACTTGGTTCCTGGATGAAGGTTGCAAAACCACTCTTGAATACATCGAGTGTCACCAATGTTGGAGGTTTGAAATGCCCCCTGACCACCATCAGTGATTTTTTGTAAAGGAATTCCGATGCGTGTATACCCAGGTGGTTTTCATCAAAAATTGCGAGTTCTGAAAGACCATATTTCACCAAATAAAAAACCAGTAGCCTATTGTCCACATGGTTGAAATTGGGCCCTGAAAGCCGAATATGATCTACCGTTATCCTTCCCCTAAGTCCATCGTGCAATGATTTTACAAGAAACTTGGGGTCATGATTGAGATAGTAGACTGCATATAACAAATTCACCCCAAGCACCCCGATGGCTTCCTGTTGAAGCTTTGCATCATTATCGAGAAGCTTGGTGTGAATGACTATTTCGTTGGGAGGTCCATCGGGTACCAACTGAAATCTTATTCCAAGCCATCCCTGACCTTTGATGGTTTTTGAAAAATTGATCGTTGTTACTGTATCTGCGAATACAAAAAATGTGGAATCTGGTTTGATGTTTCTCAGTCGCTCATCCAATAGCTGCCACTCATGGTCAAGCATTTTGTAGAGGCGTGCTTCACATACATATCTCCCTGAAATTTCCGGTCCATAAATTGCATCTGAGTACGTTTTGTCATAAGCAGACATGGTCTTAGCTATCGTGTTGGCCGCAGCACCAGCCTGAAAAAAGTTTCTGGCTACTTCTTGTCCTGCTCCAATCTCAGCAAATGTTCCGTAAATGGCATTATTTAGGTTTATTTCCAGTGCTTTCTGCTCCGTTTTGAGCAATTGATAATCCATATATTCATATCATGATGATTCAACAAATATAAGATAAATAAGCGAAGCCCTCGGTTGAAAACAGTCTTTCGTCCTGCTCAACCGTCTCGTAAATTTCTATAGAACAATTTTCTATGGCAAAAGCAGTTTTGCACCTTTTCTCAATACAATTTGTCTTACCTTGCATTTAATAATTCATGACGATTTGCTGGAAATGAAATCATACAAGGATGAGAAAATCGAAAGAATTTTCCCATTAGAAAATGGCTTTATTCTTTGGCCCAGGCCCAATCATGTCAGGACCTTCAAGCAGATATTGATGATTCATCAACACCTGTTTGAGGAAGTCGTTCCCGGGCGGGACTCTATTGCTGTCCTTTCCACATCAAAAACCAGAGAGCAATTGTTTTATCTTGTACTGGATCTTTTGGAAGACTTTTCTATCCAGGAAGATGATGTCATCAACCCGCGTCAACATCTTTTGCCCATCCAATATGACTGGAATGGTGAAGACGTCTTAGGGCTTTGTAAGCTTCTATCCATCGACCAGGAGAGCTTGTTTGAAATCCATGCGTCCTGCACTTTTACTGTTGAGTTTTTTGGCTTCCTTCCCGGCTTTCCTTACATGAGTGGACTTGCTGAATCGCTCCAGGTTCCCCGCAAATCCAGGGCGACCAAGAATGTAAAAGCCGGCAGTGTCGCCATAGCCAATGATATGTGCGGCATATATCCGCAGGATTCACCAGGAGGCTGGCATGTCATCGGCCACATTGAGGAACCGCTTTTTGATGCGCGTTTGGAACCACCGTCTTATATTTTTCCGGGTGATGCTGTCAACTTCATCCCTTAAGGCATGCAGGGATTTGCGCAAATATTGACACCGACAACATGTATGAGCATTCAGGATGGGGGCAGAAAAGGGATGATGCATCTGGGCATACCTGCTTCTGGATATATGGACCATCAAAAGGCTCATTTTGCCAATGAAGCTGTGAAAAATGTTGAAGACGCTGCGTGTCTGGAAATATTCGGTAATGGATGCAAAATCAGGTTTTCACATCCCACACTTTTGGGCATGGCTTCCGATGGGGCTGAATTATTCGTGAATGAAAATAAGGTGGCATCAGCTTGTTGCATGTTGGGTATTCATCAGGGCGATGTCGTAAGTATAAAAAACAATCTTACCTGGACCTATCTTGCCATTTCCGGAGGCTGGCAATCCCCGATAGTTCTGGGCAGTAAAAGCATGATGAAAGGTATAAGTCCTCAAGCAATGCTCACAAAAGGTCAGGTGATCCCCTATGAATCTGCACCTGACCAGGACTTATGCATTCAATGGAATCATGAATTTGAATCGATACAATGTTTTAAGGTAATACCAGGACCCGAATTTTCGAAATTGAAAAACCCACCTACCCAAATAGAGCTTACCATTTCTCCTCAGTCAGGCAGACATGCCACCATTCTGGAACACAATACAATGCTGAAGGGTGGCGAGATACCGTCAGGCGTCACAATTCCCGGAACCATTCAAATGACCCCAGATGGAAGCATTTATGTGCTGAACCGAGACGCACAAACCACAGGAGGTTATTACAGAATAGGATTTATTGCTGCAAAAGATTTAGACCTATTCAACCGAAACAAAGTCGGTGAAAGGATAAGCCTGGAATTTGATCTGAGTTTATAAATCAAAAACTATGCCCTGTGCCAGAGGTAAGTGGTCGCTGTAATTGATGGTATTGGTCTGTCTCCTCATGTAAGCCTTCCATGCATCCGAGCCCGACTCACGACCTCCACCGGTCTCTTTTTCACCACCAAATGCACCTCCAATTTCTGCCCCGCTGGTACCAATATTGACATTAGCTATGCCACAGTCGCTACCATTGGCGCTCAGAAACTGCTCTGCCTCTTTGAGATTGTTGGTCATAATGGCCGATGAAAGTCCCTGAGGTACATTGTTTTGTATGGCTATTGCTTCACCTAAATCACCAGTATATTTCATGATGTAGAGGATAGGTGCAAAGGTCTCCTTTAATACGATGTCCATTTCGCTACTGACCTCAACGATGCATGGCCTGACATAACACCCGCTGGAATATACACCACCTTCAAGTGAGCCATATGACGTCAACATTTTACCACCCTGGCTCAAGGCTGTCTGGATGGCTTGGTTGTAAGTTTCAACAGCTTGCTGATCAATCAAAGGTCCCACATGATTGGTCGGATCGAGTGGATCACCAATGCTCAGCTGGCCATAGGCTTTCACCAGGGCATTGACCACTTTGTCATATATATCTTCGTGGACTATGAGCCTTCTTGTGGAGGTACATCGCTGCCCAGCCGTACCAACTGCTCCAAAAACAGCTCCCGGAACGACTACCTTCAGATCAGCCGTTGGTGTGATGATTATGGCATTGTTGCCACCCAACTCAAGAATGGTTTTTCCAAGTCTTTCTCCAACTGTTGCAGCCACCGTCTTTCCCATACGCGTGCTGCCTGTTGCTGATATCAGTGGTATTCTGGTATCCGTCGTCATCCATTCTCCCACTGATCTGTCGCCTGTGATGATGGATGAAATGGCTTCCGGCAGATGATTATTGCGGATTACTGTTGCAAACAATTTCTGGCATGCCACAGCACAAAGAGGAGCTTTTTCACTTGCCTTCCAGACCACTACATTGCCACAAACCAGGGCAATCATGGCATTCCAGGACCAAACGGCCACCGGAAAATTGAATGCTGAAATGACCCCAACGATGCCTATGGGATGCCACTGCTCGTACATCCTGTGGCCGGGACGTTCTGAATGCATGGTCAGACCATACAACTGTCTGGAAAGTCCAACCGCAAAGTCGCAGATGTCTATCATTTCCTGAACTTCGCCAAGCCCTTCCTGCAAGCTTTTGCCCATCTCATAGGAAACCAGGCGTCCAAGGGCCATCTTGCTTTCACGCAAGAGATTCCCATATTGCCTGATGATTTCACCGCGTTTTGGAGCCGGAATATTCCTCCAGCTTAGGAATGCCTGTTGTGCCTCAAGTATTGTTTTTTCGTATTGGTCTTTGCTTGTAATGCTGACTTTCCCAATCAGCTCGCCGTCAACGGGTGAATAGGATGAAATGAAATCATTGCCCGGCATTTCAGATAGACCGGAAATGGTGCCAGCATTCTTTTCATTCAACTGGTTGGAAGTAAGTATGTCTTTAACTATTGATTCCATTGGTGTAATTTTTGGTGTGGATGCAGTAAAAGGTTGTGGGTTTCGTGCCTTTAAAACTCTTCTTCTACTTCGTCTACCTTTTGCTTCTGAACTTCTCCTGCATCACTTCCCGGGACCAGTCTTACATATAAGCTGCAATCTGTTTCCACCAGCTTTTCTGTAGGCTGTATGAACTGCTCCTCCGTATTGAATTTGATTTTTGGATCTGCTTCTATTTTCTGGAGGAAGGATTGGAAAAATGGCCTGGCCATCACTGCTCCTTGTCCATCAGCAAGAGTGTTAAATCTGATCCATTGTAAGTCTCCTCCAACCCATGTAGCCACTACAATATTTGGTGTAAATCCTATAAACCATCCGTCCTTATAATCGTTGGTCGTACCTGTTTTCCCAGCGACGGGACTCTTTACATTCCTTTGAACAGTTGCTGCTACATATTTGAGCATGTCAACAATTACATAATTGTAGGACGGATTGATGACTTTCTTTTGCTCCGGCATAGCGGTATAGATTACCCTTCCATTCTTATCTTCAATTCTTGAAATGAAAAAGGGTTTTGAAAGTACACCATTATTGGCAAAAGCGGTATATGCTGTAGCCATATCCATAGCCGACAATTCCGGTGTTCCAAGACAAATGGAAGGAGCGGATGGAATTTTATTTTTATCTATGCCCAGTTCAGCTGCAAAACTTCTAACACGTTCAACATTGCCGATTTCCTTCATAAGATATACAGATACAGAATTGAGTGACTGTTTGAGACCTTCTCTGAGTGTAACAGAATTGCCGGAATGTCTTCCTTCGGCATTGTCCGGACACCACGTTTTTTCCAATTTGAAATTAGGGTCTCCTGCTGGAATGCAATACTGCACGTCCTGAACCCTGAAGCAAGGTGACATGGCCTGGTCTATGATGGCAGTGCCGTACACAAATGGTTTAAAGGACGAACCCACCTGTCTGTTGGAAGTAACGTGGTCAAACTGGAAATACTTGTGATCTATGCCTCCGATCCATGCTTTCACTTCACCCGTTTTGGGATCAACAGCAAGAGAACCAATCTGCATGTGCTTCAAATAAAACTTGATCGAATCCAAAGGTGACATGGTTACATTTTTTTCACCTCCTGTCTCGTAATCGTAAACTCTCATAGGTACCGGCTTGGCAAAAACCTTGTCGGCGTCGGTCCTCAATTTTGTCCAGGCAGCTTTGAGCTTTGGCCAGTATTCGCTGGCAAGTATTTCGTTATAGACCTCTGCCTGGTCACTGCTGATGGTTTTTGATTTGATCAGCTTATCAAAATATTTTTTATCCTTCTCTCCGCTAAAGAGCCTGAATATGTCCCCATCATACAAACGGGAGTCCGGAATATTCTTATAGATCTCCTGGGAAACTTCTTTCAGATAAGAATTTCTCATATTGATGAACCGGTCTGATTGTCTCACCATCGACGCCAACATATTGCTTCTTGCTTCCCGTTGGGCTGCATCGGTATTATACGTCCACGGATCCCGGTCTTTCCATCTGCTGAAGTAAGTTTTTTGGAGGTTGCGCATATGTGCACGCATGGCTTCTTCAGCATGTTTTTGCATCAGTGGATCTATGGTGGTGTATATTTTGAGGCCACTGGTATTGATGTCGTAGTTGGTGCCGTCCGGAGCTTTGTACTTGTCTTGTTTGAGCAGATCTTTCACCCATTTGGTCAACTCTACCCTGAAGTAGGTCGCCATGCCCGAATAGTGTTCTTCGCTTTTGAAGTTGCTCAAGTCGATCGGTTTGGCGATGTTCTTTTCATATTCTGCCTTGGTCAGTTTTTTCTGTTTATACATCTGAGACAGGGCAACATTCCTTTGCTGTATTGCATTTTCAGGATTAATCTTTGGATTGTACAAACGCGGGTTTTTGAGCATGGCGACAAGAATGGCTGCCTCATCCGGCGTCAATTTGCTCTGGTCTTTGCCGTAATAAATCCTTGCTGCTGTACCAATTCCTATGGCATTGTAATAGAAGTCAAATTTATTGAGATACATGGCGATAATCTCCTCCTTGGTATATCGCTTTTCAAATTCTACAGCGATGACCCATTCCTTGAGTTTTTGCCATACCCTCTTGACTTTATTTTTTTCATAATTGGTAAAAAACTGTTTGGCCAATTGCTGGGTAATGGTACTACCTCCACCTCTGCTTCCGGCCAGCATCACAGCGCGGCCAACACTTCTGAAGTCAATGCCATTGTGTTTAAAGAATCTTTCATCCTCCTTTGAAACAAGAGCATTTACAATATGAGGATTGAGGTCTTTGTATTCCAGCCAGACACGGTTGGTGGTGAAGATCTTTCCCAGTTCACTTTGGTCATTGGCATATACCACCGACGCAATGTCATAATCCGGATTTTCCAGTTCCCTGGTATCAGGAAGCAGCCTTTTGGATATATATAGAAAAGTAGCGGCACCTACAAGCACTCCTGTAAAAGTAGCCAACCATATAAATTGAATCAGGCTGTTTTTCCAGCCGTTTACCTTATTCGCCATAGTGATGATTAGATCTGCAAATTTAATAATTATTTACATATTAATTAAATTGTAAATATAAAGCCCGGAACCCCTTTATCCCGAATTCCTGTTATGGAATGGTCTGCCCGCGAAGTTTGTTCAAGAACTTTAAACTCAATGTACATAACTTTTGCTTCATAAACCCAAATTCCTTTCAGTATTCCGGTCCAGGCATTCTATCATTGTATTCAAAACAAAACTGCTATAAGCATGAGTATTCACAAATTCTAACGAAACATTGATCAATTTTATTTATATAGATACCTATTCCACTATGGGTTTGAATATATTTGCGACCTGAATTACAGAATCAATTGGCATGAACATTTCAAGACGCTGGCTCAACCGATATTTGGACATCACTTCCTTCAGCAATGAGGATTTGCAGGATATGCTTACTTCCCTAGGCCTGGAAGTGGAGGGATATCATGAAGTGGAGAGTTTAAAAGGTGGACTTCAAGGCCTGGTCATAGGTCATGTCCTTACTTGTGAAAAGCATGAAAATGCAGATAAGCTTTCTGTAACTACCGTAGATGTAGGGCAGGAGCAGGCTTTACAAATTGTTTGCGGAGCACCGAATGTAGCTGCAGGACAAAAAGTAGTTGTTGCCGTTGAAGGCGCAAAATTGTATCCCACTGAGGGCGAGCCTTTCGTGATCAAAAGAAGCAAAATCAGAGGAGTAGAATCTCAGGGCATGATATGCGCTGAAGATGAAATTGGTCTGGGCAGCAGCCATGCCGGAATCATGATTTTGGACGAAAATGCTCAGGTTGGAAAATCAGCAGCTGAGTACTTTGAGGTAAGCAGTGATACTGTATTTGAAATTGGTTTGACGCCCAACAGGTCTGACGCAACCTGTCATCTTGGAGTTGCGAGAGATCTTTTTGCATACCTGACCATCAACAGATCATATGATGGCGTATTGAACGAACCCGGCACACAAGCTTTCCATACCGATAATACAGGAAGCTCCTTTGAAGTGGATGTTCTTCATCACGATTGCGTCAGATATTCAGGTCTTACGCTGACCAATGTGGTCATCGGACCATCACCCAAGTGGATGAGGGATTTGCTCGGATCTATTGGTGTAAAAAGCATCAACAATGTAGTAGACATAACCAATTTTATATTGCACGAATATGGGCAGCCATTGCATGCATTTGATGCAGATAAGCTGGAAGAACATAAGATCATTGTAGATAAACTTGCTGAGGGCACGGCTTTCCATGCCCTTGATGACAAAATTTATAAATTGAGTTCGGAAGACCTGGTCATTTGCGATTCAGCAAGAAAACCGGTATGTATTGCCGGAGTTTATGGTGGAAAGGACAGTGGGGTTTCGGAGTCAACGACATCGATATTCCTGGAATCGGCACACTTTGCTGCGGGGTCAGTCCGAAGAACCAGTATGCTGCACAATTTGAGAACCGATGCGGCTAAAGTCTTTGAAAAAGGCAGTGATCCCGGCATCACAGTTACTGCTTTGAAAAGAGCGGCAATTCTTTTGGTGGAACACGCTGGAGCGAGAGTGTCATCGGACCTCATAGATGTTTACCATGAAAAGGTCGTGCCCGCTGAAGTAGTGCTCAAATATCAGAAAGTCAGGGACCTTATTGGCAAAAACATCCCCGATCAGGTCATCAATGATATTCTGCAGGCATTGAATATGGGCATTAGAAAAGTTGACCAGGATTCATTGATGGTCACTGTGCCTACCAACAAAGCAGATGTAAAACGAGATGTAGATGTGATTGAAGAAATCCTCAGGATATATGGCTTCAACAATATTGATGTGCCGGAAAAAGTCGTGAGCAACATCAACTACAAATCTCATCCGGACCCTAGGGATGTGCGGAATAGAATTCTTGACATGTTGGCTGCCAATGGTTTCCACGAAATGATGGGCTTGTCACTGGTAGAGTCCAAAACAGCTACTGAGCTTTTTGGAATTCCGGAGGAAGAAATTGTGTACATCAATAATACTTCCAATATTTCATTGGATGCCATGAGGCCGGATATGTTGTTATCTGGACTTCGCTCAGTCATGCACAATGCCAACAGGCAAATGACAGACATCAAACTTTGCGAATTCGGACGTCAGTACAGAAGAAAAGAGGGTGGATTTGAAGAAAAGTCGTTTATAAGTATATTGATATCCGGTCAGACCGGGGAGGAAAGCTGGCATGATAAGACCAGGGATGCCGATTTCTATGATTTGAAAAGGTATGTCCACAAAATCCTGGCTACGCTTGGGATCAATGGCTATAAAAGCACAGAAATTGAGGAGGACTCCAGGTATGCATATGGTCTCCAGTATTCAAGAGGGCCGATGGTTTTGGTAAAGTTTGGAATGGTAAGTCCGGGTGTTGCCAAAGGCATGGATGTAAAACAAAAGGTATTTTATGCTGAGTTGGAATTTGAAAACCTACTGAGATGCCTTCAAAAAAATGTGGAGATGGAAGCCATCAACAGGTTCCCTTTTGTCACCAGAGACCTGGCCATCGTGGTCAATAAAGCCCTCAGCTTTGGAGAACTTGAGAAAGCCGCTTCTAAAGCTTCAAAAAAACTGCTCAAATCAGTGAGCCTTTTTGATGTTTATAAGAATGAAAATCAACTGGGTAAGGACAATAAATCGCTGGCTTTGAGGTTTATATTTGAAGACAATGAAAAAACCCTGACCGATGAGGTCATAGAGGCTGAAATGAAAAAGATCATTGAGGTGTTTGCAAAAGATTTTACCGCTCAGATAAGATCATAAATGTTAAAGTATTTAAGTAATTGATTATTTCCCTTGGATTTGTAAGGGCGATTACTTTATTTTGTAAAACACCCCTTAATTAAACTATAATTTGTTTGGATACTATGTAGTGGGAACTTCAAAAGTGAAGCTTCCCACTATTTTTTTTAGGACTTATTCCCAGATACTAAAAATACACCACCTATTACCAGCAAGGTTCCTAGTATCTGTACCAGTCCAATTTCTTCACCCAAAAATATGGCAGCGAGAATTATTGTACTTATAGGTCCCACACTTCCAATGATGGAGGCATCACTGGAACCCAATCTATTGATCCCTTCTGATATCATAAAAGATGGAATCACGGTAGCAAAAACTGCCATGGCAAAGCCATACCAATATACCTCTGCATCGAGAATGGGGAAAAAGATGTTTTGATCAACATAACAATGAAGAATCACACAAATGCTGGATATGATCATGGCCAGAGAGGTAAACCTCAAGGTTCCAAGTTTGGGCACGAGTTTGCCACTACCAACAAGGTATGAGGCATAGGTGATAGCACTCAAAAGGATCAGAAAACTACCAAGTCCGATATTTTCCGTTGTTGCCACCTTGCCCTCAAATAAATAGGAAATAACAACGCCCAGGTAGCAGATGACAATGGCCATGATTTGTCTGGATGTAATTGCCTTGCCAAAAAACATCCTGTTGATGATGACTACGATGGTGGGGTAAATGAACAATATGATCCTTTCCAGTCCGGCCGAAATGTATTGCAAACCCTTGAAATCAAAGTAACTGGCGAGGTAATAGCCAAGAATACCATAAAGAATGATTTCACCATAAGCCTTGAAGCTCAGCCTGGGAGGATTGGTTTTATTTTTATTGATGGCCAGAATGACCAAATAAAAGGGCAAAGCAAACAACATGCGCAACAAAAGGAGGTTTACCGCATTGACACCATCATATCGATAGGCAAGTTTTACCATGATGGCTTTTGTCGAGAACAAAATGGCTCCGCATAGGACCAATAATACTCCCGAGATACGATGCTTGTCGATAATTGTGGTGGTGGTCATATTCATCGCACAAGGATATAAAAACCCTCTTCTAAAGGCAGCACACTATGGAAACAGATTGCTTTCAAAAACCAAAGAATCTACAAATTCCAAATCATTGAAAATATTACTCCATCCACACAGGTCAAAAAAAAAACGCTTCTTAGGTTCTATTCTAAGAAGCGTCAGGTCGGTAAAAACTGAGAAGTTTTTGATCTCTATCAATCAATCCTCAGATCTTCTACATGTATTCCCGGGTATTTTTTCTCGTTGAAAACGAAAGCATCCGGTTTATACAATTTATCGTATGATGTACTCTTGATGACAAGAGTCATTTTTGCACCATTTTTTGAGAATACCTTGATGTAGTTAGGCATTCCATTGCTATTGTCGACACCAATGCGCACTTTTGAGTATTGACTCATTCTGCTTTTTGGTTTGAATTCTATGTTGGTCAGGTTTTTAGTCCCAATCTTTTCTTCTCCTGTGATGGCATACAAATAATTGCCGTTTTCATAAAACCTCAGCAACTGCTCAGGTGACATCACTTCTTCACTGCTTTTATCATCAAAATTGTTGACTTGTACTTCCTTGTCATCTTTGAGATAATACCAGACATTTTTCCCATCACAATACACCTCCTGATCACTCATCACCATGGCGTACTTTTTGCCCTGCTGGATGAGTTTACCACTTTGCGTCATTGCTTTTGAGCCTGGATATTCTGTCACAACGTCAAAAACAGTTTCTATGGTCTTGTGCTTTTGATATTCCTTTTTGATCTTTTCAAGCATCTTCGTTGCCTCAGGATCGTTGCCTGTTAAGGGCTTGCTCTGGGCAAAGCTTGAAGAAACTGCCATCAAAATGATTAAAAGAACTGCAAAAATATGTTTGAAAACCTTTATCCTGTTCATAGTCATCGCTTTATTAACACCAATAGGACGTTTTTTCGTTCACTGATTCGGTTAATAATTTGTTAAGCCATCAGGCAGCTTTGAGTTTGCTGATCTTAGACTTATTTATTTTTTCCTCTGCCAGTGATTTGTCCACAACAAATTCCGAAACGTTTTTGGTGGATGGAAGTTCAAACATGGCATCTTTGAGGATGGCTTCACAAAGCGACCTCAGACCTCTTGCACCAAGTTTGAATTCCAATGCTTTGTCTGCAATGAATTCCAGAGCATCTTCCTCAAACTTCAATTTGATACCCTCCAGCTCAAACAATCTGCCGTACTGTTTTACCAGGGCATTTTTGGGTTCTGTCAGTATTGAAATCAAAGTTGATTTATCGAGTGGCTCCAGATATGTAAGGACGGGCAACCTACCCAACAACTCTGGTATAAGGCCAAAAGATTTCAAATCCTTATGGGTGATGTATTGAAGAAGATTATCGTTGTCTACTCTTTCGTCTTCTCTCTTCCCGTATCCTATGATTTGGGTATTGAGTCTTTTTGAAATCTCTTTCTGGACACCGTCAAATGCACCTCCACAAATGAAAAGGATATTTCTGGTATCAACTTTGATCATCTTTTGCTCGGGGTGCTTTCTACCGCCCTGCGGTGGAACATTCACTTCCGTACCTTCCAGCATTTTCAACATGGCCTGCTGAACACCTTCTCCGGAAACATCCCTTGTTATGGAAGGGTTGTCCCCTTTACGTGCAATTTTATCAATCTCATCGATGTAAACGATTCCGCGTTCGGCAGCCGGTACATCATAGTCACAAGCCTGAAGCAATCTGGTCAACATGGATTCAACATCCTCACCCACGTACCCGGCCTCCGTAAATACGGTAGCGTCCACAATGGCAAAAGGCACATCCAAAAATCTTGCAATGGTTTTAGCCATCAATGTTTTTCCAGTGCCCGTTTCTCCTACAAATACAATGTTAGACTTTTCAATTTCTACATCGTCTTTGGTCTTTTGTTTTAGTCTTTTGTAGTGATTGTAAACGGCTACAGAAATGGTCCTTTTGGCATCATCCTGACCTATGATGTATTCATCCAGGAAAGATTTGATGTCCTTTGGTTTGTATTCCAGGCCAAAGTTGTTGGTCTGTTTTTTCTTTTTACCGTCATCAAATGGGTCCTGCACTTCATCATTGATGATCTGGTAGGCCTGCTCAACACACGATTCACAAATGTGTCCTTCAAGTCCTGCGATCAGAATTAGCGCATCTTTTTTGTCCCTTCCACAAAAAGAACATTTGATATTTTCTTTAAACTTTGCCAATGCTAGAAATTATTGATACAATATTTTATTTGCTGTTGTAATATAAGCCTATCAGAGAAAATAGACACCAGATCGTTGCCCTCAACTTTCCAGGCCATTGTGTTTTCCGATAAGTATAACAATAAAGGGGACTAAAAAATCCCCCTTACTGAAAATTATCTTATTCTGGTTTACGTGGATTGCTTCTGTCGAGCACCTCATCCACCAATCCATAATCTTTTGCTTCATACGAGGTCATCCAGTTGTCTCTGTCGGAATCTCTCGCGATGTCATCAAATGTTTTGTTGGTATGTTGAGCAAGGATATCGTACAATTCCTGTCTCAACTTGCTGATCAGTTTGTAGCTGATCTCCATGTCAGAAAACTGCCCCTGCATTCCTCCCGAAGGCTGGTGAATCATCACTCTTGAATGCTGAAGGCATGATCTTTTGCCAGTTTTACCCGCTGCCAGAAGTACTGCACCCATAGAAGCGGCCATACCTGTACAAATGGTAGCAACATCCGGAGAAACATACTGCATGGTATCGTAAATACCCATACCATCGATAACGCTTCCCCCCGGGCTGTTGATAAACATCTGAATGTCTCTCTTTGGGTCAGTTGACTCCAAAAACAACAACTGGGCCTGGATCACATTGGCCACATAGTCGTTGACTGGCACACCCATGAAGATGATTCTGTCCATCATCAACCTGGAGAACACGTCCATACCAACTATGTTGAGTGTGCGCTCCTCGATTACCTGAGGCGTGAATCCCTTGATATTGGGTGCCGCAGCATCCATATAATGCTCAAGGTGCATTGAGCTCATTCCCAGGTGTTTGGTAGCGTACTTTTTAAATTCGTCTTTCGGAAACATGCGATTTTGTTTTTAGTTATGAAAGCATTTTTATTCAGCTTCCACCTCAGCTGTTTCTTCGACTCTCAGTTCTTCAAATGCTTTAAGGCTGATTTCTTTTGTGTCTTTCTGGATGAGTTTTTCGATCTCGGAGAAGATCTTGTTGCTCAAAATAATATTGGAAGCCTTGTATACTTCATTGCGGTCTTCCTTCATCCTTTTTAAAACTTTATCAAATATGCCTTGGTCGAAGAAGCCAAACTGCTGCATAAAGCTGTCTGCTTTACTCATCAAATATTGGTCCACTTCACTATTTGTCACCTGCACTCCCAATCTGTTTTGCATTTCTCCCTGAATTATAGACCATTTAAAGTCTTTTTGGAAGGATTCGTACATTTCTTCTACCTTATCGGCTGACATATTTTCATATTCCCTGAGCCATCTTTTGACAAAAGTGTCAGAATAGGTCAGTTCGGTTTCGTTGTACATGCGCTTGTAAATGTCGTCAAACAACTTTCCTCTTACCTTATCGTCGTGTTCGTGCTGTGCATTTCTTGAAAGAATTTCTCTGAGTTTCTCCATAGAATCCACATCATTTTGTCCGAAAAGTTCTTTGACTTTTTCATCGTCCAAAACAATCGGCATCTTTCTTTTTACTGCCTCGATGGTAAGTTCAAACATATCGTTGATGGCGCGATCATCGTCTTCATCTACCTGAAGCAAAGACTTTCTCACGTTGTCAGCGTCTCTGAAAGAAAATTCGTTGATGTTCACCACCACTTTATCACCCTTCTTCAAACCTACAAATTTCGCCTGTTCTTCTTCCTTAATGGCGAAAACATCAAGTTCGAAAGCAGAATGCCATCCGTCTTTTTTTGGAGTAAGTTCTTCATTGAGTTCTACTGCCGATACATCTACTTTATCATTGATTTCAACAGCTTCGTCAACTATTTCCATTTTACCATAGGCGTGCTCAAGTTCCTTGATTCTATCTTCAACCACATCCTCACTTCCGGTGATGGTATAAGTTTCATATACATCTTCAGGACTGATGCCTTTGATGTCGAGTTCATTTCTTGTGCCTACTTCATACTCAAACGTGTAGGAAGCGTTGGCATCTGCCGGATTGAGGCTTATGGATTGCTGACCTTCTGCAGGTAATGGCTGACAAATGTAGGGCACATTATTTTCGTGGAGGTATGCATATATCTTTTCAGAAAACATCTTGTCTAAGATTTCAGCAAGTACACTTTCTCCATACATTTTCATGATGACGTGGTCTGGAACGTGTCCTGCTCTGAAACCTTTGAGGTTGGCTTTTGCTTTTACGCCTTTAAGTCTGTCTTTAAATGTCTGGCGGTAATCAGAGGGTTCAAGCGTTATACTTAACTTGCTTACCATGTCTGCAACTTCTGATCTATTGATGTTCATATCTGTATTTATGTTGTAATTCTAATTTATGATTTCCCTGTTCTTCATATTTCATCCGGCACCAAACAAGGCTATTGCATTGTCTGTCAACCCATTAAGTAAGAATCAGGACCATTTTTTTCAAAAATGACTGCAAAGATACTATTTTCATCAGAAATCGCTGAAAAATAAGTGCTTAAGAAAGCATCTCTGCACGACACTTATGGAATTTTGATACATTCAACTGACTCTTTTTGGAATGAGTCTAAATGCTCAGATAGATAAAGCGCGGCTCCATGGTGCAGAATGCGGTAGCTTTTTCCGGATCACAGTACACCTTACACATGTTTTGATCGGTCTGATTTCTTCCTGCCGCATCATTGACGCCGCACTGGATGGCGCCATTGCCACCGGATACCCAGTTTTTGGGTGTTCTTTTTTCCTCATTTAAAATACAACTACACCTCACACTGCTTACTTCCTGAGGTTCGGGCTCCGAGGTCAGATCTATATATTTTTTGCCAGGACTCTGAATCAGAATTTTGCCCAGCTCACACGACAATTTGATGGCGTTTACCTGACCCAATCCAAATATATTTCCATCAAAACCCAGTGTCTGTCGCTGGCCATTGAGAAAGTCCATGTACAGCTTTTTGTCTGATTTGCCATAATAAATGGATTGGATGGACGCATTTTGGAAATCTATTGGGCGCTGGTACTGGATGAAAAAGCATTCCCGGCTTTTCTCATGGCAGATATAAGCTGCGTTTTTGAAAGCTGTGACTTTATACATGGATACCGCTTCCTGACGCTGCACTTTACAAGACCACAATACCACGATGACCATCAAGGCTGCAATAATCCGAGTCCAATATGTGGCTTTGTACATCTGGTATCGTTTTGTTGGCTGAAGTAGCTTTAAATGAATCAAAAAGCCTGATCAGCTTAGAATTTTAAAGTGCCCCGTGAAAGGGGTCATTCAATGTTGTGAATATTATAACCGCAAAAAAGCAAGGCATGTTCGGTTAAAATAAAACCTAAATGGTTCAGGGAAACACCAACAGCCATGAAAGTCGGTTAAAAGACGTTCTCTAAGTAACAAT
>JAGQWX010000049.1 GCA_020436935.1 Saprospiraceae bacterium
CATTTGGCTAATGGTTCCCGTTGGCCGGCCCATTGAGGACTTCCACCTCTTAGGTTTTGAACATGCATGGCACACATAAAAAAAGCCCCGGTTGACAGACCGAGGCTCCAATAAACCAATCTCAATCTTATTAGATGAGAATATAAATAAATAGACGAAAGCAAATTAAAAAGGCTGCCGCTCTGATGATCACAGCAAAAAATTGATTCAGTTATGAACAACAGCCGTTGCTCTTTCGCCCTTAAGGCTAATCTGCGTCTTCGTAAATGAAAGAATTGCCCGTTTGTACTACTGTACCTTCTTCATCGACATAAATACTGGTGCTGGTTCTCCCAACAGGTATTTTGATCTTGTCTTCGTCGAGCTTAGTACCTCTTCTGAGGTAAGCTGGTACTTTTTCTGCGTTTTCCAGTGCTTCCGGATTATCGAGAGGCACTGTCGTGCTGCTTCTGAGATATTGCAATCTGGCTGTTTCTGCCTCAATGTATTTCTCCTTGTCCTGTGATTCCTTTTTGGCAACAAATGGATCTGTATGGTAAGGATTTTTCCTGCTCATGGCTTCGGCGCTCTCTCTGATGTCTTCATCATCGAAATCAAAGGTACGTGCGTGTGCACTTGCATTGTCATTGATGGTGAATGTATTCATTTCTGCAACATCCTCAAAATCATCGGACAGAGGCACCTTGATTTCCTTTGGCTCCTCCTTGAATTCTTTTTTTGCGCCTGCTGCAAAACCTGTAGCAATCAAGGTGATGCTCAACTTGTCACCCAAGCTTTCGTCGATGCAGTTACCCCAGATCAGGTCGGTACCATATCCGGCTTCTTCCTGAACATAGTCCATGATTTCACCAATCTCATCCATAGATACTTCCTTAGCACCTGAAGTAATGTTGAGCAAAATGTGTTTGGCTCCCCTGATGTCGTTGTCTTCGAGTAAAGGTGAATTGAGCGCCATGCTGATCGCCTTTCTTGCTCTGTCTTCTCCTTCAGAAATACCAATACCCATCAGCGCAACGCCACTGTCTCGCATCACAAAGTTGACATCTTCAAAATCCACGTTGACATATCCGGGTACAGTGATGATTTCTGCTATAGCTTTTGCCGCAGTATTCAATACATCGTCTGCATTGGAGAATGCAACTGAAAGCTGAAGGTCTCCATGGATTTCTCTGATCTTATCGTTGGAAATCACAAGGATGGCATCGACATTCTTTTTCAGATTTTCCAATCCTTCCAATGCATGTCTCTTCCTTCTTGCTCCTTCAAAGTTGAATGGCAAAGTCACAATGGCCACTGTCAAAATGCCCATTTCTTTTGAAGCTTTGGCAATGATTGGTGCTGCTCCGGTACCGGTGCCACCACCCATTCCTGCAGTGATGAAGAGCATTTTTGTGCCATCATGCAAAAAAGAACGGACCTCGTCTATGGACTCAATACAAGCCTCTTTGCCTGTCTCCGGCTTCGATCCTGCTCCTCTTCCTTCTGTCAAAGATGGACCAAGCGGGATTTTGATTGGAACAGGGTGATTCTCGAGCGCCTGATTGTCTGTATTACAAATACCAAAATCTACGCCAACAATCCCCTGCTTGAACATGTGTGCAACTGCATTGCCGCCGCCACCGCCGACTCCCAACACTTTGATGATGGAGGTCTTATTTTTTTCTATATCGAATTTCATATCTTAATCTATTTAATCGTCAATTAACAAATAAATCTACAGTTCGTGATCAGGGGTTGGTTCGAAGAAATCTTTGGTGTAAGAGCTGATTTTTCGTACAAACTTCATGAATTTTTTCTCCATGGTTGGTTTGTATTCATCCTCTTCATCATCCTCAGATTCCTGCTGCTTCGAGACTGAATTGGCCAAAGCAGTTGCCTTGTTGGCCAGGACCGGCATTTCAGGTTCTTTTTCTACCTGCTCAACACCGGTGATCATGTCAATGCTGTACTTGCTGTCTTGTTTGTTGTTGTCGATTGCATATTTGAGCAACCCCACTGCTGTCGCATACATGGGTGATGCCAATTCTTTGTTGTATCCGTGCGCCAGATGCTCGATAGGCTCTCCGATCCTTGCGTGCATGCCGGTACAGAACTGTGCCAGATGGTCGATGTTTTTCAACAAAGCACCTCCTCCTGTGAGTACCATTCCTGCCTGAAGCTTTCTTTCAAATCCTGACCTTTTGATTTCAAACATGATGTAGTCGAAGATTTCTTCAACTCTAGCCTGGATGATTTTTGAAAGATTCTTCTCACTGATCGCTTTAGGCTCTCTGCCTTTCAGACCTGGTATAATGATCTTGCGGTTGTCGATCAGTTCGTCAGACAATGCTGAACCAAACTTCACCTTCAGCTTCTCTGCCTGGTCTGCCAATACGGTACATCCTTCCTTGATGTCTTCGGTGATGATGTTGCCACCAAATGGTATGACCGCTGTATGTCGGATGATGCCATCCTTAAATATGGTGATGTCAGTGGTGCCTCCTCCTATGTCTATGAGGGCCACACCTGCTTCTTTTTCTTCTGCGCTGAGTACTGCACTCGCTGATGCAATAGGTTCCAGGGTCAGATCTGCGATTTCAAGGCCGCCCTTCTCGATACATCTCATGATGTTTTTTGAAGCGGTGATCTGTCCGGTGATAATGTGGAAATTGCCTTCGAGACGGTATCCTGCCATACCGATCGGGTCTGCAATGTCTTTCTCGTCATCGACGGTAAACTCCTGTGGAATCACGTGCAGAATCTTATCGCCGGGGGGCAATGGAATTCTGTACATGTCTTTGATTAATCGTTCGATGTCGGTATTGCTGATTTCAGAGTTATGGTCGACGCGGGTAATGCGACCAAGGTTGTGAAGGCTCTTGATGTGTTGGCCTGCAATTCCTACATGTACAATTTTAAACTTGAAGCCTGCTCCTCTTTCGGCGATTTCAACTGCCTCTCTGATGGCTTTCACCGTTTTGTCAATATTGACTACTACGCCACGGTTGACTCCTTCAGACTTAACAGTCCCGAAAGAAATGACTTCCAATCTTCCAAATTCATCCAGGGTACCTGCTATCGCACAGATCTTGGTAGTCCCAATATCTATGGCAACAGAAACACTTCCCGGATCGAGGTGTTTGTTTGTCATCTGTGAAAAAATTTTGCTGTGATACATATTATTAATTATTATAATTCTCCAATAACCTGCCCTTTATACTTAAGATTGATACCCCGGTACTTTTGCCAGCCTACCATCGGTATACCGTCTTTGTACATGCTTTTGAGGTTGTCAAACTTTTCTGTAATATTCTCTGCACTGCCAATCTTGATCTCCTGCCTTCCAATTTTTGGAATGAGCAGCAAGTCTTTTTCCTGGTTGACATCGATTTGTTCGACCAATGCTTCGATGAAAGGATCATTCATGATTTCCTTTGCTGCGAGATAAACTTCCCTCAGCGTTGACGGCTTTTCACTCAGTAGACTTTCTTTGTCATATATGCCTATGTAGCCTGTAGCGAGTGGCACTCTTACTGCAACTCCTTTCCTCGTGGCAATTTTATCTCCGTCTTCATCGATGTAATAGCTAAAGTTGGCATCATCCACTACTCTTACGATGGGTTGTCTTTGTACCAGCCACACCGTCAGCTTGTTTTTAGAATCCAGAAATACTTCGGCTTTTTTCACCCGGTCATCTTTTACCAAAAACTCCTCCAACTCCGCCAGGTTGATTTCAGTCACTTTTGCCTCCCGGACATCATATCCAAGAAGTTTTCTGAAACCATCTTCTATTTCTTTATCACTTATGAGGTTTTTATCGCCTTTGATCGGCTTGATAAAAACGACCAGATCTTTGACATTGGCATTGCTTTTATGATGCACCGACATGACGAGCAGCACGCCGATACCCAGGAGCGCAACCGCCCAGAGTATCCTGTTTCTGATTTGTGTCCAGTTTTTCATATTAGCAATCTGCTTTTTTTATCATCATTTATGTTCAGATCTTTCGATCATCAATTCAATCAATTCTTTGTGTTTGGTATCGATGTCCCCCGCGCCGAGGGTCAGCAATACATCATAATTTTTATCACGAAGACCTGCAATCAATTCGTCTTTGTTCAGTACACTAACCCGCGATTTCATTCTTTGGGCCAGGGCCTCTGAAGTTACTCCTTCAATGGGCGCTTCTCTTGCCGGATAGATATCGAGCAGCACTACTTCTTCAAAGCCATCCAGGGCCTCAGCGAACTCAGTCATAAAATCCTTCGTCCTGCTGTAGAGGTGAGGTTGAAATATCGCCAGAATCTTTTTGCCTCTGTATGCTTCTTTCACCGCAGCACAAATCGCCATGATTTCTTCCGGATGGTGTGCATAGTCATCGATCAGCGTCGTTTTCTCACTTTCATACAGTCGTTCAAATCTCCTTTTCACTCCTTTGAAAGTAGAGAGGGCATTTTCAATCTTTTCTACTTCTACACCCGCAAAGCTTGCAGCCATGGCAGCAGCAGTTGCGTTGCATATGTTGTGAATGCCAGGCAGTGTAAACTGCAATCCTTTCCACGTTGAGCCATCAGCCATCACCAGATCAAAAACCGGTTTTCCTCCAGGCAGATAATCCTTGACTTCGATTTTCACATCGCATGCTTCATCAGTTCCAAAGGAAATGATATCCACATTTTTCTGCAAAAGCTGCATTTGCTCCTCAGAAAAAAATTTCAGTGCCTTGTCTCTGACCAGCAACTTCCCTCCTTTCTGCATCCCCATGCCAAATTCAAAAAAAGCCTCCGTGAATGCTTCCTGAGATCCGTAGATATCCAGGTGGTCGGCATCCATGGCGTTGATGATGGCAATTTCCGGGTGCAGGTGATGGAATGAACGGTCAAACTCATCGGCCTCTACCACAAGCCAATCTGAATTACCCAGGAAGTAATTGGTCTCATAACCTGCCAATATTCCTCCCAGAAATGCAGAGATGTCCACGCCCGAAGCTTTGAGGCAGTGTGCTACCACCGAACTCGTTGTCGTTTTGCCGTGGGTGCCCGAAACTGCAATGCATCGCCCTTCTTCAGAAATCAAACCCAGCAGTTTTGCCCTCTTGACTACCGGCAAACCCCTCGACCTTAGATTTTGTAAAATGGCCAGGTTTTCAGGTACCGCAGGAGTATAAACCACCAGGTCAATGTCAGCAACAGCATGTGCAACATTGTCTTCGTATATTATGTCAATTCCTTCACCGACCAACTTTCTGGTCAATGCCGTCTCCGTCTTATCATAGCCGGAAACCTTCACCCCTTTCAGGTTGTAATACCTGGCAAGGGCACTCATCCCTATTCCCCCAATGCCTACAAAATAGACATGCTCATACTTACTGGTACTCATTTTTCGAGTGCTTCCAGGATGTACTTTGCGATATCATCGGCAGCATTGGGTTTGCCGAGTTTTTTCATATGATCAGCCAGCACAGCGCATTTTTCCTCATCACCTGCCAGAGCCAGCATCTGAGGAACCAATTGCTCACCGGCATCTTTGTCTTTGATCAGCAGCGCAGCTCCGGCATTCACCAACGACATGGCGTTGTGTGTCTGATGGTCTTCTGCTACGTTGGGTGATGGGACCAAAATTGCTGGTTTCCCCACCAAAGCCAATTCTGAAATGGTCAGCGCTCCAGCCCTCGCGACGATGATGTCTGCTGCTGCATAAGCGGCGGCCATATCTTCGATAAAGTCTTTGATGGCTACATGGTCGAGCCCTGCAATCGTTTCTTTTTTGAATTCCTCGATATAAAGTTTGCCTGCCTGCCAATAAAGGACTATATCCTTTAAGGCCGAAATCTGATCGGTTCCCCTCACCAGGGCTTCATTGATCGTTCTTGCTCCCAGGCTTCCCCCCATGATGAGGATGAGCTTTTTATCAGCGGGAAATCCAAGCTTTTGCATGGCCTCTGCTTTAGAATATTTTCCTGAGCTGATGCCATTTCTGATGGGGTTTCCTGTGTAGACAATTTTCTCTCTATCGAAAAACTTATCCATATTCGGATAGGCCACAAATATCTTTTTTGCATTTTTCGCCAACAGCTTGTTGGTCACTCCTGCATATGAATTCTGCTCCTGAATCATGGTAGGGACATTGAGCAGAGACGCTACCTTCAGTACCGGTCCGCTGGCATACCCTCCAACTCCTATGGCTACATCCGGCTTGAAAGACCTAACCAATTTCACTGCTTTGAGCAGGGATTTTGCAGCCTTAAACAAGGTCACTACGGTGTCCCAGCTGAACGATCTTCTGAACCCTTTGATGTCGAGTCCAATAATTTTATATCCTGCCTGAGGCACTTTGTCCATTTCTATTTTGCCATTCGCTCCTACAAAGAGTATGTCTATGTCATTGCGCAATTGTTTCAAAGCGTCTGCAATCGCAATTGCAGGAAATACATGGCCACCAGTGCCTCCGCCACTGATCATTACCCTCATGATACCACCTTTTTTTCTTGTGATACCATGCCCGATGCGGAGTAATCTTCAACAAATCTGCTCACGCTAAGGATAATGCCAAATGACAAACATGTCAAAATCAAAGAGGTGCCTCCCATACTGATCAACGGCAATGTCAATCCGGTTGCAGGTACCAACTGTACTGAAACCGAGATATTTGCAAATGCGTTGATGACTATATCCAGACACAATCCCATGGCTAATATCGCACCAAAGGCTTTAGGACTTTTGGTGACCAGCTTTACGCACCTGATGAGCAACCAGAAATACATACCCAAAATGGCTAATCCTCCTATTAGGCCGTATTCCTCGCATATGATGGCATAAATACAGTCAGAAAATGAAAACGGAAGGTAGTTTTTCTGCAGGCTCTTTCCGGGGCCAACACCAATCCACTCACCATTGGCTATAGCGATCTTGGCCTGTTGAACCTGAAAAGTTTCATCGTTCATACTGACAAAATCAGTGATCCTGTGTATCCAGGTTTCAACCCTCACCACTTCAGGAAAGATGAAACCCAGCAATACGACCACTGTACCGAACAATACCGCCAATAACAGCAGGTATAAAATATACTTCATGTGTATCCTCCCAATGAATAACATCAGCATACAAGTAATAAAAAGTAAGGCTGCTGTCGAAAGATTATTGGGTGCGATGATGATGGTTACCAGGATTACAGGTAGAAATATTGGCACCCATGCGTTTTTCAAATTTTTGATGACGTCCTGTTTGGTAGCTATTGTTCGCGCCAAATAAGTAATCAGCGCTATTTTAGCGAAGTCTGATGTCTGGAAGGTTTTGTCGATCCAGGGTATACTGATCCATCTTTTCGCTGAGTTGATTTCAACGCCAAAAAAGAAAGTATAGACCAGCAAAAGCACAGCACCCACCAACATGAATGGCGCCAGTTTTGCAAAAATGCGGTAATCCATGCGGTACATGCCCCACATTACCCCTACCCCCAGCGCTATAAATACAATCTGCTGGATGAGGTAGAATTCGGTGTTACCACCGTGTTCTTTATAGGCTACACTACCGATGCTGCTGTACACTGCAAGTACAGACATCAATAAAAGAAGAGTGACGATCATCCATATGATCTTATCTCCTTTAAGCCCCTGATATATTCTTATGACGTGCGTCATCTTGTAGTTTTCTCTATCTTTTGTTTGTACTCCAGGACTTCGGCCTTAAACTGATCACCTCTGTCCATGTAGTTTTTAAATAAATCAAAGCTGGCGCATGCCGGAGAAAGCAAAACCGTGTTACCAGGTTGTGAACTTTCTCCGGCCATAGACACCGCAATTGAGACCTTAGTGGTTTCCATAATGGTGGGTATAGTATCCACAAAGGATTGTTTCAATTTATCATTGTCAATGCCGAGGCATATCAATGTTTTTACTTTTTGTTTTGCAAGGGGTTTCAATACTTCATAATCATTGCCTTTGTCTGTGCCACCAGCTATCCAAATGATGTCTGTATCTATCGCATCAAGTGCATAAAACACCGAGTCTACATTGGTCGCTTTGCTGTCGTTGATGTATCTGACACCATTCACATCTGCAACCCATTCCAACCGGTGCGCCAGACTCTCAAAATCTGCCAGTCCAATGGCTATTTCTTCATCATTCAATCCTGCGAGCCTGGCCATTTCTACGACCACCCGTGCATTGAATCTGTTGTGCTTTCCAATCAGGCGCATTTCAAAGTCCTCTCCATTCTTTTTCTTCACTCCACTTGCATAATCGCTACTCGTTATGGCAAGTTTTGAGGCTTTCACATTGGCTTGATCCAGAAAATTCAAAATCTCTTTGTCGTCCCCATTGTAGATGAAGAAGTCAGTTTCTTCCTGATTTCTGGTGATCCTGAATTTTGAAGCCACATATTTTTCCATTTTGTACTCATACCTGTCCAAATGATCAGGAGTGATGTTGAGAATGGTACTGATGTGTGGTTTGAAGGTGTCGATGTCATCCAGCTGAAAACTGCTGATTTCAAGAACCACAAATTCGGCTTGTTTTTCTGCCAGCAATCCGGCAAAGCTGTAGCCATAATTTCCCGCTATTTCAACATTTCTTCCGGCACTTTTAAGGACATGATAGAGTAAGGCGGAAGTCGTAGTTTTGCCATTGCTCCCTGTCACCGCAAGTATTTTGCTCTGACAATGCAATGCACCAAACTCTATTTCCGAGATCGTTTTGATGCCTTTTGACCTGATGGCCTTCATCACCTCACTTTTATCCGGAATGCCCGGACTTTTGATGATGAGATCAGCCTCCAGAATGGTATCAAAATTGTGCCCTCCTTCTTCAAATCTTATATTGTGCCTTACCAAAACATCTTTATGTTCGGCTTTGAGTTGGCCACTGTCGCTCAAAAAACAATCGTAACCCAGTTTTTTTGCGAGCAGCGCCGCTCCTTTTCCACTTTCTCCGCCCCCCAGAATGACCACCTTCATATCACCTTACTTTGAGTGTGATGATGCCAATGATGGCCAGGATGATGGTGACAATCCAGAACCTTACCGCGATCTTGGCCTCATGCATTCCATTTTTCTGATAATGATGGTGCAAAGGCGCCATTTTAAATATCCTCCTGCCTTCTCCGTACTTCCTTTTGGTGTATTTGAAATATCCTACCTGCAGCACTACAGAAAGATTTTCTACAACAAAAATTCCACACAGTATGGGCAGCAATAGCTCTTTTCTAAGCAAGAGTGCCATGACGGCTATAATTCCTCCTATTGTCAAACTTCCGGTATCGCCCATAAATACCCTGGCCGGATAAGAATTGTGCCAGAGAAATCCTATGCAAGCTCCCACAAAACACGATGCGAATATGGTCAGCTCACTGATGTTGGGCAGATAAAAAATATTGAGATAATCCGCAATGATCGTATTACCCGAGACATAGGCAAAAATGGCCAGTGCCATTCCTATGATGGCAGATACCCCTGCTGCGAGTCCGTCCAGACCGTCCGTAAGGTTGGCTGCATTGGATATCGCCGTCACAATAAATATGACGATGGGTATAAATATCAGCCAAAGCCACACCTGCGAATTCTTAACAAACAAATCTGAGATCACCTGATAATCAAAGCTGTTGTCTTTGAGCAAAGGCACGTTGGTCAAGGTAGTCTTGACGTAAGCCATGTCTCTGACGCCTGCTTGCGTGTTCACAGTCGGCACCACAGTCTGGTAGGTTCTTGTAATTTCATAACCTCCTTTCTGAGCCTCCGCCAGTGGCATTCTCACTACGATGTCTTCATGTAACAGCATGATGCTGCCGATGAATAGTCCAAGTGTCACCTGACCAATGATTTTGGTAGTGCTCTTCAGGCCCGCTTTGTTCTTTTTGAAGACTTTGATATAATCGTCTGCAAATCCAATCAAACCTAGCCAAACTGTGGTCACCAACATTATAATAAGGTAAATGTTGTCTATCTTTCCGAAGAGAAGACACGGTATCATAATAGCTGCTATTATGATAAAGCCGCCCATCGTCGGTGTGCCTTCCTTCTCTTTCTGTCCCGTCAGACCAAGGTCACGGACAGTTTCCCCCACTTGCAATCTTTTCAAATAACTTACGATCCTTTTTCCAAGCACCAATGATATCACGAGTGATAAAATGATGGCTGAACTGGATCTAAAGGTGATGTACTGAAATAAGCCCGCCCCCGGCAGGTCAAATTGTTTATCCAAAAAATCAAATAAATAGTACAGCATATCTTCGCTTAAAACCTTTTCATTTTAAAAAAACAGTGCAGTGTAATGTTTCCGGACTTTTCCGGTAGGGATTACACTGCAGCTGCTAAACCAACCTGAGAATGATTAATAGAACCTCTCTTTAGGTCTTGGAAGACAGTGTTTCTTCCAGTACCTTTTTATCTTCGAAGGGAAATCTTTCTCCCTTTATTTCCTGGTATTTCTCATGGCCTTTGCCTGCTACAAGCACTATGTCTTCCGACTGAGCCAGCATGACTGCAGTGCGGATGGCTTGTGTTCTGTCGGCAATGGCCAAAACTTTATTTTTCAATCCGCCCGGTACTCCTTCAAGTACCTGGTCAATGATCAGCTGCGGATCTTCGCTCCTGGGGTTATCGCTGGTGACGATGACCTTATCGCTGAGTCGGGCAGCTATCGCTCCCATTTCTGGTCTTTTGGACCTGTCCCGGTCGCCCCCGCACCCAAATACCGTGATGAGGGAGGTTCCGCTTTTTTTTGTTTTTTTCAGGGTTTGCAGCACATTTTCAAGTGCATCCGGCGTATGTGCATAATCCACAACTCCGGTTATTTTTGTGTTTTCTGTTTTTACTATTCCAAGCCTTCCTTCAGCTCCGGGCAGCATGGACAAGTGTTGAAGTATCAGGTCACTTTCGTATCCCATTTCTTTTGCCACAGCGTATACGGCTGTAAGATTGTAGGCATTGAATTCTCCCATGATTTGGGTATATACTTCTTTGCCATCCATCACCATAGCCAGTCCACTGGTATCATTCGAAATGATTTTACACCGGTAATCTGCCATGCTTTTCAGACCGTATGTCTTTACTGATGCTTTGGTATGGTCAGCCATAGACAAACCATTTTTATCATCCGCATTAACGATGGCGACTGCATCCTTGTCTAGTCCGTCGAAAAATTTCTTTTTTGCTTTTTTATAGCTCAGAAAATCTCCGTGATAATCGAGGTGATCGTGAGTGATGTTCGTAAAAATCGCCGCCTTGAAAGGCAATCCATAAACCCGGTTTTGATCGAGTGCATGACTGCTTACTTCCATGAAAGCGTGGGTGCATCCTGCATTTACCATTTGTTGCATCAATGATGCGATGCCTTCTGCGTCGGGTGTCGTGTGGGTTGCCGGAATCAACTTACCTGCAATCAGGTTTTCTACAGTTGATAACAGCCCGCAAGTGTAACCCATAGAAGAAAACAGCTGGTACAACAAGGTTGCAACCGTAGTTTTTCCATTGGTTCCCGTGACGCCAATAATGGTCATTTTTTGCGCCGGATGATCGTAATAGGCCTGGCATATCTTTGCATAGGCAATGCTCGGGTCACTGTTTTTGATGTAAGTAACCGTTTCGGCAAGTACCGAAGGCAATGTCTGACACAATATCACATTCGCCCCATTTGCAACAGCAGTATTGATGTAGTCATGACCATCAGCTTTACTGCCTTTGATGGCTGCAAAAACATAATGCTCACGCACTTTTCTGCTGTCAAGGCTGATGCCTTTTACAATTCCGGATGGAGTCGCACCGTGCCACTCACATTCTAAATCTCCCAGTATTTCAAACAACTTTTGTGCTTCCAAAGCAACTTATCTTTCTAATTTAAATATATCTGTATCCTTTGGCCTTTGATGGGCGTCCCGGGGCTCAGCGACATCCTCGTCACCTTTCCTTTCCCCTGTACAGCCACTCCCAGACCAAGATTCTCCAGGACATAAACAGCATCTCTGGCCCCCATTCCTCTCACGTCGGGCACCTTGCCTTTCACTATCTTTTTCTTTTCAATCAGCATTTTTGTTTCAAAAGGATCTACATACACCCATGCATTGTCGGTTTTGTTTTTGTAGGGTATTTGCAAATAATCAAATATGCCTTTGAAGTCAGTTGCAAAACCTGCATTGGTCTCTGGTATGATGCGTTCTCTAAGCGTCGTATCCAGCATTTGATTCGCCGGTTTGCACATGTCATGCTGCCAGGCCATGGTTTTTTCAGCGATGGCTTTGAAAACGGGAGCTGCTACAGCACTGCCATAAAATGCTCCTTTGGGTTCATACAAGATGATGATCATACTGTATTGAGGAGCTTCTGCCGGAAAGTATCCTGCAAATGATGCATTGTACCGGGCATATTCATCCTTTTTGGTATAGTTGACCCTTGTAGTACCGGTCTTTCCTGCAATCCTGATATAGTCCGACTTGATATTGGTCGCAGTACCGTGAAGCACTACATCTTCCATCATTTCTTTGGCCTTGAGTATATTTTCAGGTGATGCTATACGCTCCCTGAGTACTCTGGGCTCAAACTTTTTCACTTTCCCGTTTTCGCCTTTGATTTCACTGACGAGGTAGGGCTTCATGACTCTTCCACCGTTGGCCACACCATTATAAAAGGTGAGCATTTGCAGAGGTGTCATCGCAAGTTCATATCCGTATGCCATCCAGGGCACTGTGGTTTTATACCATATGCTGTCATCTCTGACAGGGTCCTTTACTACAGGTTGCGCCTCTCCTTCGATTTCTACACCCGTTTTCTCGGTGAGACCAAATTTTTCCAAATTTTTCCTCCACATGATCCTTCCTTCGAGCGACTGGTTGTATGCCTGATTGGCCAAAGTAGCAATGCCTATGTTTGAACTGATTGAAAAAGCTTCTTTCATCGTTACCACGCCTCTGCCATGCTCTTCAGAATCTCTGATAAAGCGGTCGGCAAATTTTGTTGGCCTTCCTCCGTTCAGATTCACTTTGGTATCAAGGTCGGCTTTCTCATCTTCAAGCAGGGCAAGCACAGTAGCCAGTTTAATGGTAGAACCGGGTTCTCCCTTCTCTCCGATGGCGTAGTTGAGTACTTCTCTTGGAGTACCGTTGACGTTTGCCAGGTTGGAGATGGCTTTGATTTTGCCTGTTTCTGTTTCCATCATGATGGCTACACCCTTGGGTGCATCATATCTTAAGAGCGCCTTAGATAGTTCCTCATGTACCACATCCTGCAAGTGCACATTGATGGTTGATACAATATCGTCTCCTCTTCTTGCTCCGAGTTCTGAGGGGTCATACACCGGCACCCAGACATTATGACTGAGTCGCTTTTGCAAAACCTTGTCTGCCGGCCCACTCAGAAATTTGTCAAAAGCACCTTCAAGCCCGATTTTCGATGCATTCTCTCTATCCTCACCAATGGTTCTGGAAGCCAAATCCCTGAAAGGTTTGGTTCTTTTGCCATATTTCACCTCTATCAGACCTCCTTTGATTTTCCCTTCCCTGAGGATTGGAAAAGTTTTCAGCAATCTGTATTCATCGACAGTTACTCCCTTGTCAATAAACAAGTATCTGTTTCCTTTCTTCCTGGCGCTTTTCAATGTCTGCGCCCATTCGTACTTTGACTTGTCTTTTCTGATGGTTGTAGCCAAATAAAAAGCAAGTGAGTCAACTCCCGAATTGAAGACGTCATCTTTTGGAGCCTTCATGTCCATTCGAATTTCAAAGAACTGCAGCGACGTAGCCAAAAGGCTTCCATCATCGGCGTAAATATCTCCTCTATCGGCGTTGAGTTCCTTCCACTTTACGTTTTTGGCACCCATTTTTCGCCACTTGTCTCCTTCCACCACACTGACCATAAATACACGGTATGCTATGATTGCAGACAGGATCCCAAAGACCATGACCACAAAATATGCCCGTGCGAGTAGTTCAGTTTTTTTATTCATATAAAATACACCTCATCCTATTCTTTGGCTTCGGATTCCAGTTTGAGCGGCAACTTATTCAGGGGTTTCAATCCCTTTTCTTCCAGGTTTTTTGTCAACTGAGATTGCGTAGACTCATACATCAATTCCTGCTCAAGACTCATAGACTGCCAACGATAGTCATTGACTTCCTTCTTGAGTGCATCAATTTTACGAATCGACCTCTCAGCGGCATGAGCATTCATGATGTAAAAGACTCCAATGCCCACTAAAAAGAAGACAAAGTGGAGGTTTACAAATAACCATTCAGCCCACCTGGATCTGATAAAAGTTGTAGCTTTCTTATCCTTAGAACCAGCCATTATTTCAATTTTTATGTATCACTTTTCAATAATATCCTGAAAATATGACACTTAAATATTAATTTATTCTATATCTTTTGTGCCACTCGGAGCTTTGCACTTCTTGACCTTGGATTGACTTTCTGTTCTTTAAAGTCTGGGACGATGGGCTTTTTTGTGATGATTTCAAAGGGTTTGTGTATCACTCCAAAATCATCTCTGATGATCTCACCACTGGTATTGCCGGTTTTAAACAAGTTTTTGACCAAGCGGTCTTCCAGCGAATGGTAAGACATGACCACAAATCTTCCCCCGGGCTTCAGCAAGGCTGCCGCGTCGGTGAGAAATTTTTCTAGTCCTTTTATCTCGCCATTTACTTCTATACGCAGAGCCTGATACACTTGCGCATAATACTTGTTGGCAGGTCCCATAGCTGTCTTGTCCAGAATGGCGTTGAGCTGCATGGTGGTGTCCAGCGCTCTGTGCTTTCTGTGTTCGGCTATAGCCTTTGCCAGCGTCTTAGCGTTGCGTACTTCTCCATACTCAGAGAACAAGGCCTGAAGATCTTCCTCGCTGAATTCATTGAGAATCAGTCTGGCGTCGATCGGATTGGCCTGGTTCATCCGCATGTCGAGAGGTGCGTCAAACCTGAATGAAAATCCCCTTTCCGGTACATCAATCTGATGTGAAGAGATCCCCAGGTCCGCAAGTATGCCGTCTAAACCATTTACTCCGTACAAGCGCATAAATTTTTCAATAAACTTATAGTTGCTTTGTATCAGCGTAAAATTGGCATCATCTGGTGCATTGTCCCATGCATCGTCGTCCATGTCAAAAGCGTACAAATGCCCGTTGGCACTTATATTTTTCAAAATCGTCTTGGAATGTCCGCCAGCTCCGAATGTTGCATCAACATATGCCCCATCGGGTCTGATTTTTAAGGACTCAATACATTGCGAAAGGAGGACAGGTATGTGATAATCAGACATTTTGATTGTCTTTGGTGTTGTTGGTCGCAAAAACCTCTTGTACCAAACTAGAAAAATCTTCAGGTTCCTCATTGATCATCTGCTGATAGCCTTCCTTAGACCACAGCTCGATCATGTTGTTGAAAGCAAAGAGAATTACTTCTTTGTCAATGCCGGCATACGTGCGCAAAGGCGCAGGCAGCAAAATTCGATCAGCACTGTCATTGGTCACCTCAGTTGCTCCCCTGTAGAAATATCTAATGACATCACGATGTCTCTTGTCGTAGATATTGAGTTGGTTTATTTCTTTCGTCTTTTGTTCCCAAACTTCTTTGGGATACATTATAAGATTGTTGTCAAATCCCCGGTTTATGATGAACTCAAGCGTTCGCTTGTCTCCTAAGGCAGATATGAGTTTTTGTGGCAGTTTGATCCTGCCACGGTCGTCTATTTTACACTCATATTCACCTGAAAGTGAAATCATCTTTTAAACCGGTTGATAAAACAAACATAAATCATCCGATTTACATTTTTTACCATTTTATCCCACAAAATTCAAAATAGAGAGAAAATATAGCAATTTTTAATCATGTGTTATCAAAGTGTTGTCGCTTTGTCAACAATCGGTTGACAAAATGAACAATTTTCACAACAATTTAAGAAATCCAAATAAACATGACATTATTTATTAATATATTATAATACTAATATGTAGCTTATTTTAAAATAATTGTTTAAACATTTGATTATTTTATATATAATAATGCGCAATTTATTTTTGAAATGTTTCTTTCTGGTTCATATCAAAAATCAAGTACCATTGCTCCACCAATTGGCTTTTGGGGAAAAAATGGGAAGAAAATGAAAAATTTGATTCGAAATTATGATTTTGTGCCACTTTGTGCGGCAAATGAATGCACCTGCACGCCTTTTTGGGAGAACGATGGGAGAAATAATGTCCCGAATGGGAAATATGGGATGGGACAATTAATTAACACTCGCTGTCAAACTTTTATCACTAGGCATCTGTTCCAATGGTATAAAGAACAGATATTATGCAACCGGAATTTGATACAATGGTAGAAGCCATCGAAAGATTGAGGGCTCTTGGTTATACTTACGACTTCAACCTCAGGCCAGATTGCCTGGAATGTAGCAGTGAAGAAAAATCACTCAGCCCGGATGAATTTGAAATCGACAAAATTTACAGGTTTGACGGCATGACCAACCCAGATGACGAAAGCATCCTCTATGCCATCTCTTCCAAAGATCATAATATGAAAGGAATTTTGGTCAATGGGTATGGTCCTGATTCAGACCCGTTTTCCCAGGAAATGATTGAAAAGCTTGCACAGCGGTTCTGATTGGTGTAAACCAACAGATAAAGCTTCATTATCAATTCAGTATCCGACAAAGGACAAATTTTCCCGAAAAAATATCTATGAGCCTTTCAATTTCCTAATATACTTAGATGGGATGGCCATTTTGATAAAAAAAATTAATACAAATACACAAAAAAGGCAAAGCTTATTGACAAACCACGAAAAAAACACGTAATTTGTCATTAATAAAACGACAATTTTCCAAAATGACAACCATAAAGCTATCTCACAAACAAACAGATGACAATAGTCTGTTCCAAATCATCTCAGACATTCAGCGTGGTTTGTCATACGTCAATTTTAAAAATATCGCCCAAAAAACAGCCTTTACCCTCAGCGATTGGTCATCCTACCTCCACCTCTCCGAAAGATCACTCCAGAGGTACGAAAAAGAAAACAAGTCCTTTGACCCTTTACAATCACAACAAATTGTAAGGATTGCCATGTTGTACAACAGAGGAGAAGATGTTTTTGGCAGCCTTGAAAAATTCAACAAATGGATGTCATGGGAAAGTATAGCACTTGGTGGCATCAAGCCAAAACAACTCCTGGACACTACATTCGGCATTGAGATGATCGAAGATGAGCTCACGAGGATAGAGCATGGTGTATTGGCATGATGGTATACAGAATCACCAGGCGCCAGTACACAAAACTGGATGGCCAGGGCGCAAAGTTAGCGGGAGGAAGATGGAACAGCAGAGGCGTACCTCTGGTATATACAGGTCAAAGCATATCTCTTTGTGTTCTTGAAGTTGCTGTCCATTTGCCTTTGGGCATGCTACCCACCGACTACGTATTGATGAGCATTGAGGTCCCGGACACAGTGAGTATGATAGAAATACCTGCAATGCGCCTTCCTTTAAATTGGCGGGTCACACTTCACGCATTGGAAACCCAAAGCATAGGTGACGAATTTTTCGAAAAGAAACAATATTGTATCTTAAAAGTACCTTCGGCAACAGTACCAACTGAGCACAATTTCATCATCAATCCGGAGCACCCTGAATTTGAAAGCATAAAAACAATTGATGTAAGTCCCTATGATTTTGATTCAAGGCTCTTTGTAAGGCAATGATTTTCAATCTCTTATTATACATATGCTCTTTATCTGAATAAAAAAGGAGCGACCCTATTAAGCGTCACCCCTTTTTTGAACCATTCCTTCTGAATGTGTCCGACTCTATGAGCAAAATTTGGATTTTTTATCTTACTCTTCAGGCTCTATTCAGCGCATAAACTTTATTTCTAAGGCAAGAAAGAATAACCGTGTCTCAACTTCCAGAGGAAGTACTTTTCCAGAAATACCTTGCCAAAGTCAAAAATAACGTTGGGCAGCATGATGGCAAATGTTCTCGGTTTGAACAAGTGGTTGCTCAGAATCAATACTTCCTTTTTACCGGCATCCATGACACACAATCCAGGGATGTCTCCCCACATTTTTTCTTCAAGTTTACCTTTTCCGGTGATGGTCGCGATGATGTTTTTGGCTACAATCTTGCCGGTAACATCACTTGGATATCCGGTTTTTGGAATAGTGAATGGAACTTCGCCTTGTTTAAACGGAGGTTTTACGTCCACTGCCAATCCTGCTCCCCAAACGTTGGTCAATGTTTTATGTCTGAAGTTGGGTAAAATAGGCAAGAATCTGTTTGGTCCGGTTTCCAGTCCGGGGCTGTTGGCCACAAAGTCAACACCAATAAACGGAGGCATCAACATTTTGAATCTTGTGGCAATTTCTTCCCCGGTAGACAGGATTACCTTGTCTTCAGTTACTTCCTTAATCCCTACGCTCGTCCTGTAATGGATGTGGAACATCTTCATAAAAGACTTGAGCATGCTTTCTCCCATTGGCATTCCGTCAATTCCAAAGTGGCCCAGGTATGGCTCAGGTGTGACCCAATACAGGTCAACCTTTTCTCTGATGTGTTCAGATCTCAACCACTCTTCGATGTTGAAGAGGAATTCATAAGCTGCCCCCATACAGCCTGCGTTTTGAGTTGCCCCGATCACAATCGGACCAGGATATTTCTTGAATTCTTCCAATTTGGCCCTCGTATCCATAGCTCCCGGCGGTGTACCTATATAAGTACAGTGTTCGCGTACACCAGGAGCTATGTCGAAGTTAACTTTTGGTCCGGTCGCAATGACCAAATGGTCGTAAGGATATTCACCCTTTTCAGTATAAACTATATTCTTTTCTGTGTCTACATTCACTGCTGCATCCAGCACAAAATTTACACCCCTTTTTGCCAATACCTTATCTCTTGGTACTACTATGTCTTTTACCTCACGTCTGCCTGTAGGTACCCAAATTAAAGAGGGGATGTACACAAAGTCTTTGTTTCTGTCTATGAGCGTAACGTCAACTTTGTCTTTGAGTTTTCTCTTGATTTCCATTGCGGCTGTGCTTCCTGCAAAATTTCCGCCAATAACCAGAACTCTCATGATCCAAATTTTTGCTGTGAATTAATATTTCAAAATTATGGACATCCTCTTCTGGAAAACATGATGCAGGTCACTCCTACCGATGTTTTAAGACATCAGCTCTCACGCAGCATCTTCTCCAAGTGATCCTGCCTTATCTATCCATTCTTTGATCTTTTTGGATTCTGCTCCCCGCACTGCTCCAACATAAGTAAGCTTCACCGGGTTTATGCCGCAAAACTCCAATGTGCTCTTTTTCAGCTGATTGACACTTGGTCGGCCGTACATAAGCCAGTAATACCATCCAGGCTGGTCAAGCGTGGTAATGATGTGCGCGGTTTTGCCGGATAGCAGTTTATCCCACCAAACTGAATTTTCTCTGTATTTAAATGCAAATCCTGGGAGAAAACACCGGTCGATAAATCCTTTAAACAAGGCTGGTAGACCACCCCACCAAACAGGATGAACAAAAACCAGGTGTTCTGCCCACAGGATATATTCCTGAGCCATTTTCAGATCTTGTTCCAACTCCATTCTTTTTTCAAATCCAAATTGGAGATTGATTTCAAACTCCATATCGGCCAGCACTAGTTTTTTCACTTCGTGTCCGGAGTTTTGAGCTCCGTTGCAATAGGCTTCTGCAAGCGAATAATTCAATGAAGTTTTACTTGGGTGGCCATAAATGACCAAAATTCTTTTTGCCATAATCATTAATTTTTAGAAAATTGAAGCTCAATCCCGGAATGGAATGAGCCACAAACCAATAATGATGGCAAAGTTGGAGTATTAAAAAATCAAGCCATAGGACATATGTCCTTAAATGGTCATAAGGCTTTTTCTTATTCTGTTGAGATGTCGGGGCGTTATGCCCAGGTAGGATGACAGGTAGTTTACCGGCAAATGGAGCACATATTCGGGATGTTGTTCCAGCAATGCTTCATATCGAGTTATGGCGGGTACATGTTGCAACTGATGCAGCCTTTGCTCCAATTCTATGTATTGATATTCTGCCATATCCTTCAAAAACCGCATCCATCTGATGTTGTTCGCGCTCAATTTATGTATCGCATCAACAGGCACTTCTGTTACCTCAATATCTGTCACAGCCTGAATGTTTTCAACCGTGGGTGTTTGCAAAATCAATGAAGAATAGGCAGTTATGAACGATCCCGGGAAAGTGATACAATAGGTGCTTTCCTCATCATTTGGAGAGAGGTAGTATGATCGTACAATACCTTCTTCTACCAGATATACTTTCTTGCAAATCATACCATTACGTACGAGAAGCTCTCCCTTTTTATAGGATTTTTTGGTACAATACCGGACAAAATCTTCAATGTCAGAGGAGAGCAAGTATGGGAAGTTTTTGAATATCATGGTTTGGAAAATCATTTCTTCTTAACAATGCAAAGTTATAGTAAACATACCAATAGAATTTTGATGACCACAACTAATGCATTATAAAAATAAATTCATCAATAAGATTTGGAGAGCTTGTATTCCAATAGAAAAGGGTAATGCCTATGCAATCATAGACATTACCCTTTTTGTTTTGAATTAATTTAAGAGAATGGATTTTATACTTTATCAGGCGCCCTGCCCATCACTGGTTGTTTTCAGGAGGCCAATCCCGGCTGTAAAAAATACAGCACCTAAAATTACTCCTATCCACGGATTTGAGTTGGTAAGCCCCACGTTAAATATGGTTATGACTCCAAATACCAATCCACCAATGCCAAGTAGTGTCAATATGATAGCCAATCCTTTTTTCATTGTATTTAATTTTTGGTGAAATATTGAATGGTAACGGGGAGGTATTTTAAAATGTTCGAATCCTGGTTTTGAATAGATCTTACCTAATATGGTTTTTACTTGCATATCCCGGGATGCAGTTAATATTGTTATGCTCCGTCCAATTAATACTTAAAATTGTCATTTGAAATGATAATTTTGGATATCATTGAAATGATGGGCAGATATTAAAAATTCATGCTGAAAGAATTCGTAAAAAAAATAATCAAAACTATTCCCATTCCTCTGACTAAAAATCATAAATATGATTTGTTGTCAAGAAAAATCATTAAAAAACTACCTGTTTCTGCCAATTGCATAGATGTCGGCGCATATAAAGGAGAAATTCTAGACTTATTTATGAAAGTTGCACCTCATGGTCAGCACTTTGGCATTGAACCCTTACCAGCTCATTTTGATTTTCTGCAAAGAAAATTCTCAAAGTCAAAAAAATGTGTACTTCATAATTTCGCGGCATCCAATGTTTCAGGAGAATCACCATTTAATTTTGTGATTACAAATCCATCCTATAGTGGGTTAAAAAGGAGAGATTATGACAAGCCGAATGAAAAAGACACCACCATTATGGTCAAAACGGAGTTGCTTGATCATGTTATCCCTAAGGATGTTGGTATAGACTTGATCAAAATTGATGTCGAGGGTGGTGAGTTGCAAGTGTTAGAAGGTGCCTATCAGATCATTAAAAAACACCTCCCGCTCATCATTTTTGAGCATGGCATTGGGGCTGCAAATCATTATGGAACCAGCCCTTCAGACATTTTTGATTTTTTCGATAAAATTCCAATGAAGATCACCTCTCTTGCACAATATGCCAGGGATCAAGAACCCATATCCAAGGAAGAATTTGAAAGGCAGTTCTTCAATAATCTAAATTATTATTTTGTAGCCTTTGTTTAGTTTGAATATGTACCTATGGTGTTAATTCACCTTATGTTGAGAGGATTTTGATTTTAAAGGTTTTACAATTTCCGCTTTAGGTCAGTCATAAAAAAAGAAACGACCGATGGTCTTTACCGCCGGTCGTTTCCAAAATTATTCTAAAACTCACTACTCAATGATAACCATCTTGCGCGTTTGGATTTGATCTCCACTTTCCAATTGGTAGTAAAGAACACCGTTCGCACCAAGATCTGATCTCCTCAAGGTGATCATATTTTCACCTTTTGAAGCTGAAATTACTCTATTCATCAAGAGTTTTCCAGTCACATCAAATACTTTGAATGTAACATTTGAAGCCTCAGGTACAGAGAAATTGATGTTTGTTTCTGCTTTGAATGGGTTAGGAACGTTTTGGTAGAGGACCATACCTTTGGCCTGACCACCTCTGACTTCCAATTTTGCATCTGCTGCAACAAAGTCGTCACCAACGTATGCCTCAGCTTCCACAATTTCATTTGAAGCTACAAGCGCTTTTGAAAGTTTAGTGGTATTGTTGGCTTTTACTTTGATGGTGAACAAAACTTCATTGTTGGCTACAGAAACCCCATTGATGTTGTTATAAGACATTGTAAACAATCCATTTTCTAATTGAGCAAACATAGATTCCTCGATTTGAATTGCTTTTGAAATTACATCAACAACTTCAACACCTGACAACTGAGCAGCAAACTGGTAACCGAATACTTCATTAAAGTTTTCAGCCTTCACATCAATACTTGCTACTTCGCCACCTGTCAGTTGTGCGTCATCCATGATGAAGCTGACTGCCTTACCTGATCTTGTTGTAGTTTGTGATGTTGCACTTGTGCTGGCATTGATATCTACGTCACCCACTTTTACAGCGATGAAGTTATAAACACTGCTTTGGTCTGCTTTTGCAACGATCACCTCTTGCAATGGCCAAGGATTGGTCATGTCAGTGAAAGTCTGCTTGGCGTCAACGAATCTCCAAGACTGGTTTCTAGGAAGATCATCGATCACACCCAAAACAAGTTTTCTCAATTCTACAAGGTCATTGACGTCTACTTTCAAGTCATTATTGGCATCAGCCGCAATGATTTTATGCGCATCATCAAGTCTGGTGATGTTGAGGATGTGTCTTTGAATTCTCAACAAGTCCAGAGTGTTAACACCATTTCTGTATGAAAGATCTTTTTTAGCGCTGATCTCATATTCCACTCCACTGTTGAGGTTGTTGAATGAGAAGCTGCCTGCAGCTGTCATTGCCTTTACAGGGAACTCAGGAAGGTTTGCATCGAGGCTTGTTTCAACATCGCTCACACCTTCGCCTGACATGGTTGCAACTGTACCAATGATTCTATTGCCAGTTGATCCTGCAGGACATGCTGTGTCACCCTGGTTGTTCTCTAGTGTTAGGGAAACTTTACAGAAGTCGCTTCCTTCGTTTGTACCAGGAACAAAGTATCTTGAATCCCATACTCTCATTTCGACCGGGAAAGCAGTTCTTACCGGATCTCCCACTGTACATCCGAACAACATTCCTGAAGTACCACCAATGAGTGTTTTCTTAATTCCACCTCCCGGCCAAACTGTTTCTTTCACCTCAGGGATCCATTTTTGCGCATTGCCTGCATCGTATTCTGCTTTTGTCGCAATGAGTCCCAATCCTTTGAAGTAGTGCTCCTCTGTAAGTAAGCTATCTACAGGATGAGAAGCTGCACCTGGAGTCATGTTGAAAGTAAACAATAAGAATCCTGTTTTATTCGGATCGCAATTGAGGAAAGATCCTTTATCAAAGTCTTTTGCCCACAATTCCACGATTCCGTTTTTCATCACTGCACTGCTCAAAGAGATGCAGTAAGGTGTTGGATCTTTTGGTATTACAGTGATGGTTCCTTCACATTCTGCTACGTTGCCACAACCGTCTGTCAATTTGTATTCTACTGTGTAAACACCTGGGTTCAAACCAGTGAATGCACTGAATTTTGGAGCATTGCCAGTACCTGTTCTTTCAGCTATATCTGCTCCTTCAGGGCTAACAAGTGTCACGATCCAGCTCATTGCAGTTTCGCATCCTCCCGCGTCACTTCCTACAGGTGCAACTGCCTGAGCGGCCGTACAGCTTGCCTGATCGACTTCGACTGTATAGCTAGGACAAGTAGTGATTGTTGGCGGAGTAGTATCTTCAAACTTATATACTGTAGATCTGCAACCTGCATATCCATTGTTACACCAGTTGATGTAATCAAATTTTACCAGCCACTTTCTGCAACCAGTGCCAACTACATAGTCTTCAATGGTAATGTGTCTTCCGAATACATTACAACCTACCTCTTTGTAGTTAGGGTTGAATCTGCTCTTACCTTGCTGTGCAGCTACCAGGAATCCACCTGTTGGAGTAAGACCGTTTGTAGTTGAGTCATTAGGCAAGATGCTGGATGCTACAGTTGCGCAACCACTGCCTTCTATGCTTTGGACTTCATAGTAATAACCATCTTTAACATTAGCTCTGATGGTGTTATCAAGCACTTCTTGTTCTGTCAAAGTACATTTTGTCCAATGGTGTAGTGCTATTGGATATTCCAATACTGGATCTGATTCAGTGTTTTCTACTGTAATCGTCATTGTACAAGTTACCTGAGGGAATCCTTTCACTCTGTATGTTCTGACAATAGGTTTGCCTTCAGGAGTGGTATTACAAACTGTAAAGCTACCTGCGTCTTTGTATTCCAATTCATAATTGCTACATACGCCATCTACCCATGGGATAAATTCCGCAGGAATTCTTGACCCTGCAACATCATGCCACAATCCATCTAGATTGTAGAAAACGTCGGCTCTGTCGCAGCTTGTTGTAATATCGTTTTCGCAGTAAATTTTTGGAACGATCTTGTCCTCTACTTTCACTTGAGCCCAAGTCTCGTTGTAGTTGTCACCTGCAGTTCCAAAGATTCCGTCGCCATCGGCATCATCCCAAACCCTCAACCACACTTTTACGGTGTCGCCTATGTCTTCACAACAGAACTTGACATACTGACCAAGATCAGTGTCTTTTGCAGCGTCTTCTTTGTGTAAATCTGTAGTTTGCTCTAATCCGTTGATGGTAGAATTATAAGTAAGGTTATTGTTGTATCCATCAGTACCTTCGTTCAAACAAGAAGGAGAACCTGCTTCTCTTCTGATTTCAAGATAAACCGGAGTACAGTTATCATAAGAGCCATTGTCAATTTGTGAAGGGAATATTTTAGCTACACCGGTAACTGTTGAATCGCCGCTTCTTGTCAAACTTACAGTGATGAATTCTTTAGCAGTTGCTACAGGAGCTACCTTATCCACAACAGTAAGTGTGATTGAATCAATGGTGGTGTTGCCACAACAATCAGCTGCAGTATAGACAAATGTATGCGTTCCTTTTGGTACGTCAATAGCTAAAAACTGGCCATTGCCTTTGTTTTGTACTTCAACACCTACAGGACCGTAAACTGTCAATACTCTTGGTTCAGCATCGCAATTGTCTGTCACAATTGCTTTTGGAAGTGCGATGTCAGTTTCGCAAGCCCATGCGTCAACAGAATAAGTTTTTGTTGGGCTGGTGACATCGATCTCAGGAGCGATATCGTCAACTCGTTTGATGAGCTGAGTGAGTGTAGCAACATTGCCTGAACACCAGTCAAGCACGATCCATGTTCTCAATGTTTTTGACCCTCCA
The DNA here is from genome assembly GCA_020436935.1 of Saprospiraceae bacterium. Classification (GTDB taxonomy): domain Bacteria; phylum Bacteroidota; class Bacteroidia; order Chitinophagales; family Saprospiraceae; genus JADKBO01. The sequence continues at coordinate 25,428 of JAGQWX010000049.1, forward strand.
AAACAACCAACGCCACAAAAGTCAATTGGCTTACTGTCTGAATATGAAGCAACTACATTGCAAATGGCTTTATCAGGATAAACAGGATACATTGCACCTGAAGTGTCCTCTAAAACAGGATATCCATAATCAAGACCAAGTTCGAGTGCAAGTGCAGCCGGAGTAATTGGATCTCCGCACCCTACTTGTACCAAAGGTTGAATGGTCAACGTATCAACATTCAATGTCCTGACAGTAATGTTTTGAACACTCGAAGCTGAAACCCCATTTTTGTTGGTAACATACCAGGTACGAATGATGGTTTTAATGATATCATTCGTTGGAGAGCAAGGGATATTTGTAGTTTGATCCCTGTAATCGATACTTGCAACACCGGAACAAGTTCCTGAAGCACTGGCAACGCCTGTAACAGAAGTGTCAGGGTTTCCGGCAGCATCAGTAGTAACAAGGCATGTTACTGTAATGTCTGGAACATCGCTGATGACCGGTGGAAGCTTGTCTTCTATGGTCAACTTGCCCCAGCAGGAGTTATTGCTTTGATCATATACGCTCACTTCTATAGGACCAACTTTGCCTTTTGAAACAAAAGCCGGAACCAGTTGAAGATTTACTACGATCGCAGCACCTCTATAAAAACCGTTGACAACAGAACCGCCACTAAGTGAAGCAGCAGGCAAAACTCCTACTTTAATACCAACAGCAACGCCGGTTGGAGTACCAGATTGCATGATAGCTGGAGTGATTGTGGCTGTACAAGCCGGATCTATAGAAAGGTTTACTTGATCAATGCATGGCATCCCACTGCTTTGAGCCCGGACAAAACCGGACAGCCCTATGATCATCAGGCCTAATAGAATTAAACGTAATTGTTTTAAGTCCATGAGTAAAATATTAAATTGAGTAATAAAATTTACTGTAGGACTATTAATCTCAGTGCAGGTAGGTCTCAGTTAAATACAGGGCAAATATATGTAATAAATAATATCCTGTATACTAAACCACAATAAATTTTACAAAAACGTACTACATACTATGTTGATATCCAGATACATACAGTTTACGAACTTTCATATATTAAAGAAATTTGTAAATTATTAATTGTTGATTTTCAATGGTATTACGAGGCATTACTAGTAAAAACCCTGATATTTAAATTTAGGGCATATTTCAAAATATTTTTATGAAAATTTTGATCCCAAAACCAATCGTTGTATCTTTGTTTGTAATTAGTCTAAATAAGGATGGAGATGTTTCTGGAGTGGTTAAACCAGACTGAGAAAGTTGGAAATACAAGCAAGGAGAAGCGTGGTTATATTGGGCTCTACGTCATTCAGGAGCCATTTATGCTGAGCAATGGTTATGTGGTTTATGAACTGAAGAAGTGTTGTAAAAAATATAAGAAGAGCAAGGCTTGTAAAAAGTGTCCCAGGAATTAAGGGATAGGTTTTAGGTCTTAAGTTTTAGGTCTTAGGTTTTAGGTCTTAGAGGAGGTTGGCTGGTCTTATTTCTTCCTCTCTTGCAAGCCATTCTGCTTTGTGATAATTCAAAGTTAAAGGTTAAAAGTTAAAAGTAAAAGGGTGTAGATGCCTGAACCCCGAATGGGGTGATATGATTATAGAACGACATCAGCAAAATAGACAACCCAATTTTGGCGGGATTTTTGACCAAAAATCATGACAAAATGCTAAGGCAAGGCTTCGGCTCCACTCAGCCAACTTTGTCTTTGAACCTTTCCCGCGGAAATTTGCAGATATATGCACAAAATTCGTTGATACAAAATCTTATTTTTTAAACACCCAAAGACCAACACCCAAAGACCAACACCCAAAAACCAACACCCAAAAACCAACACCCAAAGACCAAAGACATCCCCCTTCTGCCGCGCTCTACCCAGGCCCTGAAGGGAATCCGCCCACCAGAAGTTGGTTAAAAGTTAAAGGTTAAAGGGAAGAAGGTATGGATTGTGGATGCCTGAAATACTCGAAGGCGTAGAATATGAATAACATATACCAACGCAGTGCAGTTTAGGGTATGAAATAAAAAATAAAATTCTTCAACTTCGAAGGTGTTAAATGTGCTTGGGGAGTCCATTCCCGCTGAAATCGCGCAAAGTTGCGCAGAAGTTCGCTGAAAATTGGTTAAGGGTTAAACGTTAAAAGTGACCTTTAGAAAGTGGAGAACTCATAAATATCCAAAGTCCTTAATACTTTGACGATACCAAGAAAAATTTCAAATCTCAATTTTCAAATCTCAATTTTCAAATTTTCCAAAAACCATAGGCCTTATTTTTCGGCCGCTGAACCTCCACCCACTGTAACCATGAGAATGTCTTTGTCGAAAAGATAAAGACCGCTTTTATCATCGCCTATCAGTTCGAGCTTATCGTTCATCGTTCTGGCAAGGGCTTCCTCTTCGATTTGTTCAGAAACATACCACTGCATGAAATTGTAGGTGGCATAATCTTTTTCATTTAAAGCAATGTCAACAACGGTGTTGATGCTTTGGCTGACGTATTCTTCGTGTTTCAGCAATTCTTTGAATGCATGCTTAATACTGGGGAAAGTTGGTTGCGGTTGTTCAAGCGCAGGAATCATAGCAAAGCCTCCGCGTTCATTGATGAATTTGATGAGTTTGAGCATGTGCATGCGCTCTTCATCGCTGTGACGATAAAAAAATGATGTGATATTGTCTATACCCGGCTGGATTTCCGCCCATGAAGCCATTGCGAGATATACCTGCGACGATTGAGCTTCTATTCTTACCTGCTCATTCAGAGCATCCTGCATTTTTTTTGATAACATCTTTGAATTATTCTATTACGATTGATCAACAAATATACAATTTTTCAATCTGAGGATTTCATTGTCCTGCCGTATTATTCACATATGTTCGACAAGATATAAATCATCACGCCCGACAAATTGTTTAATTTTCATGGGTTTACCATTCAAATAAATAAGCTTTTTTGTTCTTTTTACTCTTTTTCCTGTCTTGCTTATCGGATGAACGTTCACTGGCTTTTTTGACGCTGCCCGGAGTAAGATAAATCACCTGTCCCTGGCTTACTTCCTCAGTTCTTGACAATTTATTGATGGCTCTAAGGCTGGTTGCGCGCATGCCATATAGCTGGGAGATGGAAGCTATGGTTTCGCCTTGTTTGACATAATGCGCAGAAATGTCTCCCTCAAATTCTCTCTTTTTTTGTTCCAGGTAAATGATTTCACCTTTCTCCAGAACATCTGAAGGTACAAGAATCGTCTCGTTATAAGCCAGCAATTGTCTGACGGTCAACTTATAGTGATTCGCAATTTGTTCGGCTGTACTTTTTCCATCGGCAAGAATGTATTTCAAGCCCTGGTGGTGTATCTCTGATTTTGAAGCCGAATTCACATTCATGTCCAAAACCGGTGCACCAGGCAATGAATTGTTGACTAAGTCTTTGGAAGTCAGTCGTTCATCGAAAGCATCCAGGCCAAATTTTTGGATGGTGGCAATCAATTTATCAGGATATTTGGGGTCGGTCGCATAACCCGCCTGGCGAAGTCCCTTTGCCCATGATTCATAATCGTCTGAGGCATAAGAGAAAAGAAAACCATACCGGCTTTGTTTGCGCGGCTCCTGGAGAAACTCCGTATGACTGATGTAGGATGACCTGGCATCGTCATAGGATCTGAAACAGCTTTCTACCTTATTGCCATTGGCATCGTAGTCATCGTCCATTCTGTAAAAACTGGGTCCGGCCCATTGTGATCCGCATTTGATACCAAAATGATTGTTCGCCTTGGTAGCCAGCTCACTTTCACCCCATTGCGATTCCAACATGCCCTGCGCAAGTTTAATGCTCGCAGGAATACCCGATCTTCTCATTTCAGAAATGGCTATGTCCTTGTATTTGTCAATATAAGAATATGCCTTCTCATTGGAGGCCAACAGAGGAGTAGTACATACGATACAGCACACAAATTGAATCAGTCTCTTCATTGCTCAGTTCTTGGATCATTAAAACGGGAATACTTCAATAATATTACCGCTATCATATTAAATAAAATCATAATATATCAAAGATTGTGCCAAGAGCGGTTTCAGGAGGTCCATATCCAAAGAATATTAATTCACACCAGAAACAGCATAAAATCATATTAATCTGTATATTGGTCATCGCAAAAAAAGACAAGCATTTTTTAATTTTATCAATAGTAATAAATGAATACTTTATTTGAAGTTTTGAAGGACCAGGTAGGCGACCAGCTGGTAGGTCAATTGAGTCAGCAAATCGGTGCAGAACCTGAACAAACTGAGACGGCAATTCAAACTGCGTTCGGTGCAATCATGAGTGGATTATCAAGAAACATAGTTTCAGGCCAGGGAGCAGAATCATTTCTTGGTGCATTGCAAAGAGACCACGACGGTAGTGTACTGGACAATATAGGTTCATACCTGGGTGGCAACATGCAGCCAGCAAATCCAAGCATGCTCAATGGTGCTGGTATCCTGAATCATATATTGGGTGGAAATCAGAATTCTATCATAGATGCAGTAGCGAAAATGAGCGGACTGGACAAATCCAAAACCGGTAAGTTGTTGATTACACTTGCTCCGGTCATTATGGGCTTGTTGGGCAAGATGAAAAACACCAATAACATCAGCAATAATTCATTGCTGGATCTGATCTTCAAAAGCGGTCAGCCTCAGGAAGAAAAACCTCATGGCGGCCTGATGGGCGTCTTTGGTGGTCTGCTCGACAGAGATGGCGACGGCAGTTACATGGACGATATTTTGTCTATGGGCGCAAAATCAATCCTGGGCGGATTGTTTAAATAATATGATTTTTTGCGAAGCTCTTTGCTTCTTTGTTCATGATTTGAATTTGGAAAGAGAGAGTGCGCAGATTTTAAAGAAGTATAAATTCAAGACGATCCATCGACGCAGGTTGGTGGGTCGTTTTTTTTAAGATATTGATTTGCTGTTTTGTTATTATTTCCATAAATTAAAGATTATATGTCCAGTTTTTTTGGTAAAACCTGGTGGGGCCAACAATGGCTCAAATCACTTAGTAGAATCGACCATAGCAACAGGCTACCTCGAGGCAGCAGTTATGCACGTAAAGAAGCAGTTGAGAAAATAAGTATTCATGACAACAGTATCAGGGCTAAGGTTGCAGGAAGCCGGCCTAAACCTTATGACGTTGAAATCATAATTCCTCTGTTTCCTGGTAATCAACGAAAATCATTTATCCAAAGGATTGCTGAAAAGCCAGCTATCATTTCTAAACTACTCAACAGAGAACTTGATAGTGAAATTCTTCAAATAGCTAATCAAAGTGGCCTCATTGTCTTTCCTGAGAAATGGTCTGATTTCAATATGAATTGTTCTTGTCCCGACTGGGCTGTTCCCTGCAAGCATCTGGCTGCTGTTATCTATAAGGTTTCCGCTGAAATTGACAACAACCCCTTTTTGATATTTGAACTTCATGGCATGGATTTGATTCAGGAATTTAACAATATGGGCATTGTGGTCGAACGGTCACAAACAGATATCAAAAATGCAATTGACTTATACGTTCAGAAAAAACCATCAGAAATAAAAAGCTTTCAAGAAGAATCTGCATTTCAAAAGATAGTTTTTAGTCAACTCTATCCCATACATGAACCATTGGCTGCATTGCTCGCAGATTCACCTCCATTCTACATAGGAAAGTCTGATTTTAAAGAAGATTATTGCAAGAAGATTAAAAAGCTTGCCAACCACGCTCAAAGAATACTCTCTGGAAAAATAGAATTTACAGACTTTAACGGATTCTCTCCTGTATCAAAAGAGAAATTGACACATCATTCTATTCTTTCAATAAGTATTGATGAACACAATAATGCTTGTATGTACTTTGATGAGCATACGGCTAAAGCTGAAGAATTATTCAGTCAACTTTTCGCCATCTCTGGTAGTTATATTAAAGACTACCAGATGGAAGTTGCATCAATGCATTCTGCTTTTTTTCTGGCTATGCATTTACTTGCCAATGGCGCAATCATTCCACAAATCGTAAGATTTCCAAAAGATACCTATTTCATAAGATGGCTGCCCGCGCAAATCAGTTCTGAGGTTCGAAGTCTTGTTTCAAAATTAGATGATATTCTACCAAATGAAATTTTGTATTGGGAAACAAATACAGGTTATAAAGAAATCTACCAAGAAAAGGCCCTCAATATTTTATCAATATGGTTGACAGAATTGATCAAATTTTTCAATGCTGAAAAAGATCATGACCTTTTTGTTTCTATGTTTTTCAACATCAGAGCATACAGTTTCAATAAGCCTGGTGAAGCTTCACTTAAAGAAGGAATTGCTGTTTGGTTAAAAAAATATTTTATCACGCAAGGCATTTTCAGGCCTCACATCATGGTTGAAGAGCTACCACGAAACAGATTCAAGGTTGGAATTCTTATTTCCGATCAAAACAGAGGAAACAAGCCAAAATCCCTGGAGCTTTTACTTTCCCAAGATGAGTACCTCCGAAATAAAATTGAAATCCTTCAGGTGTTGGCTCATTTAACCTCATTTATTCCGCACTTAGATAAACACATCAATTCCGGAGGAAAAGAGATGATCACCATGAGCTCAAATGAGTTTGGAAAATTTTTGTTTGAGGTTATTCCAGCAATACAATTGCTTGACATTGAGGTGCTTCTTCCTAAATCCCTTCAAAGCATTTTAAGGCCAAGACCGAGCATAAAAGTCAAAAAAAATAAAGGAAAATCATTCTTACAACTTGGAGAATTATTGTCATTCGATTGGCAAGTCGCCGTTGGAGATGAGCTCATGTCAGAAGAGGAATTTCACCAACTAAGCCTCAAATCAAACAGTCTATTAAAATTCAAGTCTAAATACATTTATGTTGATCAAAGCGATTTAATCAAAATTCAAAAACATTTTGGAAATTCAAAAGGTCTTAACCCATTTCAAATTTTACAAACAGCGATCAGTGGAGAATATCAAGGCGCAAAGGCCAGTTTGACTGAAGAGGTTCAGGCACTCATACAGGAACTCACTTCCGTTGAAACCATCCAAATACCGCAAAACCTCAATGCAACTTTGCGTCCTTATCAGCATAGGGGATTTTCATGGTTGTATCGCAATGCTAAAATTGGCTTCGGAAGCGTATTGGCAGACGATATGGGCCTTGGAAAAACCTTACAGGTTATCACAGCGATCCTCAAGTTTAAGGAAGAACAAATGTTAGAAAGTGAAAAAATCCTGGTAGTAGCACCTACAGGTTTGATCACCAACTGGGAAGCAGAATTTGAGAAATTTGCTCCATCGATTCAAGTCAAATTATATCATGGCAATAAGAGAACCTTATCCAATGAAGACCGATTTGATGTATTGATCACAAGTTATGGAATTGTCAGAAGCGATGTATTGACGCTGAAGAAAACAAAGTGGCACAGTCTTATCATTGACGAAGCTCAAAACATTAAAAATGTAGGAACGGAACAAACCAAAGCAATTAAATCGTTGAAAGCCAAAAACAACATAGCCATGAGCGGAACTCCTGTAGAAAACAGATTGAGCGAGTTGTGGAGCATCATGGACTATAGCAACCGGGGCTATTTGGGTAATCAAAAAGAGTTTCATGAAAACTTTGGCCAGCCCATAGAAATTCAAAATGATAAATCAGCAGCTGAACGCCTGAAGAAAGTGACAGGGCCATTTTTGATGCGAAGACTCAAAACTGATAAAACAATCATCTCAGATTTACCAGATAAGATAGAGATGGACAGTTTCTGTAACCTGACCAAATCGCAAGCAGCCTTGTATAAAAAAACCTTAGACGCAGCCATGGAGGTGATTGAAGGGATTTCAGGCAATGATCATCAATCCCTCTTCAAGAGGCAGGGCTTGGTCTTACAAATGATACTTGGCCTCAAGCAGATTTGCAACCACCCGACACAATTCCTGAAAAACAAAAACTTCGACGTAACACTGTCAGGAAAAATGGACCTTTTGTTCGAAAAATTAGACGTCATCGTTGATGCAGGAGAAAAGGTTTTGGTTTTCACCCAATTCAAAGAAATGGGCACCATGTTGCATGAATTCATTACTGAAAGATACGGCGAAGTTCCCCTATTCTACCATGGAGGATGCACTCTCAAGGAGCGCAAAACCATGGTAGAAAACTTTCAAACCAATCGCGCGGATAAGATCTTCATCCTTTCACTCAAAGCCGCTGGAACAGGTCTCAATCTCACCGCTGCCAACCATGTCATACACTTTGACCTCTGGTGGAATCCTGCAGTCGAAGCCCAAGCCACTGACCGAGCTTACCGTATAGGCCAGAAAAGCAATGTCATGGTCCACCGCTTTATCACAAAGGACACTTTTGAAGAAAAGATAAACCAAATGATACAAGGCAAAAAGGCACTGGCAGACCTTACAGTTGCTACAGGTGAAAACTGGATTGGCAACTTAAGTAATAAAGAGTTGAGACAGCTGTTTGAGTAGAAGGATAGGAAAGGATCTATTATATGAATTAATCCTGGTTAAACGCTTAGAAAGCTCAAGCTTCATGCCCTCAGAAAATCAACTCCTCCCACTTCAACTTTTCCACCTTTTTTGTCTTGCTAGAAAAGTTAATGCCTATGGCAATTTTCTTTCGATCATCCAAGGCAAAACCGTGCAAATAGCCCTTGTTTTTAATTTGATCAATGGCCAGGTCTGCGCTTTCATCCAACTTGAACTCAATACAATAAATGAAGTCCTTCATCTGAATCAAAGCATCCATTCTCCCATCTGAGGTTTGCACTTCCGATTGCACAAATACTCCGAGCAAAGAAAAAGTAAGATGCACGATGGCATGGTAAAAGTGTTCATTCTCTTTTTGCTAAAGCTCATATGGCAAGGATTTGAAAATGGAGTTCAAAATGCTTTCCAAGCGATCAATTTCTCCTTTCAATAAGCACTTTCTGATTTCATTAACCCGGACAATACCTTGGTCTGAGGGATATTCCAGGTATGCATCAAGCAGTACTTCCAGGTACGATTTTTTGACTTCTAAATTAGGATATTTGAGTGTATAAATACCACTTTCCTCATCGTAGGACTTAAAAGTGAGGTAACCTGTTTGAAACAAAAAGGGTACAAGGGTCAACCTTTCTATATCATAGGAACTCAGGTGGGTCAATGTCGTCTCTTTATCATCAAAATCATACAAATGTTGCTGTTTGGCAAGTTTTAACAGGAATGTAGGTGTTCCTGTTTCAAACCAAAAGTTTTTGAATTCCCCACCTCTAAAAAAAATGAAGTATTGAAAAAGGGTTGTAAACGCTAACTTTCAAATCCCATGTATAGCCATTGTACCATTCCTTTATTTTCTGCTTGTCATAAACCTGTAATTCTTCTTTGAAATTATAGGCAAGTTCTTCCTACGAAATACCACAAATGGCACCAAAATGAGCATCGATTGTTATGTCCGTAAGATTATTCAAATCTGAAAAAATGCTCAACCGAGAGAACTTCGACACACCCGTGATAAAGACCAATTTCAAATGCGGATCTGCATCCTTAAGCACTGAATAAAAAGACTTCATGATGTCTCTGCTTTCCAAGGCCTTTTCAGTCTGATCGCCCAAGAAGTCTATGATGGGTTTGTCGTATTCATCGATAAGAACTACCACCTTTCCTCTGGCGGCAGATAGTTTCTCGATGAGCTCTTTTAATTTTCCGCTTATAACCGTGTCTTTAAATACGATTTCATTTTGCTTGGCAATTTTGTCCAGCTCATCTTCTATGGCTTTGTATAAGCCCTTTTCCTTATGCCCAATATTGCTGAATGAAATCCTGATGATGGGATATGTTACACCCCAATCCCACTTATCTTCAATGTATAAACCCGCAAATAATTCCTTTTTCCCCAGAAACATACTCTCCAGTGTGCTGATAAGCAAAGATTTACCAAATCTACGGGGGCGAGATAAAAAATAATATCCTCCAATATTGGCCAAATTGTAGACAAACTCAGTTTTATCCACATAGAGAAAATTTTCAACTCTAATTTGCTCAAAATCTTGAATACCTACCGGATATTTTTGAATCACCAGATGAAATTCCTTTTATGACCAAAGAGTAGGTAAAGGCAAGGAATTGAGACTGACTATTGTGTCCAATCAAATACTTCATTTATAACTCATGCGGCTTACTTCCCTTGATGTCCGGTAGTCCCGTAAGGTAAATACATCCGTCGGTGTGGTCTACATAGGCATCCAAGACATAATTAAACCAAAACCTCTTATCCAGGTTAAACTTCATAAAGTTGTGATACCTTTCATTTCCGTTGTTCTCGTCTTGGTATATATCTTGCCGCGCGAAAAACTGAAGCCAATCTTCAGCTCCATAGAGACGTATGATATACGGAGTTGTGACCGCAATCTTATAATCATAAACCGCATCAAGATTGGGCAACAACCTCACCAACCAGATTTCACCTGCTTCTCCCTTATAATTTGAGGGGTTCACAACCAGCTTCTTTTCATTGGTAAAAATATCCTCCAACTCTATCATATCATCTCTAAAACCACAATGCTCATAGAACCTCAATGAAGACCTATCACATTGCATCAAAGCAGGTTTAAGCATTTCACCCAACTTCCAATTTTTGGTCATAGTATAAAAAATAGTGCTTATGGTTTCCCTAAAACTCCCTAAGCGCAAATCAAAAAGGAAGTAATACATATTGAAAGAAGTAGTAACCGGGCTCATTGGTGGATATGAAGGCATAAATTCATTTTCAAACCGTTCATACAGTTGGGTAAAAGCTTTCAGTTCCTTAAAGCCACCAACAGTTTCAGCGAATAATGACAAGATGTGTTGGGCATGGATATACACTTTATGGCTCGGATCATATTCGTTGTTTAAAGTGATATCATTTAGCTGTGCAAACATCTCAGAGACTTCCTTTTTGGCCCCTTGTACTTCGTTCAATCTAAAAACCCTGTCAAGCCTATACTTCTCAAAATTTTTGATGAGCTCGTCTGCGATTTTTTTCATATATGAAATTTTTGCATAGGTACGGAAAAAGTTGGGGAAAAAGACGAAGATTTTTGCCCCAACAATTTTCTTAGTATTCATAATTGACTTTTTACTTTCGGGATTTAGCGTCACCGGTCCGCTGAGGGCACTACTTTTTGCCTTTGGCTGATCGTTGTTGGGGGTTGGTGTGAATTTTGGGGATGAGTGAGAGGTATCCATACGGCCAACTACATCTTGTTGAGCTGTAAATAAGCCAAAGGCGTAAAACTTGTTACGTGATTGATACTTGATTTTGGGAACTCATCGAGTACCCATTTGAGATAATCGTATGGATTAATATTTAAAGCTTTGCATGAGCTAAATAGGGAGTAGAACTTTGCTAAGTTCATGGCAGCATCATCAGATCCTGCAAATAAATAATTCTTTCGACCTAGAGCCAGAGGTCGGATGGCATTTTCTACCAAATTATTATCGATTTCAATATCTCCAGTATAGGCATAAGCTATTAGTTTATGCCACCGCACTATGATGTATTCCAAAGCCTTGCATATAGGGCTCTTCGGTATGGCTGTCAGCGCATATGTGTCCAGAATTATTTTAAGATTTTCTAAGATAGGAATAGCCTGTTCTATTCTTTTTTTCTTTCGGTGGTGGTGATCCAATTGATTATCTCTGCAATAAGCTTCTATTTGGTAGAGCTTTTGCATTTCTAAAAGTATGGTATCTGCTTTTTGTTTATCATTATTAATAGCCTCAGTAAATTTCCTTCTGGCATGTGCCATACAACAATAATGGACTATTTGCTTGTTCAGCCCGTCTATGATTTCATACACATTATATCCGTCGCTTTGCAGCGCACCTGCGAAGTCACCCAGCATACCTTTGGGTTTACTCTGATCTCTTCCCGGGTGATATTCAAAGTAACTCATTCCTAAGGATGGGCTGTTGATCACCCACATATAGCCTTTATGTGTCTTGTCTTTCTGCATCACCTGGATGGTAGATTCATCCATTTGTACATATCCTTGTGCCAGGATTTGCTTTTTAATTTCCTCAACAATAGGTGTAATATACCTGCCTATGCTTTGCACCCACGAGTTCATGGTTGATGGAGGTATATTGACCCCTTGTCTGGCAAATATTTTTTGTTGACGGTATTCCGGCAGGTGGTCTACGTATTTTGAGGTGATGATATGAGCCAACAGTGAACTATCTGCCTCGCATTTATCAATGGCCTGCTCAGGCAAGTTACCGATTTTTATTTCACCTGTAGGTTCAACATATTTCTTTCTTATGATCTGGCGGATAAAGAAGGCATCGGGATTAAAGCCTAAACTCTCGCTGATTAGCTCTCCTATATACTTTGCTTGCTCACTTTGGCACGCTGGTATTTCTTCTTGTATTTTCTTTATCCCAGCAGGTAGATGATCCAGCAACCTTCTCCCATTGTGGTTTTCATTCTTCTTTCTTTGGTAGGTGATGGTTTCTGTTGGAGCTTGTTCTACTTGTGGGGCGAGCTGCTCCTGTGGTTCTTCCATATGGCTAAACAAATTTGGTCCTGTATATGGAGCTGGTTTGAACGCCTCACTTTTTTTGCCATACATCATACGAAGCACTTGGTCCAACCGCCATTCCAACTCTTGCACTTTTGTATCGAGTTTGGCAATTTTTGCATCTTTTTCAGCTATTAGCGCTTCGTAATTCATAGCATGAATATAGTGGCAAAACACCATATTTCAATGCTTTATACATTGAATAATTTCAACTCTTTTTACTCCGACTCCATGACTAATTTAGTTTGTATCTAGGTCGCTGTTTTACACCTATCAAGCTCACTCCACTCAGTAACATAATCAAATAATGATAGGTCAATTCATATTTTTTTTCAGCTATGGCTGAGGTTATTTTTTCAAACCTTCCTCGAGCCAACCATTTTCCATACACCACAAATCCATCTTTATCCCACACCAACATCTTTACGGTCTGGTAACTTCTGGAGAAAAATATATACACATTTCCGTCTGTGGGTTCACTTTCAAGTTCGTTGCGAACTACGCCACATAGGCTGTGTAAGCCTTTCCTCATATCCACGGGCTCAACATGTAAATAATACTTCTGCTGGGAGTTAAACCCGATCATGCAAAGATTAATTCAAGTAATTCCTTATTGCTTATCTTGCTCATAATCCGAACTTCTACGCCATTTGGATATTGTATGATATATAATGCCTGTTCAGGTTTTACTTTGGGTACCACTTCTACAAACTTACTTTTATTTATAGGGGTACCATTCTGTTTGCTAAGCCAGTTATACATGTTTCCTGCGATCAATCCATTATCAGCACAAAATTGACTAACCGGCAATCCTGACGCTCGATATTGGTCTATCCACGATCTTCGTTCGGCTTCTGTATATCTTTTCATTACCTTTAACGTGTTGAGCTATTAAGCCGCCAAAGCATGTTTGGTTTGATTAATAGGTTTTCCATTCAATAAATTGATGTAT
>JAGQWX010000004.1:0-53126 GCA_020436935.1 Saprospiraceae bacterium
TCCAGTGTATGCAATCAAACATAGAAAGATTGCGGCCACGAGGGGCCAAAAGAAAGCAACGATGGCCATCGGACACAAAATCTTAATTGCTGCCTACCATGTATTGAGAGACAAGGTCCCTTGGGCCATAAATCCACAGGACCCACAAGTGACTTACTTACGCCGTATGAAGAAAATTGAAAGACTGGAAAATCAATTAAAGCAATTAAAACAAACATCTTAATTTAAAAGGTCGTCCTTTTTTTGGTGGTTAAACTCCCCGTAAATAAAACTGATAACAGATGTTTTGCACCAACAGTTGTCACCAAGCATAGCTTGAGTACGTAGAAAAAATTAGCAACTTTTGTTTTCCTTTCTACTATCTATTCGCTGGGACTTTCAGAAAAAAAAGCGATCACCGAAAAACGATGATCGCAATTTCATATAATAAAAAACTAAACTTAGATTCTTATCCTACAGTTTTCACTGTTTTGATGATTCTGGCTGCTACTTTGTATGGATCTGCAGCAGAGTTTGGTCTTCTGTCTTCCAGGTAACCCTTCCATCCTTTTTGTGCAGCTACAATTGGAATTCTAATTGATGCTCCTCTATCAGAAAGACCATAGCTGAAATCATGGATAGAAGCAGTCTCGTGCTTACCTGTCAATCTAAGGTGGTTGTCTGCACCATATACTGCGATGTGCTCAGCAACTACAGGTCTGAAAGCTTCACAAACTTTATCAAACACTGCTTTGTCCCCACAAGTTCTCAACAAAGTGTTGGAGAAGTTGGCGTGCATACCGCTACCGTTCCAGTCCAAATCACCCAATGGCTTACAGTGCCAGTTTACTGCAACACCGTAAGATTCACCAATTCTTTCCAATAGATATCTTGCAATCCAGATCTCATCACCGGCTTGCTTTGCACCTTTTGCAAAAATTTGGAATTCCCACTGACCTGCAGCAACCTCAGCGTTGATACCTTCAACATTTAGTCCTGCGTCGAGACATGCATCCAAATGCTCCTCAATGATTTCTCTACCGAATGCATTTTTAGCACCTACTGAACAGTAGTAAGGGCCTTGTGGGCCAGGGAAACCATTTGCAGGGAAACCTAAAGGCTTGTTGGTCTCAGGATCCCAAAGGAAATATTCCTGCTCAAAACCAAACCAGAAGTCATTGTCGTCATCTTCGATTGTAGCCCTACCATTGCTTGGGTGTGGAGCGCCATCAGCAGACAAAACTTCACACATTACCAGGTATGCACTATTTCTCTGAGGATCAGGAACACAATAAACTGGTTTCAAAATACAATCAGAAGATCCTCCCGGTGCTTGATTGGTAGAAGAACCATCAAATGACCAGTTTTCCAAATCTTCAACTTTACCAGAAAAGTCTTTGACAATTTTTGTCTTACTTCTCAGTCCTTGTGTTGGCTCACTTCCGTCAAGCCAAATGTACTCTAGTTTAATTTTTGACATCGAATCTTATTTTTAATTGCTAACTATAGAAAAATTATACAACAAATGTAAAAAGTGTCAAGCAAAAATTGGCCTTACTTTTTGTTGTGGCCTTGTGACTTCTAAAATGCATTTTTATAACACAAATGTCTAATAATCAAATATTTGCATGTTTTGCGATTGTTGTCTTTAGTGTTATTTGAATATTTGAGTATGTGAATTTTACAACAATCTCCTCCAAATATTTTTAGAAATTATCACGCCTACGTGGCCTTCAAAGCTTCGAAGTAGCCGGTTTTTTTATTCTTCCTCACATTATCCCAATCAAAACAGTAGCCATTCATGCTGATATATACTCCTGCTGGCTTGGATTGTACGAACGCAAGTGCCGCCCCCAGGTTAAAAAAACCATCGGAGGAGGTTCCAAACGCGTAGGGTATCATTGCTCCTGTGATCACAATCGTTTTAGCCAGTCCCTCCTTAGCAAGATATTTAGCAGTTTCTACCATTGTATCCGTGCCATGAGTGACTATGATTTGCTCTGTGGGACAATCTTCAATTTGCTCCAGCAAATATTTTCGATCTTCTTCTTTCATTTCAAGACTATCTATCATCATCAAAGTCTTTACATCAATGTCAAGAATACATCTTCCTCTCTGAAACATATCCGGTAAGTGGGTATTTTTAAAATAAAGTATACCATTGATAAAATCATATTCTTTATCAAATGTGCCACCTGTGACGAATACCTGAATAGGATACATAATTCAATTTTATTTTAACAATAAGACTGACCCGGTTTTTTGAAATGATTTGGGTTCTGCCTTTTCATCAAGACCGACAAAACTATACAAATAAGTATAAACTCCTGGCGTGCACTCCTGGCCATTAAATTTCCCATCCCAAACCGGCTTGATTTCATCACTTTCAAACATAAGATTTCCCCAGCGGTCATAAATGAGGATACTTCCCGCCAAAACATCTTCTACTATTGGCGCAAATTGCCCATTCAGACCAGGATCACCAATCTTAATGGTATTTGGGAATAGTACAAATGGCGCACAAGCGGTCAAAATATCGATCGATTTTCCATTAATACACCCATTTGTGTCTTCCACCAATAGCGCTATCGGCTGCGCCTTTTCGAAAGTATGAATTGCACTGGTCTGTCCATCCGACCATTGATAAGCAAAAAATTCTCCTGCATTCAATGTCAGAAGACTATCCCTATTGCAAAAAATATACTTTTCGACCAAATCAACTTCAGGCAAAGGGTAAACTATCACATTGGTTGATGATGGAAAAGATTCACAGCCAAAATAATTGCCAATCACGGCATACGATCCGGTGTAAGTTGCGTCTACACTGTCTGCTACAAATATCTGTTCATTTGAAGTGTGCCCATTTGGACCTGTCCAGGAATATTTTACATCTTCCACATCATTGGCAACAAGACTTAAATTTTTTCCAAAGCACAATTCAGTATCCGGGCTGATTTCCAATAATTTCCTACGTGAAATAATAATATCTTGTTCAAAATAGCTGGTGTCATTAAGACATCTGTCAAAGAGTTCAAGCTTTATGTTGAAACTCCCCGTGTCAGGAAACCTTCTGGAATAATTTGCATATGTGGAGGTTTCTCCGTTTTCAAACTCCCACTTGTACCTGAATCTTATGGTATCTTCTCCGCCCAAGAAGCTGATTTCTTCTCCTGCACAACCACCATCAATGATGGGATTTTGATTGATGGATTTGTAGGAGGCCCCACCGCCATACGCATAAGATTCTGCATTTCCAAAGCCAAAGGCGTAGGCTATGACTCCACATCCGGCTGAAAAAATATTATGAGTTCCAGCCTGGACCCTCACAGTAATATAACTGTATTTCTGATTGCCTGGCACGGGAATGATGGTTCCATAATCTGTTAACTTTTTACCATCCAATTCAACATTGCTGGCATCCTCAGTGAGCATTATGATCGAGATAAAGTTTTCTTCTATGTTTTGCAAGGAAGAGTTAAACATGACCACTGAGTCGCGGGTTTGCTCAATGCTGTTGAGCACCAGCATGGCAGGATCACCGTTGGCATTGTTGGAAGAGCACGTTCTGCCTGGAAAAAGTTTGGCCACCATCACGGGCTTTTCTGATGAAATGTAGACAGGCTCAGAAACATTGAATTCATAGGCTTGGCCTCGATCAATCGAAATGGTATTGGTATTTGTTCCTGTTATGTTGACTTTGGTACCATTTTCGGAGGCGAGAATTCTGATTTTTTCATAACTGAGCTTAGAAGGAACGCTGATGTATTGTTTCCCCCAGGTTTCAACAGGTGGCATGATCTCCAGCAGATTATCCCAGTTGGGACATCCGGCAGGTATCTCTGTCCAAGCGTTTCCTGAATAAACTGCTACCGGTTTTGAAGACGTAATGTATGAACCGGTAAAATCTTCCCGCTGGTAGGCCTGTACCTGATAAGTCTGCCCACGTTGCATCAAGATCGAATAAGTTGACCCCGCCCTCCTGCCACTTATAGTCTGGCTATTGGGCTTGATGTTTACCTCAGTGTCATCAGCTGTCGCAACAATGACAAATTCAGAAGGATAAAATCTACCCATGTTGCTGAAGCCATTATAATTCATCGTAAAATATTCTTTCCCCAAAACATTGATAGGTAATACTATGGATGCATCTGATCTTAAATTTGAATGTTGGTGCATGTAAACAGATATGGGCAACTCACTTTGCACTTGTATGCCTAAATTCTGGATGGCTTCAGAGCCAATGTTTTCTGCCTCGGTTGGAACTCTAATGATGGTCACCTGATTTGCAGCAACGTTAAAACCTACACTCCAGTTGATGCCCGGCATGCTTACGACGCCTTTAGTGTCAAATCTGGAAGTAATCATCACCGCCATCGTATTGGCTCGACTATCCACATGTTCCATAAATGATAGCCAAAACTCTTTTCCTTCATTGGACTGAGCACTCGCAGACACTGCCATCCAAAGTAATATGTAAGCCAAAAGCTTTTTCAATATTGCGTTTTATTGTGATCAGCAATGTCTCGGGTGAAGGTGTAATGCAAGATCAAATATAATTAATGACATGGATTATCCTATGCATCGTTTGTATTTTGAACATTGGCAAATTACCTTTGTTGTCATTATCATTCTTAGCCCCGCCTTAAACGAAATGAACGGATGAACAATAACTTGCAAGACCTTTATCAGAAAGCATATCAATTGGAACAATTAACCGCAGAAGAAGGCTTGTTTCTTTTTGAAAATGCTCCCACTTCTGCCTTAATGGCTCTGGCTGATGCACTGAGATACATCCATAAACCTTTAAAAGAAGTTACCTGGATCATTGACAGAAACAGCAATACTACCAACGTGTGTATTGCCAACTGTAAATTCTGCAACTTCTACCGAAGACCCGGGCACGAAGAGTCGTACGTCACCACCATAGACGAATACAAGGTCAAGATTGAAGAAACTTTCAAATACGGAGGAGAACAGTTGTTGCTCCAGGGAGGTCATCATCCAGATCTTGGTTTGGATTATTATGTTGATTTATTTTCGAACCTTAAGGAATTGTATCCAAATCTGAAGCTTCACGCATTGGGACCGCCAGAGGTAGCCCATATTGCTAAAAGAGATGGTCTCAGTCATGAGTTTGTACTGCAATCTTTGAAAGACGCTGGTCTGGACTCATTCCCTGGTGCGGGGGCGGAAATATTGTCGGACAGAGTAAGGAGACTGATATCCAAGGGCAAATGTGGTTCTCAGGAATGGCTTGATGTCATGAGAGCAGCGCACAGAGTTGGGCTGACTACTTCTGCTACCATGATGTTTGGGCATATAGAAACAAATTTGGAACGCATGCAACACCTGGTCGATATCAGGCAGGTACAGAATGAAAAACCAAAGGACGCCGTTGGATTTTTAGCCTTTATTCCCTGGCCATTTATGGATGAAGACACCATTCTCAAAAAGCTGAAGAGAGCCCGTAATACCGTGACAAGTGATGAATACATACGAATGATAGCGATGAGCAGGATCATGCTGCCCAATATCAAAAATATACAGGCATCATGGCTTACAGTAGGTAAAAGAGTTGCCCAGGTTTGCTTGCACGCCGGGGCCAATGACTTTGGAAGCATCATGATTGAGGAAAATGTAGTTTCCGCGGCTGGAGCGGCATTCCGGTTCACTGCCAGCGGAATTCAAGATGCCATAAGGGAAGCTGGATTTACACCCCGCTTGAGAGACCAGCAATATGAATACAGAGCACTCCCTGAACATACCATCAATCAGGATCTTGACAAGAGCGTAATGATCGTTGATTGATATGAAAGAAATTGTCGATTTAGACCAATTAAAGGAAAGCACCTCATTTGTAAAGTCCAGATTTGCCCAATCTGCTAAAACAGCAATTGTTTTAGGAACCGGACTAGGTAGCCTCGAACAAGACTTTACTCTTGTAGAAAGCATAAAGTATAAGGAAATCCCTCATATGCCGTCAAGTACCACCGAAAGTCATAAAGGTGCTTTGATTTTGGTACAAAAGGATGATGGATTTTATATCCTTGTCTCCGGCAGATTCCATATTTATGAAGGGTATTCAGCTGCTGAGAGTACTTATATGATCCATTTGCTCCACGCCATTGGTGTAGAAAATTTGATCATCACCAATGCTGTCGGTGGCGTAAACCCACATTATGAAGAAGGAGAGCTGGTAATGATAACTGACCACATCAAT
Source organism: Saprospiraceae bacterium (assembly GCA_020436935.1). Lineage (GTDB taxonomy): Bacteria > Bacteroidota > Bacteroidia > Chitinophagales > Saprospiraceae > JADKBO01. The sequence goes on from JAGQWX010000004.1 coordinate 6,200, forward strand.
TTATTCCCAGATCATCCCCTGAGAGGGAAAAACCATGAAGCTTTAGGACCGAAATTTCCTGATATGTCTGTAGCCTATGATTTGAGCTTGCGCGCATTGGCTAATGAAGAAGCAAAAAGTATGAGCCTAAAACTGATGGAAGGAATATATTTTGGCTGGGCAGGTCCGTCATTGGAGACTCCTGCTGAGTATAAAATGATTCATGTCCTGGGTGCAGACGTGGTGGGTATGTCTACGGTTCCGGAAGTCATTGTTGCCAATTATTATGGAATGAAGGTGCTTTGCTTTTCTGTGGTGTCCAACGTTTGTTTCCCCCCCGGCAGAATAAAGTTTACTACGGTGGAAGATGTTATTTCAGTAGTGACAAAGAGTGCAGGCAAGTTAAATCAATTGATATTGAAGATTTGTTTACGACTTTGAAGAATAAAAAGTATGATCAATGAGCCTACTTGTGAGGGTATCATTTGATATAAAAAAGGCTAATTATAGTAATGAACACTTTTCGGGGTGGACTCATTAAACAAATGCGTATTTTCGTGCGATTTTTAAACCGATTGAAACACTTTTAGACATTTCTTGTTGAAGTTATATAAACACATATTGTATGATTGCAGACGCGATTGAAAACCTACAAATGATCGAGGAAGCTGCGAGGGAGTTTTCCCAAAGCAGAATTTTACCCAATGTAATGGAATGGGATGAAACCCAGCATTTTCCACGTGAATTATTCAGAGAGATGGGAGCATTGGGATTTACAGGCATCCTTGTTCCTGAACAGTACGGTGGAGCAGGATTGGGATACCATGAATATGTCAGTATCCTTGTAGAAATATCAAAAGTCTGCGGATCTATTGGACTTTCTGTTGCTGCGCATAATTCACTGTGCACCAATCACATCCTGGCTTTCGGAAGTGAAGAAATCAAAATGAAATACCTTCCGGAACTGGCAGGAGGAAATTTCCTGGGAGCCTGGGGTTTGACTGAAGCCAATACCGGAAGTGATGCGATGAGGATGTCTACGGTGGCTTTAAAAGATGGAGATTATTATGTTTTGAATGGTGCGAAAAACTGGATAACACATGGAAAATCATGCGACGTTGCAGTTGTCCTCGCAAGAACCGGTGATCTCCTGGATTCTAGAGGTATCAGTGCTTTCGTCGTAGAAAAGGGCACTCCAGGATTCTATGGAGGTAAAAAAGAGAATAAATTGGGGATGCGGGCCTCTGAAACAGCAGAAATGATTTTTGAGAATGTACGAATTCACAAAAGTCAGATGTTGGGAAATGAAGGAGAAGGATTCATTCAGGCAATGAAGATTCTCGACGGGGGCAGAATCAGTATTGCAGCATTATCTCTCGGTATTGCCAAAGGAGCGTATGAAGCTGCATTGAAATACAGTAAGGAAAGACAGCAATTTGGACAACCAATCTGCAATTTTCAGGCGATTTCATTTAAATTGGCAGATATGGCAACAAAAATTCAGGCTGCTGAACTGCTGGTAAGGAATGCTGCAGAATTAAAAAACAACCACCAGCCTGTAACCAAAGAATCTGCAATGGCAAAATACTTCGCTTCTGAGGCATGTGTTGAAATTTCAACCGACGCGGTTCAGATATTTGGTGGATACGGTTATACCAAGGATTATCCTGTTGAGAAATTCTACAGGGATTCTAAATTATGCACCATTGGAGAAGGGACTTCGGAGATTCAAAAGTTGGTCATTAGCAGGCATATTCTCAAAGATTGACATTATTATTTTTTTAAATATCAAGATTTACAGAATTGGAGTTGCAAGTAATCAATATTACTTGCAACTTTTGTTTTTTATTAACAGAAAAGCAAGGCTTTATTGCTATTTTTGTCCCACAAATACGAGACATGACCATTGGTAAATTATCGCTTTACATAGGTATTGCAGCCCTGATTTTGACGGTAGCCATCATTTTTGCAAACAAGAAAAACAAATCCTGGTGGATGTCTTTTTTGCAAAACTTTTCAGGCTTACTTTTTATTTTTTCAGGACTTGTGAAAGCTGTCGATCCTTTGGGCACAGCTTACAAGATGGAGCAATATTTTGCAGAATTTGAGACCACATTTGCTGCAACAAAGGCCGCGTTTCTCGCTCCTATGTTTCCATGGCTCTCAGAATATTCCATAGGTTTTTCTGTGTTCATGATCGTTCTTGAGATCATTTTGGGCATCATGTTGGTTTTGGGTAGCAAACCGAAACTTACGGCCTGGCTTTTTTTGCTCATTGTTTTGTTTTTTACTTTCCTTACAGGATTTACTTTTTTGACCGGTTATGTACCCCAAGGTGTCAACTTTTTTGATTTTAGCCAGTGGGCTGCATATAAGGACACCAATATGAAGGTGACGGATTGTGGCTGCTTCGGAGATTTCTTAAAACTGGAACCCAGGATTTCTTTCTTTAAGGACTTAATATTGCTTATCCCTGCCATTCTATTTGTCTTAAAGTCAAGTCTAATGCACAGATTGCTCACCAGCAATGTAAGAAACTGGATTTTGGGTATTTCAGTGATAGGCTTGCTGTATTACTGTATGAGCAATTATGTTTGGGATATACCAAATTATGATTTCAGACCATTCAAAAAGGGAGCAAACATCGCTCAGAAATATAAAGAAGAAAAGGATGCAGAGGCCTCAGTGAAAATCATCGCACTTGTGATGAAAAATAAAAATACAGGAGAAACCATTGAGGTGCCATATGAAACCTATATGAGCAATTATAAGGACTATCCACAGGAAGTTTTCGAAACCATTGATCAGATCAAAACAGAACCTACGGTACCGCACTCCAAAATATCTGATTTTGTAATTGAAGACTATGAAGGCAGTGATGTTACAGATACTTACCTCAACAATGATCAGTACCATTTTATGATCGTAAGTCACAAATCGTATTTGAGTTCTTCATCTGAAAGTTCAATGGTTACAGATTCCATATTTTCTGTGGACACCATTGTTAATGGAGATAAGGTTGAATTGGTCAGGTCACTAGATACTGTATTGACCAAGGAAGTGATAAATACGACTTTTACTTTTGATGAATCTTACATTGAGGATTTCAAAGGTGAATTTCATGATTTTCTTGCAGCAGCGCTGAAGGATGGTCATGAAGTCAGTTTTGTATTAGGAGGATTAAGTACTGATGCAGCCAAAGCCTTTGAAAAGGAAATGGACCTCGAGGGAGCTTACTATTTTACTGCTGATAATATCTTGTTGAAAACAATTGTCCGGTCCAATCCTGGAATTGTGCTTTGGAAAGACGGCATTATTCTGGATAAATGGCATAAAAAGCAGCTGCCGTCTTATGAGAAAGTCAAAGAAACATACATAAAAGAATAAGTTTTGGCGAAAATTGAGCATATAGATCTTGGTGATTTCCCTCTTTTATTGGCGCCAATGGAGGATGTAAGTGATCCTCCATTCAGAGCAGTCTGTAAAAAGCAAGGATGTGATATGATGTATACTGAATTCATATCGGTGGAAGGTCTAATCCGCGATGCAGATAAAAGCGTCCAAAAGCTGGATATTTATGATGAAGAACGTCCTATTGGTGTACAGATTTTTGGTGCAGAAATAGATTCTATGAAACGGGCTGCTGAAATAGTTGAAGAAGCGCGACCCGAAGTTCTGGACATCAATTATGGCTGTCCCGTAAAAAAAGTAGTTTGTAAGCTTGCCGGCGCCGGCATTCTGAAAGATATACCCTTGATGGTCAAGCTTACCGAAGAAATTGTGAAATCTACCAATTTACCCGTAACTGTCAAGACCAGGCTTGGTTGGGACCACGATTCTATTCGTATAGTTGAAGTGGCAGAACGACTACAGGATGTTGGGGTAAAGGCCATTTCGATACATGGCCGTACCAGGCAACAAATGTACAAGGGTGAAGCAGACTGGTCTTACATTGCTGAAGTAAAAAACAATCCCAGAATGCACATACCGGTTTTTGGCAATGGGGATATAGATACACCCCAAAAAGCAGTCGAATATAAATCCAGGTATGGGGTAGATGGCTTGATGATTGGCCGCGCAAGCATTGGATATCCTTGGATTTTTAGAGAAATAAAGCACTATGTTGCAACTGGTGAAATGCTTGAACCGCCAACATTAGAAGAAAGAATTGCCGTAGCCAAAGAGCACTTGATGAGATCAGTAGAATGGAAAGGTGAAAAGCTGGGTATAGTGGAAATGCGCAGACATTATACCAACTATTTCAAAAATATTCCGAACATAAAACCATATAGGGCAAAGCTGGTATCTTCAATGGATATTGACGAAATCCTTGAAACCATTGACAGCATTGGAGTAGAATTCGCAGGATATGAATTTGAACCTGCGCTTCCTGACACTTACGAATATTAGTCCTTTTTGGGCATAGCCGGCCGTCCTAACAATTTCATTTGAATATCAATGTCATCGTAGGTTTTGGTACCATAAAACACAATAAAACCTGCTTGATATTGCACGTCAAACTCTAAAGGTTTTGCAAGAGGATCATTGTCTACCATGACCAGATTATCTGTGTCGAGCTTATAATGATATATACCTCCGCCCCTCACTTTATCGTATGTGCCATATGTGTAAGTATCGTTATTTTCAAACTTCACCCATTGCCCTTCGTAGATTTGAGGGTTAGCCATAGTATCTTTAAATATACCGTCTAGTACCCAAAATTGGCTTGTTAAAGCGGCATTGTATCTTGTGCCATCCTCCTCTTGTCTGCTCTTAATAATGTTTTTTGCCAATTGGATCCAGTTGTCATTCAGTTCTTTGGTCATATCAACCTGATTGACCTTCCTATAAGTATCCGTGCCCAGCAATTTTTTGATTTTTTCATCCTTGTTAGGATCAAGGGATACTCCATAAGGTACAGGAGAAAATCCATCATGAGGTTGGAATTTACCACTTTGAGCACTGGAAGCACTTGATGTGGGGCCAGCTGCTTTGTTGTTATTGTTTGATTTGCATGCGGCTATAGAAAGCAAAAAAAGAAAGCTGAGTGCGCAAAGGAAAATCCTCATTTTGAAAATTGTAGTTTGAATTAATGTTTAAACGTAAAATCCGTCAACAAGTGTAGGCTTTTTATGGAAAACCATAATTTTGTTACGAAGCGCTAAATTAATGAATCAAAAATTTTTACAATATATCGAGCAGGAGAAATTAATCCTGAATGGTGAGAAAGTCCTGATTGCAGTGTCCGGAGGAAAGGACTCAATGGTTATGGTTCATCTTTTCAAAGCCAATAATATCCCATATGGCATAGCACACATCAATCACAGCACCAGAAATGGAGAAAGTGATATCGATGCAAAATTTGTCAAAGACTTTGCTGATGCCCATAATGTAGAATATTATGAAATGGTTTTTGACCCTTCCTTCAGCAATACCTCCAATTTTCAGGCGAAGGCAAGGTCCAGAAGGTATGAATGGTTAAAAACAATAGCTGAAGCCAATGGTTATGCTGCCATTGCAACAGGGCACCATCAAAATGACAATATAGAGACCTTTATCATGGGCCTGCTAAGGTCTGCTGGCACAAGAGGCTTAAGCGGAATTGCTCCCAGAAAAGAATTGCTCATCAGGCCACTGCTGTTTGCCACAAGAGAAGAAATCAACGAATATCAGGAAGAACACAACATTGAATATAGGGAAGACAGCAGCAATACGTCGCACAAATACTTGAGGAACAAAGTCAGACATACAGTCCTGAAGGTCCTCAAGCAGATCGATGAACTGGCTGTCAAAAAAATGAATGAAAGCATCAGGCTCATTGCGGATTCCAATGACCTACTTGAATATTTCATCGAACAGGAAAATTCTATTGTAAAAAAGGAGAACCAACTTTGTATCATAGATTTAAAGGCATTGAAGTGCATTCCTGCAGCGTCTACATTTTTGTGGTTTAAGATCAATGAATATGGTTTTACGAAATCCGATATCAACGACATGCTCGACTCCTCGAGAAGTGGTGCAACCTTTGAATCTACTAATTATAAAGCCACCATTGACAGGGATAAGATTGTTATTGAGGATATCAACAAGGTCCAACAGCAAGTTGAAGGCATTTGCATTGAGATCCATGAAGCCGGCACAGTTAATCTTGATGAAAATTCATTGGTAAAAATCACCATTGCTGATCATTTGGAATTTGGAAAGAAGGACAATGAAGAATACCTCGGTTTTAATGCCAATCCACTACCGTTAAAACTAAGGAAGAGAAAAAGCGGTGACACTTTCAAACCTTTGGGAATGAAAGGTAAAAACCAAAAAATCAAAGATTTTATTGTAAATAACAAATTGAGCCTTGAAGAAAAAAACAAACTTTGGTTGCTCGTTGATCAAAAGGATGAAATCATAAGTGTTATTCCCCATAGAATAAGTGATGCATTTAAAGTGACACCCGAAAGCAAATTCATCATCAAACTCGAATATCTCAAGCACAAATAGTTTTTAACTGGTATTAATCTTTGGAAACTGTAAATCAATCGCTTTTTAGTGGTTTGCCTTTGTATTTTTTTTCTCCAGCCTTGATGGTTATGTCGAGATGATTGTCTGAAGGAGGTATAGGACAATTAAAACCATCTGAATATGCGCACCATGGATTATAGGCCATATTAAAATCAATAATCACTTTATCCATGTGGATGTCGTGTTCTTCCAGATCCATGTACCTGCCTCCTTCATAAGTACTAACACCATTGGTTTTGTCTTTGAATGGGACGAAGATCAGATCGGCATAACCAGGTAAGGTTCTCATGGATTTATACAAAGTCAGCACAACTTCATCTTTATCGATCTTACATAAAGCCTTACCATAGACCACAAAGGCTTTATTGATGCCACTGTATGTGGGCATTTCAATCATTTTTCGTGTATCGCTTTTTACAAAGGTGCACGTGCAGGCATACTTCTCATTGGCAGGAAAATAATCGAGATTTTTGATGATCTCTTCCGATTTAAATGATGCTGCCTTGTAATTTGTAAGTTCTGATTGGGCTTCTGTGCGGTGATTGGCAATCTTTTCACGGTAAACTTTATCCGTTACTGAGCAACTGAGCAAACTGGAAATAATGATAAATGTGACCAGATTTTTCATGAAGATTGATTTGGTTTATATTGCATGCACATTTACAAATTTAATAAAAATATGGCATATCGAATCCAACAGCTTTATGTCTATCCTATCAAAGGGATAGCTGGTAATTCAGTTAACGAAGCATATGCGGAAGAAATGGGATTCAGGTACGACAGGAGATGGCTCATTACCAATGAGAAGGGCAGGTTTTTGAGTCAAAGGACTCATCCAGAGCTGGTAAAAATTTCAGCAGAAATTGGAGAACATGATATGGTGGTCAAACATGGAGATGTTAAACTGGTTGTACCCTTTGATCAACATTCTGAAAATCATTTAGAGGCCGAAGTGTGGAACCATATGATTAAATCTTATGAAGTCTCTAAAATGGCAAGTGAGTGGTTTTCTGATATTCTTTCAGAAAAAGTCTTGTTTGTAACCAGAGGTGAAGATTCCGAAAGAAAAAAATCGCTAATAAAGTATCCTTATACTTCAGAAGTAAGTTATGCCGACGGTTATCCGTATTTGGGCTTGGGTAGTGCAAGCCTTGAGGATCTGTCAAATAGGTTGAACAGGTCAATAAACGCACTCGCATTCCGACCCAATATTGTATTTGACACGACTATTCCATACGAAGAGGATGATTTTGACCACTTATCTGTTAATGAAGTGAAATTGAGAGGAATAAAACCGTGTGCCCGTTGTCAGGTGGTAGATATCGATCCACTAACAGGTGTGAGTACAAAAGGGACACTTGCAACTTTGGCTGGTTATCGCAGGAAAGGCAACAATGTATATATGGGGGTGAATATGATATGCAGAAAAGAAGGTTGGCTAAGGGTAGGGGATGTGATGAAATAAAAAAGAGCCAGCCTACAACAGACTGGCTCTTTTTTATTTCTAAAGCTATTTTAGAATATATATCTTAATCCAAGCTGTGCACCCCAAGTGGTTGAAGTGGATATGATATCAGAAAATGTTTCAGTCGGCAACTTTCCTCCTACTCTTGCCATTTGGTAGGTAGCTGTACCTGTTGCAGCATTTACAGTTGGTGTTAAAATCGACCCATTGCTGTAATTTGTAAATTGTCTAATTCCCCAGTTAGAGTTCAACATGTTGCCTACATTAAGGACATCTGCACTCAATTGGAATGCATGCTTTTTACCTTTGATGTTGAAACTGAAATCCTGAAGAAGTCTTAAGTCAAATCTATGTCTCCAAGGCAATAAAGCACCATTTCTTTCAGCATACTCTCCTTTGTGCTTGCTTAAGTAAGCATCTTGCTCAACATAGGCAAAAAAGGCATCTGATTGTTCCTGTGCGGTGAATAATGTATTACCACCCGATCTGATATCGGTAAATGTGATTTCAGAAGGATCTTTTGGAATATAGATAAGATCTCCATTGATACCATCCTGATTGAAGTCAGAAGAATATCTGTATGAGAATCTTCCTTGATTTGCTCCCTCATAAAATAAAGAGATGGTTGTGGCGAATATTTTAGCGTATTCAAATTTATGCGATAAACTTCCAATAACTCTATGAGGTACAGCAAATTCTGATGTAGATAGCGGAATAATATTCTGTCCATAAACAGATAAGTTATTAGACCATGCTGATGCAGCCTGTGAACCAGGGTTAGAAGATACGTCTTCAGATTTTGTATAAGTATATGCTAAGCTACCAAAGAAATTCTTAGATAATTCTTTAGACAATGCAGCAGTTAGTGTATATGAATAACCTTCATCTGTATTGGTAAGAATCATAGCTTCTGAAATACCAGTGTTAACCCTTCTTCCTGCATTATTATTAGCAAACAATGGTCTTGTATCAGCACCATTTGCTGCGTTCATTGTTCCAATCGGAGCTTTTTGATTAGCATTGTATTGAACAAGGTTTACAAGATCTTTAGTATATAATCCTTCTATTGAGAATACAGTGGCACCTGGAAGTTCAAATTCAACAGCAAGGTTTGATCTCCAAACTTGTGGAAGTTTCAAATCAGGATCTATAGATGCAATACTACCTGGAGCCCCCTGACCTGGCGCAACATATACTTTATCAGTCCAAGCATTTGGATCAGGATTGAAAGTGATACCTGCATTTGCAACTGCTGCACCAGATAATTCAACTGTATTTTGAATCATACCTGAGTTTGTTGGAACGTTTGTGAACCAAACAAACGGAGCGCGTCCAGTGAAAATACCGGTTCCACCTCTTAGCTGAATTTTTCTTTCACCAGTTGGGTCAAAATTGAAACCTACTCTTGGTGACACTAATACTTTTGATTTTGGCCATTGGCTTAGATCAATTTTTACATTTCCTTCTCCATTCTGATCAACAAAATTCAATGGAGCTACAGCTGGGTTGGCTATCAATTCATTCAGGTATAATGGTAAATCAAACCTCACACCCGCTGTAAGTTTAAATTTATCATTAACTCTGATTTGATCCTGAACATAGACACCACCAATTCCAAATGTCAGTTCAGAGTACGGATCTTCTCCTCCTGGCAAAGTAGAATATGTCAAAGCATAAACTGAAGGAGTTTGATTATTCAAGAATTGGGCCAAAGAATCATATCTGTAATAACTGGTTCCATATCTTCTGAAAGAGTTACCAAAAGTCAAAAGATCGAAACTTGCACCAGCGGTGATGTTGTGTTTTCCTACAGAATATGTTACATTATCTGTAATTGTGTAGACATTGTTGATTACATCATTTTTGTAAGAAAACAATTCATAACCTAGACTTAAGTAAGAATCACCATCTTTTTTGATATCAATGAATGGGAAAACATCAGATTTAGAGCCTCTCGTATCCTGAATTCTTGTGTAAGTAGCCAATAACTGATTGGATACATTGCTCTTCAAAGTTGAGTTCAATTCTGCAGTTATGGACCTTACTGAGTTTTCGAAGTTGTAGTTTGCATTTTCAAATGCATATGAGTTTAGACTGATTCTGCTTGATGATGATCTTGGGTTAGGAGCACTTGTTGCATTGATAACCTGATCATCTGTAGCTACAACCTGGTTGTATCTGATAGTGAACTTATTATTATTGTTAATATTCCAATCTAGTCTTGCCAGAGCTTTGTAGTTTTTCGTAGCAAATTCATTTGCATAGTTTTCTGATTGGCCTGGGTCGTAATTATAACTTTCTAACACGTAATTTCTCACCAAATCCATATCAGCCAGTGTGGTTCTTGAAACATTGCTTCCAGACCTGCCTGGAGCAGAAGGAATAATTGAAATTCCAGGCCTTACATTGTTTTCGTATTCTCCGTTGATAAAGAAGAAGAGTTTGTTTTTGATTAAAGCTCCACCTAATCTTGCCCCGAAGATTTGAGCAGTCGTCTTATCTCCCTGAGGTATAGTGTCACTTCCAACCTTACGTCCGTTGAAATCCTGATTTCTGTAAAAGGTATAAGCTGAACCTGAAAGCGTATTTGTTCCTGATCTGGTTACAGCATTAATTCCTGCACCTGTGAAATTGGTTTGTCTCACATCATAAGGTGCCACGTTGATTTGAATTTCTTCAATAGCGTCCAGTGAAATTGGCTGTGAAGCACCGCCTGGTAAGTTGTTAGAACTCAATCCAAAGTTGTTATTGAAGTTAGCACCATCGATCTGGATGTTGTTGTATCTTCCGTCTCTTCCTGCAAAACCGCTTCCAGACTGTGCTTGCGGATTCAATCTCGTAAAGTCAGAGATGCTCCTTGAAATGGTCGGCAGGGCATTGATTTGTGCTGAACCTACGTTGGTGCTTGCTCCGGTTCTGTTAGAATTGATCACTGAGCTTTTAACCCCAACGACTTCTACTGATTCCAATTCAACACCTGCACTAATTGCTCGGTTGAAAATAAATTCCGCACCCAAAGGCAAGAAAATGTTTTCTTCCATTATAGATTGGTAGCCTACATAAGAGACTTCAACCTTGTATGGACCACCACTTCTCATGTTGGCAATGTTGAATATACCACTTTCATTAGTTGTGGTACCGTAAATTGAGCCCGTAGGCAGGTGTGTGGCTTGAATGGTTGCCCCAATAAGCTCCATTCCGTCAGTGTCTACTATCTTTCCAGACATAGCACTATTGGTCACCTGGGCATTGAGAGCAAACGCACTCATAAAAATTGTGATAAGTAAAAGTATTTTCTTCATTGTTAAAAAGATTGTTTTTCAGACGCAAATTTAGACTTTGTTTCTGGATATTTTAACAAACATTTCAAATTCTTAATGATAATTTCACATAAGAGTTGCCGTAAATGACTGTTTTACAATATTTTATAAAAATATTGTTTTGAATATAAGGCAAAACCTGAATTCTTTTTACCACATTTTACTCATAGATGCACAAAATTTAATTAATTGAATGTTTTGATATATAAAATCAAAATTTCTTTCATGTCATTTTAAAGACATTTTAAAAAATATGCTTTGGGAAATATAATTTGGAATTCAAGTTTGATGCGAATCTAAACTTAAGTTTTCAAATTCATTAAAGGAGGAAATTTGGAAACTACTTTCGACCATGCCAGACCGATCAAAATACCCAATATAGCCCCACCAATTACATCAGAAGGGTAGTGCACACCTACATAAACCTGGGCCAAACAAACCAGACTTGCCCAGACAATCAATCCGGTCTTGAATCCGCGCAAATGCCCACCGAGAATGAATATCCAAAAAGTGGCCAAAGCAAAGTGATTGGTAGCATGGCTTGATGTAAAACTGTAACCAGATCCACATCTTACCCTTGATGTCACTTTAATACCTACCTCTGTTCTGCATGGCCTCACCCGTTGCACACTTTTTTTAATGATCTGACTGCTCATCATGTCAGCGCTTCCAAAAACCAACAGGCTGAACAGCAACAACAACCAGCCTTTTTTCCCAAAGTTAAAAAAGAAGAAACTCAAAACAAAGGTATAGAAGGGGGCCCAAAAAAGTGGCGTGCGCCAATAGATGAGGATTTGATCCAGCAAAACAGGCAATTGCATGTGATTGATCGCCTCGAATACTCGATAGTCTATCTGTAATAGTTGGTCTATGATGTCCATTGCGCGGCAAAATTATATTTTAAACCCATACTTGTGAATACTGTTTAGGATTAAGCCTACATTTTCTTTATTTAAGCCTGCGCATTTAAGTTCAATTTTAATCAACAGAGGTTTCTATTAGGTAATTCTTCATTCATTTTTTCAATGATTTCCCGTCGATTGATTCAAAACATGCTTAGTCTGACTTAAAATGTCTGAAATTTTTTATTCAAATGCGAATTGCTGATTAGTTCCATTTAGTTTTGCGCGAAATTGAAAAGAATGAAGAAAAATACAATAACCATAGAAGTAGAGCTGGATAAAGACCAGATGCCAGAGAACATCAAATGGACTGCGGAAGGAAGCAATATGGATCAACCGGCTATCGCGAAAGCCATGTTTCTTTCTTTTTTTGATCGCGACTACAAGGACACTTACAGATTGGATCTTTGGGCAAAAGACATGCAGGTTCCCGAAATGGATATGTTTGTTTACCATTCTATCAATGGATTGGCCGATGTGTACTTCAGGGCAACCAATAACAACAAGTGTGCGTCAGCCATCAAGCAGTTGGCGCAATACCTCGCTGAAGAAAACAATCTGTTTGAAAAGGGGGAGGAATAAGGACTTCATATTAAATTTAATTTATATATTTGTCACATATCTATCAGGAATCATATGCCAACCAGCGTGACAAAAAGGTTTATCAAGTGCCACAATGCTTTGATAGAGCAGCAGATTGTAAAATCAAGCAGCATGTTTGCAAAGGCAATTGGTGTGCACAGACAATCTATCAATAGGATTCTGCAGGGGGATGGAGAGGCTACGATTTCCATGTTGGAATCTGTGATAGAAATTTTCCATGTAAATCCCAACTATCTCATGACAGGTGAAGGTGAAATGTTTCGGGAATCAGAAAATGAGATTGAACCCACAATAGCCTATGTTCCGTACAAAGCTTTCGCTGGGTACAGCCATCAGTTTCAGGAAGATGCGTTTTTAGGTCAATTACAATATTTTTCTCTCCCGGATTCCAGATTCAAGGATGGGACTTTCAGGTGTTTTGAAATCAATGGTGACTCTATGTTGCCGACTTTCCTTTCCGGTGATAAAGTAGTCTGCTCTTTGGTTTATAATGTTTATTATGAACAACTGATCAAGAGCAATCATCACTACGTCGTTGTTACCAACGAAGATGTCTTATTGAAAAGAGTGGTCAATGACATCAAGGAAAACAAATCCATCCAATTGGTTTCTGATAATGACACCTTTCCACCATTGAATTGTTCCATTGATCAAATCAAAGAAGTATGGAAGGTGGAGATGAGGCTTACCCAGGATTTTAAGCTTCGTTAGTTTATCCCAAGTTTTTGCTTTATTTCATCTGAAATCTGTGTGTATCCAAGGCTTTGAGCTTTCTGCGCATCTTCCTTTGCACCTGGAATATCATTGGTGTTGATCTTGACCAAAGCGCGCTGGAAGAAGTAAAGTCCCTGATTCCCATCTAAAGAGATGGCTTTATTGAGATTGGCCATGGCGGTCTCCCAGTTGCCCTTTCCTGCATATATCCGTCCTGTTTCAAACCAGATATCGGCGCTATATGGATTATAATTGAGATATGCCTCCATATCAGCTAGAGCAAGATCAAACTGCCCGGTATTGTAATATAATACTGACCTATTGAGGTAAGCATTTTCGTTTGCAGGATTCAATTCGAGTGCTTTACTGAGATCTTCGAGTGATTTTGGATAATCACCAAGTCTGGCATGCGTTGCCCCCCTGTTGGCAAAAAACTCAGGATTATCAGGATCCATTTCAATGGCTTTATTATAATCCGATAAGGCCTTCATTAGTGTGTCTCTTGAATTGCCATAATCAAAAAACAATCTGGCTCTTGAATTGTAGGTTTCTGCGCTTGGCTGAAGTCCTATGGCCTTTTCATAATCTTCCATTGCTTCCTTAATCATGCCCATCGACCTCCTGTAATTTGCCCGATTGCCATAAGGAAGGGTAGTGGATTGGTAATATTTCAATACTTGAGTCCAAAGCGTTTCAGAGTTTTTCCAAACTTTGGATTGTTGAACAGTCATAAAAGCGTAGGCCCCAAAAGCACAAAAAACTAGACCTAGGGTCAAAACTTTTTTATCCGGGACTTTGATGTATTTATCCGCATAATATGCCATAATGAAAAACAAACCAAAATAAGGTATATACGTAAATCTGTCTGCCAGATATCCCTGACCCGCTCCTAATATCTGCAGTAACAATACGACATTGAAAAAGAAAAACAACAGGCCGAACACCCACACTTTCTGGCCTTGTTTGTGCATTTTCCATACAAACCAGGCATAAAGAGGAAATATGAGAATGGTTGGATAAAACCAGGAAGGGATTTCTGAAGGATAGGGGTACAATGGAGATAATCTGAAAGGAATGATCGATTTTATAAGGTAAATGATAAAACTGAATGAACCGATAAAAGGTCTCACATAGAAAGGGAAATCGGCTGTACCATTGTCAAGTGAGCCTTCGTTTTGCAGACCATAAATTCCTACCAAACCGAAGATTAGTGAAAAAACAAAAAATGGCAGCTTCGCAATGATGCTTTTGAATCTGAATTTTTCATCCATAAAATAGTCAATAGCAATCATAGATAAAGGCAGTGTTACAGCCTGGATTTTAGAAAAAAGCGAAAGAATAAAAAGTAAAAATATTGCTACTGTTCTTCCTGTGGTGGGATAAGATTTTTGTTTGACATATAGCCACAGTGCCCACAAATAAAACAAGCCAAACAGAACGTCCTTCCTCTCCGTTATCCAAGCTACGGATTCTACCCTCATGGGATGAATGCCAAAAAGCAATGCCACAATGAAGGAGGCTGTTGTACTTAAGCTAAGAGATCTCGACAATTTATACGCAAAAAACACACAGGCTAAATGCAGCAACAGATTGGTCAAATGCCAACCCGAAGGATTGTCAAAGCCATAGATCATTTTGTCCAGTCCAAGCGTGAAGGTTGCCAAAGGATTATAATTTCCAATGATGAACTGCTTGAACATGGCAGAACTCATTTTGAAAAAATTTGAAGAAGTTAAATTGACTACATATGGGTTTTCAAGGAAGTTTTTTTCATCATCCCAGTTCACGAATTTATTTCCAAGCGTATTTAGAAAAATAAGGAAGGTCAAGGCCAATACAGGTCCCCAAAACTTTACTTCAGTGAAAATTGATTTTGAATCCGTTGGTGAGATGTGGGTCTTATTTTCTTTAGCATTTGCTGTTGAAGCGGGGTTTGATTTTTTCTTTGACATCTAAGTAATAGTGTGGTTACGGTGTAAAGATATATTAATTAATAATTATATATAAATTGAATTTGAAAAGAGGAAGAGGAATTATTGACAGCATTATTTTTTTGGCCATGTCGGGCAAGTAAACTAGTTTAGCAAAATGTCAAAGGAATTAGCAAATTGGTCTCCCTTGAGGAGGAAACTTCATGAAATTATTTTTGAGGCGGAAACCACAGAAGGCAGGGTATTTGACATCGTACTCCTCATAGCAATATTGGTGAGTGTTATCGTGGTCATGCTGGAAACGGTTGACTCTTACCGGCTTCAATATGGCACATTATTCAATACCCTGGAGTGGTTTTTTACAGTGATATTCGCTATTGAATACGGTTTAAGAATTTACTGTGTCACCAAACCATCAAAATACATCTTCAGCTTTTTTGGCCTCGTTGATCTTTTATCCATTCTACCTACCTTTATTTCTCTGGTGCTTGCAGGCACACAAAGCCTAATGATCATCAGAGGACTTCGCTTGTTAAGAGTTTTTAGGATATTCAAGCTGGCACACTTTCTCTCGCAAGGCCAGATTATTATCACTGCGTTGAAGGCCAGCAGGGAGAAGATTGTCGTTTTCATGATCTTCATCCTTATCCTGGTCAGTATTTTCGGCTCATTGATGTATTTGATTGAAGGTCAATCCAATTCAGGATTTGACAGCATACCCAGAAGTGTTTACTGGGCCGTTGTGACCTTGACTACTGTTGGTTATGGAGACATTTCGCCTGTCACCTCCATCGGACAATTCATAGCCTCATTGATCATGATAGCCGGTTATGCCATACTTGCAGTGCCAACAGGCATTGTCACCGGAGAAATCATCAAAGGTGCCGGAGTGAAGAAGAAATTGACAGAATCATGTCCTCATTGTATGGCTGAGGGTCATGATGTTGATGCGATTTATTGCAAGTATTGTGGCGAGCAGCTCAATCAATAGTATTCTACCTAATTTTCTAGGTACTGGTCGGAAAGTTGTCCGACCAGTTGCCCAATAGGGCAACTTTTAAGACTGAATTATTGCGTATTAATACGTAAATCATGCCTTAGTTCACCGAGATAATATCACAATTCTTCAGGAAAACAGGGTCAAGATCAGCGCCATGACCGGGTTCATCAGTGATATCAACCTGCCAATCTTTTGAATAAGTAAGCCCACCAATGATGGGATCATCTTTCAACATAAGCGGGGAATCCAGATCATGGAATTTGATATTGCTCCAAACATAATCAAAATGTACAAGTGCAGAAATACCAAGTCTCGATTCTGAAAATGAGCCAACCTGGCAGTAGACATCTGCTGCTTCGGCAATGCCTGCAATCTTCATGGCATTATTGATGCCACCTGATTTCCCCAACTTGATATTGATCAAATCCGCTGCATTGGCTTTCAGGACTCTGAGTGCATCGGTGTGGTTGAAAACTGCCTCATCTGCCATAATGGGTATAGGGCTTGCGGAAGTAAGTCTTTGCTGGTCAAATAAGTTGTCTGCATGAACCGGCTCTTCACAATGCTCGACATCCAGGTCCTTCATTGAATTAAGATTGGTGATTGCATCCTGGTAATTCCAACCCTGATTGGCATCGATCCTGATGGTTATATTATCGCCGACCTCAGCTCTGATGGCCTTTATCCTTTCATAATCCACCAGTCTGCCTCTTTCACCCAGTTTTACTTTAAGTATTTTGAATCCTCTTTCCACAAATTTGGAGGCTTTTGCAACCATCAAATCTTTGGACATGAGACTCACGGTATTGTCAGTTTCTATATATTTCTCACGACTTCCTCCAAGAAATCGGTACAATGGAAGGCCAAGCTTCTTTGCATTCAAATCATACAGGGCCATGTCAAATGCACATTTGATAGAGGCATTGCCAACAATCATTTTATTCATCAATGCAACATGATTGGTGATGTGTGCCGGATCAAGACCGATGAGCGCTTTTGCCAGATCTTTGCCAAATGCTACAGTTCCCTCCTGTGTTTCACCATGAATAGACCTATATGGACAACATTCTCCAATGCCATATGCTCCATCGCTGTCATAAATTTTTATGAATGTAAGTTTTGCGTGCGTAAGAGCACCTTTTGAGATGATAAAAGGCTCACTCAATTGCAACTGAACCGGAATGAGTTCAACTTTTGTAATGCGGGACATATCTTCAATTTATTGGTCAAGGCGATGCATCTCCAGCATATGGAGATCGGCATCAAAAGTAGCAGAAAATACAAAAACGTCGTTGTCTGCTATACAATTGTATATTGGCAGATCTGTTGCGGGAATATCCAGGTGTGGTAAATCTTTGATTTTTACCCATTCGAGTTGGCCTTCATCACATTCAGGAGCCTCGATCTTTTCTTCTAATTCTGAGGTAAATATAAAGCAAGTCCAGTTGTAACGTGGGTGTGGTGAGGTTTCTACCAGCAGCCCGCGATATTTAAGCTGATGAATATTGATTCCTGTTTCTTCCAAGGCTTCCCTCCGCGCAGCATCTTCAGGGCTTTCAAAAGCTTCAATTTTACCACCAACGGGGAGGTATCTCCCTACGTAAGGAAATTTAGTTCTTTTTAAAAGCAGAAATTCATCTTCAAATTGGATAATTATTGATACGGCTGATCGTTTGAATCCATCCATAAGCATTAGTTACCTGAGGCTTTCCAACCATCATATCCTCCGGACAGGTTAGTTACTTTTTCAAAACCTTCACCTATCATGATCTGTTGGGCTTTTGCACTTCTACCACCAACTTTGCAATAGACAACATAATGTTTGGACTTATCCAATTCATTGATTTTCTGCTGGAAGGCCGGATCTGAAATATTCAGTTCTATTGCACCAGCAATTTTGCCCTGAGCTATTTCTCCGGGTGTTCTAACATCAATAATGGTAATTCCCTGCTCATTCTTCAATAGCTGTTTCAATTCGGTACTGTTGACATTTGTTTTGACACTACCAACAACTTCTACTTTTGAAGAGGATTCAGTCGGCTTTTGTTCTGATTTAGAATTTTGTGCGCAAGAGACAAAGGCAAAGGATAAAAATAGGGTATGGAATAAAACTGTTCTGAACATATCAATATTTGTTTGCGAGATGCAAAAAAAGGTGCTTTTGATTTAATTTCCAAGTTTGATCCTTGGATTTGATTTCTGCCATGACATCAATCATCTCATCGAGAATGTTTAAAGTTGCTTTTTTGTTGATAAAAAGACACCTTGTTCTTCGCGCAAGCAGATCTTCAATGGACTCAACGAGTTCATTTTTGATGGAGTGGATAAAAAAGTTTTTGTTGTATGGCAAATCCGGATGAATAAAATCTTCACTGCTCTCGGGTGAAGGACCTGAAATCTTAAACGTGTGAGAAAATGATGATCTGGAAGGCCAGCCCATATCTTTTATTAAAAAATCAACAGCGTCGTATCCCATTTTTCGAAATGTTGTCCATTTGCCACCCAACAGATTATAGAAGCCTGCAGCGGATTTCACTATTTTGTGTTTTCGGGAAACGTCTTTGGATTTATCCTTCCCTTTGTGTTCTGTAACCAAAGGTCTCAGTCCGGAATATTTTGAAAGGATGTTTTCTTTTTCGGGAGGATCATTGAAGTAGTTTCTACAATTGGAAAGCATGAATTCAACTTCTTCGTCCGACACATCAGGATCATATTCTTTGTTTTGTACGGCGATATCAGTTGTTCCTATAATGTTGACTCCATGCCACGGAACGACAAAAAGTACCCTGCCATCACTGGTTTTAGGGATCATAACTGCTGCATCTGAAGACAGCATTTGTTTGCTGACAACAAGGTGAGAACCTTTTGCGGGCAGGATAGAAAAGTGTGCTTCAAGTCCACATTTTTTAACAATCTCATCGGCGTGGACTCCGGCAGCATTGACTATTGAACGGGATAATATGGTATAGTTTTCTCCATTGATATGATCTGTCAATTGGATTTCGAAGACGCCTTTATCATTTTTGTTAAATCCTTCAAAGGAAGTATAGTTGATGCAGGAACCTCCTTTGGCATTGATGGTTGAAACAAGGTCGATACACAATCTGGTATCGTCAAACTGGCCATCATAATAGGAGATTCCGCCTTTCAAACCTTCACTTTTGACATTGGGTAATTTTTTGAGTACCGTGTCTTTCTTCAATAAACGACTTGAACCCAGTGATGATTTGAAGGAAAGTATGTCGTAAAGTTTCAGGCCTATGAGGTAAAAATACCCTTGCCAAATGTTGTAAAAGGGAATGATGAATTCCTGAATGTTGGACAGATGCGGTGCATTTGACAGTATAATCCTCCTCTCTTTCAATGCTTCCATGACGAGACCAATGTCCCCTTGCGCAAGATATCTCACACCGCCATGCAAAAGCTTGGTGGCTTTTGAAGTTGTGCCTTTTCCGAAGTCGTGCTTCTCTGCTAATACGACCTTCAGGCTTCTGCTCACAGCATCCAGGGCAACACCAAGGCCAGAGGCTCCACCACCAATAACAAAGACATCAGCGATTTCTGCTGATTTTATTTTTTCAATAATTTTCGACCTGTTCATACTAAACCATATCTGCCCACAATTTAGACCTTTCTATGGCTTTATTCCAAAGCTTTTTTACATTAATGTATGCATCTGTATTTTTGGCTTCAATGGTTTGATCTGCTTGCCATTTTTCAGAAATTTCTTCTATATCAGTCCAGAAATTTACAGACAGACCGGCCAGGCATGCAGCTCCCAGTGCTGTAGATTCAAGGATGCGGGGTAAGACTATAGACTTATTGGAAATATCGGCCTGCATTTGCACCAAAAGTTTGTTTTTAATGGCCCCTCCATCTGCTTTTATATATGGCAACTCTTCTCCAAGATCTTTTTCTATAGCTGTGATCAAATCATTCACTTGGAGCGCTATTGATTCGAGGGCAGCTCTTGCAATATGATACTTGTTGGTGTCCCTCGTCAGACCAATAATCAAACCTCTTGCGTATTGATCCCAATGCGGCGCTCCAAGTCCGGTAAGCGCCGGAACAAAAACGATACCGCCACTATCCTCCACTTTTTGTGCCAGCGCTTCTGATTCTGAGGAATCACTGATCAAATTGAGCCCGTCCCGAAGCCATTGTATAATCGCTCCTCCAACGAAAACACTTCCTTCCATCGCATAAACCGGTTTTTCACCTTTCAGCTGCCATCCGATTGTGCTCAGCAATTGATTGGATGACCTCACAATCTGTTCACCGGTGTTGGTCATCATAAAGCAACCAGTACCATAAGTAATTTTTGTCGCCCCTTTCTCTCTGCAAATCTGACCAAACAAAGCAGCTTGCTGATCACCTGCAACACCCCCAATACTTATGGATTGTCCGTCAATTTCGGCAAACCCAAAATTATCTGTACTGCATTTGACCTCAGGAAGAATGCTTTCCGGTATGTCCAAATGTTGCAATATGTCTTTATCCCATTGCAGCTCTGCAATATTGAAAATCATGGTGCGTGAGGCGTTGGTCACGTCAGTAAAATGACTCTTTCCATTTGACAACTTATACATAAGCCAGCTGTCTACAGTACCAAACTTAACTTTGCCCTCATTGGCGAGTTCTCGGGCACCTTCAACGTGATCGAGGATCCATTTAACTTTTGAAGCAGAGAAATAAGCGTCGACGATCAAGCCGGTCTTTTCCTGGATGATGGGGCCAAATTCACTTTCTTTCAGTTTGGAACAGAAAGATGAAGTCCTTCGGTCTTGCCAAACAATAGCGCGATAGAGCGGCTCACCCGTATCAGCGTTCCATAAAATGGTGGTTTCGCGCTGATTGGTGATACCTATGGATGCGATGTCGCTGAGCTGTATATTGTTTTCTTTGATGACTTGTTTAGCTACCTTGAGCTGTGTATCCCAAATTTCAGTAGCATCATGTTCAACCCAGCCTTCATTGGGGTAGTATTGTTTGAACTCTTCCTGGCTGATGCCCACTATATTTAGGTCGTGGTCAAAAAGGATTGCTCTTGAACTGGAAGTCCCCTGGTCGAGGGCGAGTATGTATTTTGGTTGATGTGCCATAAAACGATTTTTCATCCTAAATATAAGTCTATTCCCAAATCCAAAAAACTTATCATCATCAAATGTGCGCCTGAGTAACTATGTCATGATTCATATTAATTTTTTATAATATTTGATTAGTTTTGTATTCAAATTTATTATCATGAAGTTTCGAGGCTCTACCAAAAAGGCTTCTATCAATTACGCAGTTTTTTCCAGCACCATAGTTTTAATTCTTCTGGGACTATTTCTATTATTATTCCTCCACATCAATTCGATCACCAACATTCTGAAGGAGAAAATCAATGTACTGGTTGAACTCAATGATGGGGTATCTAAGTCAGAAATGCAGCAAGTGATCAAAAAAATCAGCGAGCATGAATATGTCCTGAAGGAAACAGTAAAATACATCCCGAAGTCCGATGCATATAAAGTCATGGACAAGTCTATGACAGGAGATACGTCCGGAATTGGAAACCCCTACAAGGATATGATTGTCTATAACATACAATCCATACACTATTCCGAGGAAAATTTAAAGAAAGTAGCTGACTTTGTCGGCACCATTCCGGGAGTCAAGGAGGTGTTTTATGAGAATGTATTGATTGATAACATCAAAGCCAACCTGAAGAAGATTTCCTTTATCATATTGATCATTTCTTTGATTTTTGTAGCCCTTGCGATTATCATCATTTATAATACTGTAAATCTCAGCTTATATGCTGACCGGTTTGAAATAAAAACCATGGAAATCATTGGGGCCAGGGATGGATTTATCAGACAGCCTTACATCAAATTAGCAGGGAATATTGCTATCAAATCATTTGTAATGTCTGCCACCATCATTCTGTCAATACTTGTGGCTGCTTGGAAATACCTAGATGGCATGAAAGACATCATCAACTGGTACATCACAGGATTTGTCTTTATAGCGCTCTTTGTTTTTGCCCTTGTGATTACAGTTTCTGCAACCATTCGCATTGTAAATAAATACTTGCACAAGGAAATGGGCGATTTGTATGCCTAGATTTTATGTTCTAAGAAGCCAAATTCAGCCATAAGCGCATTGTATATATTATAAACTGGCAGTCCCATGATGTTGGCGAAACTTCCTTTGATTTCTTTGACTCCAATGAAGCCTATCCACTCTTGTATGCCGTAGGCACCAGCTTTGTCATAAGGTCGAAAAGTGCGAATATAGTGGGAAATGGATTCAGAAGACAATGGCCCAAATTCTACTTCTGCGATCACCCTTTCACTATAGGTTTTGTCTTTTGTTTTAAGGCAAAAGGCAGTGTGTACCTCATGCCTTCGACCGGATATCATTTCAAGCATTTTGGTTGCATGTAGCTCATCTTCGGGCTTATTCAAAATGGTATCGCCACAGACCACTATGCTATCAGCGGTGAGTAATATGACTTCCTCATCAAGGTGATTCCAAATAGCTGTAGATTTCTTATTTGCAAGATATTCTGCCACCTGACTTACAGGCATATCAACAGGGAAAGATTCATCAACATCAAGCACGTAGGTCCTGAAGTCGTTGACGATATGCTTAAGCAATTCCTGTCTCCTTGGAGACTGCGAACCTAGGACGAATTTCAAATTACTGTGCAGCATTGGCTATATTTTCACTTAAAAGAATGCAAAGTATAAGACCTGCAAGCATATACATTTTTAAAAACCTGCTCACAGCACCAAAGCCTTTTTTATCCGAAGCTTTTGAAAGCTTCAGCATCATTAAAACAAGTGGCGCAATCAAAAATACCCATATAAATATTGACGTTCTGAAATCATAAAGTTCAGGCATATAAAATTGACTGCTCCAAATAAGTCCGCTGAAAAGAAGAAAGGCAATAGAAAAAATGTAATTTTTTACGTTTTTTAAAGGCATAGAAACACCAAGTGTTTTTGCTCCAACTTGTAAGTCTCCTTCTTTATCTTCCAGGTCCTTGACAATTTCCCTCATCAGATTGGCTAAAAAGGAAAATGAACCAAATGCGATGAGCAGTTTTACAGAAGGGTGGTGGGGTTGGAGCAAAAGCGCGTCGTGGCTCAACAAAAGAATCCATATCACAAATGCGGTAAAAAAAGCAACGATTATATTACCTATTAAAAATGTGTACTTTAAATGGCTGCTATAAAAAAATAAGAGGATTACTGCAAGTGGGTAGATCCACATCAAACTTTGTTTTTCAACAAGGTAACCCAAATAAATGGTAATAATGCCCCCAACTGCTGTTAAAAATGCGTACAAGATCCAGGCTCCTTTTCTGCTGATTGTATATCCTACATAGGTATGTTCCGGCTTATTGATCAAATCTAGCTCAACATCAAAAATATCATTGATTATGTTGCCACCTGCGGCAATTAGTACCGTGACCATGATGAATAAGATGATCTGAAACTGATCAAGTAATGGTGGTAGATTGTTGCTTTTGATGAATGGAATTACGATGAGAAAATACATTAAGACCTGCGTAGATGCAATGATGATGAGATTGAGGGGTCTTAATATTTTGACATAATCGAACATGTCAAACCACCCATTTGTCCTGAATACGCATGACCCTCTCAATTATTTCCCGAACGCAACCTTTGCCTCCGTCAAGTGGAGAAATATACTTTGCCTGAGTAAGTACATCTACAGCAGCATCTGCAGGGCATGAAGAAATGCCAACTTCATCAAACAACAACAAATCTGGAATGTCATCGCCCATGTAAAGTACTTCATGTTTTTTCAAACCAAAGCGTTGACAGATGTCAAGCAAGACTTCCTTCTTATCACTCACTTTGTCGTGAATTTCGGTCAATCCAAGCAATTCAAATCTTTTTCTCACTCCGGGAGACGCTCCTTTTGTGATGATAAAAACGAGATAACCATTGTCAAGTGCAAACTTTACACCCTGGCCATCCCGGGTATTCATCAAACGCAACATTTCTCCCTGATCAGTAATCAGGATGTCACTATTGGTAAATACTCCATCTACATCAAAAACGAATGCCTTTATGGCCCTGAACTCTTTGTGGTCTATCATTGGAGTCTTATTGGTTATCTCTCCACTCGTATACCCACTTTGCCTGTATTTGTTCAAGATGGCCTTCGCTGCATTGATCGCGTTCGCCTTTAAAATTTGGAATTTCCAAAACCCATTCAATCAATTCTGTGAATCTGATTCTGTAAATTTTTCCTTCATTGAAATCATCGCCAAATCGCTCATAAAGCTTTATTGCTATGTCTTCATGGTCTGCCCAGTCGATGGGAAGATTTTCTATATTTTCAAAACTCATGTTGTATGCTGATTAATGTTCGTGTCCAATAATTCTTTTCTGATCAGGAATTTCCACTTCTATAACTGCATCCTCATCGAGAATGATGCACTGGCAAGCCAATCTTGATTCCAGTCTTGGATTGATGGCTCGGTCAATAAAGTCTTCTTCTTTGTCAGAAATTTCTTCAAGGCTGTCTTCGCCTTTGTTTACATAAATATGACAGGTGCTACAAGCGCAAACACCGCCGCAATTGTGGTTGAGGTGTATGTCAAAGTCCTCTGTTACCTCAAGAATGCTGTATCCTTCTTCAGCATTTTCTACAACTACGGTTGGTATTGAGGTATCTTCAAACTTAAAGGTAATTTTTGCCATTTCTAAATTTAAGTTGCAAAAGTAATTTTTTGATGATCTAATCCCAATTATAAACTGGAAAATACGAGCTTTTGTTCCTGCTTTACTAAAATGACCTACATATTCATGTAGCTGTCAGGGGCATGTGCAAATGGTGCATCTTTTTCCACCCATTTTTATTATATTTGTTCAACTCCCAAAACCATTCTCATTCTACTTCGGATTTTACAAAACCTGATTTTATGCTCATCCATCCCTTTATTGCCATTATTGAAGATGATGTTTCTTTCGCTCATTATCTTCAGAATCTTTTTGTTAAGAAGGGAATTCACGTGCTAAATATGTCTGAATCAGTTTCGGAATTTGTCAATAAGTACTACTATGAATATGAGAAGTTAAACTGTATTTTGCTTGACGTAAATCTTGCAGGAGGTGAGATAGGTATCAATGAAATACCCGCCATTAAAAAATTGGTTCCCAACGCTGATGTTATTGTACTTACCCTCCATGATGAAGCCAAGTACATCTTCCAGGCTTTATGTAATGGAGCTTTGGGATATCTGACTAAGGGAGGAAGTTTTGAGGAGATATACAAAAGTGTGTGCGATGTTGTGAATGGCGGATCTGCCATGACCCCCAGCATTGCCCGAAAAGTGGTTGAACACTTTAGTCAGGGAACACAGGGCAAGACCATGGAAGATCTCACAGCAAGAGAATATGATGTCGCAATAGGCATAAAGGATGGCTTGAGTTATAAACTTATAGCCGATCGCTACAACATCACCATCGATGCCGTAAGATTTCACGTAAAAAACATTTACAAGAAATTACATGTTAATAGCAAAAGCGAAGTAGTCAGGTTTTTTTACCAAAACCCTGTTCGCAAATAAACATGTGTTATGGACTTTTGGATCGGAGATCTGGTGGTATTGCCCTCAGGCCGTGTGGGTAAATACGAAGGTAAAAACAAAGACGGAAAAGCACGCGTCAACGTGGATGGAAAAATTGTCGTGGCAGATCACGAAAAGATAAGTACGCAAGATATTGAAAAACAGGTAAGTTTTGACGTTGACGCATTTCTCAACGATCTGATGGACCATGAATCCGAGGTTTCTAAAAAATCATCTTATTCCCGGATAAAAGTCAATAAATATCTCATTGATCTTCATATTGATAAATTGAATCCCTCTTTGAAAAATGACGGTACCTCTAAAATTTCCGACTATCAAATCAAGGCTTTCAGGGACTTTATCGATGAGGCTTATACCAACAGAAGAAGTCCTGTGACTGTAGTTCATGGTAGGGGAGAAGGCATACTTCGAAATGAAATACACTCCATTTTGGATCACGATCATCGGGTTGGGATCAAAAAACTGATCAACAATGGTGGAGCAACAGAAGTTTGGCTTCGATTTATGTAAACTTATCTGATAACCACCACTCCATCATATTTTTTAACCCTGTTCAAATAATCAAAAACAGTTTCCTTACTGATGATAACTTGTTTCTTTTCAAGTGATGCATGAAGCAATTTCATTTGATTGCCATCTTTGATTGCAAAACCCACATGGTCAAAATCAAGACCTTTTGTTTTTGATTTGAATGCAAGAATATCGCCGTGTCTTAAATCGGCATGCTTAAAGCTCGCTCTGCTGAAATAGGGAAAACCAATTTTTTTTGCATTAAATTCGGCTTCAGCAGAAGCAATTGCCTTGATCATTGCCGGGTTATTTTTGAGTTCGGGATAAAAATTTGAGTGGGTGCTCATGAAACTGAGCTCGGGTTCGAAACAATGCTCACTGTCGCCCAGGATTTGGCTGTAAGCACCTTTGCTCAGCAGTTGAAACAACCATTCTGACAAGTAATGAAGTCTGCTGGAATAATCGGTAAGTTGGCCATTCCTGTAGCGCATGTTCAAGATTTCAGAGGAGATACATGCTTCATCAGGACAAGACTCCATCGCCAAAGCGTATTCCACAAATGTTATACAATCCATTCCGTTGAGATTGATGACCAAAGATTCGGTCTCTTTGCCGTCTAAGGTGCCAGCCTCATATGCTTGTCCAATAAATAATTTGGCATGTGAGATAAGAGAAGCCTTAAAATCTGCGTTTGAAGGAGTCGTGGGCTTCCTGGATAGAAAGTAGGCAACATCTTGTCCAAATAGAGGGTAAACGCTGAGAAAGAACAAAAGATATATGGATAGTTTTGCCTTTATGCCATAAGCTGTATTCAATAGAATTTGTTTTATATTTTTCATGCGAACTATCCATGTTTTACAAACTGAATTGTACCAAAGATTGGAGACGTTTGCGACTTAATAACGCAAATCAGAAAGATTTAATTTCAAAAACAAAACGATGATGACCATCATATTAAAGGGGATATGTATTTTTGTTGCAAAATCCGACCTGAATGTATCTATTTAAGCAATGGAAGGTTTACGCAACCATTTGCTTTCTATTTACCGGATTGATTTTAAGGAGCCAGGACACTACACCCCCTGTATTTACGAAGGCTCCTTTGAATGATTCCGTCAATTGTCTGACTGTTAACGTTATTGTCAGACTACAATCCTGGTACAATAACAATGCCGGAGCTACCGCTGTGGACAATGGTGGAAATGTGAACATAAGAGCTACAATTACTCTTGGCAAGGCCATCACCTTATTTGATAGTCTAAAGGTATTGTCGTGTGCCAAAAACAGAGCGGTAACCGTAGGCTTTTATGCCCAGGATCAGGCAGGAAACAAAAGTGACACACTTTTTGCTTCTTTTAAAATCGAGAACAGTGGCCCGATAGTAATAAAACAAGCTGATTTTAATGTGCAGAAATCCTGCAGCATCGGCATCAGGGATAGTCTTGTCAACTGGATCAAAAATAGCGGAAATGCAGTGGTGGCCGATGGTTGCGGAGGCAAAAGTAAATGGCAAAACTTCATATATTCCACAAATGCAGGAATGCAGGGGTCCGGAGATATTGCTACAGGGCCGTACCCCGCCATACCTTCAAATGCCTGCAACTGGTCAATAGATGTAAGTTTTTTCGTCACAGATACATGTGGGAACAATAAGGCCGTAACCGGTAGATTTAGAATCCGTGACGATGTACCTCCTGTGATCAGTGCCCCGGAGGATTTGACAGTGACTTGTAATGCTATTCCTGATTCAACTGTCAATGTGATTGATTATTGCGATCAAAATGTTACAATAAAATTTTCGCAGTCCTCAACAAAGTCTAGCGACAGCCTTTCATGCGCGCATTACAATTACGTCCTGCAGCGCAGCTGGATTGCTACCGATAAATGCGGGAACGCTGATACTATGAAACAGAGAATTGTTGTATCAGATCTGCAGCCTCCGATCATTAGTGTTGAGTCAGATATCACTCTATCTTGTGAAGATCCCAGCATCACAAATCCTCCAGCACCCTTCATTACGGACATTTGTAGTCCTGTCAGCTTTTCATTCCGCGATACCGTAGTTTCAAACAATGCCTGTTTCCCCAGAATCCGGAGAACTTACACTGCTTCTGACGTATGTAGCAATAGCTCAACAAAAGTGCAAAATATCCTGGTTGTAGATCAAAAAGGACCTGTTTTCGAAAATAAAGCGCAGGACTTATTTATTCTCAACAAGGATACAATGGATCAAAGAATGCTAATCTCTGATTGGCTGGAAAATAAAGCTTTGGCAAATGCAGTAGACAATTGTCATTCCACAACAACTTTCATACGTAAATCAGGATCTTACGATACGCTACAGCGGTCCACAATGCCTGCCATCTCAACCACTTTTGAGGAATTGGTTTTTTGCAGTGGAAAAGACACACTTTTATTCCAAAAATTTGACATCATTGCCCGAGATAGCTGTGGAAACGTAAGTGTTGACACCGTTGATCTGATTGTTCTGGATGATGAGATTCCCAGTTTCAATGACTGCTCGCAGGATACCTTAGTCTTGTTTCCTGAGTGTAGTTTTAATACTATATTTCCTCCAGTTTCTGATTTCGCTTCAGATATAAAAACACGAAAATATGTGTTTGGTGGGGACACCTCAACTGTTGGGTCGCAACAGGAAATCATCCTCAGACCAGATAAGACAAAGAGTTCTATCATTTTTCTGGCAGAGGATTGCGCGGGCAATATTGCAAGCTGTGTAAAATACTTCGATGTTCAGGACAGCATTAGCCCGGGTTTTGCATATGGCGCTTGTGGAGGAGATACGCTTTTTCTCAACTCGGGACTAGACCAGGCTGTCGTTACAAAAGCCGGAGCTAGCGTTTACTGGCTCAGACAAGGCGATACGATTGGCAAGCAAGCCAACCTTACTTATGTAAGTGCTCAAAGTGCCGGCACCTACATGCTTTCACTAGTAATTGGAGCTTGTACTATAAATAAATCCATTGTGGTACCTGCAAAAGAATCATATCGACCTGAATTCATGATCAAGCCCACAAATAGGTGTATTGGTGATACAGTCACCCTAAATGCATCACCATTGGGTGGGAATGTGGAATATTTATGGATAAGAAATGGACAAAGATTTTCAACACAAGACGATCCTCAACTTCAATTTGTATTGACTGATACCGTTGAAATTGCTCTACAGGTCAAGCAAAACGGCTGCCTAACAAGTATTTCAGATACCCTCAACCTTGAACCTTTCATTGTGGATAGTCCTATTGTCAATGATTCTGTAAGTTTGTGCGCATCTGAAAGTAAAAGTCTGGCAGTATTTAATCCACAGGCAGAATACACCTATAGCTGGCAGTTTTCTTCAGGTAAAATTATTGCAGGACCTTCAATAATTTTGGCAGACAGCCTTTTGAATGATACCAAGGATAAAATTTTGGTGACAGCAACAACATATGGGTGCAAATCGACGCCTTCGTCTTTACTGGTGACGGTTTCCAAACCCGACAGTTTTATCATTGAAGGCCCTTCATCGTTATGTGTGGGTTCAGGATTAGTTATATCTTCTTCTTCAAATTATGATTCTATCCAGTGGCTAAAAAATGGACAATTGATATTCACAGGCCCTGCATTTAGAACTGACTCAGTGGTGTTGTCCAATTCTGGAAAATATAGAGCCACGGGATTTTTAAATGGATGTAAAATTTCGTCAGGTAATGAGCTGGAGATTGTTGTTTCGGGCTCACTCAATGTAAAAATCAATGCAGACCGACCAGGAACTTGTCAGGGCGACTCCATGCGACTTTCAGTAAATACTGTTGAGGGCGCGACTTATACATGGAAAGGGCCCAACGGTATCACGGGCAATCAACCAAGCTTGTCTGTACCTGGATTTACGGGTAATTATAGCATCACCATTGTTCAGCCAGGAGCTTGTACAGGCACCAAAGACACATTTATAAGGGTAAATGTTCGCCCCCAGTTGCTCAGGCTTAATACCGATTACGACCCATGTGCGGAATTTACTCAAGACTCCTTCAGACTAATACCGGTCACATTGCCTGACACCGGAAGCTTTACCTATAACTGGTTTGGTCCATCGAATTTCCGGTCAACAAGAAAGGTACCGTTTGTTAAAAAAACTGGTGACGGTATTTATGGCAGGTACAGATTAGAAGTGAGAAATGGTATCTGCATCAGCAATATTGAAGAAATTTTAATCCCTAAAAATAACAAATCAGACCGGATTGGTCTTGAAATGGGTGCCTTCTATTGTGAAGGCGATCAAGTCAAAATGTCTACCAAGGATTCTTTCCCTCAATATGAGTGGCATTTACCTGATAGTATTCTTTTGACATCAGCCAGAGAATTATTGCTCAAAGACCCAATCAAGGACGGCAATTATTTCTTGGTGGGCAAAAACGGAAGCTGTAAGCCTGCAACTTCAGACACCGTAAATCTCATAAAAATTGACCGGCCGCTCAAGCCCACAATAATGCCTATAGATAGTATTTGTTATGGTGATAGTCTATTCCTTTCACCATCGAACTTAAGTATAGGAAGTTCTTATTTGTGGACCCTCGCTACAGGAGCGGAAGTTATTACCAAAGGAAAACTGGGATGGATTGACATTCCTGACAAGTTACAGGGAGATTATACCGTCAGAGAGGTAAAGGGGTTTTGTAAATCGGAAGTATCAAACCCTGTAACAGTGAACATAAAGGCTGCAATCGAAGCCCCAGCTTTCGATATAGAAAATTTAGATATTTGTGACACGGGCAATGTTCCCATTGACTTATGCCTTAAATCACAGCCCCGTGAGCCGGGATTACAATATTCGATATCCACATTCCCAGACAGAAACATCATCTTTGAAGGTGTAGATTCATGTTTTCAATTCAGAACCGGCAATCTGGTTCCACAATTTAGCCGCCTGCGCATCAGATCCAAGAGGAAGGAATGTTATTCAGACACTTTTGATGATGTGTTCGTACACAAAGCTGACCAACCAAAAGTACTCGCTGACATTACCTCGGATCTCGGTTTACAAATTTGTGACCTGAATGATACCATAAGAATCTTTAATGCAGACAGACCAGATAGTGTGCAATATTTTTGGAGGATAATCGAGGATGAAGTTATTCTTGAAAATGAAGACGATAATGTGCTTAAACTTTACAATTTTAAGTCTGATACAACGCATGTGCTGTTGTCGCTCAATTACGACATCTGTAGAGATTTCTCCAGGGACACAGCATTGATCATAATAGCAGCTAAGGATATAGCCTCCCCGGATACCATACTTTTATCTGGCAATGATTCAAACGTAGAAAAACTCACATATTTACCGACAAATATTGATACCAGCAAATTCAATTTGTTTTTGGCGGAAGGTGAAGATTACGAAATTGATTCTTCTTCAGATGGTACATTTGAGATCTTGTTGAAGGGTAAGAATAAATTGTACAAAATACCAATTGAAGCATGCAGCAAGAGATGTATTGAACAGTGCAATGATACACATCTTGTCATAAGTCGCGAAGAAAGTGAATTGATTTGCAAAGTGCCCAATGTAATTACACCAAACGCTGATGGAGTCAATGATTTTCTGATTATAGATTGCATAGAGCAATTACCAAACCACAACATTGTAATTTTTACGCAATGGGGTGACAAGGTCTTCGAAAGTACCAATTACACCAACAACTGGGACGGCAAGTACAATGGCAGTCCACTGCCAGAAGGTACTTATTTTTATGTGCTGGAATCAGATGGACTGCACAATTCCGGATTTATAATGTTGAAACGATGAGGAAGATGCTTGCCATATTATCCTCTATGCTGATCATCAGTTTTGCCAATGCCCAACAACAAGGAATGTTGTCTCAATTTATGTACGGCAAATCAACCGTTAACCCAGCCTACGTAGGCTTGGAGGGTGCTCCGGAAATAGGTGCATTTTACAGGTCCCAATGGCTCGGATTTGATGGAGCACCAGGATATCAGCTATTTACAGTTGACGGACCGGTTTATGGTCAGAACAATGGACTCGGATTGTTGTTGCAAAGGCAAACAATAGGAATTTCAAGATTTACTTCAGCACAAGCTCAGTATGCCTATCAATTGAAATTTGACAAAGATCGCCTACTTTCACTTGGTTTGCAGGCAGGAGTAGAAAATTTTTCATTCAATTACAATGATCCGGACTTATTTGTGTATGATGGTGTCACGGAGGATGCCGCATTGGTCAATGCTTCGGCAGTTGGCAATAGTTTTATCGTCGGAACAGGCATTTATCTGAGGTTGAAAAATGATTACTTTGGAGTGTCTGCTCCAACCATATTCTCTACACCTTTTGGCAATGAAGGTGAGCCATTTAAAACTGGAAAAAAATTCCAGCTCAGTTTTATGGCAGGGCACGAGTTTACGATCGATAAAAATAAAAAATGGATCATTCAGGCGTATGGCAGGCATGTTTCAGGGTTACCTATAAATCTTGACATCAATAACAATTTTATCATCAACAATGATTACGAATTTGGCCTGTCATATCGGCTGGCCTCCGGCTTTACATCAAATCTTTACAAGTCTCTTTCTTTCACTGCCGGTTTCAGATTATTTGAACAGGGCTTCTTTTGCATTTCCTATGATTATGATTTGTCAAAACTGCAGGCAGTACAATGGGGAAGTCTTGAGTTAGGTGCTCGTTACCAGTTCAACAAAAAGCAAATCATCAATCCAGGTATTAATCCAAGATTTTTCTAATGATGAAATTTGCATTGAACATATTTGTTTTTTTATTTTTTGCAAATAATGCCCAATTGTCTGCACAATGGTTCATTGATAGTGCTGTTGTAAAAACGGTACAGATCAACAATGTCGGCTGGCTCAATACCAAAGGCAATGAGTTTTGTCCGTCAATTATTGCTGACAAATTGTATTTCGTCTCTGACTACAGTCCCAAAAATAAAGCAACAGCGAACTTTGATATTCTGATGGCTACCACAGACCGGCAAAAGGTATCGGTTCCAGTTATTAATACCCCTATGCATGAAGGTCCATTTGGGAGTCTGCAGCATACCATTTTTTTCACCAGAAGCTCAGATACCAGCAATGTGATGATACGATATGACCTGAATAATCAAAATGAGGAGGTCATTTCACAAAGTAACTCATATCTCCAGATATTTCATCCGCAACCAATGGGAAATGATTTGATCATTGCTGCGGTAAGACCCAAAGGTTCAGAAGAAAAACTTGATTTAAAAATCATTGATCTTCGCACAGGATTGGTTGTCGAACCACTGGAAAATTTGAACACAGCTTACAATGAAGCCTTTCCAAAATTATTGGGAAATGATATTCTGAGTTTCGCCAGCAACAGGCCGGGAGGAAAAGGCGGATTTGATCTCTACCTGAGTTTCTTTCAGGAGGGGAAGTGGACAGCTCCTATTCTTTTACAAGGCCCATTCAATTCTGATGCTGATGATTTCGGCTTGTATTTGGATGAAAGCTATAAATCCGGGTACTTCAATAGTGCCAGGAAAGGCGGAAAAGGAGGCGATGATATCTATTCTTTCAGGTCCCTAAAAAGCATTATTAGAAAAGAAATGCCAGCCCCAATCCACGAGTTGACCATTAATTTGTTGGATATTCTACAATTCAAATCAATTTCAGGTATCAAGGTAAGGGTAAGCGAGGTTCCAGTTGGCTCTATGAAGGCAACTGTCAGAGGAGGTGATCTGCAACTCATCAATACCGAGGACGATAGAAGTATAGACAGCCTTTTTGGTTTTTTACCTGACCAACTTGCTTATTATACATCTGATGAGGAGGGGTTGTTGAGGTTAAACATTACGGAGGACAAACAATACCTCTTTAAGGTAGAAGCAGAAACTTATCAGAAGCAATATCTAGTTTATACTGCCGGGAAGGAAGCTCAGCAGGAATTTACCATTGCCCTCAGCCCCGAAACCGGAGATCAGCCATCTGAAGAAGTCCGCCCAATACTCCAGGGCCAAAAATTCATTATTGAAGGATTATCCTTCAAGGACGAAGAAGTCATTCTGAATGCTTTTGCTGAAGACTTCATGGATGATTTGGCCAATGCCATGATCAAACACCCCAGTATGCTCATTCAATTGATAGCTTTTACAGATTCCAGAGGGAATGCCGTCAACAATTACAAACTAAGCCAGAAAAGGGCTGAGAGGGTCAAAAAATATCTCACCGACAATGGGGTTGAAGCTTTGCGCGTAATCGCTCTTGGGGAAGGTGAGACCAACATCATCAATCATTGCCTCGATGGTGTTGAATGCAGTCCCGCCGATCACGAAGTTAACAACAGGATTGAGATTCTCGGCATTGAGGATTGAGAATGATCTAATGGTGTAATGGTGTAATGATCTAATTATCTAATGATCTAGTTCTGTAATTATTTAATGGTAGAATTTTCTATTGCTGTGATTTTTCAATCCTGCAGTCTTTTGATACTTCAATTTGCTAATTGTGGATTGCTCTGACTTGATGTTGCGTACGATTTGCCAGGCTCAACTTTCGGGAAATAAGGCATAGTGGCATGGACGGCTGAGATTGCATTGTGACATATATTGTGACTTTTCAGCCGACTCTCTTCAGGGTCGAGGTAATCCAGGGGCATAAATGCATGAATAACCCTGTACTAACGCAGTGCAGTTTAGGGTATGGGATAAAAATGAAATCCTCCAACTCCGAAGGTGTTGAATGTGCTCGACCATACCTTTCTCGCTGAAATCGCTGAAATTTACGCAGAAATTCACCGAAAGTGGACACAATAGATTGTTGTATTGACAAGGCAAAAACCCCGAATGGGGTGTAATGATTATAGACCAACAGTATCAACTTCAGCTTCATTTTGGCGGGATTTTTGTCCAAAAATCATGACAAAATGCATGAGTGAAGCCAAGGATACGGGATGATCTTCATGGATGCCGTAGATTGTAAAGTGGCGTAGATTTTGACTAATTAGCCGGCTCTCTTTCTGGTCGGGGTAATCCAGCGACATAGAACCATAGAGCATATTGGTAAAAGCATGGTGGCATCGTTTGCATAACTATTTAAAACGACAAAGCCACTGAGGTCATCAGTGGCTTTGTCTGGAGTTTCGTATTGCTTCAACTTTATTATGAGCCGCACATGATGCAGCCTTCTTCCATTGTACAAACCATTCCTTCTGTCATGGCGATTGGTTCTACCATTTTAGCTGGTTCTGGTTTTACGTCGATTACTTCCTGCTCGATTTCTGCTGCAACAGGTACTGATACCTTTGCCTGAATTCTTTGGTGTTTGTCGCTAAGTGTAAACTTGATCGGGTCTACCGCAGCCTTGCTTCTCAAATAATACATTCCTGTTTTCAAGCCCTTAGACCATGCATAGAAGTGCATGCTGGACAATTTTTTATTGTTTGGACTTTCCATGAAAAGGTTAAGACTCTGACTCTGGCATATGAAGGCACCTCTGTCCGCAGCCATATCAATGATTGCCTTTTGAGACAGCTCATAAGCTGTTTTGTACATGTCTTTGATTTCCTGTGGCAAACCCTGGATGTTCTGAACGCTACCGTTGCTGGCCATCAGGATTTGTTTCATTTCCTCATCCCACAAGCCCAATTGAATCAAGTCGTTCAATAAGTGTTTGTTTACCACAATGAATTCTCCTGAAAGAGTTCTTCTTGTGTAGAGATTGGAAGTATATGGCTCAAAACATTCGTTATTGCCCAATATTTGTGAAGTGCTTGCTGTTGGCATTGGTGCTAGCAACAAGCTGTTTCTCAGACCGGTACTTTTAACTTCATTTTTAAGAGCTGTCCAGTTGTATCTGTCGCTTGGTGCAACATTCCACATGTCAAACTGGAATACACCCTGGCTTGCAGGAGATCCCTGGAATGTGGTATAAGGACCTTCTTCTTTTGCTAATTTGTTGGATTCGCTAATGGCAGCATGATAAATGGTTTCGAAGATGTCTTTATTCAGCTGGGCAGCCTCCGGACTATCAAAAGCCATACGCATCAACAAAAATACGTCTGCAAGTCCTTGTACTCCGATACCGATAGGCCTGTGTCTCATGTTGGAGTTTCTGGCTTCTTCGATAGGGTAGTAGTTGATGTCGATGATCTTATTCAGGTTGCGTGTTACCACTCTGGTGATCTCATGCAGCTTCGCAAAGTCAAAAGTTTTGCTGTCTTTGTCTACAAATCTTGGAAGACTTAGTGATGCAAGGTTACAAACGGCAACCTCATCTTTGGAGGTGTACTCCATGATCTCTGTACAGAGATTTGATGATCTGATGGTTCCCAGATTTTTCTGGTTCGACTTTGTATTTGCTGCGTCTTTGTATAAAAGGTAAGGTGTACCTGTTTCTATTTGTGACTCAAGAATGTTGAACCACAATTCCTGAGCATTGATCACTTCTCTTGCTTTGCCTTCCATCTCGTACTTTTCGTACAAAGTTTCAAAGTCTTTGCCGTAGGTATCATACAAACCCGGTGCTTCGTTTGGACAGAAAAGTGACCATTTTCCATTTGCTTTTACACGCTCCATAAACAGATCCGGAATCCACATGGCGTAGAACAAATCTCTTGCTCTGAGTTCTTCCTTTCCTGTATTTTTCTTCAACTCCAGGAAGTCCATAACATCTGCGTGCCATGGCTCGAGGTATACCGCAAAAGCTCCTTTTCTTTTTCCACCTCCCTGATCTACATATCTGGCAGTGTCATTGAAGACTCTCAACATTGGGATGATGCCATTTGATGTACCACCTGTTCCTTTGATATAAGAACCTTTTGCTCTGATGTTGTGTATTGATAAACCTATACCACCTGCAGACTGTGAGATTTTGGCACTTCTGCTAAGCGTTTCGAAAATACCGGAGATACTGTCTTCAGTCATACTCAAAAGGAAACATGAACTCAACTGAGGCTTAGGAGTACCGGCATTGAAGAGGGTAGGAGTGGCGTGGATAAACCATTTCTCAGACATGAGATGGTAGGTCTTTACTGCAGCTTCAATATCTTCACCATGGATACCAACAGAAGCTCTCATCAACATGTGCTGTGGACGTTCGACCACATGACCATCCATCTTCAGGAGATAAGAACGCTCCAATGTTTTGAAACCAAAGTAGTCGAAATCGTAGTCTCTGTCATAAATAATAGCAGAATTGAGTCTGTCCGCATGCTTCATGACAATCTCATACGTGCTGTCACCGATAAGACCTGCCTTCTGGCCATTGACCGGGTCAATATAGTGATACAAAGCGTCTACTGTACTGGAGAACGATTTGTCTGTGTTCTTGTGTAAATTGCTGACAGCGATTCTTGCTGCCAGTAATGCATAATCAGGATGGATAATAGCCATAGATGCCGCTGTTTCTGCAGCCAGGTTATCCAACTCAGTAGTACTCACACCATCGTATAGGCCCTGAATTACTTTTTTAGCAATCTCGATGGAATCAACATAATCTTGATTGAGACCGTAGCATAATTTTTTGATGCGCGCAGTGATTTTGTCAAAGCTTACCGCTTCTCTCTTTCCACTCCTTTTGATGACTTGCATGTTACCTTAGTTTTTTTGTTGGTGAATAATGTTGATTTCGGTTATGGAATTGAGTATGTGTAGTTTTCTAGAAATCTGCATCTAGTGAAAAAACTTGTGATTCTTTGTCTGAAACCACAACTCCAGCTTTTTGGTAGTCCCCGACTCTTCTTTCAAAGAAGTTGGTTTTACCTTGTATTGAAATCATATCCATCCACGGGAATGGGTTTTCTACATTATATACTTTTTCATTGCCCAATGCGAATAATAATCTGTCTGCAACAAACTCAATGTATGTACACATCATTTCTGCGTTCATTCCTATCAGTTTAACAGGGATGGCATCGGTCACGAATTCTTTCTCGATTTCTACAGCTTCTGTGATGATCTGAGTGATGGTTTCTTTTGGAAGCTTGTTGACAATGTGTTCGTTGTACAGCAAACAAGCGAAATCACAGTGCATTCCTTCATCTCTTGAAATAAGTTCATTGCTGAATGTCAGACCAGGCATCAAACCCCTTTTCTTCAACCAGAAAATAGAGCAAAACGAACCAGAGAAAAATATACCTTCGACAGCAGCAAAAGCGATCAATCTTTCCTGAAAACTTCCCCCTTCGATCCATTTCAAAGCCCAATCAGCTTTTTTACCAACACAAGGGATGGTGTCCAATGCATTGAGAAGAAAAGACTTCTCTTTTGCGTCTTTTATATAAGTGTCGATCAATAAAGAATAAGTCTCAGAATGGATGTTTTCCATCATGATCTGAAATCCGTAGAAAAACTTGGCTTCTGTGTATTGAACTTCTCTGACCATGTTTTCAGCCAGGTTTTCGTTCACGATGCCATCGCTTGCAGCGAAGAATGCCAGCACGTGTTTGATGAAGTGTCTCTCATCATCATTCAGCTTGTCGTTCCAATCTGTAGTGTCCTGGCTGAGATCTATTTCTTCCGCTGTCCAGATACAGGCCTCACTAAGCTTATAGTAGTGCCATATGTCCTGGTGCTCTATAGGGAATAAAACAAATCGGCCGGGATTTTCTACTAAAATTGGTTCTAATTGTGCTGTCATGGTCTATTATTTATACTGTTAGTTATCTTTTTCAAGTGTTTATAACTACTTTTTTCATATATATTTTTTCTTCGGGGAGTCAAAAGTACCACCTTATTTTTAGAGAGAAAAATTTATATAAGAAAAAGACGTATAGTTTTTTCTCGTATTATTAATTGCCTCTAAATGAGTTGGTTGATGTTTAAGAAGAAAGGTATTTTTTACTCTTAAACGATTGTTGCTTTTGATTACTCTCGGCAGTACAAATTAAGAAAATTTTTAATCTAATTTTAGAATGAAAAAACTTAAAGTTATCCACACAGTGTTGATAACAAAGGTAAAACCCTGAAAGTCTTGACATTACGAAATTTCATAATATTACTGTAATGTTAATAAATAATTATTTAAAGCTACACGTGCCATAATACGCTGATATTCAATTACTTATGGAATATTAATGGCAGATAGAATTGATATTATCTAATCCCGGATGACGTGGTAAAGGGTCTCGTTGAATAAAATCTAATGATTGTTTAGAATCTTCTGTTCCTTCTGAACCACGCGATAAGTCCAAAACCCAGGATGATTGAAAAGATGATGATGAAAGGGAAGGCCCATTTGCTTGTTCTGAACGGGAGATACTCCAGGTTCATACCATAAAAGCTGGCCACCAGGGTTGGTACCATCAAGATGATGGTGACGATCGTCAGCCTGTGGATAAAGATGTTCATATTGTTGGAAATAATGGTGGTGTAAGCTTCCATCGTACTTCCAAGGATGTTGGTATAGACATTAGACATTTCAAGGGCCTGGCCGTTGTCAATGATGATGTCTTCAAATAAGTCAGAATGATTTTCCATTTCTGAAATTTTCAGCAAGTCGGTTCTTTTGATTTTCATTTTCAAAAGATCATTGGCGGACAAACTGTTCACGAAGTAGACCAAACTCTTCTCAATCCTGAGCAACTGCTGCAATTCCTCATTTCTACTGCTGTTGTACAATTCTTGTTCGATCAGATTGCGTTTGAGGTTGAGCTTTTTCAAACAATCCAGGAATCTGTACACCGTTTGTTCAAAGATCTGCAGGACAAAGAGCTGTTTGTCATTAGGGTCAAAGTTCTTGACCTTATCCTCCATAAATTTTTCCAGGATAGGGTTTTCCCTGGCTGTAACGGTGATGATGATGCGGTCACAGATGATCACACCTACCGGTACTGTTATATAAATGGCTTCGCTGTCTTTGGCATCGTCATTCAAAATGGGGGTATTGATGAGGATGAGGGTCGAATCTTCATCTTTTTCGTAACGCGACCTTTCATCAATATCGAGTGAATCTGTCAAAAAGTCAAGAGGAATATTGAATGCTTCGCTTATTTCATCCAACTCTCCATGCTCGAAAGGAGGGTATAAGTTGATCCAGCTGGCTTCCTTGTAGTCAGTTATTTCTTTGAGTCTGCTGGTGTTTTTTGCGAAGCTGTAGATCATAATCTTCTTATTTTAATTTTTGACTACAGTGGAAATTTGGTTACAGTGGCACTGTTTTGCCAACTTGGTGTGCAAAAGTAACAAAACATTCTACGACACGAAACAATGCTGTGATATTAAATCACTATAAAATATTTATCATTCTGTAAGCTCTTCCTAAAAAGAAAGTAGTTCTAGGAATAGTTGCATGTAAGATGACGGTCCTTGCCTTGTAGATCTTTGTGTACAATGATATTTTTAGCTTCGCTAGCTTCAAATATTGAAACAACTTTTTCAATAAAAATAGGATTGCACTCTACTGCGACAAAGATCTTTCGATCTGATAAGGCCGAAAATTTTGCAATTTTTTCGTAGAATAGCGTAGGTGGTTCAGCAAATAAGGCCACATGAGGCTCATAATCCAGGACATTGGATTCCATGGTTTTTGCTTCCGATGTATCAATATAAGGTGGGTTGCTCAAGATCACATCATAGCCGGATAATCCCTCCCAGTTTTCTTCATTTAAGAAATCAATTTGGAGAAACTCACAATCGAGTTCGGTAGATCCTGCATTTTTCTTCGCCACCTCAAGTGCACTGGCTGAAATGTCAAGTAAATCCAATTTTTTGATCACCTTACAAGACCTGGCCAGACTCAGACCCAGACATCCACTTCCACAGCCAATGTCTAATGCATTAAGTTTGTCAGTCATTTGTTGGCCAATCATTTTATTTGAAATATAAACCAACTCCTCTGTTTCAGGCCTTGGGATCAAAACATTTTCATTGACATGATACAACTGGTCGTAGAA
The DNA here is from genome assembly GCA_020436935.1 of Saprospiraceae bacterium. Taxonomy (GTDB): domain Bacteria; phylum Bacteroidota; class Bacteroidia; order Chitinophagales; family Saprospiraceae; genus JADKBO01. The sequence goes on from JAGQWX010000004.1 coordinate 47,643, forward strand.
ATAAGCTTTACCCACTACATATTGAAAGGGTTTCTTTTTCCTTAGGTCAATGATATCCATCGCAAGCTCATCCATTATGCCCTCCGCAGTATCAGGATTTTCAAAGGTCTTGTCTTCCAGATAATATCTGGCTATATTTTCTGCTTCTCTTGTATCATAAACTCCTTCGAGTCCGGAGACAATTTTTTTGAAAAGCTTGTGCTTTAATCCACTAACCATTTTTCGCATCTTTTAATAAGGTCTCCATCATTTTTGAAACCAAAACTGAATGATCAATGGTCATAGACGGACTCTCCATTAGCCCATTTTCAATACATTGAACCGCCTCTTCGATCTCATGGAAATAACCTGTTTCTGTGTATGGCAGGTAGTAGGTGTAAACTTCCTCATTCGTGATGTGCTCAATTTTCTGACACCGCCAAAAATCCTTCAGGACAAGACTTCCCTTTTTACCCATGATTATTGCATCATTGCTTCCTTCCTTATCGAGCGCACAAAAACACTGGGCCACAAATCCATTTTCAAACCGCATATCAAAAGTCATGTTGATATCGACATTTTCTTCTGACCAATTGGCCATTGACTTGTATTCAACTGGAGCTTTATTCCCAGCCAGGTCAAGAGCTATAGCTAATGGGTAAATGCCAATATCGTACATGGCACCACCAGCCAATGCAGGATTGCGGTGACGACCTTCTGCAGAACCAGGATGATCAAAAGTAAAGTTGGCTGTCATCCAGTGTACTTCTCCTATGAGGCCTTCTTTGATCAATTGCATGGCTTTCTTATAAGCAGGTAAATACCGGGTCCACATGGCTTCCATCAAAAAAGTACTACGGGGATAAGATCTTATTTTTTGAGCTGATGCCAGGTCCAAAGCCATTGGCTTCTCACAGACAACATGTTTATGATGATCCAGACACATGAGCACCTGATCCACATGAAAATTGTGTGTTGTACAAATGTAAACGATATCTACATTTTCGTCCTTTACGAGATCCGCATAGTCGTTGTAAATAACAGCTTCAGGGCATTTATATGAAGCAGTATCTTTTCCTGATTTGGTAGCAATGGCACTCACGTTTTGTCCGGGTACTGCGATCAAGCTCTTTAAAAACTTATGCGCGATATTGCCAAAACCAATAAATCCCCAGTTCATACTTTTATGTGATTTTAAGTCTTTGAAATTTTTAAGGACATTTTTTCTTGCCAAATTCAGTATCTTAAAAGGATTAATAATCCTTATGATTTGAAGCCCAAAATGAATATCCCCGGTGTTCAATACTTCTTGTTGGTAAAGCTTGAATCCTAAGGCAAAGATCAAATAATTCTTGGAAAAAGGAAATTGAAAAGGTACCCGGAGCGGGACTTGAACCCGCACAGCCGCGATGGCCACAGGATTTTAAGTCCTGCGTGTCTACCGATTCCACCATCCGGGCTAAAACAAAAAAAGGGAAGTGTAACAATGATTTTCGGATTTTTATTCCGAGGTCATCTTTTTGATACACACCCCTCTGAATGAGAGCGGAAGACGAGATTCGAACTCGCGACCCCAACCTTGGCAAGGTTGTGCTCTACCAGCTGAGCTACTTCCGCATGTACTTAAAGAACGTCGTGCTTTGAAAAGCGATGCAAATATAGAAACTTACATTTCTTTCAAACAAACTTTTTTGAAGATATTTATAAAGATTTTTTTCATTTTGGCTTAAGTCAAAGAATTACAGAAGTTTATAATGTGTCTGATAAGAGCATATCTATGAATGTGATTGTGAGGGAAGACATCATTGGCTTATTTTAAATCAAAAACTGACAATATTGGATTTTTCAAGGTGCTATTTGCTTCATCCATCCAATTATGTAAAGTCCATCCCGGCACTTTCAAAATATAAAAAATTACAATTGTAGCAAGCATAAGTTTTACCGATATATATCGTATAGCATAACAATGTGTTCAGACATCTTTTCCAATGACATCAATTTGGAGAAATATTTAAAAACATATCTATATTTTGTGCGTTCTAAAATTATGATTAGAAATCGAGATTCATTTTCTTTACGCATACAACGTCAATAAGAAATTGATCAATACCACAATAAGCTTTCAACATCATTTGAGATGGGTCCTGTTCTTCAGCATCATGTTGTGTGGCATATCTTTGTCTGCAACCCATAACAGAGCCGGAGAGATCACTTATGAGCAGATTGGTCCAACAACAATCAGGATGAAATTGACTACCTACACCAAAACCAGCAGTGTAGCTGCTGACAGGGATAGTGTAGAAATCTTTTGGGGCGATGGTACTTCGCAATGGGTGGTCAGGTCAAATGGGAAAGGTGATCCACTGCCAAACGACATAAAGAGGAATTTTTACATTGCAGATCATACTTATCCGGGAAGGGCAAGATATACCATCACATTTAGAGACCTTAACAGAGTCGGGAATATCTTAAATGTCAATTATCCCAACTCTATTGATATACCCTTGGCATTATCTACATCTTTCACCTTGTTAGATCCACAATTTCAGGGGGTCAACAACTCGGTCCAACTCCTGCAGCCACCCATTGACTTTGCTTGTCTGGGAGAGAAGTTTATTCACAACCCCAATGCATATGACCCCGATGGAGATAGTCTTTCCTATGAAATGACCATGCCATTGGAAAACTTTGACAAGGTAGTTCCAAATTATTTATTTCCTGACCAGATACTTCCGGGGCCCGGCAATCAAATTTACCTCAATCCTGTTACCGGGGATTTTGTATGGGATAGTCCACCCCAGGCTGGAGAATACAACATAGCCATCAAGATCAATGAATACAGGGGCGGAGTCCTGATCAATACAGTGATTAGGGACATGCAGATTTTGGTCAGGCCTTGTCAGAATGAGCCGCCAGTAATCGAAGCTCCTGACAGAATATGTGTCATTGCCGGAGAAAAAATTTCTCTTCCCATTTATTTGTCAGATCCAGATGTCAACCAAAGATTGCTTTTGACAGCTACAGGTGCACCACTTGATCAGGGCAAGGCAAATGTAATTGGAGCGAATGCTTATTCAGACCAACCCTTTACAGCACTACTGGAATGGCAAACAGATTGCAATGACATTGCCGTCAATGATTATAAAATAGTATTGCGGGCTGTAGATAATTATTTTGGGGATACTTCCGGCTTAGCTACCCTGAAAACCCTGCTCATCAAAGTGGTTGGCCCACCTCCTGAAAACTTGATGGTTGAAGCCAGAGGCAATGCTGCCGAACTCTCATGGGATTTACCATATGCCTGTGAAGACACAGACGATAACTACTTCTTTGGATTCTCAATTTGGAGGAGTAATAAAAGTGTTGCTCTACCAATGGATACATGTAATCCTTCCATCTCAGGTTATCAACGAATCGTTTACAATACAAAAGCCACGGCCAATGGAAGATATTTTCATAGAGATGAAAATCTGGATCCAAATGGTGTCTATTGCTATAGAATAGTAGCTGAGTTCACCAAATATACTTCAACGGGCAATCCCTACAATCTTGTACGTAGTATACCCAGTGAAGAAGAATGTTTTACTTTCAGCAGAAACCTGCCATTGCTTACTGAAGTCAGTGTCAATGAAACCAGTCAGTCCGGCAGTATCAATATCGCATTCCAGAAACCAGATCCATCTGTCTTGGACACGCTTTTATATCCGGGGCCTTATACCATTGAAATATTAAGACGAACAGTAGGAACAGGGATATATCTCGCCATACCGGCAGGGCGCAAAAATTTTACGAATCTGACTGTCTTTTCTGACACTACTTTTTTGGATACAGGGATCAACACTGTAAGTACAGGATATGAATATCAGCTGGAATTTTACTCCGGAAGCAATCTCATCGGCAGGACATCGAGCTCATCTTCAGTTTTCTCACTTGCTATTCCTTCAGACAAAAGAGTACTGCTTTCGTGGAATGACAATACGGCCTGGACCAATAGCAAGTATTATATATATAAAGAAAATCCCTCAGGAGTGTTTGAGCTTTTAGATTCAACCACAGAAAAGAGGTATACAGAATTTGATTTGATCAATGGTCAAAACTATTGTTATAAGGTAGAATCATATGGTTCATATGGTTTGGAGGATGTGAAAGATCCATTGTTGAATTTTTCTCAGGAGGTTTGTGCGCAACCTGTGGACAATCTTGCGCCCTGTGCTCCGCAGATTACTGTGACCAATCTATGTGATCAATTGGATCTTGTGGGCATTGATGCATTAGAGAATACTGTGGAATGGTCGGATGCCAATCAGAGCTGTGATGAGTTTCAGGATATTTTGCAATACAACATTTATTACAGCCCGGATTCTTCCAACAATTTTGTAAGAATTGGCATCAGTCCCGGCAATGCACCCAGGAAATTTGTACACAATGATCTGAGCTCAGGACTTCAGGGTTGCTATGCAGTAACAGCTGTCGATTTGCAAGGCAATGAGTCCGTACTCAGCAATTTTGTTTGTGTGGAAAATTGTCCATTGTACGTGCTGCCCAATACTTTCACTCCCAATGGTGATGGTTCAAATGACGTATTTAAACCCATCAAAAACTATTTCATTGCCAGTGTGGAGATGAAAATTTTTAACGATTGGGGAAATCTGATATTTGAAACGACAGATCCTGCCATCAACTGGACTGCAGAAAACGTTGCCACAGGTACTTATTATTATACTTGCCGCGTATTCAGAGAAAGTTTGAATGGTGGTGTTGTTGCAGATGAAAAACCCTTGAAAGGCTTTATTAACTTAGTTAGATAAATAATATTTATGTTTACCGGAATTATTGAAGATCTGGGAAAAGTTGTGGATATTCAAAAGGACAACAACAATGTCCATTTTTATATAGAATCCAAAATTTCAAAAGAAGCACACATCGACCAAAGCATAGCTCATAATGGAGTTTGCCTTACAGTGGTAGCCCTGGATGAAAATGTTTATAAAGTCACAGCCATTGATGAAACCCTGAAGAAAACCAATTTGGGTGATTTGACCATAGGAGATTTCGTCAACCTTGAGCGCTCACTCTTGCCAGATCGTAGGATGGATGGGCACTTTGTTCAAGGCCATGTAGATATGACAACCACATGCACTGAGGTTATTGAGGCAGGTGGTAGCTGGTATTTTTACTTCAAACTTCCACGAGAGCAAAAGGAGTTGGTGGTTTCTAAAGGGTCTATTTGTATCAACGGAACCAGTCTGACCTGCATCCTGGAAGATGACAGACCCGACGAATTTGCAGTGGCCATCATACCTTTCACTTATGAGCATACTGTATTTAAATTCATCAAAGCATCGACAGTAGTCAATCTGGAGTTCGACATATTGGGGAAATATATTTCAAGATATCTGTCATTAAGAGGCCAGTAAAGTTTTCTTATCTCTTATGCCTGGGGAAATTTCTTTAGGATAAGGCAAATTGTCAGGAATAATTTACATAACGTAGATGTGACATATA
>JAGQWX010000004.1:53225-178386 GCA_020436935.1 Saprospiraceae bacterium
ACGTCACGAGCCTAAAAATATTTAGTTATGCTTGAAAAAGTCTTTGAATTATTTAAAGGCATACGTCCGGTAGAGTTATCCTAACGTAGATGTGACATATACGTCACACAACTAAGAATCTTTAATGCCAACTAAGAAGTCTGTACTTTCAAGCGTATCACCAACAAACGTTGAATTAGTTATCCTAACGTAGATGTGACATATACGTCACGACATTACGAACCTTTAATGCCAACTTAGAAATATTAACTTACAAGCGTACCACCAACAAATCTTGAAAATGATTATCATAACGTAGATGTGACATATACGTCACGCATCTAAGCATTTTCAGTGACAGCTGGAAAAATAGACTTTAAATTTTATAAAGGCATATGTCCAATATAGTTGTCATAACTTAAATGTGACATATACGTCACACAGCCACGAATCTTTAATGCCAGCTTAGAAGTATGTTCTGTCATGCGAATCACCAACAAACGTTGAATTAGTTATCATAACGTAGATGTGACATATACGTCACGCATCTAAGAATTTTCAGTGACAGTGGAAAAATAGACTTTGAATTTTATAAAAGCATATGTCCAATTTAGTTGTCATAACGTAAATGTGACATATACGTCACACAGCTACGACTCTTTAATGCCAGCTTAGAAGTATGTAATTACAAGCGAATCACCAACAAACGTTGAATTAGTTATCATAACGTAGATGTGACATATACGTCACACAGCTACGAATCTTTAATGCCAACTTAGAAGTATGTAATTTCAAGCGAATCACCAACAAACGTTGAATTAGTTATCATAACGTAGATGTGACATATACGTCACGACATTACGAACCTTTAATGCCAACTTAGAAATATTTACTTTCAAGCGTATCACCAACAAATCTTGAAAATAATTATCATAACGTAGATGTGACATATACGTCACGAGCCTAAAAATATTTAGTTATGCTTGAAAAAGTCTTTGAATTATTTAAAGGCATACGTCCGGTAGAGTTGTCATAATGTAGACGTGACATATACGTCAAGTCATTGCTCATCTTCAGGATACAGCTAAAGAATGTAGGCTTTCAAATATAAAGTTATACACACAACTGTTTTATAGAAGTCAGGAGAAAAATACTTGCCTTATATTTGATCAATGATTGCTCGCTTAATTTTTCCATTAGCGTTACCGGAATTGTACACCTATAAGATACCCAGCCATTTGGAAGAACAGATGGTGCCTGGTATTCGGGTGGAGGTATCTTTGCGAGACAAACTTTACTCTGCATTGGTGTACGAATTGTTACCTGATCCAGACAAGGGCGGAATCACTATGAAGGAAATTATCTCCGTGATTGATGAGTTTCCTATCGTCGGAGAGAGGCACATGAAGCTTTGGAGTTGGATGGCCAGATATTATATGTGCAGTCTTGGTGAAGTCATGCAGATGGCTCTCCCCGGTGGGCTGAAACTTGAAAGCGAAACCAAAATTGTTCCGGGCAATTACGATTACCAGGATGTGGACTTATCTAATGACGAATTTATGGTTGCAGAAGCTGTGTCTATCAGAAATGAAATCACCATCAGAGAGATACAGCTGATCTTAAACAAAAAAACCATCTACCCCGTACTAAGATCCTTATTATCAAAGGAAGTGGTGGAAGTGGGTGAAGAACTCATCGAAAAATATAGTGCAAAAAAGACAAAAGTAGTCGGCTTGACAGATGCCCTACTGCATTCAGAAGAAGCTCAAACACAAGCATTGGATAGTCTAAAAAGAGCCAGGCTTCAGGAAGAAACTTTATTGCAAATCTTTGGACTTTCCGGATTTGGTAATGTCATACCGGTCCAGGAAATATATGCCTTGACCGGAAGTACTTTACAGGTATTAAAGTCCCTGGAGAAAAAAGGATTCATTCACATCAGGGAAGAAGAAGTAACTAGAATCACCACATACGAAAAATCAGACGCTGCTCTCCCACCATTGTCGCTGGAACAAGTGGCAGCAAGCCAACAAATTGCGGAGGCTCATGCCTCAGATATACCTGTATTGGTGTATGGAGTGACAGGTAGTGGGAAAACCAGGCTCTATGTTGATGAAATCAAAAAAGTATTGTCGCAAGGCAGACAGGTTTTGTTTTTATTGCCTGAAATCGCATTAACGACCCAAATGGTTGATCGGATACATGCCATTTTTGGAGAAGACCTCATGGTTTACCACAGCAAGATGAATGGCCAGGAGAGGGTAGAAGTTTGGAATGAAGCGGCGAGGGGAAGGGGATTGATACTTGGAGCAAGGTCAGCGTTGTTTTTACCTTTCAAAGATTTGGGGCTCATCATTGTTGATGAAGAGCACGACGCTTCCTACAAACAAAACAATCCAGCTCCGAGATACAATGCCAGAGACTGCGCCATTGCTTTTGCCAATATTTACCAGGCGAAGGTGATTTTGGGAAGCGCCACACCTTCCCTGGAGAGCTTCGAGAATGCCCATTTGGGCAAGTACAGACTTGTTGTCCTCAAAGAAAGATATGGACAGGTGAAAATGCCTGAGATCCGCATCATAGACATGGCTTATGAAAAAAGAGCCAATCGTGTGAAGTCCCTATTCTCGCTCAAACTGCTTGAGGCTATGGCCGAGAACCTTGAACGCAAAAAGCAAACCATTGTCTTTCAGAACAGAAGGGGATATGCGCCAATCATTCAATGCACTACATGCGGATATACAGAAATGTGCCCCAATTGCGATGTCCACCTGACGCTGCACCGATATTTTGAAGAATTGCGCTGCCATTATTGCAACCATAAAAAAAGATCTCCCAGAAAATGTCCAGATTGTGGAAATGAAGACTTAAAGGAAATTGGCGCCGGTACAGAGCGGATCGAACAAGAGCTCAAAATGCATTTTCCATCTGCACGAATAGGCCGTCTTGATTTTGATACTGCTAAAACAAAATCCTCATTTGAGAAAATCATTTCTGCATTTGCAGCCAATGAATTCGACATTCTTATCGGTACACAAATGGTCACAAAAGGCTTTGATTTTGACCATGTGACCCTGGTCGGTATTGTCAATGCAGACGCCATGCTCATGTTCCCTGATTTTCGAGCCAACGAACGCGCTTATCAGATGATGACACAAGTGGCGGGCAGAGCCGGACGTCGGGCGGAACAAGGAGTGGTTTTTATCCAGGCCTACCGTGCTGACCATCCGGTGATGTATGACATCAGAGACCACCAATTCCTCAGGATGTTCCATCGGGAAATTGACGAGCGCAGCAGATTCGGATATCCCCCGTTTTTTAGGCTTATAACTCTAGAGCTTAAACACCGCGATGTGCAATTTGTCGACAAAGCGGCCAATATGCTGACAGAAAAACTTCAGTCCAGACTTGGCAAACGCGTGCTTGGGCCTGCCATCCCAGGAATTAGCAGGATCAAAAACCTTTACATTAGAACCATATCCGTTAAATTTGAAAAAGATCCGAAAGTCATACAATTTGTCAAACAACTGATCCTGCAGGCCAAGAGTGAATTGTTTGAAAAAGATGGCATCAAAGGAGTGAGGATCAATATTGATGTAGACCCTTATTAATTGAAATGATATGAAAATACTGCATACTGGTGACTGGCACCTTGGAAAACAACTGTATAGAGAAGAACTGCGGGAAGAACAACACCAATACTTTGAATTTCTTTTGAATACCATCAAAAAGGAAGCGGTTGACGTCCTCCTGGTATCGGGCGATGTTTTCGATTATGCCAACCCCTCCAATGAGAGTAAAAAAATGTATTTGGATTTTCTTGGGGCATTGAAGCAACAAGGTGATATCAAGGTAGTGATCACTGCAGGAAATCACGACTCCATTACTTATTTGGAAAGTTCAAAACAAGTGCTGCAATTGCTTGATATTCAAGTTGTAGGAAGTCCGGAAAACGTAAGTCTTCTTCCGATGAAAGAAGGAGGTGAGGTAAAAGCGGTAGTCATTCCAATCCCATTCATCGCGGACAGATTTTTACGTAAAGGCATGGAAATGGCCAGTGAAGAAGACAAGATAGAAGCATGTCGTCAGGCCCTGATATCAGTATTTGATTCCTGGTCAAAGCAGGCTGCAGAAGCTTATCCCGGCATTCCCAGAATATGCGTGGGACATTTGTTTATACAAGGTGCAAATGTTTCCGACAGCGAAAGGAAGATTCAGATAGGCAATCTTGCTTCACTAAATGTATCGCACCTGGATCATATGTTTGAATATATGGCGCTTGGACACATCCACAAGCCTCAAAAGTTAAGCGAAAAGGTCAGATATGCAGGTTCTCCTGTGGCTTTGAGTTTTTCAGAAAGAAGTGACGACAAGCTGATGATATTAATTGAAATTGAAGAAGATACGATCAAAACCCGAAACATCGCAGTTCCAACTTTCAGAAAACTGGTCAGGTTTTCGGGTACTTTTGCTGAAGTGAAAGAAAAACTAGAGGCCTACCGGAATGAATTTGAATTACCCACCTTTGTAGAGTTGGAAGTAAAAGAATCTTTCTACGACCCTGCAAAAATTGTCTTATTGAAAGACCTGGAGGCTTCCTATCAGACTTCTGCTGTCAAAGTATTGTCGACAAAAATCATGTTTACTGAAAGGGAAACAGCTACGGAAGGAAACCGTCTTTCCGGCAAGCAGCTCAATGAGCTCGATCCCATTGAGGTGTTTGAAGAACGCTTTAAATCTGAAGCCCTGGAAGCAGAAGATAAATCCCTGATGCGGATGGCCTTTTTAGAGATATTGGAAGAAGTACAATCGACGCTGACCTATGAAAATCAATAAAATTTACATCAAAAACATCCACAGCCTCAAGGGTGAGCATGTCATAGACTTTGACCTTCCGCCTCTAAAAGCTTGTGGACTTTTTGCCATTACAGGTCCAACTGGAGCTGGCAAATCCACCATTTTGGATGCGATTACCTTGGCCCTTTACAATAAAGTGCCCAGATTTGATGGAAAAGTAAGTGACAAAGAAATAGGAAAATTGGGATCAGTTATAACCCATTTTTGCAATGAAGGTATGGTCGAACTTACGTTTACTATTAAGGGACAAAAGTATCGAAGTACCTGGTCAATTGGCCAAACTTCCAAAGGTTTATGGAAACCAGTGACCATGGAGATAGCCATTTTCAGGAACAATGAGTTTGAAATCATCACGAATAAGCTTTCTGAAGTAGTACCTGAAAATGAGCGCATTATAGGGCTGAACTATGAGCAGTTCATCAAGTCAATCTTGCTTTCACAGGGGGAATTTGCACAATTCCTCAAGGCGAATGGCAATGAAAGAAGTGAGCTGCTCGAGAAAATTACAGGATCCGGCATCTATCGCCAATTGGGTAAAGCCATTTATGAGCGCAGGAAGTCAGAAGATGAAAAGTTGCAAAGGTTGCAATTTCAATTGGAGGGAGTGAGGATATTGAGCGAGGAGGAGGTAAAAGCAGAGCAGGAAAAGATAACAGAACAATCCAAACTACTGGAAGATCTAAGCCATATCATTGCCAGTCTTGAATCTGACAAACAGAAGCTTTCAAGATTGCAGAATGAGATGCAGAGACAAGACCAGCTTCAGAAAAATCTTCAACTCCATCAACAGAATCTCACGAATTTCGCTACAAAAGAAATCCAACTCGAGCTCCACAGCAAGCTCGCCCCCTTTATCAAAGACATTCACCAATTCCAGGACCTGCAAGTTCGTATCGGAGAACTGACCCAAAAGCAGTCAAAGCTGAGCCTGGATAAAGAAAGTACCGATAAGTCCATCTCCATCAATGAATCAGAACTTTCCGGAATACTCAAACAAGAAGTCACTGTCCATAATTTCAAACCTTATATGCAGGCTTTTGAGGATGAAATCAGATCATTGCTCAACACCAACGAACAACTGGCTGGCAGGGGATCTGAAATAAGAAAGAAGATTGAGACAATAGAAAGGAGATCAAGCGATATTAACTTTAAACAATTACTTCAAATAAAGAGCCCTGAAATATTGGCAGCTAAGCTTGAAGAATATGGAACCAAGTTTGAGGACAAGAAAGATCTTGATATTGAAAAAATAGGAGCCGAAATCAATAAATTGGCAGAAAAATCAGCTGGAATAAGCCTTCAGCTAAATGAAGCTAAATCGCACCTGGACGCATTGATCCAAAAGGCCCGGTATAAAGAACAGTTGGTTTTGCTCCAATCCGAAAGAGCAGCAGCAGGAGAAAAGCTCAAGGCAGCCTCAGATGAATTGGAAGTATTGAAACAACAACTGGAAGACAAACACAAGGAACACCACCTCGCCCTCATCAACTCCAAAATTGAGGAATTCAGACCCAGCCTCGTGGAAGGTGAACCGTGTCCTCTTTGTCATCAGACGGTTGGCCATCTGCCAGAAATTCACCAGGTCTATGAAGTTGCACGTATTGGTGCAGCCTTGAATCAGATAAAGCTGATCATTGACGAAAAAATAAAGGTGGTCACGGCCATGGAAAAGCAGACATCTGCACTTGAGGCCAAAACAGCGACGGTCACCTCTTTGATCAAAGATGTAAAACTGTCAACACAATTGTCTGATGATCAGAATATTATTCGTCAGTCGATCATGAATCTTGAGGCGACGCTCCAGACTTACGCTTCCCAAAAAGCAAGATTAGAAGAAGATCAAAAGCTTGCGATATCCAAATCATTTTTTGATGCTGTAATGCCGGAGGCCAATGATTTGCTCCAGGTTACTGAAGCTTATAAGGCCAACAGGGCAAAATTGGATCAAATGAAATGGCCCGGATTTGAAGGCAAAGAACATGACATGATTGCTGCGACGAATGAAATACAGGACAGGGTGGCCCGGCTTTTACAACAGAAAAGCAATCAGGAAACCGAAATAAAGATTGTTACAGAAGAATTGACCAAAAGGTCGGAAGAGAAAGACAGGATCGAACCCTCATTATTGAACGCGCTTTCCAATCTAGGCTTACCAACCATAGATGAAGCTTCGTCAAAGATATTGAAGAATGATGTTTATGAATCTTTGCGAAAAGAGAAGGAACAACTTTTGCAACAAATCGCAGTAACAGAATCAGGATTGGCAGAAAGTAGAAAGACCTTACTCGAAATCAGGGAAGGTGGATTGCCTGAAAAATCGGCAGATGATATTGAGGTGGAATTGAAATCAAATCAGGCCAATAAAAATACTTTGTTGCAGGAATTGGGTGGCATCAGAGAAAAATTGAGGGCCAATGAGGAGAACATAAAAAGCAAGTCAAGTCTCATTGCAGAAATAGATCGTCAGTCTGGCTCAATGCGCAAATGGACTTTACTGAACAATCACATCGGGGACGCACAGGGCAATAAGTTTTCTAAATTTGCTCAGCATCTCACCCTCATGCAACTGACTGACAATGCAAACATTAGATTGTCGGAATTGACAGAAAGGTATAAAATCAATCCGCCCGTTCCAGACGGTGATATTGAAATCATAGACACATTTCAGGGAGACACTATACGGTCGGCAAAGACGCTGTCAGGAGGAGAAACCTTCCTGGTATCACTGGCCTTTGCACTGGGCCTGAGTGACCTGGCTTCTTCCAATAATGCATTGGAATCCTTGTTCATCGACGAAGGCATCAGCACACTCGACAGCGACAGTCTTGAGTTAGCGATTGAGACGTTGGAGAAACTTCAATCAGAAAACAACAAAACCATTGGCATCATTTCACACATTGATTCCCTCAAAGAAAGGATAGCCACCCAGATCAGGCTGTACAAAAAAGGAAGTGGGTATAGCCATATTGAAGTAGTGGCAGTGTAGTTGGGTATTAACAGGAAAGATTACTTATTGATGTCTTTGAAGTACAAAATGCCCTTGTTCCTGAACTCATACAACAGTTTTTGGAAAAGAATTGCAGTAATGTAAGCATCTCCGGCAGCAGTGTGTCTGGCCTTTGGGATCACGCCAAACCTGGCACAAAGTGCATCGAGGGTGTATTGTTTGTGAACTGCAAACTGATAATTCCTCAATGGAAAGTCCAGTCTTTTGGCAAATTCGGAAGTATCCATCACTATGTTTTTTAATGGTGGACATTGATACTTTGCCAATAAAGTGTTGATCATTCTGATGTCAAATCCAAGGAAATGTCCAACCAGAATTTTATTGCCGACAAATTGAAGGATTTTCTTCAGGCCGGTCAATTCCTCTTCGGCGTTTTCTTCATTGGGCAGAAGCCCATGGATTTCAAGAGCCTTCCTGTCAGTGACGTTTCTGCCGGCAAAATAAATGCTGATGCTTTCCTCGATGGAAATGGTGAAATCACGAAGCACAACTCCCCCAAAGCTTACAATCTCGTCGACATCGTGATCCAGACCTGTAGCCTCTGTGTCAATTACTGCATAAGTCAGATCCATGAGTAAATCTTCCTTCTGAGGCCCGCTTTCTTCAAACAATAAGGCGTATTCCTTATAAAAGTCCGGAGCCTCAGCGCCTTGTCTGGCAGTCTTTGACAGAGACTTTATAAACTTCCTTACGCTCATATCAGGGTACTCATTTGGAAGCGCAATTTGATGATTTGTTGCAGATCATTGATGGGATCAAAACAATTGCGCAGCATTACCCGCTGAAATTTATCCAGTTCGTTGGGTTTGATGTACCTGCCATTGGAGTTGGTAGCGAGGCCATTTTCAGCCCTAAACCTCATCAAAGTTTCATACGCATCTGAAGCGAGAAGGTATACATCTTTGTTGGGTTTGTCGAGTTCAGCCAGGGCTTTAAATCGCTCTGAAGTATTGTTGATTTTCGGTACTTTCTGTACCAAAACCAGGAGCCTTGCAGCGTCGGTGAGTGGCAACATGGCCCTTTGTTTGATATCAAAGGCATCCTTGTGTTCCCCATTTCTTTCCACAACAAAATTTCTGAAAAACGTAAGGGGTGGGGGATTGAGCAAAGCATTCTTCGCCAATAAATTTAGGAAAGGTGCCGCCCTGTCTATGATGCTGAAAATGTATTCTGTCAGTTGCGTCGTCAGATCAGGATTGCCAATGATCTTCCTGTAATCCAGGAAAATGGTGGTATGTAAAATTTCTTCCTGCCCCGGATTGAGAATCCACTCTCCGAAAGTATGTTTCCAGTCGTCAAAAGACATGCACCACTTTGGATTGCTGGCCATCATATCTGCCGGACAATACTCATAACCGATGCTTGCCAATTTCATGGTCACAGACCTGGCAAGCGCAAGATATTTTCCTTTTGTTATCTCAGGATCTTCACCTTCAACGGCTTTATAAATAAGACCGCTGTCCTGGTCTGTGCGCAACAATTGTTCCTTCCGACCTTCACTGCCAAGCGAAATCCAGCTGAATTCTTCTTCATTGTAATCATGCTCCTCAATTTCTTCCATGCTGCCTCTGATGCATGCTTTGATGATCTGATCGTTGATTTCGGTAATGATTTCTATGAGATAGTCCATAGATATTTCCCGCTCCAGATAATACCTGAGCAACTGATCGGTGGCATCGCGCAGTTGTTTTAGCCTTACAGGATCCCTGGTTTTTCTGATCTGTTTGATGATGATGGCAGGGTTGTTGTTTTCTGCGAGCACCAGATCCTGATTCGTCAGCATGCCGATGGGTTTGCTGTTGGTAGTTCCATCCTCAGTGATGAGTACATGGCTGATTCTGCGTCTGATCATTTGTATCTGTACCTCAGCAACGGTTACCGTTTTTTTCATGCAGTACACCGGACTGATCATGATGCTGCTGATCAGGCTCTTTCTTTTGATGTTGCCGGCGACAACTTTCTCCCGCAAATCTTTATCCGTCACAATGCCAATAGGAAGACCACCATCATCTATGATGATTAAAGAATTGACATTCATTTTATTCATCAGCAATGCTGCATCTTTTATGGATAAATCTCCCTTGCAACTTACAGGCACGTTCATCTCCTGAAAGTTTTCTATGCCAGAAAGAGAAGGGTCAAACTTATTGGCCTTAATCACCTGGGTACTCGCTACTCTCTTTTCAAGCGTGCCTGCAAAAACGGAGGCTACATACAAGGCAAATCTGGCATTTCTGGAAAGCAGAGGCTTCAGCAAATCCGTTTTAAGCGTATACAAAATGCAGTCCTCAGACGCCTCTGCTGTAAACACATATTCTGAGTCAGTCAACAGCGGTCTCAGCCCAAACAAATCTCCTTCATCGCAGGTTTCGACCAAAATATTTCGGGCCTTGTTGGACAAAGAAACAGCTCCTTTGTTTACCACATAAATGACAGGGTGGGGGGCAGTATTTTCTTCATAAATGGTTTCACCTTTCTCAAAGAACTTTACCACGACTTTTCCGGAAATGCCAAATAGTTCGTCCTTTTCCAAATAGCTGAAAGGCGGAAATTCCTTGAGGAAGTCGTTGATGCGGTGTACAATCTCATTCATGGCTTAGATCAAACTTGGAGAAGCAAAGTAATAAAATATGGATGGAAGTGGAAATAGATAAGAAGTAATAACTTTCAAAGAAAGTGTAAAGTACAAAATCTTTAAGCTTCAGAAAATGCTATGAATCCAGGTGAAATATTTTAGTCTTCCGATCGGGCTCATATATTGCTGAGATTTAACATAAATCCACTTCTATAAAAGGAACCTAATTATAAAGCCAAATGTTACGTTTAACATTAAATAGCTTCATACATAATTCATACAAAATGTATACAATTCAATTGAGAAATTTGCCTAAAGATATCTATGATGGAATCAAAAAAGCTGCAGAAGACTCCAGGAGATCCATGACTCAGGAAGTGATTTTAGCCATAGAAAATCATTTAGCAAATAAACAAAATCAAAAGGATGAGTTAGCCCGTAAAAAAGAATTACTTTCTTCATTGGTTTTGCTCCATGATAAAACTCCATTGCCCAATGTGGGTAAAATTAAGGATTGGATAGAAGAAGGCAGAAAATGAATAGCATTGTCGTTGACACAAATGTCCTGGTCACCATACTTGTGAACCCCACTGAAAAATTAGTCAATTTTTGTACCGGTCATGATATGCATACCCCAAACTTATTGAAATTAGAGCTTGTCAATGTGTTGAGGAAATATCATACACTTCAAAATTTACCCCTTGAAATTGTATTGGATTATTTAACAAAAGGCTATGGCTTAATATCTGAATTTTACCCAAATGAAGATGTTTTAGAAAACGCTATCAAATTTTCCTTTGAATTAAATCATCCCATTTACGATTGCATTTATTTGGCATTAGCACAAGAATTGAACATGCCTTTTGTATCTCAAGACAAACGATTGATTGTCAAAGCGAAGACACTTGGTATTAAAGGATTGATTTTAGATGATATCATTTGAATGCATTCACCAGATAAGAAAACTTTTCTTATTTCTATTGTGCCTGCAATGGATTTGGTTTAATCAGGTCAAACAATTGCATGATTGCTTACCTGAGGTAATCAATAAGCAAAAATCTTTTATATTTGTTTGAATTGTTCCCCCTCACCATATGCTATTATTTGTGCCTTTTTATTCTTGCACGAATTTTTATATGACTACCTAATCTTTATTTATACAAACCAAATCAAATACAACTAAAAATGAAGAAACTAAATTTACATGTGCTGCTCTTGTTCATGATTTTGTCCGGTACCATGTTTGCCCAGTCAGATGCCGCTACGGACATCAACAAAATCATCAGAAAGCATGGCATGGAACAGAGCAAGGTGGCAGAAATATCATCAATGATATGCGATGTTCATGGCCCGAGACTCAGTGGTTCTCAAGGATTGGCCGATGCCAGAAAATGGGCAGAATCAACACTCAAAGAATGGGGCATGGCCAATGTAAAGCAGGAAGCCTGGGGACCTTTTGGAAGAGGTTGGGAATTGAAGCATTTTGAAATGCACGCCAGTAGTCCTCAATACTGGCAGGTTATTGCTTACCCTAAAGCCTGGTCGCCTTCCACCAAAGGACTGGTCTCTGGTGAAGTCATCTACATCGAAGCTACTGAAGAGGCAGATCTTGAAAAATACAAAGGTAAACTCAAAGGTAAGTTTGTCCTTTTTGATCCAAAAAGAGAGACCAAAGAATGGTTTGAATCTTCTGCTTCAAGATACGATGCCGACAGATTGCTCAAATTGGCCAATGAGGGTGCTCCCGTTCCACGACCAAGGAGGAACTGGAACAACCTGGGCGGCATGACTTTCAATAAGGTATTGTGGAAATTTCTCTATGATGAGCAACCACTCGCTGTTTTGGACAGGGGAAGTAAAGGCGATCTCGGGACTGTCTTTGTATCCGGTGCAAGAGTGAGCAATGAAGATAACGTCAGGGCATACGACGAGCAAGCCATGATTGTTCCTCAGGCTACTCTGGCCGTTGAGCACTACAACAGGCTGATGCGATTGCTTGAAAAAGGAGTTACTCCCAAAATATCTATGGAAATTAAGGCCGAATATCAAAGTCCGGCGAAGGGAATGGAATACAATGTCCTTGCTGAAATTCCCGGTACTGATCTGAAGGACGAGGTCGTCATGTTTGGTGCTCACTTTGACAGCTGGCACACAGGTACAGGTGCGACCGACAACGGAGCTGGTTCATCTGTGATGATGGAAGCTGCCAGAATTCTCCTGGAGACCATCAAAGAAAGCGGAATTCAGCCCCGCAGGACACTTAGGCTGGCTCTGTGGACCGGCGAAGAACAAGGTTTGTATGGCTCGGCCAACTATGTGCGTGAGCATCTGGCTGAAACTGAACCAGGAGGCTGGATTCCTAAAGCATTAAAACCTGAACATGAAAAAATTTCAGCCTATTACAACCTCGACAATGGAACCGGCAAAATACGGGGCATCTACGCTCAGGGCAACCAGGCGGTGGTACCGATTTTCAGACCATGGCTCGATGAATTTAAAGATCTTGACGCTGCAACCATCTCCCTGGCGAATACAGGAGGTACCGACCATTTGCCTTTCGACGGTGTTGGAATACCGGGTTTTCAATTCATTCAGGAACCTATTGCTTATTTCAACAGTACCCACCATTCCAACATGGACAACTGGGATCATTTGATAGAGGCAGACTTGAAACAAGCTGCAACCATCATTGCCAGCTTTGTGTGGAATACTTCGCAAAGAGATGAAAAACTTCCCCGCAAGGCACTGGAAATTGAGAACCAGGCCAGCTCTCAAGGTTCGAATAAATAGTCCAGAAATTTCTTCAAAAGGTGGAAAATGATGCTAATATCAGCAAGAATTGTTCAAGGCATAAAATAAATTGTTTTGAAAAAAGTTTGATGTTATACAGTACAAAAGCACAATTCCTTCCTTATAGATTTAAATCATTGAATGAAGGAGAGGATTGGCTTTATATACTACTCGGAAAATGGATTGACCATTTCAATTGTGAATACTAAAAAGCAAAGTTCATGGCAGAAAACGCAGACGGAGTGGGTACTCCGGCGAGGCTTTCTAACGCAGTCCCTACACTATGTAGGGATTGGTAGCAATTTAGTGGTCAAATCTATTTCCGAGTAGTATTAGTATTTTATTTTAATGTGAAAGGGGCATTCGACTTGAAAGCCTCTTTCACATTGAAACAAAAAGCATAGACCATTAAACTTCGCCCCAAATTAATGATCAAAACACAATATCCCGGATACGTTAAACTACCTAAATCTCAAGCATTATGGATAGAAGAAGCTTCCTGGTTGGCGCCAAAAACAACAAGTCGACAAAGACAAGTGTTGTCGCCGGACTCAACCCTTACAATGGCAAATGGGGCAAAGAAGAAGCCGCCCACCTTTTGAAAAGGGCCACATTCGTGACCACCTACGAAATGTTGACGGCTTCGGAGAAAGCAGGATTTCAGGTAACGATCGATACCCTTTTTGAAGACCTGCCTCTTCCCACACCACCCATCAATACCAACTTCAAAGATGATCCGGATGTTCCAATCGGTTCCACCTGGGTAGATAAAGGCTACTATGACCCCAATGTGAATCTTGACTCATATCGCTTCAGGTCGCTGTTCTCATGGACGATGGCGCGGTTGTTATCAGGTGAGGTAAACATTAGGGAGAAAATGGTCTTGTTTTGGCACAACCACTTTCCGATTTCCGACATCAACGATTCCAGGATGGTGTACAATTATATCACCCTGTTCAGATCAAATCCAACGGGCAATTTCCGCGAACTTGCCAAACAGATCACCATTGATTCTGCCATGTTGCGTTACCTCAATGGCAACCAGAACACAAAAAATGCGCCGAATGAAAACTATGCAAGAGAATTGCTGGAGCTTTTCACCATTGGTAAGGGCAACCAGGTCAGCCCGGGGGATTATTCCAACTATACAGAAGATGACGTCAAAGAATTGGCCAAAGCACTGACAGGTTGGAGGGATCCTGGTTTCCGAAAGGTGGATGTCAGTCCATTGTTCAGAGCCAATCAGCACGATACAACCACTAAAACCTTGTCCCATCGATTTGATGGAGCAACAATAGCCAACGAAGGTATAGACGAATACAAAAGAGTCGTGGACATCATTTTCCAAAAAAGTGAAGTTGCCAGATTCATTTGCAGAAAATTGTACAGGTACTTCGTGACATCACAGATAGATGCGACCGCAGAATCAGAAGTCATTGCCCCGATGTCAGAAATTTTAATGGCCAATGATTACAACATCAAACCAGCCTTAAAGGCGCTATTGTCGTCAGAACACTTTTTTGATGCATCGTTCAGGGGTTGCCTCATCAAACACCCCATGGAATTTCTAACCCAATCCTTTGGTGGATTAAAAGGCACTTTGCCTACAACAAATATCGACACCTTTTACAGGGCCAATTACAACCTTTTTACAGCATTGGTGCCCTTGCAGATGGTGTACTTTGATGTACCAAGTGTGGCCGGCTGGAAGGCCTGGTATCAGGAGCCCCAATTCACACAATCCTGGCTCAATTCTGTGACTATGCCCAAACGCAAGCAAATTACGGACGCTTTTGCTCAGCCCAATTTTAACTCAGGCAATATCAGGTATGACATCGCTGGAATAGAATTGGTGGAAGAATTGGATAATCCACTCGATATCTACGTCATCATCAAAGAATTTGCGAAGCTGCTGTTTGTAAAACCACTGGATGACAACCAGGTTCAGGCCATCAGAGATGTGGTGTTGCCGGGCTTACCAGATTATGAATGGCCCTATGAATACAATGAATACCTTAAAAACAAAAACGACAAAGCTACCCGGGATGCCATAGACCTCAAGGTGAGGATTATGCTTTTGTATATGATGCGCATGCCTGAATATCAAATGATCTAAGCAAAACAAGGAAGAAATGAAAAGAAGAACTTTTATTCAGACCAGCTCTATCATGACTTTACCTGTTGTTTTGGGTGGGGTAGAAGTCACCGCGATCAAAAAATCAAGGCTTACAGAGCTGATACAGGGAGACAGCGATAAAGTATTGGTTTTGATACAATTGAATGGAGGCAATGATGGTTTGAATACCTTTATTCCCATCGACCAGAACGACCAACTGGCCAACCTCAGACCGCAGATATTTATCCCGAAAAATAAGACCCTTAAGATATCGGATAAAAATGCCTTTCATCCGGCCATGACCGGCTTCAGAAACATGTTCAACGAAGGTCTGATCACCCCCATCCAAAGTGTGGGTTATCCCGACCAAAACAGATCACATTTCAGGTCAACAGATATCTGGGTGACTGCAACGGATTCAGACCAGTTTGTTTCTACAGGTTGGCTGGGCAGGTATTTTGATTTGAATTATCAGGGCTTTCCTGAACAATACCCCAACGATACTTACAAAGACCCATTTGCGATTACTTTGGGTTCTATAGTCTCTGAAACCTGCCAGGGTCCGGTCGCCAACTTCTCCTATGCCGTTGAATCTAAAGATGGCGTGCTTTCACTGGACGATACCATTTCGGGGACGACAGAACACAATGGCTGCTACGGAGGACAACTATCATTTGTCAAAGATGTAGTTAGGCAGACCAATGTTTATTCCGGCCAGGTACTCGATGCTTTTGATAAAGGCAACAATCAGGTGACATATCCCGACACAAGGCTTGCAGAAAACCTGAAGATTGTGGCCAACCTCATTTCCGGCGGATTGGGAACAAAAGTTTACGTCGTTTCACTTGGAGGTTTCGACACACACGCAGGGCAGGCAGATGGTACAGACACCGCTATGGGAGA
Source organism: Saprospiraceae bacterium (assembly GCA_020436935.1). GTDB lineage: Bacteria > Bacteroidota > Bacteroidia > Chitinophagales > Saprospiraceae > JADKBO01. The sequence continues at coordinate 69,453 of JAGQWX010000004.1, forward strand.
TCATGCTGAATTACTTGGCACACTTGCTGATGCCATACAGGCCTTCCAAAAGGATCTTGTTGCGCTGGGAATTGATAAAAGAGTGCTGGGTATGACCTTCTCAGAATTTGGCAGACAAATCAGGGGCAATGGTTCGTTCGGTACTGACCATGGCAATGCGGCCCCATTGTTTATTTTTGGTTCGTGCGTCTCAGGCAGTATCATTGGCTCCAATCCTCAGATTGATCCGCAGACCCAGGTTCAGGAAGGAGTAGCCCTCCAATATGATTTCAGAAGCGTCTATGCTACCATATTGATGGACTGGTTTGGTGCAGATGCCTCAGCTATAGAAAATATACTCTTCAAGGATTTCACTAGGCTTCCATTTATTGCCGGTTGTCAGACAACTTCCTCAGAAACCCAGGAAATAACACTTAAAGCAACACTTGAACCCAATCCAGCTATTACACAGAGCAGATTGACGATGGAAAGCTCAGGAGATGCCGTTAACATTGTTATTTATGATGTCAGAGGATCAAGCATTAAAACGATTTGTAACAAAAAACTGGGGAAGGGTACACATGAAATCAATGTTGACGTTTCGGATCTTTCTGCCGGAGTCTACATCTTACACATTAGAGAAGGCATCAGACAGGAAAATCTGAGGATGATAAAGATATAAATTGGACATTGAGTCAATAATCGCTGGATTATATACTTATCGGAAATAGATTTGTGCACATAATCATTGTCAAAAATGCAAATCTCTTCGTTAGAAAGCCTCGCAATGAGGAGCGTAAAGAATTCATCGCAAATGAATTTAGCTCCGAACTGTGACCTCCGCGTCACAGCTATAACGTAGCTTTTTGAGTGTTTTCTGCCACGATCTTTGCATTTTTGCCTTCATGATTAAAATGGACAATCCATTTTCCAATAAGTATATTATTTTTGGTCACAGATCAAAATGCTTTTATCCGCTTTATGCTACAAATTCCCGAATCTTCAAAAAAGAAGGTAGTCATCATTGGTGCCGGTTTCGGTGGCATGAAGCTGGCTCAAAAACTGGACAAAGATAAGTTTCAGGTTGTCCTCATCGACAGAAACAATTACCATCAGTTTCAACCTTTGTTTTATCAGGTCGCCATGGCCGGATTGGAACCTTCGTCCATCTCTTTTCCACTCAGGAAGGCCTTTCAGAATACAAAAGACGTCATCATTCGAGTAGCAGAAGTACTGAATGTGGATATAGAACAAAAACTCATCACCACCAGTGAAGGTGAATGCAGTTATGACCTGCTGGTATTGGCAATGGGGGCTAAGACCAACTTCTACGGCAATCAAAAATTTGAAGAACACACTTACGGACTCAAAAGCTTGTCTGAAGCCTTGCTTCTGCGCAACGACCTGCTCAAGGACATGGAAGCGGCGCTTTTGGAGAAAGATTATGAAAAACGACAAGGATACATAGACATCACAATTGTTGGGGGAGGAGCCACGGGCGTAGAAGTGGCTGGCGCATTGGCTGAACTCAAAAACTTCGTATTTCCAAAAGATTACCAGGAGCTGGATACCAAAGAAGTAGACATCTACCTCATTCAGAGTGGTGGATTATTGCTTCAGGGAATGAGCAATAAGTCCTCGATGGCAGCTGAAGAATTCCTCACCAAAATGGGCGTCAAAATCATCAAAAACACCAAAGTAGTCGACTTAGTCGATGACAAGGTTTTCCTGGCAAATGGAGAAACATTGTTGTCCAGAAAAGTCGTCTGGGCTGCAGGAATCACTTGCGCAAAGCTGAATGGTATCCCTGAGACATGTTATGTGCGCGGCAATAGGATCAAAGTAAACGACCATATGCAAATCATTGAAAATGAGGGTATTTATGTGATCGGAGATCAAGCCTTGCTTTCAAATGAAAAGTACCCGGACGGTCATCCTCAGGTAGCGCAGGTAGCCATTCAAATGGGGCAACACCTTGCCAATCTTTTGAATGGAAAAAGCAATAAGTCTTTCCATTATAAAGACAGAGGCTCAATGGCTACGATTGGGAGAAATAAGGCTGTTGTAGATCTTCCAAATTTCCATTTCCAGGGATTTTTTGCCTGGCTGGTCTGGCTTGTAGTCCACCTTTTTGCATTGATAGGTGTGAAAAATAAGATATTTGTACTCTTCAATTGGATCGTAAATTATCTGACCTATGACCAGTCCTTGAGGCTGATCCTGAAGGCAGATGCAAAATCAAAAAGATAAACCACATCATGGGCATCAATAGGAAAGACTTCATCAAACATTTGGGTGTTGCGGCAGTTGGCGGCGCTATACTGACCTCTTGTAAAGATCAAAAGGATCAGGCGATCAATGAAGCATACGATACCAAAACCAGTTACACCTGGAAGATGGTGACGACCTGGCCGCCCAATTTTCCGGTAGTAGGGGAGGCATGTCACAAATTTGCCAGACAAGTCAACGAAATGTCGGCAGGTCAGTTTACCATTAAGGTTTACGGTGGGGGAGAGCTCATACCTTCTTTGGAGGTATTTGATGCTGTGAGCAGTGGTGCTGCAGAGATAGGTCATGGGGCCAGTTATTACTGGGCCGGCAAAAGTCCTGCAACTCAGTTTTTCACATCTGTACCATTTGGTATGAATGCGCAACAAATGAATGCATGGCTATATTACGGTGGAGGACTTGAACTGTGGAAAGAAGTGTATGCCAGGTTCGGTTTGTTGCCCATGCCGGGAGGCAATACAGGCGTACAGATGGGAGGGTGGTTCAACAGGGAAATCAATACTGTCGAAGACTTTAAAGGCCTCAAAATGAGGATTCCCGGCCTGGGAGGAAAGGTCCTTGAAAAACTGGGTGCAACAGTGGTCTTGTCTGCAGTCAGCGAAATATACACCAATCTGGAACGAGGGGTAATCGATGCTACAGAATGGGTTGGCCCATACCACGATTACACCATGGGTTATTATGAAATAGCCAAGTATTACTATGCGCCGGGTTGGCACGAACCGGGCAGCAACCTTGAATTTATGTTCAACAAACGGGCATTTGAAGCCTTACCAAAGAACCTTCAAACCATATTGGAAGTCGCAACGGCACAATCCAATATGTATGTGCTCTCTGAATTTGAGGCAAAAAACAATGAGTATCTGCAAAAGATCATCGCAGACAAATCTACTGAGGTCAGGAAATTTTCACCGGAAGTTTTAAAAGCCCTCAAGGAAAAAAGTATTGAAACTCTTGAAGCAATAGCGGACGGTGATGAGATGTCTGCAAAAGTGTATGATTCTTATAAAAAATTCCAGACGTCCATCAACCAGTGGGCAGAATATTCGGAGAAGTTATATTATGAAATATAATCATATGTAATTTTAATCAGCTATAAATTCAAGAAGCTGTTGGGATTGAATGGGGCAATTCGGTCAATGCCATTTAACATAATATTAATTATAGGATAATTATTTCGGAAATAAATACCGTACAGTTGTCGTCAAATTTCCTTCTTCATCATAGTTGATTCTACGATATGATGGTATGGAATGATCTACTTTAAAAGCTGCGGTGTCATCAGCTATTTGTACAAAACAAGACGGCGTGATGAAGAGATGACAGTTTTTGTAAATGATCGATCGTTCCACATGATAATGCCCTGTGAAAACGTCAAATCTTATTCCGGGGAATTTTGACAGCAAATTCTTGAACCTTGAGATTTCCCTAAACGGATAATTGTTGTCTAAATGCGGTACCTGAGCCATCAGCGGCGGATGATGCATGAATATGGTAATGAAGTCCTTGTGCCAGTGCTGTAATTTATTTGCCAGCCACAACCATTGTTCATCACTCATAGCACCGGAAGCTGTATCGAGAAACAAAATGTCTTCGGATTCATAATACATTTCATCCAATTTTGTCCCGGTCAATTGGTGGGAATACATGCTGGTCTGATCATGATTTCCACTGATAATGTTGAACTTATAATCTGTAGCTTTAAGTGTTGATATCACAAAATCATATACATTTTCCAGAGGATCCTGGAAGCACAAATCTCCTGAGATTACCAGGCGGTCTACCACCTCAGTTGCTTTTATTTCATCAAGGACTTTAAGGAAATTGCCCGCAGTATCGATGCCGTTAGCTTGTTCGTGTTCCGACAGGATATGTAAATCTGTGATTTGAATGATGTTCATATGGCAGATTCCAATAGTATTAGGAAATGTTTAGGGCTAAAATACATCTCAAAAGTCAAGGATAAGTATTAATTTTGCGGCAAAATTAAAAAAAGAATGCCATTGGTTTACCTTACCCGGGTTGAACGTTTTAATGCAGCGCACAAGTTGTGGGTAGAAGATTGGTCTGAAGAAGAGAACTTTGCAACTTTTGGTAAGTGTGCAAATAAGAATTGGCATGGGCACAACTACGTGCTCCACATCACTGTCAAAGGAAATCCTGATCCGGTAATGGGCTTTGTAATTGATGCAAAAAAGTTATCTTCGATCATCAAAGAAACCATCACAGACAAGCTGGATCATTGCAATCTGAATCTTGATGTTGATTTTATTCCAAAAGGAATGCAGGCCACAACCGAAAACCTCTGTATCCTCATTTGGCAACAACTCGAACCAAAATTGGAAAACTGCCAGCTACACTGTGTCAAACTGATTGAAACAGAAAACATTTACGCAGAATACTATGGCGAATAATTACAGCAAGGAGGAATCCTACAATGGCGAAGTAACAGAGATTTTAAGGGAAGGGTACACTACCCTACTTGCTCAACTTGGTGAAGATCCGGGTCGTGAAGGCCTTGTGAAAACTCCTGAGCGGGCTGCCAAAGCCATGCAATACCTAACCAGTGGATACGAACTCGATCCTGTCGCAGTGCTGAACTCTGCATTGTTCAAAGAAGATTACAACGAGATGGTCATTGTAAAGGACATCGAAATGTATTCTTTGTGCGAACACCATTTGCTGCCTTTTTTTGGTAAGGCACATGTGGCATACATCCCCAACGGTTATGTAGTTGGGCTAAGTAAAATTCCCCGTATCGTGGACATTTTCTCCAGAAGATTACAAGTCCAGGAAAGACTTACCCACGAAATCGTAGAAGCCATTTGGGAAACCCTTAAGCCCCATGGTGTAGCCGTAGTCATTGAGGCTTCACACATGTGCATGATGATGCGGGGAGTACAAAAACAAAACTCGGTCACCACAACATCCGCATTCAAAGGCGAGTTCAAAAATGTAGAGACCAGAACCGAATTTTTAAATCTCATCGGTGCAAAACTACACTAAAACAAACATTTTCAACAACTTATAATACGAAGTTTAAATCATGAAAGCATTGGTTTTTCCCGGTCAGGGAGCACAGTTTCAAGGAATGGGTAAGGACATATTTGAGTCCAGCAAAGCTGCAAAAGGCGTATTTACACAAGCCGACGACATCCTTGGATATAAACTTTCAGAAGTAATGTTTGAAGGAACAGAGGAAGACCTGAAAGAAACCAAAATCACTCAGCCTGCCTTGTTTGTCCATAGTATAGCCAAACTGAAAGCTTCTCCCGAAATCATCGGAGTTGGTGGAGTTGCAGGACATTCTTTGGGCGAATTCTCAGCTCTGGTGGCCTCTGAAGCCATGAGCTTTGAAGAAGGCCTCCAACTCGTATACGAAAGAGCCATGGCCATGCAGGATGCCTGTGAACTCAATCCCGGTACTATGGCTGCGGTCCTTGGACTGGAAGATGCTGTTGTTGAAGAAATTTGTGCTTCCATAACAGCAGGCATTGTTGTAGCTGCAAACTACAATTGTCCCGGACAGTTGGTCATCAGTGGAAGTATTGAGGGAATCGATGCCGCCATCGAAAAACTCAAAGAAGCCGGAGCCAAAAGAGCCCTCAAATTGCCGGTAAGTGGTGCTTTTCACTCACCATTGATGGACAGCGCCAAAGAGCGACTGGCAGAAGCCATCAAAAACGCTTCAATACAGACTCCTAAATATCCTGTATATCAAAATGTTGTGGCCAGTGCTGTAACTGATCCTGCAGCCATCAAAGCCAACCTCATCGATCAGTTGACAGGCTCTGTACGATGGACACAAAGCGTACAGCAAATGTTGGCTGACGGCATCACTGAGTTTGTAGAAGTGGGAGGAAATGGCAAAGTGCTTTCAGGTTTGATCGGTAAAATCGACAGAAACGCTTTGACAAGTTCTATCTGATTTATATCTCATTTCTGATGAACAGTACTAAAGTTTGGCAACTGACTCCGTTATTGGCAGCGAGTTGTATGACGAAATTTGGAAGAAATTTTCAGAATCCAGGATTTGAAAAGTGAGCTTGAAGTATTTGATAATCCTGACTGAAATACGGAATCATTGCTGCATCTCCAGGACTTATTTTGAAATGTACAGTTCCCTTGGTTGAGCACTACCGAAGTATAAGGCTTCAATAAATTTACAGAGGTAAAATGGTCAAATCTATTTCCGATTAGCATATATTTGAGCCAATTACTAAATAGAATAAATTTGGATTACGGGCTCGAAAAAGGTAAGTTGCTGATATCAGAACCATTTATGCAAGATGTCAATTTCAAAAAGACGGTGGTTTTGGTTTGTGATTACAGAGAGGAAGATGGAACGGTTGGTTTTGTATTGAACAAACAAACCAATCTGAACATCAACGATTTGCTCTTTGATTTTCCCGAGTTTGAATCCAGGGTTTATTATGGAGGTCCTGTCGGTGTTGATACCATACATTATATTCATTGTAAGGGCGATATCATAGACGACTCGCGGGTTATCATTCCCGGACTTTTCTGGGGAGGCAGTTTTGAAAAAATCAAGTTTTTGATCACAGCAGAATTGCTGAAGCCGGGCGATATAAAGTTTTTTATAGGCTACTCAGGTTGGTCACCCGGACAATTGGAAGAAGAAATGGATGAAAAATCATGGATCCTTGGAGACATGGATAAAAACTACGCCTTCTCCAATAAAATTCCTGATATGTGGCACCACGTACTCAACAGCAAAGGAGACAACTACAAGGTGATTGCAGATATGTCAGATTCCTTCAGCCTTAATTAAGAGAAAAATTTACAATGGTTTATGTTAATGGCGTTGCCTTACATTTTGGAGACAGGACTTTGCTCCAGGGAGTAAGTTTTTTATTGAACGATCGCGACCGCATCGGCCTTGTTGGCAGAAATGGAGCGGGCAAATCTACTTTGCTCAAAATCATTTCAGGACAACTGAGCCCTGATGAGGGAGAGGTGCAGTTTCCCAAACAATTCACCATAGGATATCTGAAACAGGACCTCGAATTTGTCGACAACCTTCCTGTCATTGATGAGGTCAAAAAGTGTTTTGTTGAATACAACAAGCTCAATGATGAACTCAATGCCCTCAATGAAACACTGGCTACACGGGAGGATTACGAATCAGAGGCCTACCATGATCTACTGGTGAGGATGGCCGAGATCAATGACAGGATCCACATGATATCACCGGGCAATCTCGATGCAGAAATCGAGAAGGTGATGAAAGGTCTGGGCTTTAAAGTCGAAAACTTCTCCAAGAGAATGAAGGAGTTTTCCGGAGGCTGGCAAATGCGTGTCGAACTGGCAAAGTTGTTGTTGACCAAGCCGGGATTGCTCATGCTGGACGAACCTACCAACCACCTTGACATCGAGTCGATCATTTGGCTGGAAAACTATTTGAAGACGTATCCGGGTATTGTGGTCATCATCTCTCACGATAAGAGATTTCTCAATAATTCGTGCAATAAAATCATTGAACTGGAGCTGGGTAAAGCAAGCGTTTACAGTGGCAACTATGACTTCTATCTGAAGGAAAAAGCCATCAACAAAGAAATCAAAATGGCTGCTTTTGCCAACCAGCAAAAAATGCTGTCCCAAAAGGAAAAGACCATTTCGAGATTTATGGCGAAAGCCACCAAAACTTCGATGGCTCAATCCATGCAGAAGCAACTGGACAAGATAGAACGCATTGAAGTTCCTGAAGAAGATACCGAGGTTTTCAATATCAAATTCCCCAAGGCTCCCCATTCAGGAAGGATCGTTCTGGAATCTGTATCTGTTGGTAAATCATTTGGCCCGCTCGATGTCCTCAAGGACATCAACTTCACGCTGGAAAAAGGCCAGAAAATTGCCTTTGTGGGTAAAAATGGAATGGGCAAAACCACCATGTCAAGAATCATGGTAGGCCAGCTCTCCCCTACTTCGGGCAATGTCAACTACGGCGCGAATGTGCAGATTTCTTACTATGCACAAAATCAGGCCGAGCTACTGGAACACAACAAAACCGTGCTGCAGGTCATGGAAGACAATGCACCTGCCGATCAACGCACCAAAATCAGAACCATTCTGGGATCATTTTTATTCAGCGGCGACGATGCTGAGAAAAAGGTTTCTGTGCTTTCTGGAGGAGAAAGGGCAAGGTTGGCTATGGCATGTATGGTGATGAAACCAGGTAATCTTCTTGTACTTGACGAACCTACCAACCACCTCGACATTCTGTCAAAGGAAATACTGCAGGATGCCATCAAGACTTATGATGGCACTTTGGTAATTGTAAGCCACGACAGGGAATTTTTGGAAGGTCTGACAGAGAAGGTTTTTGAATTTCACGAAAACGGCATCACAGAATATCTAGGAGACATTAACTACTTCCTGGGCAAGAAAAACTTTGATGATGTCCGACAGATCGATACAAAAAATGAAAATGCCGGGCAGAATAATACACAAGCTAATGCCAAAGCCCTGGATCAAAATGAGATCAAACAGCTCAAAAGAAAGATCCAGTACGTGGAGCGGGATATAGAAAAAGTGGAATCTGAAATTGCCTCACTTTCAGAAAAACTTGCTGATCCGGATTTTTATCAAAGCAAAGACTTTGTTCCCAGCTCGAATAAGCTAAAAGAATTGCAACAGAAAAACGAACAACTGATGATGCAATGGGAAGAACTGGTGGCTGAACTGGGATAAAACTTAATCTTCGAATAAGGCAGACATGTCCTTATTCAATTTTAAGCACTCCTTCTCGGCCTCTGATGTAAAGTCTTCACCATCAGAAGCATATAAAATTGATCTTGAAGCATTGATCAATACACCGCCCATATCATTCGCTCCATGTCTGATGACTGTGGCTGCATCCCCACCCTGGGCACCAACCCCGGGTACAAGGAAAAAATGATCAGGTACCAAAGACCTCACATGACTAAGCTCTTCACCGTGGGTCGCGCCGACCACATACATCATATTGTCGGCATTTCCCCAGGACTGAGACTTCCTGAGAACGTTCTCGTATAACATGCCATCTGAAGTCGCAATGCGTTGAAAATCAGCGGATCCCTTATTTGAGGTTAATCCCAGGAGTATGACCCACTTGTTGTCAAATTCCAGAAAAGGTTTGACGGAATCTTCTCCCATATACGGAGCTACGGTGACAGCATCAAAATCAAAGTGTTCGAAAAAGGCTTTGGCATACATTTTTGAGGTATTGCCGATATCTCCCCTCTTGGCGTCGGCAATGGTGAATATGTGCTTGGGGATGTGATCCATTACTTCAGCAAGCATGTCCCATCCTGCGGGCCCAAATGCTTCAAAAAATGCCAGATTGGGCTTATAGGCCACGCAGTGCTCTTGTGTCACATCTATGATGGCCTTGCAAAACTCTACCAGACCTTTATGGTCTCTTGAAATATGCTTTGGAAATTTCGTTGGATCGGGATCTAAGCCCACACACAAAGCAGATTTTTTCTCACGCATCGCTGCGTACAAATCCATTCTATTCATACCTTCTAGAATCCGTTGACAGCGACAATAGAAGATACTTCGGGCACCTTGGATTTGATGGCTTGTTCTACTCCGGCACGCATCGTCATGGCAGACATCGAACAAAATTCGCAATTGCCCAGCCACTTTATCTTTACCTGCATGTCAGGTGTGATGTCAACGATCTCTATGTTTCCTTCATCTACTGCCAGGTGAGGCCTGATGTCATCCAACGCCTTATTCACCTTTTCAAACCAAATATCCCTTTCTGTTTCGGTCATTTTTTATCCTTAAATGTGGTGCAAATCTAACTATACTAGTTGGAATATAGAATGAGTATTTATTTTGAGAGGATAAAAGTTTAAAAGTCAAAGCAGAAAATACAGACGGAATGGGTATTCCGTCGTCTCGCCTTCCGACGAGACTAACGAAGAATTTTAGACTTTTAGCCTCAAAATTGTAGTCAATTCAATATACCAACTAGTATATAATAAATCTAAATTACGATAATAAGTTCAACATCTACCTCGAAACCTTTACCCTTGTTCCATCAGAATGTGAGGAAAATTCGGGTGCATATTGGCTTTGCAGGCTTGCAAGACCTCCGCTGAAATCACCACGGTGTACTGCGATCATTCTGTTTTCAATGATCTTTTTACCTTTTGGCAGACTGTAGAAGAAGTAATTGGCCTGGTAGTCGGTGATGTCCACTCTGTAATCCGGATAAAACCAAAATCCAAAGGACTCTTTGTCTTTCACCGGCTCAAAACCTGAAGGACGGGTGTCAGTAAGCGCGACATAGTCCATGTCTCTGTCGGATTCTATGATGAGTCTGCTTACAATAACATCACCCGGCCGCACCTTATCACCATCTTTGAGCAATTGCAATGCCTTGCCTTTTGCATTTGTCGTTTCCAGATACAGTTCCTTTCTCAGAGAAAGCGGATTGCCATCAAACTTTTTGACCTTGTCTGCATCCTGCCAAAACTGGATGTAAAGGCCTCCGTAATTGATGTGGTCAGCATTGTTTTTGATACTGAATTCATGTACGCCTTTTGTCAAATCAGAAAGCGGGAGCTGCATTTTGATGTAGGACTGCCCTTTACCTGCCTGAAATTTAAGATCGATCACTTTTCCATCCACACTCAAACCTGGAAGTACATGGCTCATCTGTGACTCTTTCCCTTTACCGGTGAGTAATAGTGCATGTACAGCTTCTGTTGTTCGGGAATTGCCTTGCCAGCCATTGACCTGCTTGTTTTTGATGAGCCAGATTTTCATTTCATCCAGGGCTTCATCGGTCGCTCCCATTGCTTTGTAAAACTCCATGATTGCTGCATGCTGATCTATGGCAGTAGAATAAAAAGCGTCCATGGTTCTGGTTTCCCAGTGGGTGCCCATTTCTTCGCTGTTGGTTTTATTTTGATCAAAATACTTCAATATATTTTTCGCAACATCCATTTTGTTTTCGGCAATTGCCAATCTGCCCAATACAGGTTTCAGATACAATGAAGCTTTGTTCCAGTTCTTCATGTTCCTCTCCAGGAAAAATTTGTACGCTTCAGAATTGCTAAAGGCAGCTTTTTTCATGCTTTGATGGATGAGCCACATGTCCACGACCTCATTGCCAGCAACATATCCGTCCAATTGTTTTTTATCCTTCAGGTACTGGTATCTTTTCTCAAGATGATTCAAAATAGACCCTCCCATCTTCTCCATAGAATGATCATACGAAGACACATCAATGCCAGCACTTTGAAGCTTGACCAAATAAGAGAGCACCCTGCTGGTGGTGTACACATCACTGGTTCTGTTCTCAGCCCATGCAAAACCACCGTCGTTGTTTTGGTATTTCTTCAATTCGATCAAATCGGAGTCAATCAAAGACCTTACATTATTGACATTCAAATACTTAGACAGCCCCTGGTAATTTTTTACTTCATTCTTTGCGGCCGACACAAATGGAGTTGCCTGAAGTAAGAGTTGCTTCAATTCCTGATTCTCTTCCAGTTTGGAAGTATAAGCGTTTGAATTCGCGAGGTACATCTTAAGGGCATTGGCATAATCCGGTGAAGATTGTACGATCTTCAGTCCCATTTCATGACCGTAAATCCTTTCCATGATGTTGCCTGCTCCCTGATAGATGTCTTCTGTCAATGAAGGCAGTGCGGAAAAAGCAGTCCACGCGGGATCGGATGTATATTCAAAAACCACATTTTCTACCTGACCCGGAAGTTCGATTTTGAAGGATTTGTCTTTGCCTGATCTGAGACCGAATGGATAAGACTCGGTAACCAGTATCTTGTTGGCCACAATCGGAATGATGTCTTTTTCTGCATCACTGTTGCCGTCAGCGCTCACAGCCATGGTGTATTCCAAAAGGTCAATATTCGTCATATCAGGAACAGCAATTTCCCAATTGACCGCCTTCGTTTCTCCTTTTTGAAGGACGATATTGCCACTCTTGTCCTTTGCCCAGTCGATGGCTTCGCCAGTGACAGCATTTTTGAGGATCAACTGATAGTTGACAGCGGCAAAGTCCTTTTCACTCAGATTGGATACGTTGGCGGCAATTTCGATTTTATCACCTTTTCTGAGAAGTCTTGGCTTGTTTGGCCTGATCATCAGCGGCTTTTGTGTGGTAATAAAAGCCTCACCAAATCCAAAACGCATTTCTTTGTCATGAGCCAGAACCATGAGGTGCCATCTGGTCAACGCATCGTTCATTTTATAGGAAATGGTGTATTTCCCATCATTGTCGGGCTCGAGTCTTGGGAAAAAGAATACCAATTCGTTGAGGTTTTCTCTGACGCTGATGGGTTCCTGCACTGCACCTGGAGGAGGTGGTGGACTTGGAGGTACTCCGGCTGCTTCAGCCTCTAAAGATGCATCTGCCATTGACTCCTGCATTTCAACAGGTGCATTCATGCTCCGCTTATACATCACTTGCGGATAATACATTTGCTGAAAGAGTGCAGGAATTTCCGGATGAGGAAATCCTATTCCATTCACATAAAAAGCTCCTCCCTGCAAAGTACCAGCACCGAGATCTCGCCAATTGACGTAACCATAATTGCTATAATAAAAATTGTGCTGCCATTCATGACGAAGCAACATGTCCAGTGATGCATCATATAAGCTGGCCATAATTTCTGACGCAGCAGGTTTGCCTTTGTGAGCAATCAATAATTTGATTTCCTCATTTGCGCCCGGTAATATTTTATCCCTGAAGCTTTCTATCTTAACATCTAACACCTTGTTGTCCCACGGAATGTCCACATTCAGCTGACGGGTTTCAAAGTGGTTTTCCTTTAGCGTTTGCAGGAAAACCGTCAATCCACCACGGTCAGATTCTGTAATTTTATAGACAAAGTTTTCAGTGCCATTGATTCTGATCACTTCATTTTTAAGGGTATTGTTCCCTCTTTTCAGGATGAGTCTGACATATAGCTTTTCTTCTGAACCGATTTTTACTTCAAGTGATTCTCCAGGTATCAGACTTGTTTTGTTGGTTCTTGAGTATAACAGTGCTGCTGTATGGAATGAAGCCCTTTTGAAGTCAGTCACCTGGATCCATTTTCCAAAACTCGCTGATTTGTCAGGAGTGCTTGCCAGAATGTAATACTCACCCGGATCTTCTTCGATGGTCAGTTTTGACCAGCTTTTGACCATGGTTTTTCTTACTTCCTTCAATTCGGACAAGTCAACTGGGGTCTGAGCTTCGTAGTAATTTTGCTCCTTCACCGGATCTCGCCATGATTTTGGCTTTTTACGTTGATAAATGGTGACGACCACATCGGTATTGAGGCTATCCATGTTGTTGTCAAAAGCCTGCACAGAAATTTGTGGATCAAGATTTTTATCGATCTGATCGTTGGCGATAATGCTTAAAAATACAGCCTGATCATTGAAGGTAATGGAGGTCTGATAACTTTGCGTTTCTCCCGCCTGATCGGTGACATTGATCTGTATACTGTAGACCAGGCTCTTATTTACAGGATTAGGAATGAGTTCGGTATCATCTGAAAAACTGACCACGAAATGACCATCCTTGTCCGTTTTCCCATTGCCTTGTTCAATAACAGTGCTCACATTGTCTTGAGGTAAAAACCAGTAACACCTTGGAGTCACGATCTGTCGTGTGATGCTGTAGGAAACATTGGCATCGTTGATTTTGTTTCCTGCGAGTCCTGCCGCCATAATTTCTATGGTAGAAACATCGGATCTTGTTACTCCTTTTTTCTTAGAAGCTTCAGTGATTTCAAAACTTGGCCGCTTGTATTCTTCGACTTGCACGCCTCTGCTGCCAAATGGAGTTTCTATCTGATAGTAACCATTGAGTCTGCCTTTTGGTATAGTAAATTGTCCGGTGACAGAGCCGTATCCATTGGTATTGCCCAGGTTTGATTTTTCAAGTTCTTCGTAATTGGCGTCTCTGATCTGAACGGAAACCGGCACACCGGATAATACTTTTCTGCTTAGGGCTTCACCATATCCATTGTATTTGTATTCTGAAACGATGATCTTGTAAAGCACAGTCTGACCAGGTCTGTATATCGCCCTGTCTGTATAAATGATGGCTTCTTTTTGCACTCCGCCTTCACCTCTTCCACCCTGATAAATATTGACCATATCATTGATGCTCACAAAGGTATCTCTGCCTTCGCTTACCATGACACCAAAGGTGCCCCGGCCATTTGCTATGATTTTTCCGGATGCATCTGTTTTGGTTGAAGGAGGCAGATTACCCTGATCACCACCATATCTGTAAGTTCTTTTAAAGTAAGAAACCACGGCATTTTTAACGGGTTTTCCACTTTTCCTGTCGTTTACATAAATATGGTTCTCTTCCGCATCATTCAGTAATGAGGCACTGATGTTGGTGATTTGGAATATGAGATATTCTGTAAGCACATCATCTGCTTTTCCCATTGCTGTGATTTCAATGAGATAAGTTCCTGAAGCTGGTTTGCCGATATTGAGCTGGTAGTCGTTGTTTTTATATGCCGGCAGATTGATGCCAATGCTTGTCTCATTCACCTTCTTTGCCCCCATCTTCAGACTCTCTTTCCTGTCTTCCAAATTTTCTGCTACGGAGGCAAATTCTTTCAATTGAGTGGCGCTGATTTTATACAGCTTATAAGATAGCTTTTCGGTATTCCTCAATTTTAGGTCAATTTTGACAAGCTGACCTTTGTAAAAAACCTGTTGACTGTTGTATGAAAGTTTACTAGCTGCAATTTCCTTTTTGAGCTGGAGCAATTGATCATAAAATTTGGAAGCCTGATGGCTTTTTTCCAATTTTTCAATTTGCTGCATCAGTTCGGGATGCAGACTGTCCTTCTCCAGACTTTGATTGATCATGGTAAGCTGGGCCAGAAGCGAGACATCCAAATTTTTTGAGGCGCCGGCTTTTACCAAAAAATCATTGTAATATTTTTGGGATTGTTCATCAACATATATGCTTCTGAAGTAATCCATTCGGGATTTATCAATCCAGAATTCATAAATAGGAGACTTTCTGTCCTCTGCCATCAGGTTTTTAAACAAATAAGCGATGGTGTTTATTCTGGAAGCTTTATCAGCATTGAAATTCAACTTGAGATATTGGTCTTTGGCAGACATCAACTGTGTTGCGGTAAAAGCCACATCGCTTGTATTTTCCAATCCTTCATCCCTGTTCATGAAATCAAGGAATGATTTTACGACAAGATCTTTTGCGGACAGTGTTTGGTAAAACAGGGTATCCTGACCCAGATCTCTGATGGCATGTTTTATTTCATCAAAGTCAATTTGTGACAAGGATGATTCCTGCACGGCTTCAATATATAAATCGTAGGCTAAGTTTCTTCGGGACTCGGGACTCAGTTCACTGGGCAGCGTGCCACTGTCCTGATCATTGATATTGGTATTGCGCCCTCTGATGACCGATGATAAGATGCTGGCTTTCTCGGTTTTGAGTAATGCCGCATATGCAGGAGAAAAAGATGTCGATAATTCTTCATTGATTTTGAGCCAGACAGAATCCTGATTGACAACTGCAGCATTCATTTTTCTGCTGAATGCGGCAATGGCCTGACCGGCAAGCTTATCTTTTTTGGCCTGAAGGAGGATTTCATCCAATTTCTTCTCCAGATCCCTGGTAAATCCATTGGACTCCAGAGTTTCGGCTTCTTGCCAGGCCGCATAGTAGTCA
Organism: Saprospiraceae bacterium; assembly: GCA_020436935.1. Taxonomy (GTDB): domain Bacteria; phylum Bacteroidota; class Bacteroidia; order Chitinophagales; family Saprospiraceae; genus JADKBO01. The sequence continues at coordinate 85,417 of JAGQWX010000004.1, forward strand.
AAGTCAGAAGCAGTTTTGATCATAACGGAAAATAATGTGGCAATTATAATCAGAGAAAATGTTTTCATTTAATGATGTTAGTTTATTTACTATATATCTTTTCTATTAAAGCTACAGCTTTTACTGATAAGATGTAATCCGAGTAATTTAAGTTAGCAAGAATCTTCATATTATAATATGTTTAACAGCCTGGCTTGTTCGGTAATGAGCGTATTATTTGGCCTAATGCGCAGATGGGTTAAATATATGCTAAGACGAAGCCTCAATTATAAAATATTTTTAATATTTGCGTTCTTTCAACATTAGTTGTAAAGAGGCTAAGATATTTTGTTTGAATGGGCAAACGCTTATAAGTTATAAAATGCCTTAGTCGATTAAATACCAAAAATACATTTGATGTTTCAAGACATGTCTCTGGGTTATCCCACCTGGTTTTTGCTGTTTTGTGTACTCACAGGATTGCTGTGGAGTGGCATCTTGTATTACAGGGATTTGAGATTTGCGGATAAGAGTCCAGCATTAAAATATGGCCTTGCTGCATTGAGATTTGTAAGTGCAGCGCTGATCGCATTTTTGTTGCTCAACCCGCTTTTCACATCATTAAAGGAAGAACAAAAAGACCCTTTGGTGATCTTCCTGGAAGACAAGTCAGCCAGTATCAGTGCCGGAATGTCAACAGCGTCTTTGTCTTCATATGGCGAAGCATTCAATGCTCAAAAAGAACTGATCTCTGAATCCTACGATCAGATCACACTCAGTTTTGGAGATCAGGTTTCAGAAACTGCAAATGACTCTTTTATTCAGAAGAGCACCAATATCAGTGACGCCCTTTCCTATGTTTACGACAACTATGCAGATCAAAACATTGGCGCTATCGTGCTTTCCTCTGATGGAATTTACAATGAAGGGCTCAACCCTCTTTATAACAATGCATCATTTAATGCCCCAATTTTCACAGTTGGACTTGGTGATACAACCATCAGGAGAGACTTGTCCATAAAAAATGTTCTGGCCAATAAAATAGCTTACCTCGGTGACAAATTCAATGTGCAAATCGAAATTGCAGCGGCCAATGCAGCAGGCGCAAATACGAGACTGTCAATTGAAAAGATCGATGGCAGCCAACGCACAAATCTGGGCTCGGAAAACATCAATATCGAAGGTCAAAACTTCTTCACTACCAGGTCTTTCATTTTGAATGCGGACGCACCCGGCATCAACCGTTACCGCATCTCCGTGAGTGGCATTGGGCAGGAGCAAAGTACTTCCAACAACTATCGAGACATCTACGTAGAAGTCATCGATGGCAGGGAGAAGATACTCATCATTGCGAATGCTCCACATCCCGACCTGGCTGCCCTCAACGATCTGATCACCAACAATAAAAATTATGAGGTGACCACTAAGATCATGGGTGAAGGAAATATTGACATTGCCAACGCTGATCTCATCATCTACCACAATCTGCCATCCAGGGCTTTTGACATATCGGCCTATGAAACAGCCGCATCCCGAAAAGGTATACCAAGGTTCTTTATAGCCGGTGCACAAGTGGACCCTGCAAAATTCAGTGCAGTTCAGGAAGTGATATCGATCAACGGCAACGCCAATGTCAACGAAATCATTGAGCCGTCTTTGATTGGCACATTCGACAAGTTTACCTTGACCGATCCATTCAAAACGAGGTTGGCCGCCTATCCTCCCTTGACTTCCATATTCGGAAATTACAAACTGGGGGATGTTGCCAGCCCACTCTTCAATCAGAAAATCAAAAAGGTTCCAACACAAAATCCAATGCTGGCCTTTGCTGAAAAAGCAGGCAACAGATCTGCGGTTTTGGTGGGCGAAGGCATTTGGAAGTGGAGACTTCAGGACATGGTCGACTTTGAAAACACCGACCTGAGTGGCGAACTTATCAATAAGACATTGCAATACCTCAGTGTAAAGGACGACAAGAGAAAGTTCAGGGTAAACGTATCAAAGAATATTTTCAAAGAAAATGAGGCCGTATATTTTGACGCACAACTTTACAACGATGCGTATGAAATGGTCAATGAAGCCGATGTGCAATTGACATTGACCAACGATGAGGGTAAGTCTTATGAGTATTCTTTTTCGAAGACGGCCAATTATTATACGTTGAATGCCGGAGTATTGTCGCCAGGAGATTATTCATTTGTTGGAAAGACCAATTTTGGGGGAAACAGCTATGATGCGAAGGGAAGATTTTCGGTAGAATCCACGCAAACAGAATATGTAAACCTTACGGCAGACCACAATTTACTCAGAGCTGTTAGCGGAAAGTTTGCGGGTGAATTTGTGCATTACAGTGCTGTCGATCAGCTGGATGCACTCATAAAAGAGAAAACCGGTGGATTGAAACCCACCATTTATGCCAGTACATCCACAAAACCTTTGCTCAACAACAAATGGCTTTTTGCCTTGATTTTCTTATTGCTTTCAGCAGAATGGTTCCTGAGAAGATTGTCAGGTAATTACTAAAAGACAAAGCCTGTAGTCAATACCCAGACGGGTTTGGAATCTAGAATAATTTTGGGCTCAAGGAATATTTCAAATCCATCTGCTTCATAGTCGATGAAAAGCCCTGCATTCAGTGATGAATCAAAAAACTCACCAAACCTTCTGATGTTGGCTCCAACAAGTGGTTCAAAGCCTACATTGCCTATTTTTATCAATTTGTATCTCCCGTCAAAATCAAAAGCGATACTGGTGTTTTTTTCGAAATAGTACGTGAATGCCCCTGAAAGCACAAACCGTTCATCGAACTCCTTCATCATTTTTGCCTGCAATCCAAATTTAAATTCCCGAAAGAGAAAGTTCATACCCAAAGCACCCCTGATCTGCCCGTGTGCCAATCCGGCAGAGAATAGAATAAGCGCAGTGATAAATATTGTTTTCAAGTGCTTCATATAAAGTTGGTTTTGTGCATTAGATTTCAAAAATAGCGCATTCAGACAAATAAATAAAATTACAAGGCTTGCAGTCTTAATCAAAAAGTGGCTCTAAACTGTTAAAACAATAGTCATATTACTCATTGATGATCAGATATATACCTCTATGGTGTATATACTATTCAAGCCCTAATTGCCTTCACTTGTTCAACCACGCCAAAATTGAAGCTCATAATTGGCTCAATATTATTTGTTTTGAAGCAATGTCCATTCCTCAAGAATAATTATTTTGTCTTCTTTTTAGACGCTGATCATCATTTTAAAGTCACAATATGTACAAATCAATAGGTATGCTTTTGCTACTCGTTAGTGCAAATGCATTTTGTCAAACCATTCCCCTGCCTGAACACCCAAGACCTGATTTTTACAGGAGTGAATGGCAGAACCTCAACGGCATTTGGAACTTCGCATTTGACAAGGAAGATGCCGGGCTTTCGCAAAAATGGTTCGAGCATCCAGAAAATTTTGGAGACAAGATTCTGGTGCCATTTCCCTGGGGATCAAAGCTTTCTCAGGTAAAAGATGAAGCTGATATTGCATGGTATTCAAGAAAAATAAGTCTGCCCGCAGGCTGGAAAGGAGAAAAAATATTTGTCATCATCGGTGCCAGTGACTGGGCCACCGATGTTTGGGTAGACGGCATTCACCTGGGACGACATGAAGGAGGTTATATGCCCTTTGAAGTGGACGTCACTACCATATTGAAAAAAGGTGGCGAGCACAGTCTGGTAGTGAGAGCAGATGACGTAAGAAGAATGTTCACCCTATATGGAAAACAAGGCTACGGAAACGCCCGTGGAATTTGGCAAAGTGTTTACATGGAAAGCCGCGGAAAGGAGTATGCTGACAAAATCAGAATGACTCCCGACATTGACGCATCAAAGGTAATGTTTGAAATAACGGCCAATGCAGCAGCAAGTGAAGACCTGCCTTATTCCATCATCATTGAAAATGGAACAAATGATATCACATTGACAGGCACGCTGCCAAAAGGAAGCAATAAAATACAGACTAAAATTGATATCCCGGAAGCCAAATTTTGGAATCTTGAGCACCCACACCTGTATGACACCAAAGTGGTTTTGGGATCAGATGAGGTGAACACTTACTTTGGGATGAGGAAAGTATCTGTTGAACAACTGCCCGGCACAGACATCCCATATATCGCGCTCAACGGTCAACCCGTCTACCTCCAGCTGGCTCTGGATCAGGCTTATCACGAAGATGGTTTTTACACTTTTCCTACCGATGAATTCATGAAGCAGGAAGTGGCAAGGGCAAAAGAAATTGGCCTGAACGGCATCAGAATACACATCAAACCCGAAATGCCCCGCAAATTATACTGGGCGGACAAACTCGGACTTTTGGTCATGGCTGATTTACCCAACAGCTGGGGTGAACCGGATGAGTTGATGCAGAAGGAATCCGAGCGTACCCTCAGAGCAATGATAGACCGAGATTACAACCACCCTTCCATCTTTTCATGGATCGTATTCAACGAAACATGGGGTTTGTTTACCAAGGTGGAAGAAAATGGCAAAAGCCAAAGCCGGTATCTTCCCAAAACCCAGGATTGGGTAGCTTCCATGTATTATCTGGCAAAATCGCTCGATCAGTCCAGGCTGGTAGAGGACAACAGCATTTGCTGTGGAAGAGGACATACAGAGACCGACATCATGAGCTGGCATGAATATCTGCCGGGTTGGGAATGGGATGAACACCTTGAAATAATAACGAGCAACCTCAAAGAAGGGGGCGATTACTTGTTTGAGAAGGGTTTTAAACAAGGAAAACAGCCCAACATCAACAGCGAATGCGGAAATGTCTGGGGATATGAAGGAAGTACCGGGGACGTAGATTGGTCATATGATTATCACCGAATGCTCAATACTTTCAGGATGTTTCCTCAGGTTGCCGGATGGTTGTACACCGAACACCATGATGTCATCAATGAGTGGAACGGTTACTGGAGATTTGACAGAACCAATAAGTTTACAGGTTTTGAAGAGATTCACCCGGGTATGAGTCTCAATGACCTGCATGGTCAATACTATATTTCGACCGGTAATGAAGTGACCAAAACGGTCAGTGCCGAGTCGGAAGTCGAAGTACCGCTTTTCCTCTCGGTGTTTGATCCTAAAGTAAAGGAAGGAGAATTTAAGCTGTCTTATGTTCTGAAGCACACAAATGTAACAGGTATGGAGTCTGTCGCCACATCAGGAGAAATGAAGGTGATCCTGAAGCCCTGGCAGCAGGAACAACTCAGCAGTCTGAACATCAAAATGCCTGCAGAAAATGGACTTGCACTGTTACAACTGACGTTGACTGATGCCAGCGGCAAGGCGGTGCATAGAAATTTCTGTCATTTTGTGGTTGAGGGTGGTGAGGACAACAATGGATTTGCTGTCACCAAAAAAGAAGTAAATGATTACAAAAATGCGAAATGGTCTGAGAAATCCTGGAAGGTCCTGAATGGTCTAAAGGTCAATGGCGCCGGCAAAGGTTTTTTTGAATACGAACTTCCGGCTCCAGAACTGCCAAAAGGCAAAAAGTTTGGTCAGGCATATATCGTTTTTGAAGTTTCTGCCAAACAGTTGTTTGATAAGGATAAGAATCAGGGCTTTGATCAAAACCAGGATTATATGTTGGGCTCGAGGGTATCTCCTTCCAGCAATCCTAACTCTTATCCAATGACCGACGAGACCTTGTTCCCGTCAAAGTTGGTGGTCAGCATCAATGGCATTTCGCAAAAATCCATCAACCTGGCCGATGATCCTGCTGATCACCGGGGAGTTTTGTCATGGTACAATCAACCGCATGATAAAAAACTGCGTGAAGCCGGATCTTATGGTTATCTGGTCAAAGTACCGGTTTCCAAATCTGTCTGGCAGAAAAATAAAACAATCAACTTGCGTCTGGAATCTCCGGGTGAGGGAGGCTTGGCATTGTACGGGAAAGATTTTGGAAGATACCCAATAGACATCCATTATGTTGTAGAATATAAGTAACAGGAATCGTTGTTTTAATTGGACTCGACTGAAGCCGCATTATGTTTAATAAAAGAAATTTTGATATGGCGCTGGCTTTCTGTTTTTTTGCAGACATAAAACACAAAGCATGGATTTTAAAGAAGCGAAAGCGTTGAATGGAGTTGCAAAGTTCCACAGGACATTTGGTATGCCCGTAGTAGAAAGCCCGGCCATACCCCCGGTCGAGCGTTGCAAACTCAGGATTGCATTGCTACAGGAAGAACTTGACGAGCTCAAAGATGCCCTCGAAAATAATGATATTGTCGAAGCGGCGGACGCTCTTGCTGACCTCCAATACGTTCTAAGCGGTGCTATACTTGAGCTCGGACTGGGCGAAAAATTTCATGACCTGTTCGAAGAGGTCCAGAGGTCCAATATGAGCAAAACATGCAAAACGCTGGAGGAAGTTGAGGCCACCCAAAAATACTACCTCGAACACAAATCAACAGAATCATATGTCGTAGAAAAGGAAACCGAGTTCCTGGTTTACCGAAAAGAAGATGGCAAAGTTTTGAAAAGCATCAAATATTCACCCGCAGATTTTGAAGCAGTTCTGGCAAAATGATGAAGAAAAACATACAGATATTGTTGTGGGTCTTTGTCATAGGTTTGGTTTACGGTCAGCCTACTACCCCTTTCCAGATTGGTGAGATCCATAAGATAGAGTCCAAAGTATTGAATGAAGAAAGAGTGCTGAATGTATACCTTCCTCATGGATACGATCAAAAAGAAAAATATCCTGTGATCTACTTGCTGGATGGAAGTGCTGATGAAGATATTGTCCACATAGCAGGTTTGGTACAATTCATGGGCCTCATGTATACCATGCCTCCCACCATTGTTGTTGGCATAGCCAATGTCGATCGAAAAAGGGATTTTACCTTCAAAACAGATGTGCCTTCACTGCGAGAAAAATATCCCAACACGGGACATTCAGCTCCTTTTATAAAATTCATAGCGGAAGAGCTTCAGCCTTATGTCAGGAACCATTTCTCTACCAATGATACCACAAGCCTTATTGGCCAGTCACTTGGAGGTCTACTGGCAAGTGAGATTGTATTGAAAAATCCGGAATTGTTTGACAGATACTACATTGTCAGTCCTAGTCTTTGGTGGGGTGAAGAAAGTCTTTTGAAGGATGCTGACAATCTGATCAGCCAACACAATTATTCGGGCAAATACATCCACATCTCTGTGGGTAAAAACGAGGATAAAATCATGGTCAGAGAAGCAAAAGCGCTGTATAAAAAATTGAAACCATTGTCCAAAAAAGAAGTATTTGTCGGTCTCAATGTTTTGAAAGGGCACAATCACGCCACTGTCTTGCATCAGGCCATTTACGATGCGCTAAAATTACTTTACGTCCCGATTGCCTAGCCAACCCAGTCAAATTGCAGTTTGGCAAGATTGCTATAGATGCCCGATTCCTGATTGATCAGTTCACTATGGCTGCCCTTTTCGACGATTTTTCCTTTATCCAGCACATAGATGGTGTCCACATCCCTTACTGTTGCCAGTCTGTGAGCTATGATGATGGCCGTTCTGCCTTCAAGTAGGTTTTCCAGAGCCTCTTGAACGATTCGTTCTGACTCTGCATCCAGGGAAGAAGTAGCCTCGTCCAGGATCAAGATTTTAGGATCTTTGAGAATAGCACGGGCTATGGCAATGCGCTGTCGCTGACCTCCGGATAATTTTATACCGCGGTCCCCTACAATGGTTTCAAACTTCTCCGGGAAGTTGTCAATGAATTCCAGGCAATTGCTCTTTTCAGCTGCCAAATGAAGTTCCTCTTCCGTCGCAGAAGGTTTGCCATAAAGGATGTTTTCTCTGATGGTTCCACCAAATAAAATGACCTCCTGTGGTACAATGCCAATGGCGGCTCTAAGTGCAGAAACGTCATAATCCTGAATGGGCTTACCATCGAGCAAAATTTCACCAGAATCGATATTATAAAACTTCATCAGCAATTGTACAATGGTGGACTTACCGCTTCCGCTTTGCCCCACAAGCGCAATCTTTTGACCTTGCAGTATTTCAAGATCAACGCCTTTGAGCACTTCCACGTCTTTCCTTGAGGTATATGAAAAGCGCACGTCGCGGTATTGAATATCACCCACCAAAGGCGCCGGCTCAACAGGCCCGTCCAGTTGATTGACTTCATGTTCGGTCTCCAGGATAGCCATGACGCGCTCAGTGGCCCCAACTGATCCAGCTATGGTGGTATATAAATTACCAAAACTGGCTATCGCTCCTCCAAGGATTCCAGTATAAATGATGAAGGAAAACAAGTCACCTACCTCCATCTGGCCATATTTCACCATAAGCGCTCCCCTCCAAAGAATGAAGAACAAACCTCCAAACAGGAAAGTAATGATGAATACAAAAAACAGTCCTCTTACCTTTGCAAAATCTATAGAAATTTTGACCACCTCACCAACACTTTTTGCGTATCGGATAGACTCCAGCCATTCATTGGTAAAGGATTTTACGATACTCAGCGACTGAAAAGTTTCTTCAACAATAGTATTGGTCTCCGCCAGTTTGTCTTGCCTTTTTCTCGAAAGCTTTCTGATGTATCTGCCAAAAACCATGGCAGTAATGACGATTATCGGAAAAGTAGCCAGCATAAGCAAAGACAATTTTGGTGTCAATGCAGCCAAAATGATGATGCCCACTACGATTGTAACTACCTGCCTTAAGAACTCTGCAAGTGTAATTGAGAATGTGGTTTGAAGTTGTTCCACATCTGTCGTGATTCTACTCGTCAGCTCCCCTACTCTTCTCTCCTCAAAAAAAGAAATGCTCTGGGTAATGATCTTATTGTACAAATCCTTTCTCAAGTCTGCCATACCCTTCTCACTGACGATGGTAAAGAGTATGGTTCTGATGTAAGAAAGTATGCCCTGACCAACCAATATGATCAGGAATATCCACCAGAAATCCTCGACCTCTATGTTAAGGTTGTACTTGCCCTTTCCTACAGCCATATTGGCCATTTCACCTGCAGCACCGGGAAAAACCATAAACAGCAAACTGCCTACAATCAGCAGAAACATGCCTATGATGAACTGCACCATATAAGGCTTAATGTATCTGAATACTTTGAAGGAATTTAATAGGCCTTGTCTGGTTATCTTAGGTTTCTGATCCTTTGTATAGTTCGCTCTTGTTGCCATGCAAAATTCATCGTGTGAAAAAACGATGCAAAGGTAACAAATGGCCTTGTTTGCTAAAATCTTTTGGAAGAAGTATCACATTTGGCAGACAAAGATGACAAAGGCTTGACGAAGGGCTGTTTTACTTGGATACATTATCACAGTTGATTGATCGGAGTCTTTTAAAAAAATCATTTACATCATACCATTAATTCACAAACTTTATTTACTGGCTCTGGTCTTAACAGGTATTATGATTAAATTTTTAAATATAAAAGACACCGGACACGGTTACATATTCCGTGCAAATTCCACTAATGTTTGGATAAAAGTAAATTGGCCTTACATTTGCATTTTTATATGAAAACCGGAAATAACACAATTTATATATACATATGTCTAAAAAGTTGCTCATAGTAGAGTCTCCGGCGAAAGCCAAAACCATAGAAAAATACCTTGGTGGTGACTTTGAGGTGAAGTCAAGCTTCGGTCACATCAGAGATCTGGACAAAGGTTCAAACGGTGTGGATATTCAAAATGAATTTGAGCCAACATACATCATAACACCTGAAAAAAGAAAGGTCGTTAAAGAGCTGAGAGATTCTTCAGCACGTGCATCAGAAGTATGGCTCGCAACGGATGAAGACCGTGAAGGAGAGGCCATATCGTGGCACCTATGTGAAGTTTTGGGACTCAATCCTAAGTTTACCAAAAGGATTGTATTCAGTGAGATCACCAAACCAGCCATCCAAAAAGCAGTGCTAAATCCAAGGACAGTAGACATCGACCTGGTAAATGCACAGCAAGCGAGGAGGATCCTGGACCGCCTGGTAGGTTTTGAGTTGAGTGAAGTCCTGTGGAGAAAAGTCAAAGGAAAACTGTCTGCCGGCCGTGTACAATCAGTGGCAGTAAAACTGATCGTCGAAAGAGAAAGAGAAATACAGGCTTTTACAACCGAAGCATATTTTAAGGTGAGTGCTATTTTTGACGTGGTCAACGATCGTGGCGAAAAAGTTGCACTAAAAGCAGATTTGGTCAACAGGCTCCCGGACCTTGCATCAGCCAAAGCTTTTATAGAGAAGGCCAACGGGGCGATTTTCAAAATCGAAAGCATTGAGAAAAAGCCCGCCACCCGCAAGCCAGCAGCTCCTTTTACCACATCAACACTCCAGCAGGAAGCAAGCAGAAAGCTCTATTTTGGGGTAAACAGGACCATGTCGGTGGCCCAGCGACTCTATGAAGAGGGGCATATCACCTATATGAGAACAGATAGTGTCAATATCAGTGAGCAGGCGCTCAATGACATGTCCGAGCAGATAAAAACGGAATATGGAGATAAATACCTCCATATTCGCAGATATAAGTCAAAATCCGCAAATGCACAGGAAGCCCACGAAGCCATAAGACCAACATACATCCAAAAGAAAAATATCAGCGGAAATCCTGATGAGCAGAAGCTTTACGAACTCATCTGGAAAAGGGCCATCGCCTCACAAATGGCTGATGCACAATTGGAGAAAACGGTAGTAGACATCGGTATCAGTACCATGGCAGACGCTACATTGAGAGCAGAGGGCGAAGTGCTCAAATTTGATGGTTTCCTCAAAGTATACATTGAGTCCAAGGATGACGACGACAATGATGATGATGTAAAAGGCATGTTACCGCCACTTGCAGTAAAACAGACCCTGCCCCTGAATGTGATGACCGCTACAGAACGATTCACCAGACCTCCGGCCAGATACACGGAAGCGAGCCTCGTGCAAAAACTTGAGGAATTGGGCATCGGCAGACCGTCAACATATGCGCCTACCATCAGTAAAATCATGGAGACGGAGCGTGGTTATGTCACCAAAGAAAGCCGTGAGGGCGAACAACGCAACTACAGCGTCGTTAAGCTCAAAGGTGGCCAAATCACCGAATCCACTGAAACAGAGACTACCGGAGCTACTTCCAACAGACTTTACCCTTCTGATTTGGGAATGATCGTTACAGATTTTCTGGATGAACATTTCGACGAGGTCATGAATTACAGCTTTACTGCTGAAGTTGAGGATCAGCTGGATCAGGTGGCCAATGGCAAGTTTGACTGGAAAAAAATGCTCAAGGACTTCTATTTCCCTTTCCATGGACTGATCGAAGATACCATTGAAAATGCAGATAGAGCCAGAGGTAAAAGAGTCCTGGGAACAGATCCTGCGAGTGGAAAAAGTGTTGTTGTTCAGATTACCAGATATGGACCTGTAGTCAAGATCGGGGATGTGGACGAACTAAAAGAAGACGAAAAGCCTCAGTTTGCCAATTTAAAACCAGGACAGAGTATTGAAACCATAGGTCTCGATGAGGCGCTTGAATTGTTCAAGCTTCCAAAGTCTTTCGGTGAGTATAAGGGCCAGGAACTACAAGTAAACAATGGACGTTTTGGTCCTTATGTTAAATTGGGTGATGTCTATGCCAATCTTGGAAAAGGCACTGACCCACTTGAGCTGAGCAAGGATGACGCTATAGCAATCATTGATGCCAAACTCAAAGAAAACGAGCCTTTGGGTCAATATAAGTCAATGCCCATCACCAAAGGGAAAGGCAGGTTCGGACCTTTTGTTAAATGGAATGACTTGTTTGTCAATGTACCGAAGAAGTATGACATAGACACCATCACCTTGCCAGAGGCGATTGAGTTGATTGAGTCAAAAGTGGAAAAAGAAGCCAACAGGTATATCAAACATTGGCCTGAAGAAAATATTTCTATAGAAAATGGCAGATGGGGACCTTTTATTCGTTATAAAAAAGCGAATGTAAAGTTACCTAAGGTAGAAGGTAAAAAACTTGAAGTGGAAGATCTTCAGGAATTGAGCCTGGAAACTGTCAAAGAATGGATAGAGACCGAGCTGCCAGGTAGCTTTAAAAAGCAAACTTCCGGCAAAAAATAAATATTTCTATTACCTTGAATGCTGTCCAGACCCTGATCAAAAAGGTTGTGTTGATTTGTTACCTTGCCATGACTCTGGTTGTTGCGGGCGCACAAACTGAGGGAGGAAACAAGGAACAGATCATTGTCGAAAACGCAGACCAGGCCGTGGTGGAGACAGACAAAGATCCGCAAATTACAAGGTATCTCGGCAATGTGCGGGCCTATCACAACGGTGCTTTCATATTTTGTGACAACGCCATTCTGACCGGCAATAACCTGTATGCAGTGGGCAATGTTTCGATTATTGAACATGACACCATCCAGATTTATTCTGATACGCTGTTGTACCAGGGAGACTCCTCAGTTGCTTATCTCATCAAGGAGGTAGTATTGGTCAATGGTAAAGATACCATTTATGCTCCGGAGCTAAGGTACAATCTCAATACCAAGGTCAGTGATTATTCCCGCCGGGCACTCATGCGGAACGCATCCAACGAGCTGAAAAGCCAATATGGATTTTACAATACAGCCACTAAGGATGCTGGATTTTTCGAAAAAGTTTCGATAGTTGGAGACTCCCTCAATCTCATCACCGACACCCTTTATTACAATACCGAAACCACTCAATCGTATTGGACCGCCCCTACCCTCATTGAGGAGAAGGGGAATCGGATGTTCAGCAATTCCGGTCGGTACAATTTGGATGAGGAATATGGTTACTTCGTCGGCAATGCTCAGTACGAATCAGATACTGCTACGGCCATAGCAGATACAATATACTATTCCGGAGCAACCAACCTCATAGAATTGAAAGGAAAGGCCAATTACAGGTCACTGACGGATACTGCAAGCGCCGAATACATCAAGTACAACCGTGCAGATGAGCTGATTGAACTGGAAGGCAATGCTTCTTACACCGGAGATGGCAACAGGGCCAAGGGAGAAAAACTCATATACAACAAAAAGACCGAGAGCTTCAAATTTACCGGTCGGAGCGAGCTTGAAGATGGCTCTATTTTTATAAAGGCAGAAAACCTGGATTATCAGAAAGATACCAAGGAAGGTTTGGCCATCGGACAAGTTGAGTACAGAGATACAGCAGAGAAGATCAGCATTTGGGCTGACACTCTGGCATATAATGGGGAGACGAATTTCATGCGGGCTACTTCGGCTGTTGGAAAGCCTGTTATGGCAACGGAAGTGGACGATGATACACTTTTCATCAGTGCAAGGGTTTTACGCACTTTTCAGGAAGTAATTTATGGCCGCAAAAAAAACAATGTCGTGGATGATTCGACCACGGTTATTTTTCCTGACACTACGTCTGCAATTGATCCTGAGCAAGGGCTTATTGACACTATATCTCAAGACTCACTGGCTTCAGTGCCTGATACTACAAAGTCATACAAACCAATTCCTGATGTACCGGATACCATTTCACCGACCAATACTGGCATGGACACGGTATCTTTAGATGGTCTTATTATCAATTCCGATTCTTCTTTGGTTGAAGAACCATCTGTTCCAATATTCATTGATTCATCACTGGTCGATACCGTTCAATACCTTATTGCAGAAGAAGATGTGGTATTGTACAAATCTGACATGCAGGCAAGATGTGATTCTTTGTACTTCAATGATTTTGATTCGACTTTTGTCCTGCTTTACCTTCCGGTGATGTGGTCCGACACTTCTCAAATCACTGGTGACACCATCCGTATAAAATTGGTGGATGAAAAAGTAGATCAGTTGATTGTCAACGACAACGCATTCATGACCAATAGCCCTGACTTCAAATTTTTTAATCAGGTGAAGGGCAAAATATTTGTAGCTGATTTTGAGGAATCAGAGATGAAAACCATGAAAGTCAACGGGAATGCTCAAATTGTCTACTATATGTTGGATGACGAAGACGGATACATTGGAGCAAATACGACAGATTGTAGTTTTATGACCTTTTATTTCCAGGAAAAAAAGATTTCGGATATCAGGTTTTACAACGGCCCTCAATCCAAAATTCTTCCCATGATGGGCACAGATCATGAGTCCATCAAACTGAAAGGTTTCAATTTAAGATTTGAAGAAAGGCCCTTATCGAAGGAAGACTTATTTGATCCGGAAAAAATGAAGAAGGTAATCACCGTTAAGCCTGTTGTTGATGAATCAACGGATGAAACCGATGTTCCGGAACAAGATTAATTTTTTATATCGAGGATCAGTTCAGCAAGGTCCTTCCCTACCTTAGCTCCAATCGCAACACCCATTCCACCGAGTCTTACACCAACACAACTTTTTTGATTAATTCTGGAAATAATAGGCTTTTTTGACCTACCAACGCCAAGAATTCCCGCCCATGTGTATTCAACAGAAAATTCTGATTGGATTCCCATTTTTTGCTTGAGGTACTCTACCAGATAATCGATCACAGCTTCATTGATCTGTAAATCATCAGTGTACTCGCCGGGTCCAAATTTATTACGTGCCCCCCCGAAGAGAATTCGGTCACCTACCTTCCTCATGTAGAGATAACCTTTGTCGATGTGTAGCACTTGTTCCAGCCTAAACTCCGGTACAGGACTTGTTACCAGAACATTGTTTCTGGCGGGTACAACATCATCAATCCCGGGCAAAAGCGCAGGCGTGAAGGCATTTAGGGTGATGGCCAGCTGATCGGCCTGAATGATTGAACCATCTTTAAATATTACAGTGGCATTTGCATCATCCAATTGCTTTATTTCTTTAAAAACAAATTTTACGCCTTCCAGGTCTGCTAGTCGCTTCAACACACTAACTATCTTAACAGGATTCACTTTCCCTTCTTCTGGAGCCAGGTAGGCTTCTTTTGAAAAGTTTGGAAAAGATATGTTTTCAATGGTTTTAAAGTACTCGTTGATCCCAATCACATTTTTAATCAAAGCATTTAAATAACCGATATCAACGTTCTGATTATCATGTTTTTCCATCAACTCAATACCTCCACAATTCTGATAGTCTATGTCTGCATCTTGCAACAGCGTAAAAAGTGTGGTTCTTCCTTCGTACCGAGCTTTAAAGGTAAGCATTGCCTGCTCCTCGCCAATTTGTTCAATATCATCGGTGATCTCTGTAGGGCTGCCAAAACACATAAATCCTGCGTTTTTTGTACTGGCTCCGTGTGGTGGCCATTGCCTGTCAATAGCTACGACTTTCAGCCCTGGGTTCAGCCTTTTCAGATGAATAGCTGTAGAAAGGCCCACTATTCCCGTCCCGATAACTGCCACACCTGCATTTGATGAGAAATAATCGCTCTCCCAAAAACTGAACGACATTACAACTTATTTTGATGGTAGAATTTATGCCCAAGACAAGTGGCAAGTTTTGCATCCATCAAAGTGATAGAAGTGCTTTGTCCATACAGGGCGAGCATACATCTTTGGTATAAACTGCTCAGACCTTCGCTGCCTATGATACACACATTCTGCAGTGCAGCCGGGTCTATGTGGCTCAATTCACTGCCGATGAGGATGCCACTGAGAAAAGAATAGGCATCAGTACCAGAAAAGCCATCCAATACAAACCTGCTTCTGATGGAAAATGCAGAATGCAGCAAAGGCTCTTTATAACCAAGCATACAGCCTTCTTCAAATGCCTCACCAAAAGAAATCGCATGGTCTGGTGTCATGGTGACTGATAGGATGGAACTTTTGGACAGCAGATCAAAAAACTCACCAGTCATGTATGTGATAAAGTCCAGGAATTTCCCCTTTTGGTAGTAGAGATGCTTGGAATGCGTGCCAGGAATGATGAAAAGTTCAACACCGGACATCATCTTCGATGCACCTATAGCTTGAGTTTCTTCACCACGCATCACATCATGACCATTGGTCCAACCTGAATAAATGTTCAAGTTTTTTCCCGATTCGGTTTTAATTTCTGACTTATATATGCAATTCTCATCCTTGGATACCGGTATCTTAAAATACGGAAGATTGACAATGCCAAGATTGGAGGATGCCATGCCTGAAATGTAAACGGGTAGGTTCGAAGCGCCAGCGACGTCGAACTCCATTAGACCGATTTTTTTATCCAAAACATGTAAGAGATTGCGGTGTCTTTCGGATTCTTCAAGATCTCTGAACTTTAATACCCCATCGTCAGAGTCTACAGAAGCCAGGATGGTACTGGATTCCAGATCAAAACAATTGACCCTCAAATTGCTTGACCCCCAATCAACGCTGATTATTTTCTCTTGTTTCTCTACCATTCTGCTACGCTTCCGTCTTTATGCCTCCAAAGTGGATTTTGCCACTCATGTCCCTTTTTGGCCATCTCATCAACCATTTCTTCGTTCATTTCGATGCCCAGTCCAGGTCCCTCAGGTATTTTTACCATACCTTCATGAAAATCAAAGATATCTTTATTTACGAGGTAATCTTTGACATCGTTGCCTTTATTATAGTGAATGCCCATACTTTGTTCCTGAATGAAGGCATTGTGGCATGAGGCATCCACCTGAAGGCATGCTGCCAATGCTATGGGACCGAGTGGACAATGCGGCGCAACTGCAATGTCATAAGCCTCTGCCATTGACATAATTTTTTTGCACTCTGTGATGCCTCCGGCGTGAGAAACATCGGGCTGGATGATGTCTACATATCCGGAATGCAGCAATTCTTTAAAATGCCATCTGGAAAACATCCTTTCACCGGTGGCAATGGGAATACTCGTCATTGAAGCAATGTCTCTCAACGCTTCATTGTTTTCTGGTAATACCGGCTCTTCTATGAACATGGGGTGAAAAACTTCCAATTCCTTTGCCAGGACCTTTGCCATCGGTTTATGCACCCTTCCGTGGAAATCAATGCCAATCTTGAATGCCTTGCCACAGGCCTCCCTGATGGCAGATACTCTTTCGAGAGTTGCGTCCACCTTGTCGTATGAATCGATGATCTGCAATTCTTCTGTTGCATTCATTTTGATGGCCTTAAATCCGGCTTCCTGTAGGTCAGAAGCAGCTTTCGCAACATCTGTTGGGCGATCACCCCCAATCCATGAATAGACCTCAATGCTGTCTCTGCAAGCACCCCCCATGAGCTGATGGATGGGTGCATTGTGATATTTGCCTTTGATGTCCCACAGTGCCTGGTCAATTCCTGCAATAGCGCTCATGAGTATAGGTCCTCCTCTGTAAAATCCGCCTCTGTACAAAACACTCCAGTGGTCCTCGATATTCAGCGGATTCTTATCTATAAGGTAGGTCATACATTCGTCTACCGCTGTTTGCACCGTTTTTGCCTTGCCTTCGATCACGGGTTCACCCCAGCCTATGATGCCTTCGTCTGTTTCTATTTTGAGAAACAACCATCGTGGAGGCACTACATATGTTTTATAGGAGATGATCTTCATATCAATCGAGTAAAGATTTGATGAGCGCAACGTATTGCTCAGATTTAATTTTTAAAGCCTGTAAATTTTTTGAATTCCATTCTACATTAGACGGGATGAGCGACGAACCTACTCCGAAGTATCTGGCCCCTGCATTTTGGAATGCAGGTATGTTAATCAGGTCAATACCTCCAACCGGCATCAGATGCCTAGTGCCTATTGGGCCCCGCAGATTCCTGAAAAAGGCCATTTGTTCCTCCGCCGGAAAAAATTTGATTACTCTGGCTCCTGCTTGTTGTGCTTGTAAGATTTCGGTTGGCGTAAATGCTCCGGGAATCATAAAAACATCCAGTTTTTTTGCCTCTTCCAAAACTCTTAAATCGAGGTTTGGAGCCAGTAAAAAATGACATCCGGCATCAATAGATTGGTGAAGCAAGCTACTGCTGGTTATGGTACCGGTACCGATCATCATTTCTTTGCCAAAGGCCTCAATCAATGCGCTTACCGTTTTGAAATCACCTGGATCTTTGATGGCAACTTCCACCATTTTTACCCCACCCGCCAATAAATGCTCTGCAATCTTTAAGACGCCATTTTCCTTAATGCCTCTGACAATGGCAATGAGCCCTTCCTTTTGCAAGGTTTCATTGACATTCTGGCTCAATACTGGCATAGGCTTTCGTTGTGCTTTACAAAATACGACTTATAGTTTTTCGCCTTTGGATCCATGCAGCCTTCAAGGTTGAGAAATTCGATGTTCTTGAAGTCAAGTGCCTGACTTTCAGCCTGCAATGCTATATAACCTGAACCTAGTTTTGTGTCTTGTTTTTCAATCCAGGTCAATGAATCTGTAATAAAGCCTTCTGCCCATGAAGCATTAGGATCAACAAAACCTCCTCCTACCAATGGGTTTGTGAACTCAAGAACGGTCACCCCATTGATGATGTGTCTGACCAGAGAGTCACCGTACACTTCTATTTCGCCATGGATCCATTCTCCTTCCTGGAATGTCACTGAGGATGAGTTGATGCAGTGGTCTCTTCTCAAAGTATCGCCCATATGCACCAAAGTACCAGGTGTACAAATGTTGCCAGTTGGTCGCAGCTTGGTATCTCTTGCTACAAGTAATTGCATTTCAAGTGAAATGGGAAATTGTTGCTCCAGCGACATGCTCTCAGGGCTTTGGCTGTGCACCATGATGCCACTGTTTCTGTCAGCCCATTCCTGAGCACCTGGAAGTTGAGATCCATTGAACTTGTGATCAAACTTCAGCTTGTAATATGAATAAGGGGTTTTGTAAAAAATATGTCCGAATTTATTGTCCCATGAAGTATAGTCGTCATAAACCACCCTCAGCATGCCACTGTCTACTCTGAATGTGTTGTTGTAATTAATCCCTACATCCTCCCCTGCTATTTTGATATTCCAGCCTTCGAGGTCTTTTCCATTAAATATGGAGACCCATTCCTCACTGTCATTTTTTACTTCAACCTCACTTTTATCTTTACATCCAAAAAAAGTCAGAGAACTCAGGAAAACAAAGGCGCAAAAGAAATAAATGTACTTTCTCATGATCAGAATGGCGTTTTGATTTGAATGTCAAATTTGCATTATAATTTGCACAAATCCCGAGTCTTTCTTAGTTTAAATTTCTTTTCTTTTTATCTTACATAAATTTTAAAAAATTCCTGCACTTGTCTGTCCATTCAGTTAATCATACCAACATTTATTACCAGGGCGCGGATAAAATTTTACTAGCTGTAGATTGTATCATCTTTGGTTTTGACAAAAATCTTTTAAAGTTATTGCTTTTCAAAAGAAAGGTGGAACCGTTCAAGAATGAATGGTCTTTGATTGGACGATTTATCCGGGAAGACGAGAACATCAACAACGCAGCAGAGAAGGTGCTTGAAGAATGTACTGGACTCAATGATGTATTTTTGGAGCAATTGTTTTGTTATGGAGATGCTTCCAGAGACCCAGGTGGAAGGGTCGTTTCAATAGCCTATTACGCGTTGATCAGGTTGGATGAGCAGAAAGAACAATCGGTTGAGGATTTCCATGCACATTGGTTTGATGTGAATGAAGTTCCTGAATTGATCCTGGATCACAATGCCATGATTGAGGCCGCATTTGAGAAACTCAAACAAAAAGCAAGGGTACAACCCATTGGTTTTGAGCTACTCCCTGAAAAATTCACCATTCCAAACCTCCAGGCCTTGTATGAATCCATCTACCAGGTGAACCTCGACGGCAGAAATTTCAGGAAAAAGATCTTGTCAATGGGAATCCTGGAAAAACTGGATGAAAAGGACAAAACAAGCTCCAAAAAAGGCGCTTATCTCTATAAATTCAACCAGGAGAAATACGAAAATCTGCTCGACAAGGGATTTGGTTTTGAGATCTAGTCCTTATTTGATTTCATTGATTTCCAATACAACGCTGCTTCTGTTTTGAGATACCTGGGGGTTGATTCCAACTTTCATCAAAAATTCTCCGGAATACCTCTGTTTTTCGTCGATCACAGCCCTGCTGCCGGGAAATATATTGATTTCTTTTACTGAATAGGTCTTTTGGGGGGCCAGTCCTTTGAGCTGTATGGGCTTAAGCGTATAGGTCCAGTCGAATCTATTGCTCACTGCATAATTGAACATTATTGCTTTGGTTTGATCTGGAGATACATAACTGATGGATGCAAGAGGATTTTCCCACGGATTCATCAGTCGGTATTGATCTCCATACCATATCAGCGGTTTCAGTTCATCGTACTTTTTAAGGGTTTGTTGAGAAAATTTGAGTTCATCTTCTGATAAGTGATCAACAACTATGTCATATCCCATTTTGCCCATCATGGCCACATCGGTTCTAAATTTGAGCCTCAGCTTACTCCAATCCGTAATGTGGTTATCACTTACAATAGATGGAAAAAATTGAGAATTCTCCCACTGTATAAATACCCGCTCAATCGGATCTGTATTGTCACTTAACCAGAACTCGGTAAAATAGGACAACGCTTTGTAATCAGCCCTGCCCCCGCCTCCGGAGCAAAGCATCATAGGGACTTTGGGATATTTTTCCCTGACCCTGTCCAAAACTTTGTACCAGCCATTCACATAATCTACGTACAGGTGAGACTGCGGTTTCCCGACGCTCTCCAAATAATCAGAATGCGCATTAAAAATCACTGCATTGCAATCCCACTTGATGAATGCCAGGCTGGGATTTTTTGAAAAAAGTGTATCCATGACTCCAAATACAAAATCCTGGACTTCAGGATTACTAAGGTCGAGTACCAGCTGGTTGCGATAATATACTTCGGGCCGGTCTTCAATTCTGATGACCCAATCCGGGTGTTGTTCATACAATTCCGACTTGGGATTGACCATCTCCGGCTCTACCCATATACCAAATTTGACACCGGCTTTCTCTGCTTCTTTTACAAGAAAAGGAATTCCATTGGGCAATTTTTTCTTGTTCTCCTGCCAGTCACCCAGGCCGGAGTGATCACTGTTCCGTGGATATTTGTTGGCAAACCAGCCATCGTCCAGCAGGAACATATCTACACCCAGCTTTTTGGCTCCTGAAAAAAGTGACTTTAGTTTTTCTTCATTGAAATCAAAATATGTCGCTTCCCAATTGTTCAATAGCGTGAGGCGGGTTCCCATACCATCAAATACCTTGTATTTCCTGGCCCAATGATGAAGGTTCCTGCTCGCCAGACCTATACCGTGATTGGAGTAGGCATACACCAGAGCCGGCGTTTTAAAGTTTTCTCCTTTATTTAGTTGATATGCCGAAGCGTGTGGACTAATACCGGCTATGAGGCGGAGATTGTCATAGGTATCTTTTTCGAAATCAATTTTGAAATTCCCCGTCCATTCCAGATTTGCCAGCAATACTTGTCCTTCATCCTCAGAAGGTACTGCTCCAATGCCTAATATGAATGAAGGAGGCTGGAAAAGATTTGCTCTGGTACCAAGCTTTGAATCCAAAGTTTTTATACCTGCGGTCAACTCTTCAACTTCCGGCTTCATTTCCTGAGCCCAAATGCCATGGTAATGACGGAGATAATAAGAAGTGCCTGTCAGATAAAGATTGGCTGAGGCATATTTCTGCAGCGTGATCTGCGATTCAATGAGATTGGATATCTCGGCCCATTGCTCAATCACATCTTGGTCAGGATAAACGAGATAGTGCAAATCCACCTTCGTTTTATAAACCGGATCTTCAAGAGACACTACGTAATCAATTGATTTGTTGTCATTTGCGATTTTTCGATAACTTTTGTAGACCAAGTCTGTGGCCATGCTGCCATCTGCATGCAGGATGGTCAATGCCGGTTCGACAAGGTTCCATGTTCCAGATGGAGTATAAGCGTTGTTTTGAATGCCATCATTGTTGTCATTGTGAAGGCTTTGGCTCCAGATTTTACCGTATTCATCCTGGTTTTGAAGCTTATCCCCAAAATGAACAATTCCCACATGTCCTTCTCCATCTACCTGCAATACTATGGCCAATTGCTTACTTTCAATTACAATAGGTGTTACCTGAAAAGAAAGACCATAAGTCTGCAGAAACAACAAAGACAGTAAACCAAAAACCGGTATTTTCATGATGACGATTTAAAAAGGAGTTATGGTGTATTTGAAATTGTAGGACTGAGGTGAAAGTGTATATTCCTTGTGGGTTCTAGCCCCCCAGCTGTTGTCTCCACCCACGCCCATTTGGTTAAGGTCAACATTCAGATGAACTGAATCAGATTTTTTCAAATCATAAGGATGACCTGTTCTTGCCGGACCTGCATCAAACTCTTCCTGAGCATAATGCAGCGCGCTGAAGCAAAATGGTTGTGTACTTGTAATTTTCAAACCCCTGCCTGATTTGGTACTTAGACTGAGGTGTCGTACGTCAGTTCTATAACCATTCTCCTGTGGTCTAACATAATTCTCAAGCATTTTGTCTACTGTAGAAGAATATCTTCCAATAAAGGAAGAGGTATTTCTGTCCCAATAATTTTCATGCGGGCCTCTGCCATAATAATTTACTTCACTGAGTGCTGGATTCAAGACCAGCATTGTTCCAAATCTGGGAAGCACTGGTAGATCAGAAACGACATTGTTCAGCTTGCTTTCCACTTCAATTTCACCGCCATCATAAATGGTATAAGTTATTTCTGATGTGGCATTTGCTCCTTTCACGTCATATGCTACATCGATACTTACTTTTTTCCCTTTAGTTTTTTTACCTAAAAATTCAACTCCGTCGATCAAAACGCTTACTGATTTGGCACTTGAAATCTGAGACGCATCTTTCCATTTGGCAGCCCATTTTTGCATGTCGTTGCCATAGTCATTGTCTATAGGTGCGCGCCAGAAGTTGGGTTTTGCACCTGTTTGGATGAGGGCTTGTTTCTTGTAAGTATATGATGTTATGTTGCCACTTGATGCATCAAATTGTATGGAGA
This sequence comes from Saprospiraceae bacterium, assembly GCA_020436935.1. Lineage (GTDB taxonomy): Bacteria > Bacteroidota > Bacteroidia > Chitinophagales > Saprospiraceae > JADKBO01. Next base: position 108,312 of record JAGQWX010000004.1, read on the forward strand.
TGTCTTTGCCTCTTATATCTATAAGATTGTTCTTTTGAGCAACTGTAAGTGTATTTTTGCTTTCCTTATTGATCAAATCCATTTCAAAATTGAAATCGCTCAATTGGAATTCTTCAGAAGCGATCACATGCTTATCCGGCACCAGTAAATCCTGACCGGTTTGTACCAATTCACACTGGAAAAAGTATTCCTTGCCCGGTTTTTTGATAAAAGCAGGAATGTCCAGCATCATTTGTTCTTGTGGTTGTAAGCCGGGCAGAATATATACTCCGCTTGATACCATTGTACCTTCTTCCAAAATCCGCCATTTTACTGTTTGACCACCCAGGTTCCGGAAGAAAAATTTGTTGGTAATGGTTAGTTTTTTCTGGCTTGGATCAATCTGAAAACCGGCATTTTGGTATACCTTTTTGACTTCCAGGAGTGCCGGATGGATGCTGCGATCGGGAAAAACCAGTCCATTGATACAGAAATTGCCATCGGAAGGCACACCCTGAGGTCCAAAATCACCACCATAGGCGTAGTAAATGCTTCCATCGGTATGTTTTGTAAGAAGGCCCTGGTCGACCCAGTCCCAAATACAGCCTCCTTGCAGGCTCGGGTATTTTTCCATAACATCCCAGTAATCCTGAAGATTGCCAACGCTGTTGCCCATTGCATGAGCATATTCGCACTGGATGAGTGGACGATATGGGTTGGTTTTTGCATACCTCTCCATGCCTTCCATAGACATATACATCGGAGCAAAGATGTCTGTGTTCCACTCCAATTCTGACCTCTCGTACTGTATGGGTCTGGATGGATCTCTGTCCTTTACCCATTTGTAAGTTTCATAAAAATTTACACCATTTCCCGCTTCATTGCCCAGAGACCAAATGATGATCGAGGCGTGGTTTTTATCCCGCTCAACACATCGCTGGGTTCTGTCGAGATGGGCTGTCAGCCATGCAGGATCTTTCGCAAGAGACTCTTTGCCGTATCCCATTCCGTGTGACTCAATATTGGCTTCGTCGATCAAATACATACCATATTCATCACAAAGCTCATACCATCGCTCCGGCTGAGGATAGTGTGATGTCCTTACAGTATTGATGTTGTGCATCTTCATGACTGTCAGGTCTTTGCGCATGGTTTCTTCATCTACTACGTGACCATTTATCGGATGGTGTTCATGGAGATTTACCCCTTTGATATAAATGGGTTTGCCATTCACTAGCAATTGTCCAAACTTTATTTCTGAAGATCTGAAGCCGGCTTTCCTTTGGATGACTTCAAGGATATTTCCGCCACTCCTGGTTATGATTTGATAAGTATACAAGTATGGATTTTCTGCTGACCATGCTTTTACCTCAGGTAAGTACTTCGAAAAAGATATCACCCTTGTACCACTGCCTATAACCTCTCCTTTGAAATCCATAAGAACAGCATCACCGTCCTTAAGCACTACCTCGACTTCTGTTGCCGTTTCAAGCGATTTGTTCATTTCTATCTCAATATCAAACTTTCCATCTTTGTATTGATTGGTCAGGCCTGCATGCACAAAAAAGTCGCGGACCCTGTCTTTTGGAGTAGCATACAAATAAACATCTCTGGTGATTCCGCTGATTCTCCAAAAGTCCTGGCACTCCAGATACGAGCCATCGCTCCAAGTATATACCTCAATGGCCACCTTGTTGTTTCCTTTTTTGACAAATGGAGTAACATCAAATTGGGCAGGTGTTTTGCTGTCCTGGCTGTAGCCAACCAAAGCACCGTTGATCCATAAGTACAAGGCAGATTGAGCAGCTCCTATGTTGATAAATACACTTTGGCCTTCCCAGCTGGACGGCAAATCAAAATATCTGATGTATGAGCCCACAGGATTGTAGTCTCTTGGCACTTTGGGTGGATTGGGTTGATTGCCCATATCTGTCAAAGGAGCTCTTCTGTCTGCAAATGGATATTCTATATTGGTATAAATGGGAAATCCATACCCCTGCAGCTCCCAGTTGGAAGGTACTTTGATGGTCTTCCAGGCATCATGATTGAAATCCATTTTATAAAAGTCCTGTGGTCTTTTTGCCTGGTTTTCAGCATAGTTGAAAAACCAGTCGCCATTCAATCCCAGATACCTTTGCGATTTGCTCATGTCGTTGGCCTCAGCAAGCGCAAGCGATTCAAAAGCAAAAAAGCTGGCTCTTGGAGCTTCTTTATTGATAGAAACCACTCCGGGATCTTCCCAATGAGGAGCACTTTGAGCATTAAGTCCAATTATGGTCATACCGACCAACAATAAAACGAGCATGTCTTTTGTCCTTTTCATCTTATATCTTTCTTTCATCTTTTTGAATATATATAATAGGCTACCAGGCCTGTCAAAAATAAGCCCAGTAACACATACCAACTTTTAAAACCGCTGGAGTTTTTTAATTCCATTTGTTTTTCTTCCTGCACCACCAGCGTTTGATTGGCAGTGACGGATTTGATTACTGTTCTTTCTCCGGATGGCCAGTTGACAACAACCGAATCAGCCGTAGTGAAGGCCCCAAGCCCAAAATGAGCAATGGTCGAACTTTGCGAAAGATGGGATGATCCTCCACCATCAATTTCGCGGATATGAGATTTCCCTCCAACAAAAACACTTACTCTGGAACCTATTCCATTGGTTTCAGAATAGCCTCCTTTGAGTTTGACTTTCAACCAATTGCCAATGGTTGAATCATTGCGGTATAAGTGGCTGACTGATGGCACCGGATAGTTGGAAACTGATTTCTGATTGACAAGCAATAAATCCTGATCTCCATCATTATCGTAGTCAAAGATGACAGATCCTCTGCCTATGCCATAGTCGTTCATGCCGATCAATCCTGCAACATCTGTGTATTTTCCATCTGTTTGTTCAAAAAAGTAATTGTACATCGGAGTACAATTGGGATTAAGATCTCCATTTGCAACAAAAAGGTCCAAATCTCCATCCTGGTCAAAGTCACAAAAATTGGCTCCCCAGCTGATGGTGAACAATTTGGTGCCGAGGCTATCAGCCAAATCGTTAAATCGGTCTCCTTGATTTACCATAAATTGGTTGAATTTGATGTTGGTGGTAAAGTAATCCAGCAAACCATCGTTGTTGTAATCACCAACTGCTGAAGTCATTGCATTGATGCGCAGATCCATCCCTCTTTCTTCCTCTACATATTTAAAATGAGTTTCAGGATACATATTTTGGAGCAGATAATTGGGAGTTGCTTTATATCCAAAATCGTGGTTGACCAGCAAATCCTGGTCTCCATCATTATCAAAATCTGTAAAGACTCCACCAAAGCCAAAGCCTTTGTGATTGAGTCCATATTTTTCATACAAATTCACGAATCTTTTGCCACCCTCATTGATCAATAAATAACCATGCGCGACAGAGGAAGCATTTACAATGGTCTGATCATTGATTTCATTGAGAGGTCCGCTGTATTCATAAAAATAGTTTCCGATATAGGCGTCAGGATATCCATCCTTGTTGACATCTCCGAATGCTACTCCTGTGCTGAATGACATAAAATCAGAAAGCCCAAATGCTTTCGTAGCGTCAGTAAAAGTATTGTCCCCGTTATTCAGGAAGAGTAAGTTTTCAGCCCGGGGGATGGTCAATTTTTCTCCTTTTCGGGTATTGGTCGTAATGAACAAGTCGGTAAATCCGTCCCTATTCACATCAGCACTGGCAACGCCTTGTGTGACATATTTTGCAGTTACCTTTAAGCCCGAGCTTTCATAAATGTCCTTAAAGGTTCCATTGCCCAAGTTGAGATACAATCTATCAATGCCCATACCACCAGTGAGGAAAATGTCTTCAAAACCATCATTATTCAGGTCAAAAACACAAGCGCCTCCGCCCAAAAAACCTTCATATACCTCAAATTGATGATGTATTCCTGCGAGACTGTCGACAATCATGAACCTCGCCTTGGTTTGCGCCTGAAGCTCAATGTTCAAACAGAATAATATCAATGTGGCAAAAGCTGTATAATTGATTATTTTATTCATGCCACTTCAATTTATAAATGTTTGAAGCAATGATTTGCCCCTGCTCAAGCCCGACCTCATTGTCTTGCGGAGTATGAATTCCTCCATAAAATCTTGAGTTGGCCGTTTCTCTGGCAATATCCCAAAAACTTTCATAAGTCCTTGCCGTAAATGGCGTATTACGGAGCTTATCCGGCTTTCTTCCTACGTGTGTGATGTCTACAATGTGCATCGAATCACCCAGTGCGTGTGAAAGAATAGTGGCACATGCAGCAGCCTGAATGGCATGACCTGATGGGAAAGCGGGAAATGGTGGGTCGGGCCAAAAAGATTCCCATTGCACATCGACGTGCTCATTGATAAAAGTATTGGGTCTTTCGCTAAAAAAATGATATTTCCATTTCCAACAATTGATGAAAGCATCTGCGAGTGACATACCGAGTTCTGCGTACATCCTGGCCATTTCTATGGCTGATAAATCCTTTTGTTCGAGGGCCAGTGTCGCCAAAAAGTATGAGTGACCGGGTGGTGTATAGGTTTCATCGGGGTCATCACCCCACCATACAGCAGCTTTTTTGTCGTCGTCGGTCAATTCATTTTTCTTATGGTAGACTGCCATAAATTGCTCGTAGTATGGCGATCCGGGAATGGTATCGAAAGGAATGAAATCTGGGAGGGGTAAGTTTTGATTATCTTTTGAGAAGGTCCTGTTCTCACCCCAATGTGGGTGGAGTGGAAATCTTGAAAAGGACTGACCGTAAAGCGGTGGTTTCCAACATCCGGGAAAAGACTTATTTTCAAGTGACTTATCAAAATTTTTAAGATAAGCCCTGTGACCTTTATCGGTTTTGGCCCAATCAAAAATAGTCGTAGCAATCTCTTGCCCGAGCTTCCTCGAGTCGTTCAAAGTTTTTTCGGAGGATCCCATTGCCTTTCTGGAATTGAAAATCAAAGCTTCAAGGCTGTCAATTTTTATGACATTGCTGTCAGCTGTTTGGATGTATAAGTTTTTCAACATAAAGGCATGACCCGAATTCATGACCTCCATCCAGTCATATATCTTGTCGGATTCAGGTTTAGGTAAATTTTCCAAACCATTGAGCTGATTTTCCATAGAGATGTAACCTGGGCTCCCATGAACCAGCGTTTCATACATGGTGAGTCCCAAATACCCAAGACATCTCGATGCATAAGTAGGAGAATTGCCTTTGGTATTTTTAGTGATTTCCAGACTCAGTTTAGCCCAGTCGAGACAAATTTCTTTATCGCTTTTTGCAATTGTAGCTTCTCGCTCTTTACAGCCTGACAATACAGATAAAGTCAAAGCCACCAAGAGCCAAACTTTATTGAATTTCATAACACAACACTTTTTTATCATTTACACCCAGCACCACCCTGTCTCCTAAAATGAAGCCACTTCTTACATCCCCGGATACATTCAAACCTGATGATTGCTGAGAAATATATTTCATCAAACCTTTTCCATCATTCAAAAGCAATACGCCCTGATTGGCGTCCATCTTTCCCAAACGCAATTTGATCTTTTCGTCATTGCCGAACAAGAGCAGATCATGGTGTCCGTCCTTGTTGAAATCTGATATCAAAATCAAATGAACAGGTGCATACTGAGCTTCAATTGGCAGTTGGGTCAATTGATATTTTTTATTTCCACTTTGGCTCAACAAAACAACCGTTCTTAATTCTGCCACGCTTTTGGTTTCCAAGCCATCAATGATGTCCTTAGAGAAAACATCCGTGAACTGAGCTTCGGCAAACTTCTCATATGAATTAAATTTCTGCTTTAATTTAGGCAATTGCCCCATCATTTCGTCCCTGGAAGCAAAAGGATATGCCTTACCTCCATTGTAATAGGTAAGTATTGGGTCCACCGATCCATTCTTGTCAACATCCCCAAAATACAATGACAATGGTTCTTCCAGACTAGCATGCAGTTGTGAGTTAAGCCCAAGATTTCCTAATATCAAATCGGGTATTTTATCTGCGTTCAAATCTGCAATTGTGATGGTGTTCCATAGGCCGGACAGTGATTTTGTATCAATAAAATCTTCTGTTTTATCCAACCACTTTCCATTTTCCGCAACAAAAATTTTGGGTTTCGTCCACAAGCCAACAAGAATCAACTCTTTTTTGCCGTCATTGTCCAAATCTGCCCATTTCGCATCGGTGATCCGGGTATTTTTTTCCCAATTGGGGAATGTTGTATTGAATTTCTCCTGAAAACTTCCATTGCCGGAATTGATATACAGCTTGTTTTCTGCGACTTCCGGGTATCTGCCCGGAATATACCCGCCAAAAGTCAATATGTCATCTTTCCCATCAGCATTGGCATCCAGGACCAAAGTTGAACGGTTATCGGAAGGTAAGTCATCGTTGAATGTTGTTGATTTTGTAAAGCCTCCTTTGCCATTTCCAATATAAATGCGATCACTGAGCACAGGATCATTGGTAGCCAATAATCCATATCCACCACTGGCAATGAAAACATCCGGAAATCCATCTGCATTAAAATCTCCCGTAACGATAGATGCATCAGCAAATGCCTTGTCTTTTTCAAAGTCAGCAACCAGGCTTTTCTTAAAATTTCTTCCGACTTCGCCCAAATATAAACTAGCCGGCTGGTCTTTACCTCCGCCTATTATTAAATCATTTTTACCATCAAGATTAAAGTCTGCCGTAGCCATACAGGGGCCAAAATAGCTGGGTGAAGAAAACAACATCGGTTGTCGGTTGTAATCGTTGATATTTTCCTGTCGATGTACAAAATCCAAACAAGCTATGGGTTTGAAAGTACTGGAGGCAAAACGTGAATTTGGATTTTTGGTGGATTCTGCCTCATGCTCTTCGATGATGGTCCTTGAATTGACAGCAACATCCTTTATGAGCTGATATTTCCCTGAATTCCATAAAACCTCAATACTGTCTGCTTTCCCTTGATTCAAGCCGAAATGTAAAATTGGGCTTACCGAACTCAAATAAGCGCGGGCTGGCATCTGCAACATGGTCTGCTGGCTACCACCACTATGCACTATTACCCTACAGCCAATTCCCATAAGATTTGGAGGATTGCCTTTCAATTGTATTTGAATATAATTGTTTTGCTTCTTTTCAGAAACAAGGTTCTTCATGATGAAGGCTTCTTTATTGATGTTATTTACAATGAGGTCAAGGTCACCGTCATTATCAAGATCTGCATAAGCAGCACCATTGCTGTTGGATGGCTGAGCGATACCCCATGAATTGGTTACATTAGTAAATTGACCAATTCCATTGTTATGAAACAATTGATTTTCAATATCAGATGCTGGCATATTGTTGATGATTTCGAGTACATCTTCCCTCTGGAGTCTGCCTTTTGATGCCACATAATTTTCCATATAATTGATAAAATCAAGATTGGTATAATCGCGCAGATAACCATTGGTAATGTAAAGGTCTTTGAATCCATCATTGTCATAATCCGCGATCAGAGGCGCCCAGGACCAATCGGTATTGGATATGCCTGTGATTTGACCAATTTCAGCAAATCTGCCATTTCCCGTATTGACCTGGAGCATGTTTCTCATCAGTTGATCATGAAAGCCACTCCTTTTGTTCTCTTCGTATTTATTGTAATTGTCAGGGGCCATCAAGAGTTTTTGCCGCTTTTCGTCCCTGGGCAACATATCCAGTGTCACAATATCGTCCATACCATCATTGTTGATGTCAGCTACGTCATTGCCCATTGAAAATTGACTGTTGTGCCCAAGATAAGTGCTTATTTCGTTGGCAAATCCTTTGCCTTGTTTGTTGATGTATACATAATCAGGAACAGCATAATCATTGGAGACATAAAAATCATACCAGCCATCGTTGTTGAAATCGCCGACACCTAAACCAAGACCATATGATAAGACCGAACCATTGATGCCAAAGGATTGGGTTTTGTCCACATATTTTTCTCCTTCTTTGACAAAATATCTCAGACCCATGTCAGGGCTATCCTGATTGAATAATTCCGCTGTACCTGATTCGTTGAGCAGTGGCAGGTTCTTGGGATTGTGGTTGAGCAGCAATACTTCAAGTGATCCATTTTTGTCGAAGTCAAAAAAGTATGCCTGATTGGTGAAAGCTCGACTATCGAGTCCATATGCCTCCGCCATGTCTTCAAATTGTGGAATGCCTTCAGCATCATTGCCCTTGTTGACAAAAAGTTGGTTTTTTCTTTTCTCCTCTGGCATTGCTCCCGAATATGAAAGGTAAATGTCTGGAAGTCCATCACTGTTGATGTCTACTACAGTTGCTCCTGTCTTCCATGGCCCTGGTCTTCCTGCAACACCTGCCTTTGTACTTACATCCCTGAAGCTGAAGTTGTGCTCATTTAAATACAACTTGCATTCGGTCATATTTGCTGTAAAATAGATGTCAATCCATCCATCATTATTGAAATCTGCGGTCACAACACCACCGCCGTTGTAGAAATATTCATACATCAGGATGTTGGTATTGAGGCCTTCATCCAGATAATTATTAAATAAAACGCCTGACATGGAAGAAGGGACATATTCAAACATTGCCTCCTCAATATTTGCTGATGTTTTGGCCATATCTTCAGCGCGCTCACCTCCACAGCCAAAAAATAGAATTAAAAATGCGTATGTGACTAACGTAAATAAAGGTCTCAAGACAGATAAAATTTATTTCAGAAATATAAAGCCACCAAATGAATTATTCCAACTTGGTGACATAAATCCTCATTTGCTTCTTGTGGTGGTTTTAAGTAAAATGAAATGCGCTTACAAAATGTAAGCGCAATCCATCGTTAAAGTTATAAATGTAGTTAAAGTAAAACTCAATTAGTAACCAGGGTTTTGTACAAGATTTGTGTTTCGGAACATTTCATCTCTATCCAATGGTCTGAAATACAGTTTATCATCCCATTTCCTGGTTTCGTTTTCAGTATTTTCAACAACTGTGTACGTATAATCGTAAGTCGTTGGATCATATCGGTATGGGGTCAAAGCCGTTTTGCCAGGTTTTAATTTCCCTCTGATGTCAATGGTCTGAATGCCCCGGCCAAGAGTAGTTCGACCAATCATCCAACGCCTTGCATCAAAGTAGCGGTGCTCTTCATAAGACAATTCTATCCGTCTTTCATTTCGGTATCTTTGCCTTAAAGCATCACCTGAATCTGTAACAGCCGGCATGCCTACCCTAAATCTGATCTTGTTCAGCCAGGTTCTGGCTTCAGCTTCTTCACCCAATTCAATACAAGCTTCAATGTAATTGAGTGCCATTTCTGTAACCCTGATGAAAGGGAAAGGCACTACTTGACCATTGGATTGATTATCAGGCAAAGCAGGATTTGGATCAAGGAACTTCCTGGTGTAGTAATGCGTACGGCTTCCATTCCAGTTTTCAATCGGGGATTCTCTGGTATCTATACCATTGATTGTGCCACCTTTTCCATCATCATAGTATCCGGTTTGAACCTGATTTGCAGGGTCTAAGGCAGTAACATCTGATGGTCTTGGTTTCCAATCTGATCCGTCATGCATCACATGTGCCTTAAATCTGGGATCTCTGTTGGTATATGGACTTGCCTTGTGAGCAGGATTACTCCAGTTAAATTTTGATCCGTCCATCATTTCATAGTCATCAACAAGTTGTTGAATAGGTGTATTTCCAGCCCAGTTGTGGTACCCATTAGGCCCGTTATTGATACCATAATGTATACCTCCTAAAGGCCAGTTGTCCTCTCTTGTGAAGGCTGTAGAGTGTGTTCTTTCAAACAGCAATTCTGCCGAAGCACTCGCATCAGCAACTGCGCTTCCTCCACCCATGGCCATGGCAATGGCATTTTTTGTGCCTTCCTCTGCTGAAACAGGTGCACTTAAGTCCATTTTATAGCCTGAAGTTGCATCCAAAACGGCCTTTGCGGCATCTTTCGCAGCCCTCCACCTAGCGGCCCTGTCACCACCGACGTTTGCCACCAGTGCAACATTGGAGTACCCACTATGAGCTGTAGATTTTGATTGTGCCGTAGGACCGTCAAATAAATCACTCGCCGTGTAAAGTAGAATTCTGGACTTTAAACCCATTGCCGAAAGCTTGGAAGCTCTGCCGGGTGTTTCTGGTTTCCCGTCAAGCAACTGAATGGCTTTTTCAAGATCAGCAAGCATGAAAGTCACACATTCTGCCCAAGTACTTCTTGGCACAAGATAATCGTCATTTAAGCCGAGCGGCTTATCAATGATGGGCACACCACCAAACAATCTGGTCAACTCATGGTAGTAGTATGCTCTAAGGAAATAAGACTCACCCAAAAGTCTATCTTTTAAAACATTGTCATCAAAGGTCGCTTCAGGCAAATTTGCAATAGCAATATTGGCAGATCTTATTGCAAGATACATTTCACCCCATTGCCTCGTAACTCTGTCATTGCCCTGATTGGTTGGAGACAAAGTAGCTTCTGTAGTGACTTGTATGCCTCTACCAGCGTGCGTAAACATGGCTTCATCGGTATATGCTGCCAATGCTTCTTCTTCGAATCCGCCATATCCCAATGCTGAATACACATTAAAGACAAAGGCTTGTGACAAAGGGCCATCGCCCCACACAGCATCACTCGAAATTTTATCCAGTGGTTTTGTATTCAGGAAGTCGTCATTACAACTCACCGGAATCAAAAATAAAACAGCAAGGACGATATAGTAATAATTGTATTTTTTCATCATCTTCCTTTTTAAAATGTTACGTTAACTCCCGTATTCCAGACTCTTGCCTGAGGGTAAAATTGTCCGCTCTGAGAATCTGTTTCAGGGTCAAATAAGCCGTGCTTGTCAATGGTTAGCAAGTTCAATCCATTGACATACAACCTGATATTGCTTATACCTGCATTCCTGATCTTCTCATTTGCAAGGTTATAGGCCAATTCCAGGTTTTTTAATCTCACATAATCCTTGGAAAATAAATAATAAGTATTGTTTCCAAACCCTCCACCGGTGAAATAAGTATCACCTCTGGAAGCCAACCTGGGATGTTCGCTGCTAGGATTATCGATCGACCATCTGTTGTCATACATATACTTCAGGAAGTTACCAATATCTCCTGATTCAGTTTGTACCCTTATGGCTGCTCCCATTGCTCCTTGAAGCAAAAAGGATAAGTCAAAGTTTTTGTATGAGGCTGAGAAAGTGCCACCAAAGTTGAAGGTTGGAGTATTGTTGGTAGCAATTCTTTCCTGATCGTCAGCATCGATTTTTCCATCACCGTTCAAATCTTCAAATTTCATGTCACCAGGAATCAATTGGCCTGTTACCGTGCTATAATCGATTTTGTTTGCTTCTATTTCGGCCTGATCTTTAAATACTCCTGCTGATTTATAGACCAAATAAGCTCCAATTGGTTTGCCCTCCTGCAATTGATAGTCAGGCGCCCCCGGAACTTCATCCATAAATACCACAGTGTTTTTAGCAAATCCTCCATTGACGCCAGCTGAATACCTGAAACCTGAATTGTTTCCGCCGTTATACGTAAATCCAAATTCAAATCCGGTATTGTTGACTTTTCCAGCATTGACCGGAGGAAGTAATGAACTGATACCTGAAGATGCCGGAGTAGATCCTGACTTCTGAATCAAAATTTGATCTCTCTTATTGAGGAAGTATTCCAATGAGAAGTCCAGATTTCCAATGACTGTACCATCAAGACCAATGTTGAGGTTGTTTGCTCTTTCCCATGTAAAATCCGGGTTTGCAAGCACGGTTTCTCTCAATGTCGACACCACTTGACCATTGATAGGAAATTCATCAAAGCTGTAAGTAGACAAAAATGCATACTCTTGGAGCTGGTTGTTGAAGAATACCTGGTCATTGCCCATTTGGCCATAAGAAGCTCTCAGTTTCAAATAATCGATGCCTTTGACATTGAAGAAGTCTTCTTTGGTGATGTTCCACCCTGCCAGAACGCCCGGGAAGAAACCATATCTGCCTGATTCAGGAAAGATATATGATCCGTCATAACGTCCGATTACTTCCACAAGGTATTTATCAGAATAATTGTATTGTAATCTACCATAGTAACCAAGTCTTGCCCTGTTATAGGCACTACCTCCCGTGTTCTGTTGAACGTTACCACCGGCAAAGATCTGATCGATGGCACTGGAAATGTAGTTTCTTCTGAAGGCATTAAAATTCTCACCTGTAAATGTTTCCTTAGTTACACCCAACAATGCATTGAATGAACTCTGATCGTTGATATTGGTTTCGTAAGTTGCATTTGCGGATAAGTTGGTATTGAGTACAGATCTTGAAGACTGGTTTAACCTTGGATCCGTAAAGTTGGACCTTACTGCAGGAACAAGCAAGGGATCTCCATTAGCGTCCCTTGATGTTCTGTCCCAGTAGTACAATTTCCATGGTGTCTGCCAAGCTTTGCTGATTTCATTGTTTTTGTCTATAGCTCCTGAAAGGTTGATTTTCAAACCTGCAATCCAAGGGTTGCCGATAGAAACTCCACCATTGATTTGGGTATAATCTTTTGGATTTTTTACATATCCTGTTGCATTGGTGGTTATGACGTATGGATTCTGACCATTTTCGATATCAGGACCAGGTAAGCCATTTGGCCATACTTCAGGTTCAGTTGGGCGACCTCTCATCAACATCCTGAAAATGGATCCCGCACTTTCCGTTGGAAAGTTTCTATCCTCTCTTCTTACCAATACACCCAAATTCGTATTGATGTATTTGTTGATCTTGGCGTCGAGATTCATCCGCACGTCGTACTGCTTGTAATAAGTTGCCGTGTTTTTGTAATAAGCATCCTGATCCAAATAACCCAGCGAACCAAAATACTTGATGTTTTCGGTACCGCCATTGACTTGAAGATTATGTCTGGATTGTGGTGACCACGTATTGAATGCATCTGCAAACCAGTCAGTGTCCGGATATCCCCATGGATCAGAACCGTCGCCATGTTTCTTTACAGCTTCAGGACTATAGTTGGCGTTGATGGTACCAACACCGGCTGTAGGTGAATCATAGGTACCAGTAGTTTGTATGGCACTCCATGCCTGAGACCACTCATTTACCGGAATACTTTTATAGATCGGCAATTCATTCATGATATTGGCATATTCCACAGCATTGGACATTTCAGGAGTTCTTGTCGGTTGTGACCAACCCTGATTGAATGAATAACTTACCGTAGGTTTTCCTGTCTTACCTCTTCTGGTCGTTATGAGGATGGCACCATTGGCAGCGCGTGCGCCATAAATTGCAGCTGATGCATCTTTCAGGACCGAAATAGATTCAACATCCTGGGGATTGAGTCTTCCCAATCCACCATCTCTGTCTGGAATACCATCGATTACTATCAAAGGAGAACTGTTGCCCAAGGTATTGATACCTCTAATGTTGATGCGAGCACCATCATAACCCGGTTCACCACTTGGTTGGATAACTACGAGGCCAGGCAACCTGCCAGCGAGAGAATTGGACATGTCTACTGCAGGAGACCTTGTCACAACACCACCATCAATTTGAGCGACTGCGCCTGTAACAGTAACTTTTCGTTGTGTACCATACGCTACAACAACAACTTCATCTAGTACACTACCTTCTTCCAGGGTAATAGAAATATTGTTGTCTATACCTACACCGACTTCAGTAGTTTTGAAACCCGTGTAGGAAAATACCAATGTGTCACCGGTGTTTGCGGTGAGTGAGTAATTGCCATCAAAATCAGTCACTGTTCCTGTAGCGGTATTTTTAATCAAAATATTGACACCTATCAAGGGGTCATTCTTTTGATCGACTACCTTACCGGAAACAGTCATCTGACCGATGGCCAATGAAGCAATAAATAGCCCCACCAAAAGCAAGAACTGTTTTCGTAGAAATTGTTTCATACTTAAGAATTTAAATAAATCAAATAGAGAAGTTAATTGTGTACCTGGTGTCAGCCATGCTATTGTAGATTGAGGAAAGCTTATGCTCCTCTTTGAAGAATCAAATGATATGTATTGAATCCTGGCCAACTTTAACGATTGTAGTATATTAAACGTATTTAGTACGCTTATTTGCTAAGACAAATATATATTATTTTTTTCATTCCAAATAATATTTGCATGTTTAAAGTATACAAATATTTTTCAATCTGCATGACGTTACATATACGACTTTATATTTTGTATAATTGACAATAAGCCGTTTAGGCTTTAATAAATATTTTTTGCAATTTGTTGATTATCACCGTTTTAAGCGTATTTTATACGGTTATTAATATTAAGATTTTTTTAAGAATATTGGCGATAGCTGAAGAAATTTTTACCTTGTAAAAAATGTTGCTCTCCTCAGGGAAATAAGCCTATGTGTGCTAAGAAAAAAGAAAAATTATATGCGGTTGTAGATATTGAAACCACAGGTGGCATGTCTAATCGTGATCGAATAACTGAAATAGCCATCATCGTCACCAATGGTAGAAGTGTCATCAAATCCTTTACAAGTCTGATCAATCCTGAGAGGTCTATTCCACCAGAGATTACCCGTATCACCGGTATTACCAATGATATGGTGAGCGATGCTCCAAAATTTTACGAAGTTGCAAAGGAAATAGTCGAACATACCAACGATTGTATCTTTGTGGCACATAACGTATCCTTTGACTACAACTTTATCAGAAATGAATTTGCATCTCTTGGATATACCTACACCAAACGTCAATTGTGCACTGTCAAGCTATCAAGGAAAACCTTCCCTGGCTTGAAGTCATATGCCTTGGGCAACCTGATCAAACATTTTGGAATTGAAGTCAATGCAAGGCACAGGGCTTTTGATGATGCCTATGCCACTACTGAATTACTGGGAAGGATACTTTCTTTGGAAAATGCTGAAGAAACTGCAACTGATATCGTCAACAAAGGTTTGAAGGAGAGCAAGTTACCTGTAGGAATAAGCCTTGAGAAACTCCATAGCCTACCTGAAACTCCAGGTGTATATTATATGCTTAATGCTTACAATAGAATCATTTATATCGGTAAAAGCATCAACATTAAAGCAAGAATGATGCAACATTTTGGAGCCGGCACACGAAAGGCAGAAAGAATGCTATCTCAAGTAGCAGAGATAGACTGTGTAGAAACAGGGCACGAGTTATTGGCCATCATTCACGAAAGTTACGAAATCAAAAAGCACCTACCTGAGATCAATAAAATTCAAAGAACCAGTGATTATCCATTTGCTGTTTCCCAGTTTATGGACGATGATGGTTATCTCAATTTTGTCGCTCATAAATCGTCTGATAAAAAATTTCCACAACAAAACATACTATCATATTTCGGCAGTCTCGCCTCAGCGAAAGGAGCCATTTCAAATTTGAGGGCGGAATTCATTTTGTGTGAATCTAAAATTGGCGCTGCTTCCAAAGGTAAGTTGCCTTGTATTTACAGAAGTATGTCTGAATGCCTTGGGGCTTGCACAGGCGAGGAAAGTGCTGAAGATTATAATGTAAGGGCACAATTGGCCATCAGTTCCATCGACAGAATTTTTGAAAAAGATTTTTTTATTGTTACCGCCGGTAGAAATACAGATGAGAAGGGCTTGATCCTTATTGAAAATGGACTCTGTCATGGTTTTGGATATATTTCTGTTGAAAATATGTCATATGGCATAGAAGAAATGAAGGAGGTGATAAATTATAAAACACCAAATTTTGAACTCAACAGGTTGATCAGAAGTTATCTCGCGACAAAGAATGATTTTAAAATCTTACCTATCTAAGGTTAAATTCCAGTAATAGCACAACCGAATTCCTGCCTTAGTTGAGAATATTGATGGTCCCGGTTTTTATGATCACATCCCCGTTTATGAGTTTTATTTTTGAAACAAAGGCATATACACCGGATGTAAGCTTTCCATCTGCTGCAAAAATTTCCTCATTCGAAACATTGGTTCTGGAAACAAAGACATTTCCCCACCTATCGAATAGGGTAAATTCTTCAATAACATCAATGACATTGTTGAGTGATTCAAATGAAAAGACACCATTCTGGGCACTGCCCGGAGAAAGTATGTTGGGATAAAAAATCTTAAGGTTTTCATTGATGGCTACAAAAATGCTATCACTTGCCAGGCAACCACTTTCATTGGTGGCAAAAACTCTGACAAGAGCCGATTGTTGTGGTCTGTAGTCTGGTTGTGCAACATCACTTGTTAAACCCGGTCCATCCCATCTGATGTCAATATTGTTATAAGTAGATTCAAATGGCAGCGTCAGAACAGTGCCCAACTCAACGAGCGTGTCATTGCCGGTTTTCACAATAAAAGGTAGGGGATCAATGAGTGATACCAGCAAGTCCTTGACACAAAGAAATTTATCTGTCGATTTAAGTACGTATTTCCCGGACACCAACCGATCAAAGCGATCAATTTTGTTTCCTTTCTCGTCAAAGAGTTCTGTTGTATATGGGGGTATTCCTCCTGTAATTCCGGGGTCTGGAATTGAGCCACTGGCTTCTCCAAAACAATTTGGATCAACAATTTCAGGAGACAAGCCCATTCCGGATGCTGATACATGGGTCAGTGTGAGGTGCACCAGGCTGTCGCATCCAAGTGATGAAGTAAAGAAGCGATCATGCAGGCCGGCAGATTTTATTATAGTATCTCCAAAAGTATAATTCAGCCCTTCACAAATGGTATCAGCTACCTGATATTCGTCAGGCAAAACCTGGACAAGCAACTGATCTGAAATGACTCTGCACTTTTCATTGTCAATGTTGGTGACATCGCCGGCGGTAAGGTATCTGTAGTAGTACTTTTCTGGGGAAAACTGATCGTGGATGATCTCTGTTTCTTTTCCTTTGGAGACATCTTTCCAATTCAAACCATCATTGCTGACTTGCCATAGTATGTATTGATTGGAAACACCGATATCGGCAATGACTTTAAATGGTTCTCCATCTTTGCATTTATAAATGGTTTTATCTGTGTCAGCTCCTATAAAGCTCTTCGGTCCACATGGTCTGAAGGAAATATTATCCAGTGCGAGGTCATTACCTATGCCTCCTTCTGCGTTGTTCCTCAATGTCAGCTTCAGGGAAGTTTGATTCATACCTGTGACAAAGGAGAATCCAACCTTGTTCCATTGTTCGTTTTGCGGTATTGGGCCTGTGACATATTTGACTTGCCCGTCCAACAAAAAAGCGACATTCGGCAAAATATGGTTACCTATTTCCCTTTTGATAAGATTGATGACCTCAGCTGAAAACTCATACAAAGTATTGGGACACAGGCCTACTACTTCCTTTTCGTAGAAGATTCCGGGAAGATAAGAGGCATTCACGACCATGATGTATCCATCGTCACCTGACCTGTCCCCTACCGACAACCAAGTTGGATATAAATTAAAATTAGAAGTGTTTTTTGCCAAGGAATATTCTCCATCATTGGGCACATAAGCTACGTACCTATAACCAGGTGCTATTGCAGGATCAACCCTGAGAATTGGGTCAGAACCTGTACCAAAATTGCCATCTGTAAATATATTTGCTCCTAGATTCCCCTTGCATAAATCTTGTGCTTGTGCTTCAAGACCTGATTGGTTGAGCAAAATCATAAAAAATGCGCAAGCGATTTGAACTGTGAGAACTCTACTGGAAGACATGATCAAATGTAAGACTTTGGACAAGATATTAGCAAAGAATTTTATAAAGCCTTCCCAATATTCTCTATCAGCCAAAGCAATAACAATTCATCATTTCACATAGGCATAAGCTTTTTTCAGGGCTTCTATGTGTTTGGTATCGTAATATGGGTCAGTATTCACGCCCAGCTCTTCAAGTTTAATGGGTGTTGAATGATTGCTGACAAAAAGCTGGTTGTCATAATTTTTGAAATTGATGCTGATACCCAGCAAAACCACTGCAATAAACAAAAATACAGCAGCTAGCTTGAACACCGTATAAATGGGCTGAATGGACTTATTTGCAGAATGACTTTCGGGTGATCCTAAGTTTGCCTCAATACGACCCCACAATTGGTCTTCCGGAACTTCTTGATAATTTTGTAATTTTTCGCTTAATCTCATTTTATTTTTCTTGTTTCAGGCTTGCTTTCTGAATAAATCTTTATCCTTTTTTTTTAAATATTCCCTCAACTTTTTCTTCGCCAGAATGAGTTGGGATTTTGAGGTATTGATGCTGATGCCCAGTTCATCAGCGATCTCCTTGTGTTTATAACCTTCTACTTCATACAAGTTAAATACCGTTCTATACCCATCAGGAAGTTCATTAATGGCTTCAATGATATAAGCTATATCCATTGAAGCGTCTAGTTCTTCCTCAATGTCTATGGGTACAAGCTGGTGTTCTATTTCCTGAAAATGCATTTTTTTTGAGCGAAGATGCATCAGCGATTCATTGACCACGATTCTTTTCATCCACCCTTCAAAGCTGCCATCTCCCGAGTACTGGTCCAGGCTTTTGAAAATTTTGGTCATTGCCATCACGAAAACATCCTCAGCTTCGTGATAGTCACCAATATATCTCCTGCAAATTCCAAATAAAACTGCCTTGTAAGCCTCATACAAGCTGCGCTGAGCTACGGGGTCACCGCTACTTAGCTTTTGCATGTTGATTTGAGGATCGAATGGCATAAACAACTCGTTTTGTTATAAGATTAATTTTCTGAGGGCTTTGGTGTGTGAACGTATATTTTTTCTGTAAAATTCACCCTTAGCATTGCAAGTCCACCCAATACAAAGAGAATAACCAGCACAAGTACAGAATATCTCATATTTCCGGTCAAGAGGTTGACTAGCCCAAATAAGAATGTTCCTGCAACGATTGCAGACTTATATACAACGTCATACAATGAAAAAAATGATGTCACGTCATCCTCATCTTCCGGAAGAAGTTTGGAGTAGCTTGCCCTGGACAGTGCCTGTATACCACCCATAACCATTCCTACAGAGGCTGCAAGACCGAAGAAAAACATTTTACTGTGGCAGAAAAATGCACCAATACACACCAACATCCAAATGAAAATCTGGATCAACAATGCGTACTTATTGCCAATTTTACCTGAAAGTCTTGCAAAAAACCAGGCCCCCAGTATCCCTACTAATTGTATAATCAATACTGTCATGATCAGTTCTCCTGACTCCATCCCCAGTTCTTGCTCGGAGAAAAGTGTCGCAACATAAATCACCGTCTGTACACCAGCAGAATAAAGAAAAAATGAAATTAGAAATGCTTTTAAACTCGCCATTTGTTTTGCTTCGGCAAATACCTGTTTAATTTCTGAGTATCCATGGGCAAGAACGCCTTTTGAGAATTTTGATTTTTGGTCTTTTGGCATATTTCTGAAGGTAATCTGGGAAAACACCAGCCACCAGACACCGACCAGCACAAAACCAATTCTTGTAGGCAAGCTGCTACCTTCCATCCCAAACCATTCAGGTTTTTGTATCATCATCAAAATGAAAATCAACAAAATCACGCTGCCTACATATCCATAGGAAAAACCTTTGGCGCTGACTTTGTCAAATTGGTCTTCCGTTGCAATAATGGGTAAGAATGAGTCATAAAACACAAGCGAACCTGCAAAGCCAATGGTAGCTACAATAAAGGCAGTAGTGCCCACCCACACATCGGTCGATGACTTGAAAAAAAACATGCCAATACAAGCCAGAGAGCCAATGAGCGTGAACATTTTCAGGAAAAACAATCTCCTTCCACTGAAATCTGCTATGCCGCTCAGCAATGGAGAAAGCATGGCAATGACTATGTAAGATAGGGTAATGGCAAATGAGTATATCGTGTTGGTATTGACATCCAAATTGAAAAACCTGACCGTGTCTTCTGTTACTGCCGTGTAATAAATAGGGAAAACTGCAGTGGAAATGACCAGCGCATAAGAGGAATTGGCCCAGTCAAAAAGTGCCCAGGCCCTGATGGTTTTTTTGTCGTTTTTGATAATAGTTGGTATTGACATATTGCATATTTATTGATTAAAAATAGAGGAAATAACAATTGATTTATGAATACGGCCATAAAAAATTGAAAGCCGTATAATTTTGCCCTGTGAATTGGAAACTATTAGGCATAATATTACTTGGTCCGGTGTTTTTTTCAGAGGAGGTTGATGCGCAGGCAGACACTATGTTATTCGTAGATACAATAACTATAAGTTCATTGGTTGAACTCCCATATGGCAAGTCATCGAGTAAAAACTTAAAGCCAGACCTCTCCCCGGAAATAACCCGAATCAACCTTCAAAATAATGGTATATACTTCAGAAGTTATGGTCCTTCCGGTATTGGCTCCATTAGCATCAGGGGAGGCGGGGCGAATCATACAGGTATCTCATGGAACGGTACAAACATCATCAACCCCATGCTTGGACAATCAGATGCAGCCATCCTTCCATTTTCCTTGTTCAGCCGCATAAGACTGTATAAGGGTAGCGAATCAACGCTTGCAGGCAGCGGGGCTGTTGCCGGAGGGATTGACCTGGGCAGCCAAATCCATACAGAGGAAAGCCTGACGGCTATGATGTCGCTGGGTTCATTTGGGAACAAAAATCTATCGGCCCAATCCAATCATCAGATGGGCACTTTCCATATTGGAGTGTCTGCCTCATTGGTCGAAGCAAAAAACGACTTTACTTATCCTTTAACAGAAGAGATTCAAAGAAAGAATGAGCATGGTGAAATGAGAACCGGGAACCTGATGGTCAATATGACAAAAGTTTTTACTTCAACTGGAACAGCAGGAATCCGATTCTGGAGCACCAATGCCCTGAGAAACATACCACCCACCACACAACAGGTCAAATCAGTGGCAACGCTCACCGATAAGGCCATCAGAATGCAGGTATTTCACCAATCGACAGGAAAAGTAGTTTCCAATCTTGTGCAACTGACCTATTTAAGGGATAACAATGTATTTGAAGACAAAGCCATCAACGAAGTTGGGGACAACCTATTCACAAAAATGAGTCTCGAGAACAGGGCAAAGTTGTTCGTTGGATCCGGTAGTATTTATGCTTCCCTGATCATGGACAGGGATCAGGCCCAAAGCGAAAATTATGCAAAAAGCCAAACACAGACTACTATAGCGGGTTTATTGGGAAGCGCTCTCAGTCTTAATGCATTCAATGTTGAGTTCTATCTAAGGCAACCATTTGTGATAGATTATGGCATTTTGCCCATTATCCCCAATCTTGTGATCAATTTCCGGCTGGATAATTTTGATTTGCAGACCAGAGTACAACGATGTTATCGATTTGCGTCTCTCAACGAAAGGTTTTGGGTTCCCGGAGGAAATACAGGCTTACTTCCTGAATCAGGTTGGGCTCAGGATATATCATTGGGTTATCATTTGGGGCATTTCAATATACAAGCCTCGGCATACACCAGACTCATTAAAAATTGGGTGCAGTGGTTACCTGATCAAAGATATATAAGCAATGCCACCAACATCGCCAAAGTTTGGAGCCGGGGAGCTGACTTAGAAATTGAATATAAGATTGATCTTTCACGGCACTCATCATTCTCAATTACCAACAACACCAGCTTTAATAAATCAACCAATGAAGTGGAAATAGCTATTCCTAAAATAAATAAAGGCGATCAACTTTTTTATACCCCTGAGTGGCAGTCATGTTCTTCTTTGGAATATGTGCATGCAGGTATTAGGATCATCTTCGGTCATCAATATTTCAGTAAATCAAATGGCATCAATGATATGATCAAGGCATATCATCTTTTCGATGCAGGAGTTGCCTACCACTTTAAAAAAGATCAGGGGATTGATAGAATTCGTCTGGATTGCTCCAACCTTTTTGATGCTTCATATTTTACTGTAGAAAGAAGAGCCATGCCTGGCAGATATATCAATTGTTCTCTGCAGTTTTCCCTGGAGTGAGGATGATATAGTCTGCCAATTGATTTTTTATTTCCTGCTCAAGTTCGTCATATTCAATTTCAGCAATAGCAACTATCACTTTGATTTTCAGATTTTTATCAAGTCTTTTCAATTGAGCAACAGTTCCAAGATTTTCTTCACAATGGAACTTGCCGCAAAGGTGAAGGACGGGTGTTTTTTTATTTTTCTTTTTGAAATTATAAATGCTCCAGGACATGGTCGCATCCCACAAATTCTGAGATTGATATATGCTGTTGTTTCCGAGATCATGGATTCCACCCATCAGGTTACCAAACTTGTCTTCATATCTGCCAGACTGAATGTGGTAAGGTAGTTTAGGAAGATATTTTAGGGAAGATGAAGGCAAGTCTTTCAATGAAGACATGCCGCTTTTCGAGACCATTCTTATGTATCTGCGTGGAGCATTGGCTGCTATCACTTTATTGTTGTTTTGCTTTGCTAATTCTACAAGAGGTTTATAATCTCGGTCGTAATTTTTCCAGGCCCTGCCATCTTTAATCAGAAAGTCCTCTGATATCTTTCCGGACATATATTCGTCAACCACTCCCTGAACATCTGTCTCAAACATCTCCAATGATAAGGCGACCTCTTTATTAAAGGACATCATACCTTGATAAACATCCAATTGAGCGACATGAGCAATGCTGTCATCATGGGTTTCACCAAAAAAAATGACGTCATTCTCCAGTACCAGTTTACTCAGGTCAATCAAGTCAACACTTGCACCTTTATTGGTTATGATGCGATAGGATTGCGCATAAGATACCATTGAAAATAAAAATGTACCAATGAAAAAGATAAGTTGAGGTCTGGTGCAAGTTGGTTTCATCAAATGATCATTCTTTATTAAAACATTAAGCTCTAAACACATATTGTACAAGATTTGCCCCCATTCGAAGGGCTTTGATCCTCACTTCTTCACTGTCTTTATGGACTTCTGGGTCCTCCCAGCCGTCTCCCAGGTCACACTCAAAACTATAAAAACAGATGAGTCTGCCCTTGTAAAATAATCCATATCCCTTTGGGGCTTTTTGGTCATGCTCGTGAATCTTAGGCAACCCTCCGGCAAACTCATATTTTTGGTGGTAAATACCATGATTGAAAGGTACTTCTACAAATTCGAGATCGGGAAAGACCTTTTTCATAGCCAGTCTGACGTAAGGATCCATGCCATAATTGTCATCGATATGCAAAAATCCTCCGCTGATCAGGTACCTGCGCAGATTATCGGCTTCCAGGTCAGAAAACACCACATTGCCGTGGCCCGTCATATGCACAAAAGGATAATTGTACAAATCTACAGACCCTACCTCTACAGTTTCGTAATTGGGGTCAAAATTGGTGTTCAGAAACTTATTACAGAACAACGATAAATTGGTAAGAGAAGTCGGATTGGCATACCAGTCTCCTCCCCCATTGTATTTAAGCAGGGCAAGTTTTAGACTGGGTGCATCTTCATTTTTAAATGCAAAAAATGGAACTGTAACCAATAAAACCAGCAATAAGTGAAAGGATATTTTGTTTTTCATTCAAACATTTCTTTGTAAACCAGAGGCGAAAATAGATTTATTCTATATCCGGAATGGCTATCTTATAGGTATTATTTTTAATGGTCAATTTTTCGCTGATCAGCCAGGGATTTGCGTATTTGAGCAATCTGTAGGTAACTCCATGCTGATGTGCAAAATCTGCCCAGCTGGGTACTGTTTGACTCACCGTTACATATTTCTTCACTTTGATGGGCTGAAAATAATCCTCCTCATCCAAATAAAATCCATAACTTTTTGGGTCAGAAATGATTTCTTTCAAAGCCAAAATCCTAAAAACATACCTGGAAGTTTCTTCATTGAGATTCATATCAAAATAACTGGTTTCACCCTGAGAATTCATTGATGACCTTAGTTTTCCAGGCCCTACATTGTAGGCTGCAGCGGCATTGATCCAGGAGCCATCGCTGTTGTACAATCTCTTGATATAATCGCAGGCCGCATAGGTAGCTTTTTCTATCTGGAATCTTTCATCAACTTCACCATTGACTTCAAGCCCCATTTCGCGTGCTGTTGCTGGCATGAACTGCCAGATTCCTTTTGCTCCGGCTGGAGAGGTGGTATTCAAAAGTGTACTTTCTGCTACCGCAAGGTATTTGAAATCGTCAGGAATGCCCTTTTCTTTAAGGATTTTTTCTATCAGCGGGAAATAGCGTTTTGACATTTTGAGTGCCCAAACTGTATTGGAATGATAGTAGGAATTGACAGTCAACTCGCGTTCCAGTCGTTCCCTTGTATCCATATTCCATAAAATTTTCTCACTGGCAAAACTTGCTTCTTTGATGGCTTTTGGCGCTTTGACCATCTGTGGCAGATAGGCTTCTGTTATATTTGCTACGATAGGATGTGCTTTATCTCCTGACACCCATGCAATAATTATAAATGACAAGGACAGGACGCCCAGCGCTGCAAATAATTTTCCAACTATGTTCATGGTGTTATGCTTTACTGATGCAATTTATGACATTTTATCACAATTATCAAAACGACAATAAGCCTGTCTAAAGGTCCTCCATGAAGATCATTTATGAAATAATTCACTTTTTTTAGTCAGAAAACCAAGGATTAGTCCACGGCAACTTTATAAGTAGGGTCCTCCATGATGTTTACATCGATTACCTTATCCGCATTCTTAAGCAGCTGTCTGCAATCTTCACTCAAATGTCTAAGGTGTACTTTTTTACCTTGTCTGAGGTATTTTTCAGTAAGCCTGTTGACCGCATCAATGGCGGACATATCCATGATCCTGCTTTCTTTAAAATCTATGATGATTTCTTCCGGATCTGTATCAATTTCAAATTTCTCATTAAAAGCGGTGATTGCTCCAAAAAACAGCGGGCCATATATTTCGTAATGTTTAATGCCATTTTGATCAACATATTTCCTGGCCCGTATTCTTTTTGCACTCTCCCAGGCAAATACCAAGGCAGAAATTATAACGCCGACCAATACGGCAAGCGCCAGATTGTGAAACAATACAGTGATGCCTGCCACCAGTATTCCAACAAAAATATCATGTTTTGGCATTTTGTTGATGATGCGAACGCTGATCCACTCAAAAGTCCCAATAGATACCATGATCATTAGTCCTGTCAGTGCAGCCATGGGCATTTTTTCGATAAGACTGCTTCCATACATAATAAAAAACAAAAGCATGACCGAAGCTATTATTCCCGACAACCTTGCTCTTGCCCCGTTTGAAATATTGATGAGACTTTGACCTATCATAGCACATCCACCCATTCCTGAGAAAAAACCGGATACAGTATTGGCGAGGCCCTGCGCAATTGCCTCCTTATTGCTCCTGCCCTTTGTCCCCGTAATTTCATCGACAAGATTGAGGGTGAGGAGACTTTCTATCAGACCCACTCCTGCTACTATGGCTGCATATGGAAAAATGATTTGGAGTGTATCCCATGTAAAAGACACTTCAGGAATATGGAATGGAGGGAAAGCACCCTTAATGGATGCCATATCGCCGACAGTGGTGGTTTGGATTCCAAACAAGCTCACAATCCCAAAAATGGTAAGAATTGCAGTTAGTGAGGCCGGAACTACCTTGGTCAATTTTGGCATTCCCCAAATGATGACCATGGTCAATAATACCAGGCCAAGCATTGTCCAAAGTTGCATACCTGCAAGCCATTCACCAGAATTCAGATCTTTGAACTGTGGAATTTGCGACATAAAAATTACAATAGCAAGACCATTTACAAATCCATACATCACGGGTTGTGGCACCAGCCTGATGAATTTGCCCAGCCTTAAGACGCCGAAAATGATCTGCAAGAAGCCAGCCATAATGACTGTAGCAAAAATATATTCAACCCCATGGGTCTTAGCCAGGGCTACAATAACCACAGCAACTGCACCCGTAGCTCCTGAAATCATACCCGGACGCCCCCCAAATATGGACGTAACCAGCCCCATTACGAAGGCAGCATACAGGCCAACAAGTGGCGAAAGTCCTGCAATAAAAGCAAAAGCTATGGCCTCTGGTACAAGTGCCATCGCAACGGTCAGTCCTGACAGAATTTCTGTTTTATAATCTACTTTTTGCCTAAAATCAAAAAGGTTTAAATATTGTTTCATACAAATCATTTAAGTGTCCTGATGCAAAAACATGGTATTCAGAACATGAATAATAGCCGCATTGGCTTAATTTGATTTGAAAAGGGCTTTGATAGGCGCTCTTTAGAGCATTTGGGGACGGCCGGCAAA
Source organism: Saprospiraceae bacterium (assembly GCA_020436935.1). Lineage (GTDB taxonomy): Bacteria > Bacteroidota > Bacteroidia > Chitinophagales > Saprospiraceae > JADKBO01. The sequence continues at coordinate 134,520 of JAGQWX010000004.1, forward strand.
AGTAATCTTTAAATCCAGACAGACAAAATTTAGAAGGTTTACTAAGGCTTTGAAATATGGCATTGCCAAACTGGATATTCATTTCATTGAGAAAACTTGGAGGCTTTGTATACCTTTGCCTGCTTAAATTTTCAAAACAGTGACCTTTACCAAAGAAATCAAACCCACTGTAAAGCTGGCAATGCCCATCATTGTATCACAGCTGGGCGTATCTCTTATGGGCATTTCAGACACGATAATGATTGGATATTATCTTGGAAAAGTAGCACTTGGTATTTCGGGAATTTCTAATTCTGTTGCCTACTTGATTGCTTGTCTGGCTGTTGGGGGATTTCATGTGGTTTCTCCTTTAGTTTCAAAGGCAAATGCTGTCAAAGACACCGAAGAGATCAAATATTTATACCACGCCAGTCTTCGAGTAGTATTGGGATTTTCCGTAGTTCTTACCCTGCTGATGGCCTTGGCATGTATATATTTTGAAGTATTACAACAGCCGGAAGCTGTCAATGAAGCGGCTCCTCCGTTCATGATGGTCGTTGCTTTATCCTTTATTCCAAACTATTATTTTTTGGGTTTAAAACAGATTCTAGATGGCATAGGGAAGCCGGCCATAGCCATGAGGATAACCATTGTAGGTTTGTTTTTCAATATTCTATTCAATTACGTATTCATCAATGGTTTTTTGTTTTTTCCGGCTTTGGGCATTATTGGAGCGGCACTTTCGACTTTAGGGGTGCGGATTATCATGACTTTGGCGCTTTATGCCGCCATCAGGAAAAACTTTGACCCTAGACTTGATGCTATTGACCAAGTCAGATTGGGAAAACTAACGAAGTATATTTATAAACTGACCATTCCCAGTGGCCTGGCCTTGTTTTTTGAAGTCGGAGCATTCACTTTTACTTTCATTATGATGGGTTGGATCGGAGAAACTGCACTGGCGGCTCACCAGGTTTCCCTGAATTTTATATCTGCGACATATATGATTTCAGCAGGTATATCCTATGCCGGAAGCATTCGACTTGGAGAAGCAAGAGGATTGAAGAACAGGCTATTGATGAAAGATGTTGGCAATTCAACCATCTTCCTGATCACCATATTTATGCTGGTCTCTGGAGCCTTGATTCTTTTATTCGACAGATATATCATCAGCTGGTACATCCATGAAACAGAGGTTATCGAGCTGGCCATAAGGCTGTTGTGGATTGCGGGCGCACTCACATTGTTCGACGGATTGCAGGTTGCCGGATTGAGCCTGCTCAGAGGGCTTTCCGATGTAAACATACCCACCGCAATGACATTGGTAGCTTATTGGCTGATCGCTTTGCCTTTAGGTTATTTACTTGGTTTTTATTTTGGTTATGCATCTATGGGAATATATGTCGGTCTTTATGCAGGACTGGGTGCTTCAGCGGTTATGGTATTGTCCAGATTCTATCTCCTATTGCCCAAAACCGCATTTTAAATAAAAATCCGGCAAAGCTATCTTTACAGCTTGCCGGATCACTATTCCGAACTAAAACCTTCAAAATATATTTCTTAAACTTTTCAACGACGGGGAAGATTTAGTCCGGAAATCCAATAGTCTCCAAGTAGTCTAATCCCATTATTACTCTTCACCACCAACACATTATTCTGGTTAGCTTAATTGTCTAAAGCACCTGCGTCTATCCATGATTTAATTTTGGCAATCGTGCAACCATCCAATTTGGGATTGTCTTTAGGCATTGGCGAAAATCCCTGGGTGTGTGAAATTGCACCATACAGCCTTCCGGAAGCCGCAGTTGTTTTCAAAACATTGTAGTCGCCCAAGGCAAGTCCACCAGCAGGAGCACTGCCACCATGACAAAATGAAGTCGCACAGGTCGTACTAATAAAGCTTTTTATAAAGCCGCTGTAAGTCACAGTTTTGGCATCACAATTCCTATAATCAGAGCTTCCATTCAATATCGGCCAAATTCCGGGGCTGGGAAAACTGATGCCTTTATTTGCCCCGCGTACATTTCCATCATTTCCGAAATAATATAGAGGCCAGCCTTTGTAGGTAAGTTGTTTCTTACCAAAAACCGTGATGATGTTGAAATCATTTTTGTTGAGTGTTGAAGGTATACTGGCAAGTGATGCTACCTCATATATGGGCCAGACACCATTGTTGCTGAAGTCTTCTTTTGTAAAGTTGTTGTCATCGAAGGCGTCGTTGACAAATCCATAAAGCGTGCGTCCCAAACCGTCCACAAAATAAATGGTATTGCCAGTTCCCTCAGTGTAGTCGGATTTGTATTGCTTGCCGTCATGACCTACCAGTTGTGCACTCACCTGCATGATGGTATAATTAGGTTTGGCTATCCACCATACGTTGTTCACCGCTTCCCCTTTTTTCTCACCTGCTTGAGTATCCCCAGAAAAATAATACAAAGGCCAGCCTTTATAGGTGGTTTGTTTTGCTCCATCCGGTCTAACAATTTCCCCAAAATCTGCTGCGTTCAAACCAGGCCCAACGGCTATGTTTGTGAGGTGGTAAGCCGGCCAGGTGGTAGCACAGCCGCCGGAACAAGCTGAATTATCAGCCGCATCTCTAGAAAAGAAATACAAGGTTTTTCCATCCTGGTCTGTCATAAATGAACCAAGCACTGCATCGTTTGCGAGCACAACCTTTGGTTCTTTTGGCAGAGAAGTCACATTTTCATTGATGACAGGCCAAATACCCGGTGAAGGAAAACTGACGCCTTTATTGCTGCCTTTTACTGCATTGTCTGCTCCAAAATAATACAATGGCCAGCCCTTATAGGCCAACTGCTTTTTGCCAAAAACATCAATGGTAGAAAAGTCTGCTTTGCTTAAGGTGGAAGGGATGGCTTCCAAAGTTTCTTCATAGATGGGCCACACACTGTTGTTGCTGAAGTCTGATTTTGTAAAATTATTTTTACCAAAATTATCTCTGGCAAAGCCATACAAAGTTCTGCCTTTCTCATCAACAAAGTATTTGGTCAATCCATCTCCGAGGGTATAATCACCTTTGTAATTGACACCATCCGCACCTTTCAACTGTGCATTCACATACATGATAGAATAATCTGGTTTTGCTACCCACCAATTGCCTGCCACAGCCTCTCCATTGGTTTGACCGGCTGCTGCATCATTTTTGTAGTAATATAGCGGCCATCCTTTGTATGTAGTCTGCTTGCCCGAAGTGCCTTCAATTGTTCCAAAATCGGCTGCATCCAAGCCTGTACCTAGTTTTAGGTCCTGGATATAATAGACCGGCCAATTTTCAAGACAAGTGCCAGTACATGTGCTCGTTGCACCTGCATCATTGGAAAATATGTATAAGGTTTTTCCCTTGTGATCTGTCAAAATATTGCCAAGTGTGCCATTTTGGGTCAATTTGACCATAGGGATCTCTGGCTCTGGTTCCGGTTCAGGGTCTATAACATCTTTTTTACATGAGAAAATAAAGGTCAGACAAAACAAGTAAAGGAACAAAAATCTTGTGTTCATAGTGTCGCTTGGATTTTAGGTCAAATAATTTATGCGCTTTCTTTCATAAGAGAAGCTTCATTATTTGTTACAACGACAGTATAAAAATGGATGCGTTTGACACAAAATAAAATAGGGACTGCCGTCGCCGACAACCCCATTTGGAATACTATTGTATTGTTTCTTTCACATATTGCAATTTTAGGACGAACACATGAATTGAAAGTCACAACAGCATCCAAAAATAATTTTCGAAATAAGCTGAAAAACGAATATTTTCCTGATAATTAACTGAATATTAGAACCTTATAATTCTAGAAAAATTATCAGCCCAAATTCAATTTTAAAGAGGTAAAGTTTCTAATTTCCCGAAGCAATGAAGGATTTTCATTGAGTTTCTGGCCAAAAGAGGGCACCATTTCTTTAATTTTATGCTGCCATTCTTCTGAGGAAAAATTTTCCGGAAAACATTTTTCTATGACCTGCAACATGATGGACACTGAAGTGGATGCACCGGGAGAAGCACCCAATAATGCCGATAAGGTTCCGTATTGATCAGTCACTATTTCTGTTCCAAATTTCAACTCACCTTTGCCCTTTGGAGATTTCTTAATGACTTGAACTCTTTGACCGGCCTGAACCAATTCCCAATCTCCGGAATTTGCATTGGGATAAAATTTTTCCAATTCTTCAAACCTTTCTTCTTCAGATAGAAATACTTGTTCAATGAGATATTTAGTAAGCGGAAGATTTTTTGCACCTGCACTCAAAAGTGGCCATATGTTGTGACTTTCAATACTCAGAAATAAATCTGTAAACGAACCTTGCTTTAGAAATTTTGTAGAAAAACTGGCATAAGGGCCAAACAACAAGGACCTGACACCATCAATGGTTCTTGTGTCCAAATGCGGTACTGACATCGGTGGAGCACCTACTGCCGCTTTACCGTACACTTTTGCGTCATGTTGTTGTATTACTTCCGGATTTGTACATCTCAACCATTGACCTCCAACAGGAAAACCTCCAAAACCTTCAGCCTCAGGAATGTCTGATTTCTCCAATAAAATCAAAGACCCACCTCCTGCGCCAATAAATACAAAGTCTGCAATGTCTTTCTTTTCCTCCTTAGAAACCAGGTCCTGAAGTTCTATCATCCATTGTCCATTGTTCAGTCTGGTCAGATCTTTGACATGATGCCCCATGTATACATCGACTCCTTCCTGTTCATCCAGAAACTGTATCATATTTCTGGTCAGGGAGCCAAAATTCACATCAGTACCCAAAGGATTGGAAGTACATGCAATTTTGGAATCACCCTTTCTACCCTCCATCATCAAAGGCAACCAGGATGCAATCAAAGTCCTGTCCTCTGTGTAAATCATGTCCTGAAACAAAGGATTGGCCTTCATTTTGGTAAACCGTTCATGAAGGAATTTTACATTTTCATCACCTTCAACAAAACTCATATGACGGATGCCATCAATGAATGAAGCACTACCAGGCATACATCCGATATCAATCAGGAATGACCAGAATTGTTTCGAGACCTCAAATTGCTCTGCAATAGTCAGGGCTTTACTTATGTCAACCTCACCATCAATTCGAGGGGTGTAATTCAGTTCGCAGTAAGCAGAGTGGCCTGTACCGGCATTGTTCCACGCATCTGAGCTTTCTGCTCCAGATCTGTTGAGTCTTTCGTAGATGCTGATGTGACAATCTGGCATCAATTGTTTGAGCATGACGCCAAGGGTAGCGCTCATGATTCCTGCTCCAATAAGAGCTATTTCAGTATTTTTATGATCAAAGTACATGACGTAAATATAGAACATAGTTGCTTGCCTGACCAAATGTCTGATGATGCTTCAATATATATGCTTGTATTTATCAGCTCATAATATTCAGAAACCATTCGGCCACTCGATTTTGCCAAAAATTGTACATTAGGCACCAAATTGATGGATATGCTATTTACAAGGCCTAAGCTCTACATTTTGTTTTTTATTGTTGCATTTGGCTGCCACACCGGAAAACACCTGACTGAATATCAAATCACCAAAGACATAGTTTCAGATAAGGCAATGGTTGTCACTGCTCATCCTTTTGCCACCCAGGTTGGAGTGGACATCCTAAAATCAGGAGGTAATGCCATAGATGCTGCCATTGGTGTGCAATTTGCACTGCAGGTATGTTTCCCCGTCGCCGGAAACATTGGTGGTGGTGGATTTTTGATGTACAGGGAATCAAATGGGAAAGTCCATGCTCTTGACTTCAGAGAAAAAGCACCTGCTGCTGCCAGCAAGGATATGTATCTGGACGCAAAAGGCAATATCATTGAGGATTTGAGCACTTTTGGACACCTGGCAGCAGGAGTCCCTGGAAGTGTTGATGGTATGTGGGAGGCATATCAAAAATTCTCAAGGTTGAAGGATTGGAAAAAACTGGTCAAACCATCCTATGAAGGAGCAAAAAACGGCATTCTGCTTACACCAAGAGAAGCTTCCGGATTCAACAACAATGCAGAGGAGTTTCTGAAGGCAAATGGCAGACCTACGGTATATGGATCGCAGAAATGGAAAGCAGGCGATATACTCAAACAGACAGAATTGGCCGAAACGCTCAGACTGATTATGGAGAACGGAAGAGATGGTTTCTATAAGGGGAAAGTGGCTGATTTGATCGTTGCGGAGATGAAAAAAGGCAAGGGCATCATTACACATGAGGACTTGGAAAATTACCATTCAAAGTGGCGGGATCCTGTTCTATTCAGTTATAGGGGGTACGAAATAGCTTCCATGCCTCCCCCTTCCAGCGGAGGAATTGCACTATTGCAATTGCTCAAAATGACGGAGAAAATAGAAATTCAGGACAACGATTGGCACAAAACACCTTTGACTCATTACATTATAGAAGCAGAAAAGAGGGTTTACGCTGACAGATCAAAACACCTGGGCGATGCAGATTTTTACCCCGTCCCCATTAAAACTTTGACTTCGGACGCCTACATCAAGGAGAGAATGAGCGATTTCAACCCTACAAAAGCTTCCTATTTTGAAGATGTTGAGGCAGGGAATGCTTATGAATCTGACCAGACCACACACTTTACCATTGTAGATGAGGAAGGCAATGCCGTAAGTCTGACGACAACTCTTAATGGAGGATATGGATCTATGGTTGTGGTCGAAGGAGCTGGTTTTTTGCTCAACAATGAGATGGATGACTTTTCCTCCAAACCAGGCACTCCCAATTTGTATGGCTTGATAGGAGCGGAAGCGAATAAAATCGAGCCCGGTAAACGTATGCTGAGCTCCATGACCCCGACCATAATTTCCAGGGATGGAAGACTCAAGGCAACAGTGGGCACACCTGGTGGTTCCACCATCATTACCAGTGTGTTTCAGACCATTGTCAACATCATTGACTTTAAAATGAATGCATATGAGAGTGTTGCTGCTCCCCGATTTCATCATCAATGGAGGCCAGAGCAAGTCTATTATGAGGACAATTGTTTTACACCTGAGACCTTAAAAAGTTTATCAATCATGGGGCATAGTATGGAAAGAAGAGGTCCTATTGGCAGAGTTGAGGCTATTGTTGTTGATAAAAATGGAAGACTCACCGGTGGGGCAGATCCCAGAGGTGAAGACGATGCAAAAGGTTATTAATTGGGGTTTAAATGAATTTTAATAGAAAGAATTCAAAATGAAAATTACATTTGCATCCCATTTAAATGTTGATTTCCAATGATTAGGGCAATTATAGGTATTTGTTCAGGACTTATCTCGGCGATGTCAGCCCTCTTTCTCGGTCTGATGTTGCTCATGGGGCTCTACCCTATTCCGGAGTCCGTGGAGAATGGAAATCACGATGCGATGAATCTTTTTATAGCCAGTCTTGCTGACGGAGCCTTTATCATAAAAGCAGCAACCCACATTGTTGCATGTTTTGCTTCGGGACTGGTTGCTTCCATTGTCTCTAAACCATATAAATATCAGGCAGGTGTGATTGCGGCTGTTTTGGTTTTTATGTTGGTAGTTTTCAGGGATTTCAGATATCTGTACCCGAGCGCCTATGTAGTTTGTGACCTTGCCTTGAGCGCAATTGCCGGCTTTATAGGTGTGCTTCTCGGCAGTAACAGATAATCAACTCTCCTAAATCTCCATACCTGTTTAACCCAAAACAAATCTTACAAGGTCTTTATACAAAGGTCCGTCGTCTGCATGCCTGTTGAGTACGCCTTTAGACTTTAAATCAATTTCCATCAGTTTGACCAAAATGGCTCTGGTTTTCTCTTCACCAAAATTTTTCGCAGCCATCTTGTATTCACGCACAAAAAATGGGCTTCCCAAACCCAAATCTTTTTGAAGTTCTGCATCAGAGGCATTTGTCTTCTGGGTCGTGGTAAGCACTTTAACGAAATAATTATAGAGAGAGGATACCGCCATTTGAATAGGGCTCGCTTTTGGATTTTCTGCCATATAGTTAGCAATCAGCCACGATTTGTAGTGATCCTTAGAGGCAAGAGCGGTCTGCAGTTCAAATATATTGAACTCTTTGCTCATACCCACCAGGTCCTGGATCTCCTCAATGGTCACCAATTTGTCTCCCGCATTGAGCTTGATTTTTGAAAGTTCGTTGTCGATTTTACTCAAGTCATTGCCCAGGAACTCTGCCAGCATGTTTGCTCCCTTTTCATCCAGCTTTATTCCGGTTTCCTTACCGCGTGCGAGCACCCAGTTGGGAAGTTGATTGTCATAAAGTTTTTTCGATTCAAGATTGACTACTTCCTTGCCATCACATGCTTTTCCAAATGCAGTCCTTTTGTCTACTTTTTTATACTTATGGCAAATCACTACAGTACTGTGGGGAACAGGTTTTTTTAAATAATCGGCCAAATCGTTGATTGACTTCATATCAGCTGCCTCCTTGAGGATCACCAACCTCCTTTCCGCCATCATGGGGTATTGTCTTGCCTCATCAATGATGGTACGCGCATCGACTTCTTTGCCATATACGACTATTTGGTTGAAGGCTTTGGCAGATTCATCCAGCAGGTGCTTTTCGATATAATCAGAAACCTGATCGATATAGAATGCTTCTTCTCCGTGAAGAATATACACAGGCGCTACCTGACCCTTCTTAATTTGTTGGATGATATCCTGAGCTGTCATAAAAGCAATTTCTATTAGCGTGCAAAGTTAACAATACTTCTCAATGTGGAAATTTCCAACAGATGGAATCAGGATGTGGGATATCAAAAAATCAAAAGGCCCTGGTCGAATGATCAACCTGGGCCCTTGTGGAGAATACCGGATTCGAACCGGTGGCCTCGACGCTGCCAGCGTAGCGCTCTAGCCAACTGAGCTAATTCCCCAAAACTGTGGCGCGAAAATAAACATTAATTTATTTTTGATGTATTTACTTATAAAATAATTTGTGCAAGCAGTTATTTTATGGTGGGATTTACCTGGCATAAAAGGCACTTGACACACTGGAATTTTCAGCTACAAGATTGACAAAGTAAACTCCCTGAGGCAGTTGTAAGTCTTTCACCATATAAAGATTGTCTCCGCCTTCTAAAACATTTAATTTTTCAAACCTAAGCTTCTTACCTGCAGCATCATAAAGTGCTACTGCATAATTCCCAATTTTTGTTGTATTAAAGCTTATCTCGAGATTGTTACCATTCATAAAAACTCTATCTATGCTAAGTTTCGCTGCCCCAAGAGGTAATGTTCCTCCACAAGCTTCCTGCATTTGTAATAAAGTATTGTATGCATTCAAATAGCCTCCATATTTTGTCCTGGATTCGAGACTTTTAGTTTTCACCACACCATCGAAGACTGCGTCTCTCACGAAGCGGGAAGCTTGAACCATGTCTGCTTTGACCAAATCTACAAAGCTTTGGCAAGGCACTGCATACATCAAAGCTATCGTCCCTGCTACCATTGGGGTTGAGGCAGAAGTTCCTATATCAGAAAAATAAGACCCCCCATCTTTTAAATTGAAAACATTCTCTCCGGGTGCTCCCAGGTCTACATTTTCAATACCAAAACCTGCACTTCTGGTAAATAATCCCTTGTCATTAGTACTGGTCACTGTAATGAGGAACTCTGAAGTGCAAGTGGAAGGCATATCACCCAAAGAATCAACATCATACCCCCGATTTGTAGTTGCCCCTACAGACAATATCCCCTGAGCTCCCAATAAATCAAACATATCGCACCAGGGCTTGTACTCAGGATCTGATCCAAAAGCATTTTCAAGTCCTCCACTGTAATTTGTCACCACAATATTGGCACCTAAAGCACCATTGCTTTGCAGATATAATTTTTTCATTCTCAGGGCATAGTCGTACGCTTTGATTACAGTTGACACAGTACCTACTGCGGTAATTGGCAGTATTTTTATGTTCCAGTTGATGCCTGAAACACCAATTTTGTTGTTTCCTACTGCTCCTAATATTCCGCTGACCCAAGTACCATGTTTGTGAGAAAAATGATTGCTCAGATTTGTTCTGGCATTGAATCCGGAGACATCATCTATAAATCCATTGCCATCATTATCGATAAAGTCCCCAGGAATTTCACCTCTATTGACAAATATGTTTTTGGACAAATCCGGGTGATGGATTTCTATACCCTCATCCATAACAACAGCTACTATATCCTGGCCATCAAACATTTTACCACCGGTAGTAAGGTCCCAAACTTTTGGAATTTCCAGAAGCGACAAATAGGTTGAGCTGTCGAATTTTTCATCATTGGGTACATTTCTTTGTTTCACTTTTCTGTCAAAAAAGACGTGTTTGGTATTCAAAGCCCTACCCATTTCCAATAACTCAGCATCTGAAAGATTATGATCAAACTCCATGACATAAAGTTGGAGATCGTCACAGAGATGTTCTATACTACCCTCTGCAATGCTTTTACTTCGTGAGGAGTTAATATTTAATGCGTTGAAATCCGCATTCTGAAAAATTATTCTGTTTCTTATAAGCTCTTGGGCATGAATTGACGTGGTGCAAACAAAGGCAACAAACGAGGTAAAAATGAAATATAGCCTGAGTCTATAACGCATGACAATGATGTTTGAAGTTAGAACCTACATGCTTAGAACAAAAATAACTTACCAAAAATAATTAAATTAATTATTTAAGTAGAATTAATTTTACCTACCAAACAAAAACGGCTTGGGCAGCGTTGGCATTGTCTGAAATCAAATTGATATAGTAAACACCCTGTGGCAAAAACACGTCGTCAATCTCAAACGTGTTGTCACCGAATGCTGGAATTTCATAGTCGTAAAATCGAATCATTTTTCCGGAAGCATCATATAGTCCAAATGAATACTTTCCGGTATCAGGTGTTTGGTATCTGATGCGCATACGCCCATCTTTGTAGGTGATTTTCTCAATCCTTAACTCTCCTGTTTGGGTTGGTATAGCCAACTGGCCTTCACAAGCGTCCTGCATGTTGACCAAGGCTGAAAATGCATTGAGATACCCGCCGTATTTCACTTTGGTTTTTAGTTCATCAGTTGGTGATGCTCCATTAAAAACAGCATCACGAACATACCTCGCAGCTTTAACTTTATCAGATTTCACCAACTTTACAAAGGAAGCGCAAGGCACTGAATATAATAAAGCAATAGTGCCGGCAACGATGGGTGAAGATGCCGAGGTTCCACTGTCATCAAAGTAGGAGCCACCGTTTCTAAGATTGAAAACATCTTCTCCCGGTGCGGCGATATCTATATTCTGATTGCCAAATCCCGCATTCCTGGAAAGAATGCCCTGGTCATTAGTGCTGGTGACAGCAATAAAAAATTCAGAATTACAAGTAGAGGGCATATCACCGACTGCATCAACGTCAACTTCAGTATTCGTAGTGGACCCCACAGACAATATCCCTTGGGCTCCCAGTAAATCATACATATCACACCAGGGCTTGTATGCTGGATCTGAACCAAATGCCTTATCAAGGCCACCACTGTAGTTGGTAACTACAACATTTGCTCCTTTTGTACCATTGGTTTCCAGATATAATTTCTTCATTCTGAGTGCGTAGTCATATCCTTTGATCACACCCGATAAGTTATTGACCGATGATACCGGTAAAATTTTTATTTTCCAGTTGATGCCAGAAACCCCGAAAGCATTGTTTCCTTCTGCTCCAACAATACCTGAAACCCAGGTTCCATGCCTGGAGACTGCGTGAATACCAGAATTATTGATAACATTGATTCCGGAAATGTCATCAATATAGCCGTTGCCGTCGTTATCAATATTGTCATTTATAAATTCTCTTTTATTGACAAAAATATTATTGATCAAATCCGGATGATCTGATTCAATACCTGAATCCAAAATAACAATAACGATGTCTTCACCATTGTCCATTTTACCTCCTGTGGTAATGTCCCAGACTTTTGGTACTTCTATCAGTGATAGATATTTTTGCATGTCGAATAAAGCATCATTAGGTGCTTTTCTTTCTTGAACTTCTTGATCAAAAAACACATAATCAACTCCTTTTAATGCCTTGATAGCTCTCATTTCCTCTTCAGTGAATTCATCTTTTGAACTCAGTAAAAAAAGGCCAAGATCCTGACATAAAACTTCCTTGTCCAATTCTGCTGAAGATCTTTTATGTATTGAAGTTACACTACTCCACTCTATTTGACTTCCTTTTACGATAAGTCTGTTTTTGAGTAAATTCTGAGCATTCACGGTGATTCCCGTAAATAGAATTGTCAAAATAAAAATCCCAGTGATAGACAAGGTAGTGCCTCTTCCCATGTGTGTTACATTATACCCTTTTCAAAATGCTCGTTCTTTTCTGCAATCAGATCAAACGAATCCCGATTATAACGAAGGCCCTGTAAATTAATTATACATACATATAGGTGCTCTGCCTAAACGACTAATATATTTAATGGCAAGGACTTATAAATACGAATGTATGGAATATTCAATAAATTCAAGATTCAAATATCCCATGTCACTATTACTTAAAAACAAAAGCGAGGCAATTGTTTATGCAAGTGCCTTAAGTTTTTTGATTTCTTCTTCGAGCAACTTCATTCTCTCCAGCCCGTCAGCAAGCTTTTGCTTTTCCTTATTGACTACTTCTGCAGGAGCCCCACTAACGAATTTTTCATTGGAAAGCTTTTTGCCTACTGATTCTACAAAGCCCATTTGGTATTCCAATTCCTTTTGTTTGATCTCGAGTTCTGCTGCTATGTCTATGTCAATGGATAATAAAACAAAATATTTATCTGTGCCAATTACAAATCCTATTCCATTGTCGGCATCGTTATTTACCGCTTCAACTTCATGAACAAAAGCAATCTTCTCCAGGAGTGATATTGCCCCTCTAGTACCCAACAACTGGTCAACACTTTCGCTTTTTAGGGCTTTTAATGGGATGCTTTCTCTTTGTTTTAAGCCTTTTTTATTCCTAACATCTCTAACATTGCTTATAATTTCCTTGAGTACCTCCACTCTTTTCAGCACATCAGGATTATCAGGAGTTTTGACAGGGCTGGGTGCTACAATGCAATCTGTATCGCTATCTTCAAGCTGATGCCAAATCTCTTCAGTGATAAAGGGCATAAACGGATGCAGAATCGCACATATGTCTTTAAATAATTTAATGGTACTGTTCAAAACTTCCTTGCCAATAGGTTGTCCATACTCGGGCTTGACCATCTCCAGATACCACGAACAAAAGTCGTCCCAAATGAAGTTGTATAAGGTCATCAAAGCTTCTGACAACCGGTAGTCCGTAAAATGGCTATCTATTTCTTTGGTCAATGCTGCGAACTTGTTGGTCAGCCAGTTGATGGCCAGCTGGTCTGAATCAGACGTCTTAACCTCATCTGAAACCTCCCATCCTTTGATCAATCGAAGTGCGTTCCACAGCTTGTTGTTGAAGTTGCGCCCTTGTTCACAGAGCTTGTCATCAAAAAGCAAATCACCGCCGGCTGGAGAACACGACAACATACCAAAGCGGACCCCGTCTGCACCAAAGTCTTCGATCAACTTGAGTGCATCAGGAGAATTGCCCAGAGATTTAGACATTTTCCTTCTCAGCTTATCCCTTACCATACCGGTAAAATATACATGGTTGAATGGTTTTTTATCCTCCCATTCGTAACCTGCCATAATCATTCTAGCCACCCATAGAAAAATAATATCCCACCCAGTAACCAAAACCGAAGTCGGATAATAATAATTGAGTTGTTCTCTATCATTGAATCCGTCAAAAACAGTAATGGGCCAAAGCCAGGAAGAAAACCAGGTATCCAAAACATCTTCGTCTTGCTTCAAATCGGCAAGGGTAATGTCCGGGAATTTGATTTTTGCTTCTGCGAGTGCTTCTTCTGCAGTTTCTGCTACAAAAATTTCTTCTCCGTAATACCAGGCAGGTATTCTGTGCCCCCACCACAATTGTCTGGAAATGCACCAATCTCTGATGTTCTCCATCCAATGTTTGTATATATTTTTCTGATTCTTAGGAAAAAACTCTACATCGTCTGACAGTACTCCTTCAAGGGCCGGGCTGCTCAAAGCTTTCATATCCACATACCACTGTAGTGAAAGTCTTGGTTCGACAACGGCATTGGTTCGCTCTGACCTTCCAACATTGTTGCTGTAATCTTCTACGCTCTCCAACAGACCAGCTGCTTCAAGGTCTTTTGAAAACATCTTCCTTACCTTAAAGCGGTCTTCTCCAATGTAAATTCCGGCAGCTTCATTGAGCGTACCATCTTCATTGAAAATATTTAAAACTTCAAGCTGGTGTTTTATGCCGAGTTCAAAGTCATTGACATCATGGGCAGGAGTTACTTTCAATGCACCTGTACCAAATTCTCTGTCTACGTACTCATCAAATATAACTGGAACTGACCTTCCAATAATTGGAACAATCACCCTATTACCTGCCAAATGCGCGTATCTTTCATCTTCCGGATGCACGGCAAGGGCCGTATCTCCCGGTATGGTTTCGGGCCTTGTAGTTGCTACTACAACATACTCATCTGATCCTTCAACCTTATATTTTACTTTATACAATTTGGATTGCTCCATATCAAAAAGCACCTCCTCATTGGATAGCACCGTTTTTGCTTCGGGGTCCCAATTGACCATTCGCTCTTTACGATAAAGTTTTCCCCTTTTAAACAAATCCACAAAAACCTTGATGACTGCCTCACTTCTCACTTCATCCATAGTGAATGCTGTCTTTGACCAATCGCACGAGGCACCCAGCTTCTGTAGCTGCTTGAGGATTATACCTCCGTATTCTTCTTTCCACTGCCAGGCGTAATCCAAAAACTCTTCTCGAGTCAAATCAGACTTTTTGATGCCTTTTTCTCTGAGCATCCTTACGACTTTTGCCTCTGTAGCAATAGAAGCGTGGTCAGTTCCTGGTACCCAACATGCGTTAAAACCTTGTTGTCTGGCCCTCCTGATCAATATATCCTGGATGGTATTATTGAGCATATGCCCCATATGCAGCACTCCTGTCACATTTGGTGGAGGTATGACAATGCTATAAGCCGGACGGTCGTCAGGCGTTGATTCAAAATATTTTTGATCTAACCAATGCTGATACCACTTGTTTTCTATTTCATGGGGGTCAAACCTCGATGACAATTCACTCATTACTTGTATTTTAATGGTAGGTATGTTTTAGTACTGTCCAGATTTTCAAAAATGATGATCATATTGTCATACTCATCCTCAGTCCAGACTTGATTGTATTTGTTTTCGCCAAGAATATAATTGGCAAGCACGGGCATGGTATTGCTGTGTCCAACAATCAGTACATTGTGCTGATCCAGCGATTCCCTAATTTTAGTCACAGTTTCCTTCAGCGTCTTGTTATCATATGGATAGGTTGGCAAGCCTTTGATGTCTGCCAGACTATCTACCGTGTATAAGGTTCTTGTAAAAAAGGTGGAATATATGCCATCCAATCTGAATCCTCTGAAGATGTCTGCCAATCGCGCACTCCTGGCAAGACCAGCTTCAGAAAGAGCAGGATTAGGTCCTTTATCTGCAGTGTCTTTTTCGGCATGCCTGATCAACACAAATGTTTTATTATAATTTTTTTCATTGATCGGAAAAGTAGAACCGTCTTCAAAGTAAATGGTATTCTTTTCAATTTTATCTATATACTTATTGGCAACAGTTTCTGTATCAGCCGGGACTTCCTGCTGATCTTTACATGCAACCAATAAAATGGCCATTAAGCCAACAGATGTCCACAATTTTAGATGTTTCATTTTTATCATTTCTTGAAAATTGGCTGCAAAGTTACGATAGTTAAGTTGTTTAAGAAATATTACAAACATCA
The DNA here is from genome assembly GCA_020436935.1 of Saprospiraceae bacterium. Lineage (GTDB taxonomy): Bacteria > Bacteroidota > Bacteroidia > Chitinophagales > Saprospiraceae > JADKBO01. Next base: position 150,356 of record JAGQWX010000004.1, read on the forward strand.
GTTATTTCAAAAAATCCAAAGCACAATTCTTGTTGTTTGACACTGGAAACAAGAATACCTTATTTTATTTACTATACAATTGAGATGGCATATAAGCAATGATTGCCTGCATCGCCACAGGTAAGATCTTATATATGACAGATTATCAATGAATTACATAAATACACAACTATCCATTTGGTGTAGTTATTCATGCAAATCCTCATTATACATTTGTACCATAAAGTCATATAAATCAAAACCTATGCAAAACAAGGCCCTGCTCTCACTTATATTTCTGCTTACAATTCAACTTGTATCTTCAGCTCAACTGGGATCTCTTAAAGATAAATTGAAGGCCAAAGTTGCAGAAAATGCACCTTCTACGCCAGCAATTCCAGATGATGTTGCCAATGGCGAATCCGGTGGTAAAAAAATGAAGAAGAATATTGACTTTGATTTCTCTTCTTCAGCGCTTTCTCCTTCCATTGAATTCAGAAGTATCCTCGACGATGCTTTCATTCACAATGCGACAAATGGCACCTTCAGAATGCCTAATCTTACAGCTGCCTTTTTACCTACCAAACTTAAAAATGGCAGTCCGGCACAATATGAATCGTGGAATAATTCTTCCCCACCCATATGGGCAGACATCATTAAAAAGGACGACAATTCTATTATGGGTACACTGTACTATTATGGAAAACCTTTAAGTCCACCATTTTTCCAATTGGAGCAGCTGGAAACGATGGAAGTTGAAAGATTTGAAGGATTTAAACAGGGCGGTGAATATGACTTAAAATTTTATCTCGGTGGTACACATTTTTACACTTTCCCGTTCAAGCTGGTTGAAAAAACAAGCTCTGATCCATATAGCCCTGCACCCAAAATGCTATTTCTCGAAGGTGAATGGGACAAATGGGCTTTTTTTGAATTGGGTGATAAAGGCGCTCTGGTGTGGAACTTCTTCGCTACCCATCAAACCATGGATATTCCAAATTCTGCAAGATGGGACGTCACAAAAGTGATCAAATACAAAGTGCAGATCAAAAAAGGCAACGCCATAATTGGTGTCTATGACCAACAGCTTGGAGAAGGAAAAGAAAATTCCTTTGGTGAAGCCCGTCCAAGAAATGGCAAGCAAACGCTTATTACCAATTCTCTTTTAAAGCATCCAAAAAACGGAAGAGACAGGGTGCCCCTCACTTTAAGTGATTTGTCAAACGGAAGTTATGACATACAAATGCAATTTTTCGATGGCGATCAAAAGATCGGCGAAAGAGCATACTCTTTTTCTGTTGCTGATGGAAAAATTTTACCTCCTGTCGAAGCTGACAGATCAAAACACCAAGATAAATTGACCATTGTCGAACAGGGCCGCAAGAGTTTTTTCGTAAAACGAAAGTAGTCCCTTCAAAAAATAAAATTCTCATGCACGACGGATTTTTCCCAAAGTACCCAGGACCCTATGATGGCGTTTAAAATTCAAGGGTTTTGATTACGCGATTTAAGGACAGCTGACCCTTATGGTCGGCTTTCCTTTTTTTTAAGCATTTGAATGCATTAAATTTATGGTCAGATGTACTTTTTTTCAGATGCGGACAGGATAGCAGCTTCTCTGGTATTGACCTCTAGTTTTTCGTAAATATTTTTGATGTGGAATTTGATGGTATTTCTGCTGATGTGAAGTGACTCTCCTATACTTTTATAGGATTTCCCCTGTGCCAATAGTGTCAAAACTTCTGTCTCTCTATCTGATAGAATCGAAACAGCGGCTTTCTGGAAAGATCCAACCACCATTCTTGCTATGCTGATACTCATGGGTGCACCACCATCCAGCAATTCCTGAATGGCGTCAATTAAATTTCTTGAGCTTGTATTCTTTGTCAGATATCCACTCGCCCCTGCACACAATGCATTAAAAACCATCTCTGAATTTTCATAAACAGAAACAATAAGAACCAATGCTTTGGGGAATATACGTCTGATTTGTTTGGTGCCTTCCACCCCGGAAATACCCGGAAGTTCAAGATCCATAAGCACCACGTCTGGCTTATCCCTTGCTATATTTTTTATGGCATCTTCACAATTAAAATACTGGCCTGCAACCCGGAACTTGTCAGAAAAATTGATAATGGTTGCGAAGGCTTCATTGAGCTGTTCGTTGTCTTCGATGATGACGATTCTATACAAAACGCATGGTTTAAATATGACAAATTTAAATATTTACCTTTAGAAAACACCTACACCTTTAGGATAGGTATTGCTTTGGAATATCCAAAAGCAGGCTTAAGGAACACCCTTTTTTAAAATCTAAATCATATTTCAGAATCCCATTGATTTTGATAGCTCTTGATTTCATATTGGCAACTCCCCTACTGCTTTCCAGATCTGCAGAATGCACGCCTTTACCATCGTCGATAAATGATATGCTTAGCTTATCACTAATTACAGTAAATATCAGCAAAACTTCAGTTGCATTTGAATGTTTTGCTGCATTGGTCATGGCCTCTTTGAAAATCATGATGATCTGCCTGCTGTAGAAATGCGGCAATGCCAAATCCGCTGGATATTCTCTTTTAACATCGAAAGAAATACCTAGCTGAGAGAAGAAGTTTTCAGCGAAGTCACATAGATAGGTATCTATTTCATGCAATAAATTGGATTCCGGGGTCAACGACCAAATGAAATCTTTGGTGTTTTTGTACAAAACGTCGGCATCATCTTTTATGGTGACCAGATGTTTTCTCATCTTTTGATCCATGTTTTGTTGATTGGTGAGCAGTAATTCACTGACCAATGATATTCTGGCCATTTTATTTCCGAGATCATCATGAAAATCTCTTGCTATTGATTGCCTCGCCGACTCAAGTTGTTTTTGTGTCTCAGTCTTTTCATAGATGAGTTGACTGAGTTGCTGATTTCTGAAAGAAATGGATTCTATTCTTTTTATGGCAACCCAGGAGATCAAGCCTACAAAAGCTGTAAATAATACAGTCAACCCTAGCCCTGTCTTATACCAGGGAGCAACGATCTCAAAACTATATGATTCAGAATTTTTCCATGCACCATCTGTAAATCTTGTTCTAAAAACAACGCTATGCGTCCCAAATTTCAAATCCTCAAATGAAATATTCCTATCCTCCATCCTCTTCCAAATTTTGGACCCATCCAATTCGTATTCGACAATGATGTTGTTGGATCCTGACAGAGAAATTGAAAAAACATCAAATCTAATGTCGTCTTGAAGAATATTGAACTGCGGAAATGTTGAGGTTGTGAATTCTGAAGGATCCAACACGTTCACCCCAAGATTACAACTCGCCCATAACATCCCCTGACTGTCTAAGGTAAGTGCTTTAACATAATCTGTCATCAAGCCCGTGGACTGATTGTAGCCCATCACCATATTGCCCTGACATCTGTACAATCCCTTTTGTGTAGCCACCCATATGGCATCAAACGTTTCGTCATATAACAAATCATTGATACCAATCACCTCATCCTCAGATTCTAAAATGATCTTATCAAAACGATCGTTTTCCCATTTTGCCAGGCATTTATTAGTTCCTACATAGAGCACTTCATTCACATGCAGCAATTTTGATAAGCGGTTCCCACATGGACAATCATTGAGGTCAATTTTGTTGATAGGTTCACCAGATTGGAAATCAAACTGGTATAAACTATCTTGCCCCCCAACCCAAAAAGTTTGGCCAATTCCGTCAGCCAACGACTTCCATTGTATGCCCGGGGAAAGCAATACCTCGTGTTGGTTGAATATGATTTTGTTTAAATCGATTTCAATCTGGCCTTTACCATCAAAATATTCATCTTCAAAATCATTGAGTGCATATCCAGATAATGAAGGTTGATATTTTTCAAAGCAAAACAGAATCACATTTTCCCCTTCAGATTTGACCTTGCTGCACGTGCTGACCAACTTCTTTTTACTTACCTGATTGTCTTGAAAGTGATATATGAAATCTCTGGATAACAGATGAACTCCACCTCTTTGATCTGAAGTGATGTCAAATATATTCGGATCAGGAAAAAACGCCTCATTCAAATGTTTGAACCGAATACTTCTTTCTCTCAAACAAAAGAGACCGTCCCCATAACTGGAGACCCAAAGATTTCCCTCCTTATCCAGAAGAATATCTGAGAGTGAATTGTTAATCCCTGCCAATGATTTGATGTCTGTCAAATTGCCTTCATCCCAAATGAAGGCCTGTCTGTTCCCATTATTATCTATGGTAAGTATGGCCAGCTTATGCTCTGAATAGAATTCAATTTTTATTGGAAAAAGTCCTGATGGAAGATTTATAACAGTTTGTTGCCCTGAAGCATCGATCGTCAATCCACCATCATGCCCATAATAATACTTCCCATATCGCTCCATATAATAGCTGACATATTCCTTTTGCCAATTATTTTGCATAAGTGTCAGTTCAACAGCACTTTCCTCAGATATATTCAATTGATAAATTCCTGGCAAATCTTTGGTGCTTTGAATATGTTTTACCGGGTTGAAGTATATAAAAAACTCCTCCCCTACAGGATTTCCACTAAACTTTATTTGTTGAATCCCACTGATATATTTTTTTGGATCCAACTGCCTTGCCCTGAGTTTCCCCGAAGCAAATTCCAAACCAAAACTCAACTCAGAAGACAAATCTTCAGCATCATAAATTTGGAGCCTCGTATCAGGCAAACTGATGATGCGATCACCAAAAGTATATATGTTTTTAACCTTGTCAGGCAGACTTTTGGTGTTTGAAAATGTAGAATTTTTCAAATCAAAAGCCTGGCAACCACCTCCCCATGTTGAGATAAAAATTTGATCCAGCGTATCAATGGTCAACCCAATAACGTAGTCTGAAACAAGGCCATCAAATGAAGAAAATCCTCTGAAACTTTTTCCATCGTAAACATCGAGTCCATCATCGGTACCTATCCAGAGTTGTCCGAATCTATCCTGAGCCAAGCCATAACAAATATCGTGTGACATACCCGAACTCGATGAAAACCTCCTGACCTCCTGAGCGCTTAGGAAAAGGGCTGAGCTGCAGAAAATAAAAAGTAGAAGCTTTTTCAAGAGATGGTAAATATTTGTTTAATTTTGGAAATGAACATGTTCTTTGTAACAAACAAATTTAATATTATATGCCATTTAAATTGAGAATCAAATCAATTATTGCATTTGTACTTTTTGCCAATTTTTTGATTGGCCAGGAGACAAGTTACATTCATTGCGGTTTTTTTCTTGATGTCGAAAAAAGCAGCATTCAGAAGGAAGTAACCATAATTGTAGAAAATGATCTCGTCAAAGACGTTGTGCAGGGTTACGTTAATCCAAAAGACAATTCAACCGTAATCAACCTCAAAAACAAATATGTCATGCCAGGCTTTATGGACATGCACGTACATCTGGAGCAAGAAAGCAATCCCAAGAGATATGAAGAAGGTTTTAGAAACAATGACGCAGATATTGCATTAAAGGCAACAACGTTTTGTGAGAAAACGCTCATGGCAGGTTTTACTACAGTAAGAGATCTTGGGGGAACGGGCATTAATGTCAGTTTACGCAATGCCATCAACAACAGCTACATCAAAGGCCCAAGAATTTTTACTGCAGAAAAATCTATCGCGACTACGGGTGGACATGCGGATCCTACCAATGGAGTTAAGGACGAATTGAGAGGTGATCCCGGTCCAGCAGAAGGCGTCATCAACTCTCCTGAAGAAGCTGCAAAAGCTGTGCGCCAGAGGTATAAAAATGGTGCTGACGTGATCAAAATTACGGCCACCGGCGGCGTACTCAGTGTAGCAAAAGATGGGTCAAGCCCTCAATTCACACTCGAAGAAATTGAGGCAGTTGTCAAAACAGCAAAAGATTATAACATGATCACAGCTGCACATGCTCATGGTGCTGAAGGAATGAAAAGAGCCGTTCTTGGAGGAATCCACAGTATTGAACATGGCACTATGATGACAGAAGAAGTTATGGACCTGATGATCAGCAAGGGCACTTATTATGTGCCTACCATCAGTGCAGGTAAGTTTGTAGCAGATAAGGCAAAGATTCCAGGATTTTATCCTGCCATCATCGTCCCAAAGGCTTTGGCCATCGGGCCGCAAATACAGCAAACATTTGCCAAAGCTTATAAGAGAGGTGTCAAGATTGCTTTTGGTACAGATTCCGGCGTTTCCATCCACGGAGACAATGCTGATGAGTTTGTTTTCATGGTCGAAGCCGGTATGAATCCCTGGGACGCCCTGAAAAGTGCAACTGTAAATGCAGCCGACCTGCTCAACATGTCTGATACCATTGGAAGTATCAGCAAGGGCAAAAAGGCAGATATCGTTGCCGTTTCCAGGAACCCGATTGAAGAAATTGCCATCCTCAAAAAAGTGGATTTTGTGATGAAAGACGGCAAAGTTTTTAAACAATAAGCCATGTTCAGTTGGTTAAGCAAATGGTTGCTCAATCTTTGGGGTTTTAAAATTACAGGTGTTGATCCTCACCCATACCCTAAAAAAATATTTGCAGTTGCACCACACACGTCTAATTGGGATTTCCCTTTAGGTCTGTTGGTAAGAAGTTCGATGAAGCTGAATACGAAATTTATGGCCAAAGACAGCTTGTTCAAACCTCCCTATGGCTGGATATTCAGAATGCTCGGAGGTGTTCCGGTTGTCCGCAGTAAGTCTACCAATTTCGTTGACGCTACCATCAATGTTTTCAAAAGATATGAAAAATTGAGTGTAGCCCTTGCCCCTGAAGGCACCCGCAAAAGAGTGGATCAATTCAGAACAGGATTTTATTGGATGGCTGTAAAAGGTGACATTCCATTGTTTTTAGTAACCTTTGATTGGGAAAATAAAAAGGTAGATTTTACAGGCCCATTTCCACTTTCTGGAAACATAGAGGTAGATTTGCCAAAAATTGAGGCACATTTTGCCGGAGTGAAAGGCAAAATACCTGAAAACTTTTTTCTCAGCTGAAACATTCATATGCCTGCAAAAATCATTTTGCTTTTTCTGACTGTTTATTCTCTTTTTGGACTTACATCTTGTTATGAGGAGCTTGATGGTTGCCTGGACCCATTGGCAAGAAATTACACCCTGGCAGCAGACAACGATTGTAGCGATTGTTGTGAATTTCCAGCCATAGAATTGCGTATCAACCACGTTTATGGTTCCGGAACATACGGGCTAAACAGGGATTTGGTGACCAATGTAGGCGATACTTTCAGGGTTACTCAACAATCCATTTATTTATCCAGGATATATTTCACGACTCCTTCGGGTGATGTTCTGGAAAACCGCAGCACAAAGATGTACACATTAGATGAGGTCAATGTTTTGAAACCATTGGACTTTTGCCTCATCAAATCAACATCTGTAGTTTGTAGTGCCGGTACTGCACGATATGCCGGTCAGGTCAACAAAGCCCATTTTCAACTTGGGCTTGAAGAAGGTCTTACAATGCTCGATAGCGCATCGGTATCCAGAGATCCGGTATTGACATGGAGGGAGCCTGCCAGAGTAAATAACACCTATTATGCGCTGTATTTCAAAGTAACTACCAGTGACAATCAGGAAAAAGTTTATTATGTACCTGCCGATGATGTGTTTGATTTTACAAGCGGTCCTGGCTATGTAAATGGAGCCGGCCAAGCCATTCAATTTTATATCAGCATAGACTATTTTAAGTTATTTGAAGACATCAACTTCAAAACAATGCCAAATGAAGAGGTGGTAAAACAAATCATGACGAATATCTCCAAAGCTTTTTCAGGAAATTGAAAACTATGCCTACAAAATTTCCGTTTATAACTTTGATGATCTGTCAATATATCAAATGAAATACATCTTTTTTTTACCCTTTTTGCTTATGTTATTTTCTTCATGTGAGGAGGAAATGACGGAAGAAACCTTGGGTGATTTGACAGATATAAGCTATTCGCCTCAGAACTATAACATTGACTTTCCTCAAAACTTTGGTCAGCCAACGCTTCCTGAAGACAATCCTATAACGGTTGATGGAGTGAAGCTGGGTAAGACTTTGTTTTTTGATCCCATACTAAGTAAGGACAGCACCATGAGTTGTGCATCATGCCACATCCAATCTCGTGGATTTAATGAAAACAAGGCCAAAAGCATTGGCATAAAAGGTTTCGAGTCCGATAGATCATCCATGAGTCTGATCAATCTGGCTTATAAAAATAAAGGTTTGTTTTGGGACGGAAGGACAAAAACCCTGGAAGAACAGGCTCTCATTCCAGTTGAACATCCAAAGGAATTGGCGGCTGCATGGCCTGAAGTAGAAGAAAAACTCAAAAAGCTTCCTCGCTACACTTTGCTCTTCAGAAAGGCTTTTGGCATAAAAAAAACCTCTGAAATATCCAGAAACCTGGCTGCCAAAGCAATAGCGCAATTCGAGCGGACCTTGATCAGCAGCAATTCAAAATTCGACCTGGTACTAGCCGGGAAGGAAAGATTTTCTGATCTTGAACTTTATGGATATAAAATGTATCTCGATGAAGATCCGGATGTAAAAGATGCAGAATGTGGTCATTGCCACAGCATTCCTTTGATGACTTCCAATGAGTTTTTCAACAATGGTCTGGATGCTGCGCCTAATCTTACTGAATTCTCTGATTTAGGACTTGGCAAAATCACAGGTAGGCTGATCGATAACGGTAAGTTTAATGCACCCACGCTGCGCAACATCCTTTTATCTGCCCCTTATATGCACGACGGTCGATTTAAAGACATAGATGAAGTTCTCGATCACTATTCAGCAGGGGGCAATTGGGCTCCCAATAAAGACCCCTTGATTTATCCACTGTCTTTTACCAGCCTCGAAAGGAGGGCTTTGAAAGCTTTTCTTTCAACACTGACAGACAGCACTTTCATCAGCAATCCTGAATTTCAACCCAATTGATTTCATTTGATACACATCTACTTAGACACCAATATTTTGTATGCAACAAGGCTTCTGTCTTTGTTGTTCTATCTTATGGAAGAGGATCAAAAGTATTATCCCCATTGGTCGCATTTTGGCTTGGGCGAGTTGAAATCTATAGGTAGAAAAAACAACAAGTACAATGCTGCGCAGCTTGAAAACGAAAGAATCAGACAGTTATGGCCTGATGCAAAATTGAGTGCAAAGCCTTCAGGTAATGAACATATTTTGATTCCGGATCAAGCAGACAATTTGATTTGTCATATTGCGCACCAGGGAGGATGCAGCCAGATTTTGACATACAACATCAAAGACTTTCATTCTTCAAAACTCAAAAAGTTTGACCTAAAAGCCATACATCCGGACAAATTTTTACTTAATTTGCTCCTCAGCGATGAAAAACATGTTGAAAAAATCAAAAGCTTTGAAAGCAAAGAAAGGTTGTCTGATGCATTTCTGATTGGCTTTCTCGACAAAATTGCCCTCCCCAAATACACAGCTGCTTTAAAGAAGCGACTTTAGACACCATAAGGAGCCAATTATTAGCTGCTGTGTAACCATTGTCACATGCGATACCGTATATGTGTAACGTGTGTTACTATGTACTAAAATTGGAGAAGGTATTTTTGTTTCAGATTTTAAATAACGATTAAGCAAAGTAAAAATTTATGAGAGTAGAACAAATGTATACCGGTTGTCTTGCAGAGGCAGCTTATTATATTGAATCCAATGGCGAGGCAGCAATCATAGATCCATTAAGAGAAAGTGCACCATACATTGCTATGGCAGAGGAAGACGGTGCAAAAATCAAATATATTTTCGAAACCCACTTTCACGCGGATTTTGTTTCAGGACACGTAGATCTTGCAAAGAAAACGGGAGCACAAATAGTGTATGGACCTACCCAAATGGAAACAGGTTTTGAAAAGATCACTGCAACAGACGGTCAGGTGTTTAAAATCGGCAATGTAAAACTTGAAGTTTTGCACACACCAGGTCACACCATGGAGAGCTCATGTTACCTTCTCAGAGATGAGGAGGGTCAACAAGTAGGCATCTTTACAGGAGATACTTTATTCATTGGTGATGTGGGAAGGCCAGATCTTGCACAAAAAGTGAGTGCAGATCTAACGCAAGACAAACTTGCAAGACATCTCTACCATTCACTCAGGAAAAAAATCATGCCCCTGGAAGACCATCTCATCGTATATCCTAATCATGGCCGAGGTAGTGCCTGCGGAAAAAACATGAGTAAAGAAACTACAGACACCTTGGGCAATCAGAAGAAGACCAACTACGCCCTTAGATCAGATATGTCAGAAGACGAATTTGTCAAAGAAGTACTTGATGGACTCACACCACCTCCCGCGTATTTCCCCCAGAATGTAATGATGAATATTCAGGGTTATGAATCTTTGGACAGCATTATATCAGAAGGCACTAAGGGCTTAAGTCCTGACGAGTTTGAGGCAGTGGCAAATACTATGGATCCTGTAATCATCGACACACGAGATAAAGATGAATTCAGAAAAGCATACATCCCCAACTCTATTTTTATTGGCATAGATGGTAGTTTTGCTACCTGGGTTGGCACATTGATTCCCGATGTCAAACAACCCATTTTACTTGTAGCTGATGATGATAGGATTGAAGAGGTCGTTATGCGGCTTTCAAGGGTTGGATATGACAACTCCCTGGGATATCTTAAAGGAGGCATTCAGTCTTGGATAGATTCGGGTAAAGAAATCGACGCAGTAGAAAGCATAGATGTTGCTCAATTGGCTAAAATTGAAGACCCGCTAATTGTAGATGTCAGAAAAACCAGCGAATATCAAAGTGAGCATGTAAAGGATGCCCTCAATGCGCCATTGGATTATATCAATGAAAGCATGAAAAAACTGGTCAGCAAAGAACAATTATATATTCACTGTGCCTCGGGTTATAGATCTATGATATTTATTTCTATTCTTCAGTCCAGAGGTTATCGCAATCTTGTGGACATCAAAGGAGGTTTTGCAGCTCTTAAGGCTTCAGAAAAATTTGAAGTGTCAGACTATGTATGTCCGACGACACTATTATAAGTATGGATTGATGTAAGCAATTATTAATAAGTTTCTAAAGGTGGGTGAGTTGAATGCAACAAAGCCACCTTTTTTTATTGTATACAGCCGGAAAGCCTACTCTTTAAAGGGAGAACGGATAACATACTCTTCCGGAGTAGGATTATACAACGAAAATAAGGGTCCAAAGAAGCGATTTGCAATTGCATTGGTGTGCATGAACATACAAGACATTTCCATTGGCACCGCCCCCACTGAAGATTTGATTTCAATTGCAGTTCTTGAAAGTATGATTTTGGTCTGTTTAAGCTTGATACCCAATTCAATCATTTGGTAAAGCATATTGAGGTAGATCTGCTTTTCTTCATTTTTCTCCAGATTATAACCTAGAAAATGTGCCTGCAAATGGTCTTTATTGTTCACACAGGAATAAAATGCCAACATTTCACCATGTTCATCAAAGCATCCGTGCACAATAAAATTATCTCCAAGCGCATGCTTCATTTTCAAAAAGTAATCCGGCGGAAGTTGGAACAAATTAAATGCAGCATTTTCTGCGATATTGGTATATAAACGATGCATCAGATCTTGATGAACCATAAGGTCATGTTCATTCAAAGCTTTGAAATGCAGGCCATCTGCCTTTTTTAATGCTCTTCTATACCTCACCCTATATTTTGCTTTCAGATCTTCCAGATAATCATCAAATGATTTCCAGTTTTCCCTGATATAAAATTCCATATTGGGCTGTACAGAAAAAGAAGAAAATCCACTGCCCGCCAAATGAGATGGAATCTGATCATCATAAAAGTCTTTCGCAAGGATTGCTGATGGTTCAAATTGATAATGATCTTTTAGGATGGTAAGCAATTGATCCTGGAAATTCTTCCAGTCAAAATTGTGGCTTGCATCACTGACATTACAACAACCATAGTTGCCGGTAAGCAATAGGTTGCCGAAAACAAGAGTATTAAAATTGACCAGGCCTTGCAATGCTGATTTTATGCTTAGTCCCGATTCATTCTTTTTGGACAAAGACTCTTTGAGCTTGAAGTATTTCAGTTGAAAATAGAAGATCCCTTTGCAAACTCCATCTTGCATCTGAAGTACATAGAATGGTTTTATTCCCAATTCCGGAGATGTTTCAATGACCTTAAGAAATGCCGGTGAAAAAAACAAATCTCCGTATGCAAATTCTTTCCAATAGTCCGCAACCTCATCGATGGTGTTGGTAAAGATAAATTCTGAATGACCAACTTCGAATCGGCGACCATTTTTCAACAACAGCGATGGTTCTTTTTGATGTATTTTACAGTGCACTCTAGGTGTTTAATTTTTATTGTGATAGCTGTGAAGTATCAGCTGATGTTTCCTGAATAATATCCATTTTCAAAAATTGTTCAAGGAAATCTTCTGCAAAGTAAGTTTCTTTCCAGTTTTGCACCCGAGTTTTCGACTGACCGCGGTAATTAGCGAACCAAGTGTCAATTATTTGCTTTATAGGGTATTCTTTGAGCATGAAATCCTGAAACTCCATTCGCTCCATGATGGCGTAGTTTTTATCGCCGGGAAGTGCAAAAATGAAGCTCCTCGTCCGTTCCTGATCTTTTACTTCAAAATAACCATAAGGCACAATAAAGGTATAATCCTCTAGAATTGGTTTTGAGAATATGACAATGTCCAGACTATCACCTATCGAATTGAATACCTTGGCATGGTTGAGCGGAAGTGGCAGAAAACTGTTGCCCTCAAACAATTCGCCGGATTTTGAAATCATGGCCGCTTTTGTACCATATCCACCCGGTGCAACTTCGGTTTTTGCCGCTGTCGACCCTGCTTGCTCTTTACATGAAAATGTAAACGGTAACCAGGAAATTGTCAATAAAAACAACAGTTTTCTGTTGATCCCTGAAGAAAAACCCAAACCTGATTTCTTAACACTTGCATTCAATTGATGCTGCATTTTACATATGGCAGGCCTTGGAGTGCTTGCCAATTGGCATAATGTAGAAATTGAATTCATCAATTTTCGCAGCATTTGTGTCAAGTATTTTTTGTTACAGGGCTTATAATATCTACGCTTATTCCAGTATTTCAGGGGCCATTCCCATGCTGCTGAATCCACCGTCATGGTAGAGGTTTTGCATGGTAACCATCCTGGTAAGATCAGAAAACATAGTGACACAGTAATCAGCACAGGCGTCTGCACTTGCATTCCCAAGAGGAGACATCTTATTGGCATATCCAAAGAAATCAGAAAAGCCTTTTACTCCGCTTCCCGCTGTCGTCATGGTAGGAGACTGAGAAATGGTATTGACCCTAACCTTAGCCTTCTTTGCCCAGTGATATCCAAAACTTCTGGCAAAACTTTCCAATAAAGCCTTAGACTCAGCCATTTCGCTGTAATCAGGGAAGGTGCGTTGTGCCGCTATGTAAGATAAGGCAAGGATGCTGCCCCACTCTTGCATGGCATCCAATTTCATGGCTGATTGCATCAACTTGTGGAAAGAAACAGCAGATATGTCAAATGTCTTCAACATCCATTCGTAGTTGAGATCTGTGTATTCCTTTTTCTTTCTTACATTCAGGCTCATGCCTATGGAATGTAGAATGAAATCAACCTTACCACCAAAAATTTCCATAGATCTGCTGAGCAGGTTTTCAAGATCCTCAACTGATGTAGCATCTGCCGGGATAATTTCTGTTCCCAATTTAGCAGCCAGATCATTTATTGCACCCATTCTGAGTGCTACCGGAGCGTTGGTAAGAACTATTTGAGCACCGTGGGCAGCACATTTTTCTGCAACTTTCCAGGCAATGGAGTTTTCATCCAGAGCGCCAAATATGATTCCTTTTTTACCTTCAAGAAGTAATGACATTGGTTTAAATTTTTAGTTGTTTCAGGCCACAAATATAGAGCTTATACACTTCAATGCACAACTATACATGATTGAAAATGGTTTGTGTATTTTTATTGGCCAAATGAGTGCTGTAAAGCATTGTGAAATGTCTGGTATTGTCTCAATTAAGCCTCACCTTCTTTTCATGATCTACTTTTACCCATAAAAGAAAATCTTTGAATAAATGAAAAACGGACGTGATTACGCACAGAAAGCACACCAGGTTCCGGACGCTTTTGCACCCAATTGATCAAGGCCAACTCAAATGCGGATAATCTTCCAAGAGGAATCTCCCCGGAAAATGTGAATTGGTTCTGGTCAAACAAGTATGGAGTAAGCGTTTTACCGAAATGAAGCTGGGGTTCAGTAGCAATTTTCAACAGCAAATATTTCTCTTTATCCTGAAAATCAAAATTTTTTGATATCTGGACTCTGAACCTCGTTCGAAGTACAAATCGATCTACATGAAATGGGTCTGGGTCTATGCTGTGCAAGAAAAACCTTTCTTCTGTTCTAAACCTGCCGGCAAACTGAAATCCTTTACCAAAAGATTTAAGCACGGTAAATTCCTGAAAGGGCCTCAACTCAAATTTATCAATGGTATGCTCTGAGTGCGCATCGGCCGGCCTTGCTGCAGATGTAGCCAGGCCCTGAGCGACGATAAAATTTTTGTTTATCCTATAGTTATATGTGATTGGGGCAATGAATTGAAACTGTCGGTTGTTTTCAAGAAACCTTCTGTCTTCCAATTCAATAGTCAAACCTTGTTTTGAGGTCAACTGCATTTGAGCGCTATACCTCAGTCCGTAAATATTGAGTTGATTTATTGTAGTTTGGCTCACCAAATTGACCCATCCAAGAGTCAGCAGCAATATTAGAGTGTAGCGCATTCAAGCTGTTGTATGGAGAGCAAATATCTTCAGATTTCTGATTTATTTTATACCTTATTTTTATTGATTCCCTATATTGTTCTTTCCTTCACAAATAGCCACATTATTTCAATAAAATACTTAAAAGACATGAAAATTTCACGATCAGATTTTTTCAAATTGACCGGGGCCGGAATTGCCCTCAGCGCAATACCAACTCCACTTAAGGCAATGACCAGCGAAGCCCCTATGCCTTCAGAACTCACCTTGGGAATGGCATCATATACGCTCAGAAACTTCGGAGTTCCGGATGTCATTGATGCTTGTAAACGCCTGGACCTCAAACAAATTTCACTCAAAAGCTTTCATTTGCCTTATGAAGCGAGCCCGGAGGTCTTAAAAAACATCATCAAGAGGTTCAAAGACGAGGGTATCAATGTTTATGGAGGAGGCGTCATATATATGAGGTCTGAGGATGAAGTCAACAAGATGTTTGATTATGCCGTTGCTGCGGGAATAGGAATGATCATTGGAGTACCCAATCACGAATTATTGCCTCTCGTTGAAAAAAAGGTTAAAGCTACCGGAGTAAAACTTGCCATTCACAATCATGGTCCGGAAGATAAGGTCTATCCTAGTGTTCATGTTGTTGCCGAGAAAATCAAAAACCTGGATAAGAATATTGGCTTCTGCATTGATGTCGGACATGTGTTCAGAAACAAAGAGAATCCTGCCACCATGATTACAAAATACAAGGACAGATTATTTGATATCCACATCAAAGACATCGACGAGGCCATTCTTGAAGGGAAGCCTCAGGAAGTAGGTCGCGGCAAAATGGACATCAAAGCCATCATCCTGGCGCTCAAAAAAATCAATTATAAAGGAACTGTTGCTTTTGAATACGAAAAGGACGGCAACGATCCTTTCCTGGGTCTCGCAGAATCGGTAGGCTTCATAAGAGGTATCCAAAGAGGATTGTAGTCGGTCATAAATTCAAGTAAAGATTTCTTTTGCAAGGCTGTCCTATGTGATTGAACTATGTTTGAGTGACTCATGTTGACAAAGCGTGTCTAATTTATATCAGCCCCACCATGATTTCTTTCATCGGAGATGTGGGAACTTTGATATAATTTATAGCTTTGAACTATACAAAAGAATCTACACTTTATGCGTCAACATATCGATCATAAATTCGCCCAACTTTCACAGGATCTGAGTCACACCATGGGTAAGCTGGAAGAACTTACCCACAAAGTGCGGCATGAAGAAATGCAGAAGACGGTACATACCATTCTGATGCAGTTGGAGGCGCCATTTACTTTTGTCATTGTTGGCGAAGTTAAAGCAGGAAAGAGCAGCTTCATCAATGCATTGCTCGAAAGCGAACAAGATATCTGCAAGGTGGCACCAAATCCAATGACAGATACGATACAACTGATTGTATACGGCGAAGAAGAGTCTGTGGTGCATCTTTCAGATCATGTTAAAAGGATTTCGGCCCCATTTCCTATTCTGAAAGATATAGCTATTGTAGATACTCCTGGCACCAATACCATTGTAGCTCATCACCAGGAGATTACAGAACAATTCATACCCTATTCAGATCTGATTGTCTTTGTTTTTGAAGCCAAAAATCCTTACAGACAATCTGCCTGGGAGTTTTTTGACTACATCAACAAAGAGTGGCAAAGGAAGATCATTTTTGTGCTCCAGCAAAAAGATTTAATGAATGAAGAGGACCTGGCGATCAACAAGCAAGGTGTTTATGACCATGCCCTGAAGAAGGGCGTTGAAAATCCAAAAGTTTTTGCAGTTTCTGCTAAGCTTGAAAAAGAAGGTTTTATTGAGATATCAGGTTATAAAGCTTTAAGGCAATATATTGGGGACAACATCACCAATGGAAAAGCTCCCTATCTCAAGATTGCCAATTCCATCCACACGGCTCAACGCATCGTTGAAACCATCAGAAAGAGCGTCGATCTCAGGAGAAAACAGTTTGAACTTGATCTGGCTTTCAGAAATGAGATCAAGGAAAGTTTAGACGAACAAGAACTGAAAACCAAAAAACAAGTGGCACAATTGGTAGAGAATCTTGCGGCCACTTATGACAAGATTACAGATAAAAAATTTGAAGAACTGGAGAATGGTCTTTCATTCCTGACGGTATTCAAAAGAGCTTTTTCTTCTATATTCAACAATGACTCCAACCTTAAAGAATGGCTTGCTGCCCATGCGAAGGACTTTGAGCTGCAACTCAATACATCATTGAGAGACAAATTGCAAAGTGGCATCATTGACGTAGCCGATAATATCCAGATGATGGGTAAATTGGTGGATGCAAAAATCAAAACCAGCACTACTGTGTTAACAGGCAGCGATGAAATTTTTGCGGACATAGCTGAGCGCCGGGCCAATGTACTCAAAGACCTGCAGACTAGCTTCCATCAATTCATGAGCAAGTCTGAGAATTTTTATGATGAAACCATACTCAAAGAGACTTCCAAAATGGCTCCCAATTTGGCAGCCGGAGGAGGGTTGGCAATCATTGGTGTCATCCTTACAGCAGTGGTCAATTCTTCAGTTGTAGATATTTCAGGAGGGATAATAACCACCATCGGTTTACTATTTGCCGGTGTTTCCCTGGGACTCAACAGAAGAAAAATATTGAATAAGTACAAACAGGAAATTGAAAAAGGCAGGACTCATCTTGAGGAAGAAATCACCTTCAAATTGACGGAGTATGCTCACAAAATCAAAGAAAGAATTGATAGCAATTTTGTTTCCTTTGACCATCATCTCAGAAACGAAGGTCAAACCATTACTGAGATGGATGCCATGCAAATCGATATCATTGACCGACTTCAGGCAGGAAAAGATCAAATTGAAGATATTCTGGGCCAGGCCTGATACAACTTTTGTATTCAGATATGCGTCTTACTTTTATACCATCAAATTCTAAAAAATGAAATTTAAGTTTTTCACCAGCATACTTCTCCTGTTTTTTGCTCTACACATTGGCCATGCTCAATTTGGCTATGGCCTTACCTTCCAAAATGACTTATACCAGCGATTTACAAATCCGGAAAGTGCTGAAGACGTTTACAGATCTGCTGGAAGTGCCATATTAAACTTTGCCATAGGGCCCAAAATCTGGGTGGGTGGTAAAAAAGCTTCATTATCTGTAGAAGGACTTGCGGGCATTGGTGTCCTGGGTCTGGCTGTAAAAGATTATAAAGGTATGGGTACCTCTTACTTTCCCATCATGGCCAAGCTCAATTTTAATGGCTTAAGCGGATTTGACAAAGAAGGTAAAATGGGTTTCTTCATTGGAGGAGGTGTCCAGTATTCAAGGACAGAATTGTATGGCCTTACTTCAAAATACGAAGCTTTGGGCATTGACAGAAGCCTTTTCATGACTTATGTCGCTCAGGCAGGATACGGCTTTGGAATTAGTGGCTTTGGTGTATCTGGCACTTTGAAATATGGATGGAATCCTGATACAAAAGCAAATTTACTTGCTGTTGGAGTACAATGGGACTTCAATGCGCCCAAGCTCAAAAAGATTCAGGACAGCTCCTCATCTTTATAGGATCAATGCTATAATTTTATAAAGAAAAATTAGATTTGCCCTCCAAATTTTTAATCCAATGATTCAAAGAATACAATCTATATTTTTATTGTTATCAGGCCTTGGCTTTGCAGGTCAGTTTGTCACAGATTTGGCAACCAGTACAAGTCCAATACCAAATCTAATGGCTGACAATGTTTATGAAGTTCAGGACAGTCCCATTCTTTTGGGCATTACTATACTGGGAATTGTTGTAAGTATTGCTGCAATATTTCTTTTCAGAAACCGCCCTCTTCAGCAAAAGCTCAGCATATTCTCCTTGATTTTGGGTATTTTTCTTCCTCTAGTAGCTTTTTTACTGATCTATAATGAAAGGACTGTCAAGCCGGATTGGGCCGCGATACACGACCAGGCCGGATTATACCTCATGGCCATTCCTGTTATCTGTGGATTTCTGGCATACAGATACATTGGAAAAGACGATAAGTTGGTAAAATCGATGGACAGGTTGAGATAAGATCAGGGTATTCCTGCTTCTTTGTGCATTTGCATGGACAACTTCCACTTTGGATTTTCTTTGCAGTAATCCACACAGGCTGCAACATTCATCAATTTGTTGATATCGTCTAAAGGCTGAAGATAATAGTGTTTGAATTGTAGAGATTCAAATTGGTCAGGCACATTTTCCATTTGTGGATAAACCAACTTGAGTTCGTCTCCTGATTTTACCAAAATTTCTGTATCTGCTTTTGGACTTACACACACCCAGTCGATATCTGCTGCAAGTGGAATTGTTCCATTGGTTTCGATGGCTATCTCAAATCCATAGCTATGAAGTGCATCTATCAATGCTTTGTCAAGTTGAAGAGCCGGTTCACCGCCAGTGCAAACTACAAACTTATTGGAGTCTCCTTTAAAAAGACCATTGATTGTGGAAGCCAGTTCGGTAGCTTCATATTTTCCACCAAGTACTCCATCTGTACCCCAGAAATCTGTATCGCAAAACTTACAAATAGCTGTTGCACGGTCTTTCTCCAATCCACTCCACAGATTACAACCCGCAAACCGGCAAAATACAGCCGCCCTACCATTATGGTAACCTTCTCCCTGCAGGGTATAAAAGATCTCTTTTACTTTATAAGTTTTTGCCACGCTTACTTTTTGCTTTGTGCAGACTGCAAAAGTAAAGAAAAGGTATACAAATCCTTTACTTTAAGATCAACCAGCTCTGTGGACATCTGATCACCCTTTTCACCAACCAGCACCGTTTTCATGCCTGCATTTCTGCCAAATTCCATATCTGAACGACTGTCACCCACCATAATGGATTTGTGCAAATCGATCTCAGGAAAATCTCTTTGGGCCTGGAGCGCCATGCCTATTTGTGGTTTTCTTGTTGAGGATGGGAGACTTGCGAGATCAGGGCTGAAATATATTTCATCAATTTCCACATGCGCATTCCTGGCTTCATGCAAAAAATACTCGTGTACAATACGTACATCTTCCTCTGTCATATAACCTTTTCCGACACCCTGCTGATTGGTAACAACGACCATTCGCAAAAAACTGTCCTTTAAATTGTAAAGGGCTTCCAGAACTCCCGGAAGAATCTCGAAGTCACGGATGTTTTTGACATATGATCCGGGAATTCTTTGGTTTAAAACTCCATCCCTATCCAGGAAAAGTGTCCAGGACTGGTCAACATCATATAAGAAGTGAGATTGACCCATCTTAAACCTCCAACATTGTGGAAATGGTTTTGAAAACAGCAATGGAGTCCTTTAAAACCAGGTCCGCGTGCAAAATTTCAGATGAATGAACCGTATTGGCAACGCCAATGGTGTATAAACCTGCATTTTTGGCAGCATGAACACCGGAAACCGAATCCTCAATTGCGATACAATCTTCAGGACGCATTCCAATGGCAGCACAAGCCATGAGATAACATTCCGGATCGGGTTTATGTCTGCTCACATCGTCTGCTGTTACCACTTCCAGAAAATATTTTCTAATTCCCGTATAATCCAATGATTTTTCGGCCTCATACTTACTGCTCATAGTGGCTACGGCCATAGGCAGATTGGGGTTTAGATTTTGTAAGCCGTCCTCAACTCCCGCTATGAGCTTTACATTTTTCTGTTCGTGGTGACGATAATAATATCTCTTTTGATCAAGTATTTCTTCAGCAGAGTACGTCAATGAAAATCTGGTCGTCAAATCCTTGCAGATATTTACATCAGATACTCCAACGTACTGCATCAGTTCTTCATGGCTCATAGTGATGCCAAATTCCTGAAACATCTTGAACCATGCACCTATATGAAGATGCTCACTATCTACGAGTGTGCCATCCATATCAAATACAATGGCCTTATATTTCTTCTTCAAATGAATTACCTTGGAAGCATGATGAACTCTACCCTTCTGTTGAGGGTTCTTCCAGCCTCGGTGTCGTTGCTGGATACCGGTCTGGATTCACCATATCCTGCTGAAGACAATCTGGTTCTTGCAATACCTTGAGTAGCCAAATAATCAAGGCAAGCTTTTGCTCTCCTTTCAGAAAGGTCCTGGTTGGCAACAGCACTACCTACATTGTCGGTATGACCGCTGATGACCAAATTGTAGTCAGGATATCTGTTCATGATATTGGCAATCTGCTTGAGAATGGTAAACGACTCGGCTTTTAACGAAGATTTTCCTGTATCAAACTGTACAGCCCTCATCGCAACGTCGAGTGTCTTTTTATCTTCCTGAGTTATTTCAGGACAGCCATTTGCGGCCACAGTTCCAGGAGTTTTTGGACACCTGTCAATACTGTCATCCAATCCGTCTCCATCGCTGTCAGGACAACCGTTGTAAGCCTTTGGTCCAGGAGCGTCAGGACATCTGTCTTTTGAATCTTCAACACCGTCACCATCCCGGTCATTGGTCTTGTTGATTTCAGGACAACCGTTATTGGCTGCAATACCTGCAATGTTTGGACAATTGTCTTTGTCATCCGGAATTCCATCACCATCAGAATCCTTTATAGGACATCCTTTGTTTTCAATAGGACCTGCGACATTTGGACACTCATCATCGTTATCAGAGAGTCCATCACCATCAGTATCCGGACAGCCCATCATTGCTTTGACACCTTTCACTTTTGGACATTTATCTTCATAATCAGGAACTCCATCTTTATCTGTGTCAGGACAACCATTGAATTCTTTCAGACCTGCGATGTCAGGACACAAGTCCAGCTTGTCAGAGATGCCATCTCCATCGCTGTCCTTTTCTTCCATTTCCATTGCTTTATCGTCTTTTTCCTCATCAAACGCCCCCGGGAAAAATTTGAATCCGAGGCCATAATGAAGATTGCTTCTGTCGACAATCAGCGAATACCTGTATTCTGCCTGAACATTGATGAATGCTCCTGGAGCCACTTTGATGTTCAAACCGAGTCCCAATGGTACTTGTGCATCTATTTCACTGTTTAAAAATGAAACAGCACCAAGGCCACCTGTTACATATGGGTTTACAGTTTCAAATGGTTTTAGGAAATTGTATTGAGCCTGGACATCAAGGCCAAGCACTTTCTCATGCAATCCATCATTCAGATTGCTTCCCGCTGCATTGACATTTCCAAATTTAATGGGCACATTCAGGGAAAGTCTGTCATTGATCAGTCTATGGTATCCGATTTCAAAGCCATATTGATAGTCCTTTATGGCGTCGATATTGCCACCGTTTTGAGATTGGTAATCCATCAAAAGTGCTTTGAAGGAAATCCCATTTTTCTGGCCCTGCACTGCCTGGGCGCTTGCAGTTATTGCAATAAAAAATATCAAAATCAGTGGACAGAATTTTCTCATTTCATCAAATGCTTTTCAGGTTTAGTATAATACACACCTATTTAGGCTCAAATATAATATTTTAACTAATACATAAATCAAAATCATAATATGTTTTTATACACAGAACATGCTATGATTTTAATTCATTTTTTAGAAAATGCTCTTTCAGTTCATCTGATAGCCAAATGAACTGAAGTACAACATATAAAAATTATACTAATCGGGAAAATATAATCTTCGTGTGAAAGTGAAAACCGGGGAGGAAGCTGTCTATTTTTTCTTTTTTGGAGACACAATGACAATCATCCTTTTTCCTTCCAACTTCGGTAGTTCTTCGGCTGCACCAAATTCTTCAAGTTCTTTTAGAAACTTCAGAAGAATAAGTTCTCCCCTGTCCTTAAATACAATAGCTCTACCTCTGAACTGCACATAAGCCTTGACTTTTGCGCCTTCTTCCAGAAATTTGCGGGCATGATTGGTTTTGAATTCGAAGTCGTGGTCGTCGGTATTCGGACCGAATCTGATTTCTTTAACAACAGTCTTCTGTGCTTTGGCCTTGATCTCTTTTTCCTTTTTCTTTTTATCGTAGACAAATTTTTTGTAGTCTATGATTTTACAAACAGGTGGATCTGCTTTCGGGCTGATTTCTACAAGGTCCAATTCTAATTGTTCTGCCCACGTCAGGGCCTGGTTGGTGTAAAATACACCCTGGTCAAGGGTTCTTCCTGCTACTGCACTAATGTCATCAAAATTGTCCCCTACGAGTCTGATTTTTGGTACTCTTATCTGGTTATTAATTCTGTGTTCTGACTTTTCGTTGTTAATGAATTTGTTCAAATGTTGTTTTTTTAATTAAATAATAGGCAAATATATACAAGAAATCATGTTGTTGTTTCTCCTCATTCCAAAAATTATATGGCTGAAGAGAAACAACAAACAATGTATATTATTTGACTCCTTCTTGTAATTGATCCTGATCAGAAGTGATCTCTATACGGGACTCTTCTTTCACCAGATTGGCGATGAGTTTGACTCCGCTTTCAGGATTATTGTTGAGGATATATTCTGCGAGCGGATCCTCGATGTATTTTTGAATTGCCCTGTTGAGTGGTCTGGCACCAAACTGCGGATCATAACCTTTATCGGCTACAAATTCTTTAGCTTCTGGCGTGAGCTCAATGGTCAGATTGAGTCCATGTAATCTCTTGTATAAATCACTCAACGAGATGTCAATGATTTTGAAGATATGGTCTTTATCCAGACTGTTGAAGATGATCACATCGTCAATTCTGTTGAGGAATTCTGGAGAGAAGGTCTTTTTCAAGGCATTCTGTATAACAGACTTATTGTGCTCTTCGCTGTTTTCCTGTCTGGCTGAAGTATTGAAACCAACACCCATTCCAAAATCCTTGAGTTGTCTCACTCCAATATTACTGGTCATGATGATGATGGTATTTTTGAAATCTACCTTTCTGCCCAATCCATCTGTCAGCTGACCATCGTCCAATACCTGGAGCAATACGTTGAAAATATCAGGGTGAGCTTTTTCTATCTCATCCAACAAGATCACGCAATAAGGCTTTCTTCTCACTTTTTCCGTAAGCTGGCCACCTTCTTCATATCCTACATAACCGGGAGGCGCTCCAATCAATCTCGAGATAGAGAATTTTTCCATGTACTCACTCATGTCAATTCTGATCAGTGAATCTTCTGTTTCAAAAAGATATCTCGCTAATGCTTTCGCCAATTCTGTTTTTCCCACGCCTGTTGGTCCAAGGAAGATAAAAGATCCAATTGGCTTGGATGGGTCTTTCAAACCCACTCTGTTTCTCTGAATTGCTTTCGCAATTTTAAGAATGGCATCGTCCTGACCGATGATCTCCTTTTTGATGTCGTCTCCCATGTGGACAAGCTTTCTGCTTTCTGACTGGGCTACTTTCATCACAGGAATACCTGTCATCATAGAAACTACTTCCGCAATTTCTTCTTCTCCAACAGGATATCTTTTGGTCTTACTTTCCTGCTCCCATTCGTCTTTGGCCTGCTCAAGTCTCTTCAGCAGCTTAGACTCGTTGTCTCTCAAATCTGCAGCCTTTTCGTACTGCTGATTCTTCACTGCGAGTGTCTTTTGTTCTCTGACCTCTTCGATTTGGGCCTCCAGATCTTCAATGTATTTTGGAACGTGGATGTTTTTCAGGTGGGTACGTGCTCCTACCTCATCCAGAACATCAATTGCCTTATCTGGCAGGAACCTGTCTGTAATGTAGCGCTCACTGAGTTTTACACATGCTTCAATGGCATCGTCTGTGTAATCCACGTTGTGGAACTCTTCATATTTTGACTTGATGTTGCGCAAAATGTGAATGGTATCTTCAATTGAAGGTGGCTCGACCATGACTTTTTGGAATCTTCTGTCAAGCGCCCCATCCTTTTCAATGTATTGTCTGTATTCATCAAGCGTAGATGCTCCAATGCATTGCAATTCTCCTCTGGCCAATGCTGGCTTGAATATATTGCTTGCATCCAGTGAACCTGTTGCACCGCCGGCTCCTACAATGGTGTGAATCTCGTCAATGAAAAGAATGACATCTTTTGCCTTTTCAAGCTCATTCATGATGGCTTTCATTCTTTCCTCAAACTGACCTCTGTATTTGGTTCCGGCAACCAATGCCGCAAGATCCAGCATCACTACCCTCTTGTTGAACAAAGTCCTGCTGACCTTCTTCTGTAAAATTCTGAGTGCAAGGCCTTCAACAATGGCTGTCTTACCAACACCTGGTTCGCCAATCAAAATAGGATTGTTCTTCTTCCTTCTGGAAAGTATCTGAGAAACCCTTTCAATCTCTGTTTCTCTTCCTATAATTGGATCTAACTTGCCATCTTCAGCGAGCTTTGAAACGTCTCTACCGAAGTTGTCCAAAACCGGTGTCCTTGACTTCGTATTTCTTTTCTGACCTGAGAACGAATCTCCAAGGTCTTCATCCATTGGCGATTCTGAATCAGATGGTGCCTGATCGAAGAACTCATCCACCCCGGGATCATTTTCCTGGCGTATGTATTCCAACTCAGACCTGAATGTGTCGTAATCCAAATCAAATTCATCACTCAGAATTTCTGAAGTGGTGTCTTTGTATTTAAGAATTGAAAGCATAAGATGTTCTGTGTGAACCTCTTCATTTTTGTACACTTTTGCTTCCAAAAAAGTTACTTTAAGTACTTTCTGAGCATGTTGATTCAAAGGAATATTGTCAATGTTGTACTTTTCTTCAGCAACGACATTGCTGGGTTCCATTTCAGCCACACGTTCTTTGATACCATCTACATCGATCTGCAATGATTCAAGTACTTTATGAGTAATGCTGTTTTTATCTTCAAGAATACTGTACAAAAAATGCTCTGTACCAATAGCCGTTTTGCCTTGTTTTAGTGCATGCTCGCGGCTTTGTTTAATAATCTTCTTAACCTCGGGTGAAAATTTCCTGTCCATCTATGG
Source organism: Saprospiraceae bacterium (assembly GCA_020436935.1). GTDB lineage: Bacteria > Bacteroidota > Bacteroidia > Chitinophagales > Saprospiraceae > JADKBO01. The sequence goes on from JAGQWX010000004.1 coordinate 176,038, forward strand.
TAAATGTATTATTATGAAAGCAATATTAATAAATTATTTTTCATATGTGATAGCCCATCAGCTTATTTATATCAACAAAATTGTGCCACAAGTCCAATATATGCTATTTTGTCAGGCATTACGTCTTTTTTATCCGACTTGTTCAATTTTTGATGGATTATCTACTCTAATTATTAACATGCATTCAAATAATAAGTTACACTCTTTGCTTTATTTTAACGCATAATAAACATTCCTTTGGGTTTGAAGTCTGAAAGCGCATAAGTGACTGAAGCCATAACGTATCTACCCAGACCTGAATAAGACCTTTCACTGATGAGCAATGGAGAAGCATTTCTTTCTATTCCTGAATTTTGATTGAGTAAATCATTGCCTTTGATATCCAGTGTCCAGCGTTTCTTTTTTCCCAGATCCACGGATAAAAAACAATTGAGATATTGGAGTGTATTGTCGGTGGAAATTGACTCAACAGAATACTTTCTAAACTGGTAATCCCCTCCAATGGTAATGTCTTTGGTAATGTACCATTCGAGGTGCGCACGCCATCTTTGATTGAGGTAGGAGACATCATTGATCAGCTCGCTCGTATAACTCGAAAAGGTATATTCTGCCTGGTAGTTCAGGCTCATGTCGAGATTGTTTTTTGTTTTGTTTTCAACAGTAATTCCAATCGAAGGCGCCCATCTTTTGTTGACACTCTCGAGTTGATTGACGTATGAACTGCCTTCAAAATAAGTTAGTGTGAGGTCGGTATTGTATTTGACTTTGGGGATGATGGAAGGTGCCCCATAACTGTAATTGGCCAAACCGTTGAGTGCGAATTTTCCATTGACCGGTCTGAAAGTAGTTACATAATTTTCATCAGAATTTCGCGCATTCACAATGGGATTCAATGTGTAAGACAAGGAGGCAAAGGCCATATGGTTTCTGAAATAAAAGGCGTCGTATTTGTGAAATTGTGCATTTATTCTATGAATGTATTCCGGTATCAGATCACCATTGCCCAAGTACAAAAACAAGGGATTTGAATTGTCCGGCATGGAAGCCATCTGGTAAATCTCAGGGGATTTCACCTGACTTCTGTAACCAAAATTGTAAGACCCGCTCTTCGCATTTTTGATGAATGAAAATCCTGGTAGAAGGTGATAAAAAGTCCTGGAGTCAGGTTTTTTGAGGATTGAATTTTGTGAAAAATCCAGTGAGGAAATTTGGCCCGAAAGACTAAAGTTGAATGAGCGCTCATCATCCAGATTTTTATTAAAAGTACCACCAAAAACCAGGCGATTAAACTGCTTATCTGCCAGTCCGCCCAAACCTGGAATGATCTGGTTTTGCCCGTTACTTATCTCATAAAAGTCTTTTGAAAAGGTCTGGTTTTCAGAACCTCCTGCAATAGAAGCAGACACAACTCTTCCTTTCCCCAGTGGCCAGGAAAGGCTTGCGTTCCCTGTAAAATCAAGGGTTTTGATGTCTCTTTCCTGAAGCTGAGCAAGTTGCATTGCATTGTTGGCTTCCAAGATATTGGCCCGCACTTCTTCTTCTCCACTGGAATTGGTCTGGTTACCGGATCCACTGAAACTAAAAATACTTCCGGGTTTCTTCAACCGTTTCCGCAAAGAAAAATTATTTGTAAAATCAAAGTTATTATCGGCCACCAAATTGGTTCTCATTGAGGAAGAAAGTGCACTCCCACTGGCAAGAGCATTGACCAGATTTGACGTGATATCGTCGAAGCCGTTGGCTGCATTCAATCTGGAAGTCAGCCTTCCCTGCCAGGTGGTATCCTTGTCAAATTCAAGGGTTAGATTCAGGTTATGACCACTGTCCCGGGTTTTTGAGCGTGAATCCTCACTGCTGTTGAATGCTCTTTCCGGGTTGAGGTAGGTCGAATTTACCTGCTCTGCAAGATCATTGTAAAGGTTTTTATACAAGTAGGAGGATCTGATTTTCAAAGCTTTAGAAAAATCATAATTGAAATTGATTCCTGAAGACAAAGCACGGTTGATTCCTGAAGCAGTGGAGTTGCCCTGGTTGTTTCCACCCTGTACAATGACGATTCCCCCTCCCGTTGCAAGCTCAGAAACATTGTTCTGAAATCCGATATCATTGATATTGTTGCCGTTACCAATCAATGAAAGCTGCATTTTTGGCGAGAACCTGTTGATCTGTGCTTTGCCTGAAAACCTGTCGTTGGATCCATAACCGGCACTTACTTTACCAAAAACTCCATTTTTTTTATCTTCCTTCAATTTGAGGTCTATGGTTTTCACTTCCTGACCGTCATTTATTCCGGAAAATTGAGATTCGTCTGACTTTTTGTCAAAGACTGCGACTTTATCTACGATGTTT
>JAGQWX010000050.1 GCA_020436935.1 Saprospiraceae bacterium
GATATCATGATGCGGCACATGGTGGAGTATTTTTCCCTGGCAATTCTTTCAGTATGTCAGTAGCCGGAGATGCCATCGTTACCTTTTTTGTGGATACGTATGGGGTAGCAGCAGATGCTACATTTGAATATTCTGACAGCAAAGGAAATGTGCTGGGCAGCACAGCCGCTGTCAATCTTGGTGGCACAGACGGCCTGCCCGTCAATTTTGCCTACACCGGAGATGCTGACATCATTACCGCCACGATAAAAAGCGCTGCATTCCCAACAGCAGAGATATATCTTCATGGTTTGAATGTAGAAAATGCCCCTCAAAAAGAACCCAAGAGCGGCAAAGTAGATGTGTGGGATTTTGGTGCTGAGCAACTCGATACCATTGTTTACAACAACGTGCTCAACGAGGATGTCATCAATGCCTGGTATCCGGAGAATGTCACCAAAGGTACTTCAGGAAATGTGCTTCCTGCCGCCTTTACTGCAGGCATCCTTTCCTGGACAGGAGGCAGCAATGACCGACTCAGAACCACCAACACCAATCTTACCAGATTTGACCAGAACATTGCCAATGTCACTCCTTACAAAGGAAGAATATATGTCAACTCCGGAGCTAATACCTCAAGATTTCTCAGCCTTGCCCTGGAAGAAGACGATGAAATCACTCTGGTAACGAAAACAGACGCAGGAGGTGCGATCAACTTTCAATACGTCGCCGACCCCTCTGTTCAAACAGACGTAGTTCCCATCACCAGCGACTTGATTGTATTGAATTTTGTTGCTAAAAATGCAGGAACGTACAGAATTTTTGATACCCAAGGCAAGCCAAGTTACTTCAGGCTGGAAAGGAAAAACGCCAGTTATATTGCAGTGACCGGGGCTATTGACAAAACACAGGCAACGGGATTGCCCTCAGATTACAACATTGTTTTCACCAATCAGCAAGGTAAGTCCTGGTCAGCTTCTGGTGCCGGTGATAGCTATTCCATCAATCTTCCTGCAGGATACCAATACGATTTGAGCCTGTCCAATGCCAACGGATTCATCATAGCAAGTGACCTTGCTGTATATGTGTCAGATACATCAAAAGTCCATGATATCATTTTGAAGAAAGTATCAGTATTCAATGTAACCGGGCAGGTGCTTGGTTTGGGAGAAAAAACGGCCAATGCAACCTTGGTCTTCACACCGGACCCTTCATCAGGAGCCATTTTTACACCGGCACCCATCATTAATGCGGAGACCTCAACATATGCTGTTGAACTGGAGCCCAATATTGCCTATACCATCACCGCAAATGGTGTCAATGATTTTATCGTTTCCAACAACAGTGTTACCATTGGCGCAGCAGACACCATCGTAGATGTTTCATTTGAAGCCAAGCCGGTTTATGCCGTTACCATCAACGCATCGGGCATTGAGTCAGAAAAACTTGCAACCGCCAACATCATTTTCCAAAACCTCAATGAATCTGGATATATTTATTCATTCACCGGAACAAATGACATTGCATTGAGAGATGCCATTTACAAGATTTCTGTATCCGGCCTGGATCAATATCCGGTGGAGTTGGCGCTGACTTCCAATCTCAAAGTGGATGGAGCCCCTGTTACAAAAGACCTGCAATTCAAAGAAGTGCACTTCTGGGGCTTTGATGATAAAGTCATTGTCAATGGTGACGCAGCATATAAAGGTTTGCTTTTTGAGGGAAACATTTACAATGAAATTGCCAAAAGCCACTTGTCCGCTGCCAGTGGAAGCAACTTGAAGGTGCCAGTCAATCCGGGTGAGCGCATCATCGTCAAATATTATTATACAGCCGACTTCAGCTTTAATGGCGAACAACAAACTACCACCAGCACACAGAGCACCAGCATCGTCGAAACAACAACATACGAATACAAAGGAGACAGTACAGGGCATGTGGTCATTAGCTTTGGGCAGGGTGCTTCTACTTCTTATATACTGGACATCATTACCAATACCATCGTAGATTATAAGGAAACCCTGACCGTCGGCACAGATAAGGACTATCAGATCATCAATGAAGCGCTGGATGCGGTAAGGAGGATGAAAAGGGACAGCGGCCAGAGGGTCACCATTTTGATTGATCCGGGCAATTATGAAGAAATGCTGGTCATCGATGAGCCTTTCGTAACGTTAAAAAATGCCTCTCCAACACCGAGTATTGCACTCAAAAACAAAGGGGTGGACATCGATGAAAATGCGGTAAGAATCACCGGTTACTATGGATATGGTTACAATTATTACAGTATGACCAACCAGCTTTGGAATGCCGATGTACTAAGAGTGAATAAGGAAAATGGTTCTTATTCCTACGAAAACAAAAGTGGAACAACCAATGGTTCCTACTGGAATGCTACTGTGGTAGTATATGCTACTGACTTCATAGCAGAAGATATCATCTTCGAGAACTCCTATAATCAATACATTTCCAAAAAAGAGTCTCAGGACGTTGTCGTGCAGTGGGAGTCAGGCAGCAAAGGTGAAAGGCCAAAACAAATCGGTAATGTCGAAGTTCAGGACAGAAAGTTTGTTGAAAGAGCTTGTGCACTGGCCATTGCCAACAATGCTCAAAGAGCCATTCTATTCAGAAGCAGGGTCATCGGAAGGCAGGATGCCTTGTTTGGAGGTACGAATGCCAGATTTGTCATGTATAAAGGGGTGGCCATGGGCACAGTAGACTACATCTTTGGAGGAATGTCTGCAGTTTTTTATAAGACAGACCTCTCCATGAATACCAGCGATGTAAGCAGTGACGCCACGTACATTACAGCAGCACAGCAAAGAGGAACACGAGGTTATCTGATGTATGAATGCAATGTAGTCAGTGCAGAACCGGGTACAGAATCCGCATCAATGAATAGTTCAAAACCTGGATATTTCGGAAGGCCGTGGGAGGCTACTACATCTGAAGTAGTTTTTTATAAGACCAACATCGCAGCTTCTCAATTCCCGGGAAGTGAAGGCAAGTCACTGATCAATCCGGTGGGATGGACCAACAGCCTTGGGGGAGAATCCAACAAAATGTACGAGTATGGAACTGTAGAACTTTCTGGAGAAAACAACACCAGCCAACGTGCTTCGTGGTCAACCATTTTGACAACACCAGTCTTATCTGATGGTACAGAAATCACCACATTCAACTTTACAAAAGGAAGTGATGACTGGGATCCAATTCCCGAGCTTATTGCCAAAGATGCAACGGTGAGAACGCACCAGGAAGATTTGATATCACCGGTGGATGTTTGGTCATACCAGAACCAAATCATGATCCAAAAGGTAAATTTGCCCACACAAGTCAGAATATTCGATGTTCAGGGAGTATTACATCACAGTGTCCTGATCAAGGGAGATGCACAGATCACCGCCCCTAAATCAGGTATATGGATCGTACATACAAGCTCCAGAGAAGGAAACAAAGCAGCAAAGATCTTTACTTATTAAAGACACAATTGGTTAAGTGTGAATTAAGGGGCTTCGCTTTATAACGAAGCCCCATTTTTATTTAAACAACTTAGTATGCCAGGGCTGATTAAACCCCTCTCCTGAGTTTTTGGTAATCCAGGAAGTAAATCAGTTTTACGGATAAGTTGTTGTTCTGATCTGAACCAAGTGTTTCACTCAGGTTGTCAAAGTAATACAGTTCGTGTTCACTGCTGTTGGTAAAAATTGAATTTTTCCAGACCACATTCATAAAACTACCGGGTGCAAACTGCCAGGTGTAGACCATGTCTATGTTGAAGAAGTTGACGTTCTGGCTTCCCGGGTCTTCCTGCTCATTTCTGGGCTTGAGGCTGCCGTTATTGTTGAGATCAAATAGTTTTTGATTGAGCACCTCCGAGTTATAGTGCCTTGCGCGGAATGTGATCCAGTTGGTAGGGCTAAAATTGTATTTGGTGCTCAAAACATTGTCAAAGGAATGCACCTTTCTTTGGGCAAAAACCGGCTCATTGTCAATAAAGCGGGTGAAGCCTATGCCATTCATGGTATTTTGGTAGTTTACACCAAGGTTGAGAGAGAACTTCGTATTGAACCGATAATTTTGATTCAATGAGATTCCGTTGTTGTTGGCGCCATAAAAATTGAAAAACCATGCCTTGTAGATTTCCGAATTGAATGAATATTTTTTGGCAAAATTGGATTCAAACCAAGTGCCCAACAGATATCGGCTACCTCGTTCAAATACTTTTCCAACGACTCTGGGTTCGTAGAAGTCATTTTGTTTTGGTTGGAAATTTGTGAAAAGACCTATCCAATGCAATTTTTTCAGTTGCATGTTGACATTCAGACGGTAGCCCTGATTTTGGAAGGTTTTATCCTGTCCTTCAAACTTTTTTGCCAGATGACTGACCCATGCTCCACCATTAAAAAAAATCTTATTATAAAAATGTTTCGGTTCCTGTATCCTGTAAGAAAGATACAGGTCGTGATTGAGATAATTGTTGTTGGTAAAGTATCCCAGATCGTTGCTGTTGAACTTTTCGTCCACTCTTTCCTGTGCAAGACCAAAAGTGAATGTGCCGGAGTTTTTACCGATACCAATTCCATATTTATACCCGGTGCTGTTGTCACCAGCATCTTTTCTGTCCAGATGGCTCATTGCTAGTTTACCGGTGAAATTGTAGACATTCTTTTTGTCAAATAAACTGGTTTGCAACTGGCTCACGTTGGCATTGTAATCTCCACCTTTGCGGATCACTGAAGTATTGAAAAAGGTGACACTGGAGTTGTGTTTGAGGTTTTGATCGAGGACCAGGATATTGTAGTTGGTCAATGGATCAGTTTCTACCTCTCTTTCCAATCCTGTTTCATTGTTTCTGATGGTAGCATGGCTTGCCTTAGTGATGGCGTTTAAGAAACCAATGCCGAGGCCTTTTTGACTTCTTCCGGAAATTTTGGAAGCATTGATGAGTTTTGACTCAGAAGGATTACTGACCACCTCCTCATTTTCACCCAGACCATCATAGGCCCTTCCCGGATTCAGGGTTGACCCGCCAATTCGTCTGGAATAAAACAGGTCACCTTTGTTGAACAGTTCTGTCCCCTCAGTAAAAAAGCTCCGGTATTCATTAAAACGGACTTCAAATGGGCTCAGATTCAGGACCCGGTTGTCGCTTTGTACCTGACCGAAATCGGGGATCAATGTAGCGTCAAGGGTAAATGCCTGACTCAGGCCCATTTTTAGATCCAGCCCACCGGCAAGTTGATTGCTCCAGCCGCTTTGGCCCTTGGTTCCGGTGGGAAAGTGATTTTCATAAAATGAGAGGTAAGGAAACAATTGGAGCCTGAACGGAGGTTTGATGTTTTCAAGTCCCTCCCAGGTGCCTTCCTGAGTAAGAAAACCGTTTATATTTGGATTGAAAAAATTCCAACAATTCTGTTGTTCTGTATATCTGCGTCTCCTGGTGATTTGCAAGCCCCAATCCTGGATGTCCTGTTTAGAAAATCTGATGGCTGCATAGGGAATGAACATTTCAAAATCCCATCCATTTTCATGGATTTTTGCTCCAGACTCCCAGACAGCATTCCAGCTGAAGTCTTCACCGTCGGCCGATGTTTTTGCATCCCACTGTTCATTGAGAGGTGTTACAAAATATTCAAAACCATTCAACCGGTCCTGATAGGTGTCGAAAATGATGCCGATGTAATCATTGTTGCCAAAGCCGTCTCTTCCGGCCAGCTCTCTGGCGATGCTGTCCACGGTACTTTCATAACAATGGCCGCCAAAGTAGATCCCATTGTCATCATACAAAAGGTAGGTTTCTGTTCTGATTTCGTGATGCCATTTTTTTCCGATGACAGGTCTGAACTCTGTAAAATCGTCTGCAACAGCTGCGTCTTGCCATGCCTCATCATCGAGGACGCCGTCGATGGTCAGTTTTAGGTTGGTTCTTACGGCCTTGAGCTTTTTGTGCTCAGGTTCGGGTTCGGAAATGTTTGCAAATAAAGCGAGCGGGAAAAGGAGAAGGAATAGTGTATATTTCATTTTGGAATTTGATGGTACAAAGATTTTTAAATCATGGCAACTTATATAAGTGATTAGATGAAAAGCACAACTGTATCGACGTACGAAAGCCGTCGTAATAAAAAGCAAACGGGAAATGCGCTATTGGATTACAAAAGATTCGTAAGAAACCTACCAAGCTTCGATTTTTATCGACCAAAAGTCATTTTGACGAATATTATCCTGATTGGGTTATTCAATTTTTCTGTTGGACAGGGTGATGAATGGTCTCAACAGGTGTTCATTGATCCAAAAACATATAGCATTTCTGATCATCTCAATAACATAAGATGGAAACAAGCAGATAGTATGGAACTTGGCCAATTAAAAGAATATCATTTACCACTTTTATCTCAACCTAACCATACTTCAACAGACCAAAGTTTGAGGGTTTCAGAAAATGGCAGATATTTTGTTGAAGACAACGGCAAACCCTTTTTTTGGTTGGGTGATACAGCGTGGCTCATGTTTTCCAAACTGACAAAAGATGAGATACTTACCTATCTCAATGACAGACAAGCCAAAGGCTTTAATGTGATACAGGCCATGCTTTTGCACACGATGGAGGTATCCACAGTTGATGGCGTTAAAGCTCTGATCGCCAACAGAGCAGACCGCCCCCTGGTGTCCAACAATGGAAGAGACTATTGGGATTTGGTGGAGTTCGCCATTGAAGAAGCCGGCAAAAGAGGCATGTATATGGCATTGGTTCCAATATGGGGGAGCAATGTGAAAGCAGGTAAAATCAACACAACGCAGGCCGAAATTTATACGCACTTTCTTGCCTTAAAATTCTCCAGGTATCAGCATATTATATGGCTGAATGGTGGCGACCTCAAAGGCGATGACGGTAGAGAAGTATGGGAAACCATTGGCCATACGCTCAAAAAAACCATGCCACATCATTTGGTGACATTTCATCCCAGAGGAAGATACAGTTCTGCAGACTGGTTTCATGACAGTGTATGGCTTGATTTTAACATGATCCAAAGCGGACATAAGACTTACGCGCAGGATACCTCTTCGTCAGACATGAGACATTTTGGTGAAGACAACTGGAGACTTATTGAAGAAGCTTACCAACGAAAACCGGTAAAACCCATTCTCGACGGAGAGCCCTCTTATGAAAACATACCCCATGGCCTCCACGATACGACTCAACTCAAATGGCAGGCCGCTGACCTAAGGAGGTATGCCTATTGGTCTGTTTTGAGTGGAGCCTGTGGTTTTACGTATGGCCACAATTCTATCATGCAATTTTACAAAAATGGGCAAAAGGAAGAGACAGCTTATGGAGCATCTATAGACTGGACACAAGCCTTGAAGGCCGAAGGGGGCAGCCAAATGATTGTCCTAAAAGGTATCATGGAAGATGTTTTAAAGGCTTCGGAAATTATGCCTTCGCCACATTGGGTAATCCATCAAAAGGACAAATATGGCTATGTTCCTGTTTTGAGTTCAGACCATATGACCCTGGCATACACCTACACAGGAGCCCCTTTTTTACTGGATGCCAAATTAATGCCAAGGATCAAAAGCGCCCAATGGGTCAACCCCCGAAATGGGGTGGTCTCGAAAGCAAAGCCCAAAATAAAGAAAGGACTGATCAACATTATTCCACCAAGCAAACGAGAAGATTGGCTGATCAAAATATTTCATTCCTGAGATCACTGGCAGTATTTTTTAACGATCAAAACAAACAATTCTTTCACATTACCCATTTTCACATTTTCATGAGATCACTTGTTTTTTGCGAAGTTGTAATATTTTAATTTTTAAATATAAAACACCTGTTATTGAAAAGACTCATTTGAGATAAAAACAGGCAATAACATAAATAATTGAATATCAATTAAATATAAAATCAAATAACATACATAGAAAACCAAAATCCTACCACTAAAATTACTTAAACCATAACAAATATTATTATAATTATATTTCAAACATAAAAATATAATGCAGGTTATTTTCAATAATAACCCAATAAAACACTTTAAAAATCCAACACACGCAAATAAAAAATATGACCAGTTTTTGTGTCATATTTTAATAAAAAACTTCATCATTTTCACTTCACTTTCGGTCCCAGATTTAGCAATCCAACACGGAATAAAAATCCGCGAAAAACCGTTTAATCTTCCGAATCCGCCTACCATGGAGTGAAATTCATCGTAGGTACGAAATCAGAAAATAGGAAGCGCATGACGCAGATGAGGTCGGATCGTCACAGATTAAAGACACAAAACAGCAAAAACCCCTATTAAAAAAACCGATGCCATGACTTAAAGACAAAGTAGAAAAAGAGGGTTCAGATTTCAGTGATAGAGAGCGAAGCTATGGAATGGCGGCTTTTGACATCGTAAATAACGAAAATGATGCAACTCAGATCAAATTAAAAATAAAACCCAAAACCGAAGAAAAGTCAAAAGACAAAGCCTATGACTGAAGGGTGCGCAGCATTGGAGTGATACGGAATCACTCCAAACTGAAGGAACTGCGAGCTACCGCATCGCAGCGACTTACCATGATCGAGAAGACGATTAAAGTACTAACAAGGCTTGTTCATTCCAGAGCGAACGATGCGCAGCAATCACCTTAATCTGAACCAAGCCTTTTTTGTAACTTTTTTTGGCGAATGAAAAAAAGTTAGCCACATGCATGATTTAAGGCTACGTCCTTTTTGTTGGCTAGGCAATTATTACGAATAGGCATAAAGAAAGCATTCCTAAATGAAAAGCAAGATTAAACAGTGTGCAGCAATCACCTTAATCTGAACCAAGCCTTTTTTGTAACTTTTTTTGGCGAATGAAAAAAAGTTAGCCAAATGCATGATTTAAGACAATGCCGGTTTTTTGTCGGACAAGCAAGTATTACAGAATAGGTCTAATGAGAATGCATTCCAGAAGGAAAAGCATGATCTAACGAGCCCATTCTCCTGATTAAGATAGAATTATACTTTTGGACTTCAAGTCTTTACCCATTCATACCCAGAAAATGCTTAATTTTGCGCCGCAATGTTTCCACAATATGATGTCATAGTGGTCGGAGCCGGCCACGCCGGATGTGAAGCAGCAGTAGCAGCGGCAAATATGGGCTCCAAAGTATTACTCGCAACGATGAATATGCAGACCATCGCACAGATGTCCTGCAATCCTGCCATGGGTGGGGTAGCCAAAGGCCAGATCGTCCGCGAAATCGACGCCCTCGGGGGTTACAGTGGCATTGTCACTGACCACTCTATGGTGCAATTCCGCATGCTCAACATGAGCAAAGGCCCTGCCATGTGGAGTCCTCGGGCCCAGAGCGACCGCATGATGTTTGCCACCAAATGGCGCGAAATGCTGGAAGCACACCCCAACATCGATTTTTGGCAGGAGATGGTCAGTGGACTCATTGTCAAGGACGGCATTTGTAAAGGTGTCATCACCGGTTTGGGCCTGGAGATACCGGGTAAGTCGGTTGTGCTCACCAATGGTACCTTCCTCAATGGACTCATTCACATCGGAGAGAAACAATTTGGAGGAGGCCGTGCCGGAGAAAAAGCAGCGACCGGCATCACAGAACAACTCATATCCCTTGGCTTCGAAGCCGGAAGGATGAAGACGGGAACACCACCGCGAATTGATGGCAGGTCACTGGATTACTCCAAAATGGAAGAACAAAAAGGGGATGAAAACCCCGGTAAGTTTTCTTATACCGATACGCCGAAACTCGAAAAACAGCTTTCGTGTTACATCACCCATACCCACCAACAGGTGCACGATATACTGCGCACGGGATTCGAGAAATCTCCCATGTTCAGCGGACGCATCCAGGGTCTGGGACCCCGTTACTGCCCGAGCATAGAAGACAAAATAGAGCGCTTTTCTGACAAGGACGGCCACCAGCTTTTTGTAGAACCCGAAGGGTGGAACACTTGTGAAATATACGTCAATGGATTTTCATCCTCCTTGCCGGAAGATGTCCAATACAAAGCTTTGCGTATGGTACCAGGTTTCGAAAACATGAAAATGTTCCGTCCGGGATATGCCATAGAATACGACTTCTTCCCACCCACACAGCTCAAGCTGAGCCTCGAGACCCATCTGGTGAAAAATCTTTTCTTCGCCGGACAGATCAACGGTACAACGGGTTATGAAGAAGCAGGCAGCCAGGGTCTCATTGCCGGCATCAACGCCCACCTGGCCATAACAGACAGCGAGCCCTTTATCCTCAAAAGGTCAGAGGCCTACATCGGTGTACTCATCGATGACCTGGTCAACAAAGGCACAAAGGAACCATACCGCATGTTTACCTCCAGAGCCGAATACCGCATCCTGCTCCGCCAGGACAATTCCGACCTGCGACTCACGCCGCTGGCTCAGAAGATAGGCATGCAATTCCTCGATGAGCGCCTGGAAAAGGTTGCCGAAAAAGAAGCATCCATAACCGCCATCCACAAATATTTTGAAGAAACGAGCGTCGAGCCCGATCTCATCAACCCATACCTTGAATCCATCGGTTCAGCCCCACTCCGTCAGAAAGTCAAAGCCGTGAGTGTACTACTCCGCCCTGACCTCAACATTGACGCCATGCGCAGCCACCTGCCCTATCTGGATGAAGCTTTGAGCAACTATGGAGAAGACGCCCTCGTGTCCGCAGAGATCGCCATGAAGTACGCAGGCTACATCGACAAGGAGCGCGAGATGGCCGAAAAAATGGAGAGACTCGAATCTGTCCGACTCAAAGAAAGCCTAGACTACCGCAGCCTCGTGTCACTTTCAGCCGAAGCCAAAGAAAAACTCAGCAGGATGAAGCCTCAAACCATTGGCCAGGCGAGCAGGATTTCGGGCATTACACCGTCAGATATTTCTGTTTTGTTGGTGCATGTGGGGAGGTGATGTACAAAATTTGGTAAATCTGAATATAGACTGACCTAAGACCTATTATTGGTATCCTACGAGCACCCAACTGACGTTGTCTCTGTCAGTAAATTGTACTATTCCATGATGGATTGAAAAAAACATTTCTTTGCATCCAAAATCACCATCTGCAGGATTCCCTTCATATACATCCAATACCTCGCCCTTATACTCAATTTTCTTTCCATTCAAACGAGTCGCTGATATACTCCTAGAATCAATAATAGTCAACATTTGATTTACGAGCATCTTATTTTTATGGTCAATTAAATCATAAATGAGAAAATAACTATCATTTCCCTCATAGTTCTTTGAAACGTCTATAATTAAATTGAAGTAATAGTCTTCATTCTGCATGACCGATGCCAATCTAAGAAATGGTGTTTCTTCGTTACTTTCATTCTTCTCAAAAAAATCAATATTAAATATTTTTGAATTACCCTTGTCGTCTTTATAAATGACTTTACTATCATTTATAAACAACTCTTTTGGAAGCAATTCCTTGATGAAATCTGACTTTAAGGTATCGGTATTCTCAGTCACATTTTCTTCTGTGCATGAAAAAATCAACGAAACCAACAAAATAGAAAGGTAAAATCTAAATGTCATTGTTTAAATTTTTTTATTTTTATTAAAATCGATCCCCGCAGGCCCACGTGCCCGAATTGTAATCCACAAAGCTGTTGTCGGTGTAGTGGATTCTGAAATACCAGGATACACAAACCTTCCAAGAATTGTTATTAGGAAAATTGCTATATGTTCATAACCATAATATGGAAGATAATATAAATTTTGCAAACTCGAAGAATATTCGTCATAAACATATCTATCCATAGCGTTTATTGCCTCTGCATAACTAATATTGCTATTTGCCTATACAAACAGTGATTCAGCATCTGCTGGATAATATGGAGGTGATTGAGGAACACTTGGCCCAACCTTACAACGTTTTATGCAGGTTGCACCACTTGTGCCACAAGCTCGAATACATTGTTCATACTGATATCTAGCAGGACTTATTGGAAAAAGGGGTCATTATCTGCAATATAACTTAGTCTCTGCTGATTTGAGTTATAAACAACTTGTGATTTTATAGAGTTTGGGATGTATAGTACTGTTATCCATAAAATCATTAAAATACTTTTTAGTTTCATAATTTAATTTTCATTAATAAAGTCCTACTTCTTGTTCAGGAGTTTTCGGTTTCCTCCTCCCTATATTTGCGCACAAATTGTGAGACACAGGGACCTCTCACAGAAACTGATCAGTTGTTTCTTAAGCTTCAGATGTCATTGAATCGACTGTCTGAATGATGAAATTACTTATTTGGAAAGAATCAGAAGGAGGACTTTTTTGGGGTTTAAGTTCATAGAGTCCCTCTTTGATAAAGCAATATATATAAACACTTTTAGCCAAGTTTTTTATGCAAGATTTTTAATTATTTCTTTGAAAACTTTGTTAGTATACCGACTTCTTTGGTGCCCTGCTTTAATACTCCAGACTTATCAAATCCTTGTATATATTCATTTACACCACTTCTATTCATCTCTGCCTTGTCAATCATTGATTGTACACAAAATGGCTACATTACAATACTAACCATTATGGCATTAGATCATCAAAATCTCCAGATCATTAAAAATAAAAACATTATAGCATTAGATAATTGAACAATTGGATCATTAAATCACCTCAACTCATCCGGCCCATCCTTCGTAAACGGATCAAAAACCAACGTTGACTTTTGCCTGCTCAAATCCATCAAAGTACGGATACCGATTTTGTCCTGCGGATTGAAATCTTCGCTCTTCATGTAAGAGATGAAACTTTCAAACAATTGTTTCGCCGCAGGCCTGTTTTCGTGATCTGAGACTAGGTCAGCACTGCTCACAATGATTTTACCTTCTCCGGCTTTCGCTTCAAAAATCGTAGCCAGGCGTCTGTTCATAAACCAGGTATCGATGTTGCGCACCAGAGGCTTGAAGGACTTTGGAAAATCTTCAAGGTGTATGACCTGGGCATCGTTGACGATTTCCCACCACTGAAGATCGCTGTGGTAACTGGTAGGAAAATCTTTGAATGCAGGATGCTTTTCATCGATTAAAAGGCCGGTGGTGTGCGGTGGCCGCATCTTAAACCAGGAAGTATTCCAGA
This sequence comes from Saprospiraceae bacterium, assembly GCA_020436935.1. Taxonomy (GTDB): domain Bacteria; phylum Bacteroidota; class Bacteroidia; order Chitinophagales; family Saprospiraceae; genus JADKBO01. Next base: position 13,080 of record JAGQWX010000050.1, read on the forward strand.
AAACCGGGGTAAAGGACTGAATGACTTCCTTGCCCTTCATCACCTTGCCATGCAGGTCCAGAAAAACCTTCCCACCATTCATCAAATGTACGATGGCTTCAAAATTGAGGGTGTCGGTCACCATTATGTCGTTGGGTATCTGCACTTTTTCGCGCTGCGGATACACCCAGATGTCCCAGCCATTGCTGAATGGTGTATCTGAAATAGAAAGCTCATTGTGTAATTTGCTCGCTTTATTGATTCCTTTCAAGGGGAAAGAAAAAGAACCAACATCTCCCAGCCCTCCTTTAGCAATCGTAGATACCTTTATCTCTCCGGTACTTAAAGTATTGCCATCTTCCTGAGATATTTTCCAGTGGATGGTTTTGTCGATCAGGTCTTCTTCACCATAATGGTAAACTGCAACATCAGCCTTAAATACTTCATCGTTTTGCCAAACAAATTTTTCTGTCTTCATCAAAGGCACCGTTTCGTTGCAGAATCGTGCAAACTCAGCTTCGCTGATGTATCCCTTCTCGCCATAGAAAGCATTCAAAACTCCAACCAGTGCTGTTCCCTGACCTGGAAAATCCTGCACTCCCAGGAGTTGAAATCCGGAAAGCTCCGGCGTCCGCAATGAGCGCTCCAACTCCATTTTGTAGCACAAGGCCTGCAATTTTCCGGAAGCCATCAAAAAATCATCTGCCAGTTTTTCCATGCCATGGTCGCTCAAATCCTCTTTGAACATTTCAAAATTCCTGGCTTTGTAGGCGCCGATGTATTTTTCGATTTCAGTAAACTCGGGGAAGGCACACCATTGCCCCTGCTCATGGGTCACAAAAGGAACATCATAAGGGTCAATTTTGGCGCTGAAGTCATCCATGGATCCGGGAGCTTTTTCCTTCCAGTCCAGTCCGCGCGCCGCAGATTTGACCATGTAGTCATTCTCATGCACCAATGGCCAACTCATGGCAACTGAAGCTCCTGTATAAATTCTGCGAGTGTCTTTTTCCCTCCAATACCTGATGAATTCAGTGAGATAGTTTACCTGATTTTTGCCTGCCGGTTCATTGCCGGCCGCCATCATGATGAAGCTTGGATGATTGCCATATGCATCTACCATCCTGTTGGTTTCATCATACACATATTGGTCTATAAATCTGCCGTCCCCAAAGGAAGTACCGTGATTGGCCCAAGTTGGTGCCTCAGCCTGAAGGTAGATACCAGTAATATCTGCTGCCGTAAAGGCTGCATCGGGAGGACACCATGAATGGAAACGTATGTGGTTGATACCCATTCTTTTGAGCTTCTGGAAGATGGCCATCCAGCTTTCTGTGTCCATAGGAGGGTATCCCGTCAAAGGAAATTCGCAATTATTGACATCTCCTCTCAGGAAAATTCTCTGACCATTGAGTAGTATATGTTTTCCCTCCACCCCGATCTTTCTCCAGCCAAAGGATTGCGAAACCTCAAGCTCATCATCAATGATTTTTAAGGTGTATAGCTGCGGATGAAACTCGTCCCATACCTGCAGTAAATTCCCAATGGGCAACTCAAACTTTTCCAACACTTCACCACCAGAAGGTACGACCAGGTTTGATTCACTTTTGCCGGTATAAATCACTTGGTCTCCTTCCCAAACCTCATACCTGAATTTCAGTCTTTTTCTACGCTCTGTAAGGTTTTGTAGCTCCATTTCCACCCGAAGGTTTTGCATTGCTTCATCGGGATAGACCTGCATGTTTTTGCAAACCACATCCGGCAAGGCTTCCACATACATTTTGCCGATGACACCATTCCAGTTACCCTGGGTATGGTCGGTGACAGAATGAGAATCTTTTCCAACATCTGCTGCAGACAGCCGGTTGTCTATGCGCAAAGTGATGGTATGCTTTCCGGGATTGAGGCCTGATTTGATGAGATAAGTATGTGGGGCCGACAGCGAATTGATGGTGGTGTCAATGCGTTCTCCGTCAACCCATAGGTCTGAAGAAATGTGTACTCGTTCTAAAAAAATCCTGAGCGGCTTGCCTTTCCAGGATTGGGGTACGTCTATGTCTTTGGAATACCAGGCTGCACCCGTATAGTGCTTGTCGGGAGTCAGCCAGAAGGGCAATTTGAGGTTATATGGACGTCTGTATTTTTCTAGTCTGGGATGAAAAAAATAAGAGGAGTCGTAAATGCTCGCCGTCCATTTGGTGTCAATAGTGACATCATTACCCTTACCGTTGGTATTCATAGACCCTGGCAATCGTACGCGCTCCCTCAGCAGCTTCTCTTCCCATTTGTGTCTCAGTCCCACATCGCTCTCATCCATCGCAAAAAACCACTCCCCTTCCAGGGAAATGATATCTTGCTGCCCAAGGCCTGAAAGTCCATGGATCAAAATGATCAAAAAAATAAATGAGACCCTTAACACATCGGTTGTTTTAAATCCTACTATACCATTCGGATGATGGATTGACCATTTCTAATGCGCCAGTAAAAATGTGGTCAAATCTATTTCCTTTTGGTACAGGGAATGAATTACACTTTTTTTGGGACGGTAAATATAATAAAGAATCAGATTTGAGGGTCAAGCCTTTAAGTGATAAATAGATTTTAGACCTCGCAATAGCTTTGGCACAGTTGCCATTTCTATTGCCCGCTGAAAATAAAAAAATAAGACCAAAACTCCAACAAAGTCAGAGTTCTATATCTGCGCTAGAATAAAAATTTTGCCAACATATATTCATTTAGATATTTTCGGTTTATGTGAATATTAAAATCTTAATGAATCTTAATGTCTTCATGGTGAAAACAATATACTATGCGTCCTTATAAACCACCCCTTCTTTGCGCCATTGCGAGCAATTAATAACGCCGTTTCATTTTTTGGACTTTAGTCATTTCCATGTCAACCAATACTATGAGGTATCAAGCGGACCAAAGACCAACACCTAAAGACCAAAGACAAAAATCATTCACTGCTTATCAGGTATCTTCCAGATAATATAATATTTATAAGGTAATTTATAACACCAAATCATTTGAACATTAGATCATTTGAAAATCAGATCATTCAAAACCCATTCATCAGTATCCCAAATTAATTCCCTTCTCTATCGCAGGAACGCCCTTTTTCATCCATTCCGGCATGGGCTTAGCCATCAGAAAGTGATCAAAAAACTGCTCCATGCGGATGTTGAAATCCTTTCTGTTTTGATACTTCACAGGCCAGTGCGGTTCGCCGTTGTAATTGAGTAGCCAGGCTTGTTTGCCCAGTCTGCGCAAACCAACAAAGTATTCGATGCCCTGGTACCATGGCACTGCTCCGTCTTCATCATTGTGCAAAATGAGGACGGGTGTTTTTACATTGGGCAAGGTAAAGAGTGGAGAATTTTCAAGGTACAGCTCTTTGTCTTCCCACAAGGTCTTGCCAATACGGCTTTGTGTCTTTTCATACTGGAACATCCTGCTCATGCCACTTTCCCAACGGATGCCTCCATAGGCAGAAGTCATATTTACCACAGGAGCTCCGGATTCAGCACACGCAAAGCGGTCGGTTCTTCCCAACAGATAGGCAACCTGATAACCTCCCCAACTGTGCCCCTGTAATCCCATTTTGGTACTGTCTATAAATCCCAACTTTAGAACGGCATCAACTCCACTCATCAAATCTTCATAACAAGATTCTCCGGGATATCCATCCTTGTAGGTAATGTCCGGATTGAAAATGGCGTAGCCTTTGCTGGCATAATAGCTGTAATTGATAGACGATCTTCCAGCTAGGGGTGCTCTATAGGTATAAAGCCCATCAGAACTTCTTTCGTAAAAATTGATGAGCAAAGGGTATTTTTTATTCGGGTCAAATCCTGCAGGTTTCACTACGAGACCCTGCAATTTCTCACCGGCCGGGTTGGTCCAGTTGATCAGTTCTATGCTGCCCCAGGCATATGCTTTTTGCTGTGGATTCACATCGGAAACCTTGGTACTGGTATCAAACATATCACTGGTCAACAAAAGGTCCGGAAACATAGTGAAAGACTCTTTTGTAAACAAAATGTGCTTGAGGTCGGGTGTGTAAGTCCACCTTTCTGCCAACTCAAAATTGCCGTATTCCAATGCCATGAGGTGGGGATTTTTGCCCAACTCGAGCAGGGAGTATCCACTGCTTTTATTAAATTCATCAAAAACTTTGAGGTACAACCTTTTATCGGAGGTATATGGCGACTCCCCTCTGGTATTGACAATGCGGTGGACCTTTTGGTTTTCACGCCCTCTGGTCAGCCTTCTCACTGTTCCTTTTCCAGCAAAATCGACCTGCCAAATGTCGTATCGGTCATATAACAAGATACCTTTTTCACCTTCCAGCCATCCGGCCAAACCATACGCCCGGGGCAAAGCGGGTACGTCATTTTGCTCATCTGACCAGGTAACTCCTTCCGGTTTTTCAATATTTATAGTCGTACCACCAGGCAATTGCCTGAAATGCCAGGACATCTTATCGCGATCATACCACACCATATGTTCGGCGTTTGGTGAAAGCCTGGGCTCCTCCCATACTTCACTCAGCAATTTGCTTTTGTCTCCTGTGCTCAAATTTGTCAGCCAGACATTCATCCTGTTCCCTCCCTGCCAGGTAATTTCCTTTTTGAAAGGTGTCTTTTCAAGGAGTAACGCGTATTTGCCTTTTTCTTCATGACCAAAGACCGCCTCTTCCATCTCCTGATTTTCAAGTGGAATAAATTGATTGGTAGCTGGTCGATAGAGCACGCGGAAGGTCTGTTTTCTGGTCTGTTCCAATCTGGATTCCTGCATCGTATACAAATAGTCATCCTCCGTATGCCATACTTCCACATTGACGATTTCCTCATCGAGTAATGTGGTATCTTTTGAAAGCAGCCTTGGAGAAATACCCACCAACAGCTCATCAGTGCCTTCTCTGTATTCTACCTTGCTGTATGGTGGAATGTGCCACTTGGCAGGAAGTACATCATCACCAAGTTCCGGGAAAGAAGCCTTGCCTGTTTGTACATTGTAATAAATGAGTTTTCTCGGTCCTTCCTTGTAGTCTGTTGAGTCTGCATTGACCAAAGCTGAGCATTGCATTCCAGTTTTGTCGCAAAACAATTGGGCGTCTTTCCAGCTTCCTATCGCAATGGTATCTGACTTTTTAGTGGGAATATGGTATCTGATCAGTGTATGCTGTGAGGCAGAATCTGGTCCGGTAGTCCAGTAAAAAAGCTCAAACGCCTCCTTGGCCATTGCATGTTTTTTGACGTACCTGATGGTGTCGCTCATGCCTGAGAGGGGTTTCCATATGATGAGATCCCTTCCGTTTTCTTCGCTTTGTTTTTTATAATCTCGGGCTGTGGCAATGCTGTCCTTCTTATAATTGGGCAATGCGGGCTGGATGATGACCAGGTCGTGTAATTTTTGAGGCATCTCATATTTACCTACATTATAAAACGCCCATCTTTGACTGGTTCCGGGGGCAAGAATCACGAGACTGTCCTTAGGCAGATCATCTTTTTTGACCTTCTGCCGTTTCAACTGTTTGAGTGAATCCAGTGGTATCTTTTTGGTCATAGCCAAAAGTCTTCCATCTTCGGTGAGGCTCGGACGCTCGCTGTAAGGAAATAAACTTTCCTGCTTTTTTGCCACATCATACAACCTAACATCCGGATCTGTGTCATCACCTGAGGTCTGATAGACCACAAACTTTCCGTCATCACTGATTTGGGTCTGGGTAATGTTTTTCCATTGATTGAAATCCTGAGATGAAAGTATTTTGAGGTCCTGGGCAGTTGAGAGCTGAAAATACATCAGCAGTCCAAAAAGGATGGCTAGTTTTTGCATATCAATATTTAAAATGGTTATCCTGTAAAAATAGATTTTAAATATATATATACACACTCACCATACCACAGCTTTTATGATAAGTTTTGTATTCTGGCATCAATCGAGCAATTATACTGTCATTCAAGTCGTCAGAAAAGCCCTTTTTCTGGGGCTGAATAAAAATAGTTGAAAAAAAATTTGACTCTTACGTTACGTGACCCCTTTACTTTGTATTGTCATTAAAATTCTATAGATGAAAAAGTATTCGGCAAAGGGATTATCAAAGTTAGCTGGAGTAAGTGTGCGCACCTTACACCACTATGATGAGATTGGTTTGCTCAAACCTGCAATTCGCACCGAGTCAAAGTACCGCTTGTATGGGGAAAATGAGTTGATAAAGTTGCAACAGATTCTTTTCTACAAAGAGCTCGATTTTCCGCTGAAGGAAATTATTGAGATTTTGAACGCTCCGGATTTCGACCTCATAAAGGCATTTGAGAGTCACAGGCAGGCCCTTGAATCAAAAAAAGAGAACATCAACGTAATGCTGAATACCATTGAAAAAACAATTTCTAATTTAAAAGGTAAAAAAATGATTACAAACGAAGAGTTATTTGAAGGTTTTGCTGCAGAGGATGTAATACCAATTCGCAATGAGGCCATCAAAAAGTATGGTGTAGAACAAGTGGAAAGCAGTGAAAATTCCCTGAAAAAACTTTCCAAAGAACAATTTGCGCAGTTGAAAAAGGAACAGCAGGAGATAGGTAAAAACTTGTTTGACCTTTCTCACATGTCGCCGGAGAGCGAATTGGTGCAGCTTGAAATAGCGCGCCACTACAAAAACATCAGGAAGTTTTGGGGAACTGATGGTATGCAGGATACACAATGGAAACAATACAAAGGATTGGGTGAGTTGTATATGGCCGACGATCGATTTAGCACTGTGGATGGAAGCCCACAACCCGAGTTTGCGAAATTCCTTTCCACAGCCATGACACACTTTGCTCATTCGCAGTTGAAATAAGTCTGTCCTGTTATGAATTATTTGGTGAGTTTGAAGAATCAAGGTTCGTAAATTTAAGTTGGTAAAACTCTCACGAACGGGGTCATTCCAATGGAAATTTAGACCTTAACATCAATTGGACTTTCGAAAACTTCAAGCTCACCATTATTCCAAAACCGATATTTTGACTTTATCAAAGGGTGAAGTAGCAAGCATCAATTATGCATTTTTGTTCAGGTCGGATGTGGCGACAACTTCGGCTCTTAAATTTGAAATATAGCTTTGTTATTGACTCAATTAAAACGACCAGACACCCGACTACCTGAGCAAATTCAGTCTTAGTTGTTAGATTTGTTGCTGTATGATAAAAAATTATACTGTCTTCATTCTTTTATTTTGTTGTCCGTTGATTCACACCTGGGCACAGGCTTCACTTTTTCTTAGTCCGATCAACAGTGACACAGATCTGATCGAAGAGCCAAACTCTATTGCCAGGGATGAGTTATGCCGGTATTGGGTAAAAACCAATGACCATTTATGGATGTTCTCAGGCCAGCAAATCCAGGATCTTTCTCATGTTCCTGATTGGAAAATGGATGATTCATCATATAAATTATTTGCGGGGCGAAATCACAATATGTATTTTATTCCATATGCCGCCTATTATTACGAGCTGGATCTTCAGACCAATGTTATGGCTAAAAAGTCACTTCCTGGTCCAACCAAAAACATCATCACAAAAGACGGAAAAACATCGCTCTTTGCTTCGGGTCAAAACGAACCGATGATTTCCCTTGATATTAAAACCACAACACGCCAAACCCGGGCCATCTCCTCGAATGACGCGCTTTGCACAGGATTGGGCGTCTTGCCAACAAATGGTAAATGGATCGAGGAAGCTGATGCATCCTATTATTACCTCAATCAGAGGTTATTTATCCTTCGAGAAGATGTCAATACGGTCATTGCTCATCATAAAGTAAAGGGTGTTCCCGCTTTAAGCATGCGTGTGGCAATACCGCTTGGTGTTGACAGGGTTTTTCTTTCGGCGGACTCCAGCATGGCCATTTATGTACAGGACAAAGACCAGCTGATCAATGTTGCCGAATTACCTCAAAATCAGGCAATTGTAGAAAAGTACGACAACAGCATCATATTTCACGCAACTCCAGTGGGAGATGAACACCTCGTGCTCATAGACCAGTTGGGGCAAATACTTTTGTACCATACAAAAACGCATTCCCTCACCGATGACTTCATCGACAAACCCGATAAGGCATTTCTTAAAAACATATACACTGACAGAGCCGGAAATGTTTGGATCGGCACTTATGACAAAGAGATTTTTCAATTCTATCCGGATGGAAAACTCAAAAGAATATATTCCTCCCGGGACAATGCCCGCATCAATGATATTTTCAGGTTTTATGAAGACCAAAAGGGCTATATGTGGGTAGGAATGAGTGAAAGTTTTGTCATCATTGACCCGGCAAATGAAAAGGTATATGACCCGGCTCCGCAAATCAATGCGCTCACTACCCGTTTGCTTAAAGAAGGAATTTCATCCTTTGCATATCACCAGGCTCTTGACAGAATGTGGATCGGAACCTATGGTGGCGGGCTCTTTTACATCAAATATGATGCGTTTATGGATTGCCTGCTGGGCGAATGCCAGAACCAGTCGATCGACAACTTATTCATATCTCTAAATGAAAAAGTGAGGATCAACCAAAAAGACATCAAATACCTCAACGCAGAAAGCAATAAATTATATGCCCGCACTGACCAGGGAATGATGATCATTGATTCCACTGAAAACATCAGAACCATCAGCATACAGGACGGCTTTGCTAACGCGCTCAACAACAATTACAATTACATCACAGACGATCATGTGTATTGGTGCGGCGATCAGGGAGGCTATATCAAAATTTACCTGGACAAGCTCGAAGATATCAAACCTGTCTGTGGCCCCACACTCCATGAAATCAACCTGAGCGACTATACACAGGCCCTGCCCTATCCCCTTAATGTGGGAGGAAGGATGAGGATCAACGACGAACTCCGTTTCGTTACCTTTACTGTTCAAAATAGATTTTCTGAACCAGATCCCTATATCTCCCGCAATCTTGAGTTCAAGGTAAATGATGATAAGTTTACCCCGGTCAAACACCAGGAAATGATTTTCAGTAGTTCACAGACCGGTTTACATGTGGTCAGTTTGGTAAACAAACAAGCTTCTGTCTTTGAGAAACCTATACCATTGGAGTTTTCGGTGCTCATCGTTACTGCCTGGTGGAAAACCTGGTGGTTCAGATCCATCTTTTCACTGCTTATTTTCGGCATAGTTTATTTGTTTATCAGAACCATACAGCGTCAGAAAAAATATGTGCAGCACATCAGAAGCCTTGAAAATGCATCGCTGAGATCTCAAATGAATCCTCACTTTATTTCCAACAGTCTCAATTCCATCAACTACTACATCCTTGAAAACAGGACGGAGGAGGCTTCCTCTTACATCGTCAAATTCTCCAAACTTATACGCCGTATCCTGCAAAACACTGCGCAGGAATTCATTCCCCTCAAAGAGGAAATAGAATCCTTGGAAATGTACATAAGCATGGAAAAACTGAGGTTCAAAGACAAGTTTTCCTACGATATTGATATTGCTCCTGGTGTCGATTTGTCGCAAATGGTACCCTCTATGATTCTGCAGCCCGTTGTTGAAAATGCCATTTGGCATGGCCTGGTGCAAAAGGAGGGAAATGGCCATTTGGTCATTCAGGTAAATCATGGAACTGGCGGTCTTCAAATAGTTATTGAGGATGATGGGATTGGCAGAAAAGAGGCTCAGCGCATCAATTCAAAAAAAGCCAGCAAGAGAAAGTCGTTTGGACTGGAAATTGTGACCAAAAGATTGCGCCTGCTCAACGACCAGCACCACAAAAAATATGAAATGATCATCAGGGACCGTTCGATTGGCCGGGAATATCCAGGCACAAAAGTGACCATCAATTTGTAATGTATGAAAGAATCAATCAGAGCTGTTTTGGTGGACGACGAGGCGGATTCCATCGGTGTATTGCAGATACTATTAAAAAAATATGCTCCGGAAGTCGTCGTCCGTGCAACCTTTACCAACAGTAAGGAAGCCCTGGAATATCTTCGGCAGGAAGAGACAGACGTCCTTTTCCTGGATATCGAAATGCCAGGCCTCGATGGATTTGAATTACTCAGCAAATTGGGTTCATTCTCCTTCAAGCCCATCTTTGTTTCTGCATACGATGAATTCGGTGTGAAGGCCATCAAATACAGAATATTTGACTACCTCGTCAAGCCCATTGATCCTGAAGAATTGCTCCAGACCATCAGACGTCTGAAGAATGAACTGGCGGAAGAAGAAAAAGTGAACATTGAAAAAATTGATCATGTAAGCATCTTACACGATAAAATTTTGATTCCGGTCGGCAATGAGTACGAGTTTGTGCAGATCAGTGAAATAGTACGTTGTGAAGCAGATGACAATTATACCAGGCTATACCTCGGAGATCAAGTGTTTTTGGTCAGCAAAACTTTGAAGTATTTTGAAGAGGTACTACCTGCTTCCCATTTTTTGAGAACCCACAACAAACACCTCATCAATGTCAACAAGATTAAAAAATACGTCAAAAGTGATGGTGGATATTTTGAATTGACTTCAGGAGGCACCATACCTCTTTCTCGTTACCGAAAAGAGGATGTTTTAAAAAGGCTGGGTCTGGCTTAATGATTTACTTCTGGACTAAAATGGACTTTCTGTTTTTCACTCATTGACAATTGCCAGCTACTCATTGTAAGAAATCACTCCGCAGGGATTGTTTTGCTTTGTATTCATAACACAAAAAATGAATACAACTATGGTTAGAATTAAATCCTTATTTGCCTTTGCTGTTCTTTTATTGACCGTCATTTCCTGCCAAAAAGATCCTATTTCCGGCGGTGAAGACAAAGATGTGCCTCAATTGCTTACCAATAATGATTTCCTTAGCAATCTTACGCTCGAAGATCGCAATTCCGGAGTGGATTATTACATCGATCAAACCATCAACATGGATCACGATTTGGTCATCAAACCCGGCGTTGTCATCGAATTTGGAGAAAATGGTGGAATCAGCATTAGAGAATCCGGCTCTATTGAAGCCAAAGGTCTTTCTGATAAAGGAATAACTTTCTCCGGAAGGCTCAAATCAAAGGGCAGCTGGAATGGCATTCTTGTCCAGTCTACAAGTTTGAAAAATGTTTTTAAGCACTGCATTTTTGAGTTTGCCGGAAAAGATGGCTGGGGCAATGATGTTACTGGGGCCTTGGGCACCTGGGCAGAAGCATCTATGAATGTAGATGATTGCGTCTTTCGCAATAATAAAGTGCGAGGTGTGAGCTTATACCGAAGTGCCAATGTAGAATTGAGATCCTTTGAAAACAATGTTTTTGAAAACAACGACTTGCCCATAAAGATCGACCCTGCTACGGTTCACCAACTGGGCAATACCAATACCTTCGCAGACCTTAAAAATGTGATTGAGGTGTATGAGGATGATGTTTTTGATGATGAAAGCCCAAACATCACCTTCACCTGGAAGGCACAGCCGATTCCTTATGCTGTCCAGGGAGTTGTAAGCATAAGGTATAAAGGAAATTTGACCATCGAAGCAGGAGCTGTTTTAGAATTTAATGAAACTGCTTATCTGAGTGTTGATGATGCCTCCTTGACCATCAAAGGGACGGCATTAAAACCTGTTATGCTTACAGGTACTTCAAAGTCTCCAGGATCGTGGGGTGGATTGGCCTTTTCTTTTACAAGCAGCTCTAAAAACACGATAGAGCATGCGGTTATTGAATACGCTGGAAGCAATGCTTACGAATTTGAAAATGGTGCCATTTATATGTGGGCAAGTCCTGTGGTTAGCTTTAAAAATTGCACATTCAAAGAAATTGCAACTTGCGTGTTCAACTCTAACAGGTCACCGTTTGACCAGCCTAATTTGACAGAACAAAACAACTCCTTTGTCAATACAGGATCAAAAACTTGTAACTGATCAGAAGTTAAATACGGATTTTCATACTTAGGCTTTAATTGGTTAATAAGCCAGGATTATTCCCAAAAGCGAAGAGGTGGCTTGCCACCTCTTTTTATTTTACAAATCTGAATTCTTCAGTAATGATTTCCGATAAAACTTCAAGCTTGCTTGCTTTGTAAAGGTCAAGAATTTGATTGAGTTCTACTGATTTTTCGATGTCATTAGCCGGTTTGTAGTTGATATAGTCCTGTATGTAGATTTCTCCAATTTTTCTGGTATTGATGGCCTTTCTAAACCTTATGCCACCTCCATCGGTATGATACAAATAAGCAAAGTAGTCAAGTGATTTGTCCTCAGCATCAAACCAATAATAAAAGACGTCATCGTGATCTTGCCCACCTCCTTCCTGGGTGAATGAAATTTCAACGCAATGGTATACTTTGTTTTCGATCGTATCCTGTCCGATATATTTTTTGACGACCGCTTTATCATTAAGCCCTTCGGGAAGTGATGCGAAGTATATCACAGAATTGATGGAGTTGGAGAACTTGAGCTTTTGCTCATCAATTATCGGAATAACCTGGCCATTTATTTTCCGGCTAAAGCTGGTGTTGGTGTAAACGTCTTCAACAAGGCCGGTTGAATCTTCAAAAGTTCTTGTATATATAAACTCACCACCAGATCTTGTTGATGTATAGGATTTTTCACGAAAAACAAATTCCATTTTTCCACTTCTTAATGCCGCACTTCCATGGTACGCAATGGAAGCATCAACTATGCTCTGGGCCTCATTGGTTTTACAAGAGGAGATCATGGTCAAAATAAAGAACCCAAAGAGTGTAAATGCCATACCTATGTGAGAGTGACATCTTTTTGATTTCAATAAGTGGGGATATGGTATAAATTCAATGTCCCTAGATAGGTACGAAATTGCAGATAGAACTTTTCTCATAAAATTTTGGCTAGAAAGGATGATTTTAAAAATGATGTACATATTGATCGAGCTCATCGCCCGTATCATGCACAATTGCTTTGTCATAAACAAACCCCAACTTCTTCAATAAGTTGACCGAAGGGCCATTATTTGCCAATACAATGGCTATTATTTTCTCAAATTTCAAATCTTCCTTACCATATTTTAATGCAGCTTCAGCAGCTTCCCTTGCAAAGCCTTTCTGTTGAAAATCCGGGAGAAAAGCATATCCAAGATCAGCATACTCCAAATGTGGTCGCTTGGCAAATCCTGCCATACCGATTGCCTTATTGTCTTCTTTTGAGCAAACAACCCAAAAGCCAAAACCATTGGCAGAATAGGATATCAGATATTTGTCCACTATAAACAGTTCTGCATCCTCCAGGGAATGAATGTTCCTGTCACCAATATTGTCCAGCCAACCTCTACTGTTGAGCAATTCATAAAAAAAGGGCGCATCCTCTACTTCAGCTTCCCTAATGATGAGACGCTGCGTCTCAAAAATCTTTTTCCCCATTTTTTAAGCTTCCATTTACAATTAAAAACTGCGCAAGTGAGTAAGTAATCATCACCCAAATGTCGAGTTTCATCATAGGATTTACAAACTTATTGTAAGCAAGCAAGAGATCTGAAAGTACAAAGATCAAACTTCCATATAAAATCAAGCGAGACTTTTCCTGTGCAATGGCCGTTATGGCCATAAATGAAATGGCGCCCGAATACACCATAACAGGAATTCTTAATTCACCAAATCGATCAGAAAAAGTAATATTGAACCAAAGACAGATGGCTATAACGATAGCGCTTAGAATATACTTGTATGAGCCAAATAGTTTTCGTTGCCGCAGAAAGTACTGCCCATACCTGACTTGCATTACCATGAAAGCCAGAATGCCCAGAATAAAAAAATTGCTTTTATTCACCAAAAGGAAAACATCACCCAGCAATGCAAAAATCATTGCACTGAAAAACATTCTGTCTATTGCCCCATCCTTCACCTGTGCATAAAGATAAATGAGACTGATCATGATCAATGGCTTGGAAAACCATCTGCCTTCAGGAAGTAAATGCATAAGCACTAAATCCAATAAGACGATAATTACATACACAACCGGAAAATATTTTTTGATCAACATGGGCTTAGCTTATGATTTTCTGTAATGAGGCTTATTCTTTTTTCATTTGATCAAATCTACTTCCTTTATTCAAAATTGATCACCCAAATCCAGCAAAATTGAAGATCGTCTCAAATTGAGCCTGTTTTCCAATAGCAAATGACTATAAAAAAAATACCCTGTCCTCATGACGAGAACAGGGTATAAATATTATACTCTACTATACTTCGATACTATTCTTCTTCGTCAGAAGTAATTTGGTCTTCGATGACAGGAGCAGCAGCTACAGCAGCAGCGGTTGCAGCAGCACCACCTTTACCTCTCTTTCTTCTTCTTGAAGATTTGCTTGCAGCAGATTCGCTACCACCTTTTGGATTGTATACTTCGTTGAAATCTACAAATTCAATCATTGCCATTTCAGCAGCATCACCGAAACGTGTTCCGGTTTTGATGATTCTCAAATAACCTCCTGGTCTGTCTGCAACTTTTGGACCGATGGTGTCAAACAATTCAGCAACTGCGGTTTTGTTACCCAATGAAGAAAATACCATTCTTCTGCTGTGCTGAGCGTTGTTTTTAGATTTGGTCACAATCGGCTCAAGGAACAATCTTAAAGCTTTTGCTTTTGCAAGAGTTGTATTGATTCTTTTGTGAGTGATAAGAGCGATTGCAAGGTTTTTCAACAAGGCTGCTCTGTGGCCTTTCTTTCTTCCTAAGTGATTAAACTTGTTTCCGTGTCTCATTTCATTAAAATGATCGTCTCACGCAAGATAAGAAAGTGCTTCGACCTTAGCACTATGCGCTTATCCCGGTTAAGACTTGTTATAAAATCCTATTTGAGGTCGAGTTGATTATTCTTCGTCCAACTTGTACTTAGAAAGATCCATACCAAAAGTAAGACCTTTGTTCACAAGCAATTCTTCGATTTCTACAAGAGACTTCTTACCGAAATTTCTGAATTTCAACAATTCATGCGTATCAAACTTCACCAATTCACCAAGTGTATTGATTTTAGCTGCTTTGAGACAGTTGTATGCTCTGACAGAAAGATCAAGATCTTCCAATGAAGTCTTGAGCAATTTGCGCATGTGCAGGATGTGCTCGTCTACAACGTTTTCCTCTCTGCTTGTAGAATCGTTGAACGTAATATTTTCGTCTGTGATGAGCATCAGGTGCTGGATCATAATCCTTGAAGCTTCTTTGATAGCTTCTTCAGGATGGATAGTACCGTCTGTCTTTATCTCAATTGAAAGTTTTTCGTAGTCAGTTCTTTGTTCAACCCTTGTGCTTTCAACTTTGTAAGCAACTTTTTTGATGGGTGTATAGATGGCATCAATTGGAATAACACCAATTGGAGCATCTTTTGGCAAGTTTTCGTCAGCAGGAACATAACCTCTTCCTTTGGTTACGGTAAGCTCAAGTTCCAATCCAACTGAAGAATCCAAAGAACAAATATGAAGATCAGGATTCATCACTTTAAACATATTGTTGTATGTCTCAATGTCTCCTGCTACAAACTCAGACTTACCTGACACTGTCAGATAAATTTTGTCTTCACCACCTTCGTGGTCTGCAAGTACTGGCTTTAGCCTCACCTGCTTCAAATTAAGAATGATGTCAACCACATCTTCCACTACACCTTTGATGGTAGCAAACTCATGGTCAACTCCTCCGATACGAACTGCAGAAATAGCATAACCTTCCAGTGAAGATAAAAGGATTCTCCTAAGGGAGTTTCCAATTGTCTGACCAAAACCAGGTTCAAGAGGTTTAAACTCAAACAAACCATCGAAGTCATCTGCTTTCTGTAGCCTGATCTTATCGGGCTTTATGAAGTTGAGTAGCGCCATTCTACTATATTAATTTTTAGTTTTCAATAAATGAAAAACTGCTCTACAAAAGATGTAAAGCAGTATTTTACTATTTAGAGTACAATTCTACGATTAACTGCTCATTGATTTTTTCCGGGATTCTTTCTCTTTCCGGATAGTCAATGAAAACACCTTCCATTCTTTCAGGGTTAAATTCAACCCAGGAGAATTTGGCGTCAGACTTTTTCTTGCTGGCAGCAACTATAAAATCGTGTCCTTTTGATTTTCCTCTAACTGAGATCACATCACCAGGCTTCAAAAGGTAAGAAGGAATATTTGTCAATACACCATTTACCAAAATGTGCTTGTGTGAAACGAGCTGTCTTGCACCTCTTCTTGAAGTAGCCAGACCCATTCTGTATACAGTGTTGTCTAATCTTGATTCCAACAATTGAAGAAGGATCTCACCGGTAACACCGTGCTTTCTTGAAGCTTTTTCAAACAAATTTCTAAACTGTCTTTCCAAAAGACCGTAAGTATATTTTGCCTTCTGCTTCTCCATCAACTGCACAGCATAGTCAGACATCTGCTTTCTTCTCTTCGCAGCTCCATGCTGACCCGGAGGATATTTTCTTCTCTCGAAAGACTTATCATATCCATGAATCGGCTCACCGAATGCTCTTGCCTTTTTAGTTTTAGGCCCAGTATATCTTGCCATTTCTTGAAATAAATTTTTAGATTAAACTCTTCTTTTCTTAGGAGGTCTGCAACCGTTGTGCGGTATCGGTGTCATGTCTTTGATTCTCAAAACTTTGATACCTGTACCATCGATAGCTCTGATGGCAGCTTCTCTACCAGCACCAGGACCTTTTACCAATACCTCAACAGATTTTAGACCAGCATCTAAAGCAACCTGAGCTGCTGTACTTGCTGCAATCTGTGCTGCATATGGAGTGTTCTTTTTAGAACCTCTGAATCCCGCTCTACCTGCTGAACCCCAAGAAATTACCTGACCCTGGTTGTTACAAATAGAGATGATGATATTATTAAAACTTGCTTGTATATATGCAATCCCTTCCGAGGTAATTGCTACATTACGCTTTTTAACTTTTCTTCCTTTAGCCATCACCTATTATTTAGTTGCTTTCTTCTTATTAGCTACTGTCTTCTTCTTACCCTTTCTGGTACGGGCATTGGTCTTAGTACTTTGACCTCTTACCGGAAGACCTTTTCTGTGTCTCAAACCACGATAACAGACGATGTCCATCAATCGCTTAATGCTGAGCTGCACTTCACTTCTCAGTTCACCTTCTACTTTGAAGTTGTCCTGGATATACTTAGATATAAACTTTACGTTATCATCAGACCATGCCTCAATTTTGGTACTGACATCAACACCAGCTGCATCAAGAATCTGCTTTGCTGTTGTTGAACCTATACCATAGATATATGTCAAACCAATAACGCCTCTTTTGTTTCTAGGTAAATCTACCCCTGCTATCCTTGCCATGGTTAATCTTTTTTATCCTTGTCTTTGTTTGAACTTTGGATTCTTCTTATTAATAATATAGACCCTTCCTTTCCTCCTCACAATCTTACACTCGGCAGATCTAACTTTAACTGATGCCCTAACTTTCATAACTTTTTATTTATATCTATACGTTATTCTTCCTCTCGACAAATCATAAGGCGACATTTCTACTGAAACCTTATCACCCGGCAAAATTCTAATATAGTTGAGCCTCATCTTACCCGAGATGGTGGCGACGATCAAGTGATCGTTCTCTAAACGAACGCGAAACATTGCATTTGACAAGGCTTCTTCTATCGTTCCATCAAGTTTAATAAGGTTCTTTTTGCTCATTTTTTAATTTGGAGTGCAAATATCTAAAAATTTATTGAAATACTATTCAAATTTTCGTTATTTTTTATCTGATTTTCAATTAATTTATGATCAGATAAGACATCTGCTCTTCCTTTTCTCACCGCCACTGTATGTTCGTAATGAGCAGATGGTTTTTGGTCTCTGGTTTTAATGGTCCAGCCATCATTCATCTGCATTACTTTCTGGGTTCCGAAGTTGATCATTGGTTCAATGGCAATCACCAAACCCTCTTTCAACATTAGCCCATTTCCTCTTTTCCCATAATTACAAACTTCCGGAGCTTCGTGCAGACTCCTGCCAATCCCGTGACCAACCAACTCCCTTACAACGCCCATTTTATGCTTTTTCTCCGCATGAAACTGAACGGCATATCCCACATCTCCGAGTCTTTTACCTACTACAGCTTCTTCGATAGCCAGGTTTAAACTCTCTTTGGTCACCTTACACACATTTACTGCCTCAGCACTTGCTTTAGGAAATATAAATGTATATGCTGCATCCCCAAAAAATCCATCCTTCTTAACTCCACAGTCTACACTGACTATATCTGAGTCCAAAAAGGCAATTTGATCGGGTATGCCATGAACTACAACTTCATTCTTAGAAACACATAAGGAAGCCGGAAAACCATTGTAACCCTTGAAAGCTGGTTCTGCACCATGGTCTCGAATAAATTCTTCTGCCAGTTTATCAATTTCCAGGGGTGTCATTCCGGCTTTGATAACTGAGGCAACCATGGCCAACGTTTCGCTTACGAGAAGGCAATTCCTGCGAATTACCTCTATCTCCTCATCAGTTTTATAGTATACCAATACTGTTTGTTGTGGTTTGTTTAGATGGAGGCTCCAATCTGCATTCCGCCCTCAGATCTTCCTTTGATCTTTCCGGCTTTAATCAAACCATCATACTTTTTCATGAGAAGGTAACTCTCTATTTGTTGTAATGTATCCAAAACAACACCTACGAGAATCAACAATGATGTTCCACCAAAGAATATTGCAAATCCTCTGCTTACACCAAAGCTACCAACAATAGCAGGTAGAATAGCCAACAAACCAAGGAAAATGGAACCTGGCAAAGTTACTCTGGTGGTCAAAGAATCGATGTAATCTTCTGTATCGTCTCCAGGTTTTACACCCGGGATAAATGAATTCTGTCTTTTCAAGTGATCAGCATACTGCTTAGGATTCACGATCAACGCTGTGTAGATGTATGTGAATACCACTACCAAAATAAAGAATATGATGTTGTATGCGGGTGACTGCCAATCCTGAAGGCTGATGAGGAAATCACTTCCCTGACCACCTGATCTGCTCATTGACCACTGGGCCAATGTAAGTGGTAAAAACATAATCGCCTGAGCGAAAATGATAGGCATTACACCTGAAGCATTTACTTTCAATGGAATGTAATCTCTTGCACCACTCATAGGCACGCTGCCTGTAGTTCTTCCTACCATTCTGTTGGCAAACTGAATTGGAATCTTTCTTACTCCCTGCACAATCAAGATTGCAGCAAGAACAACAAAGAACCATGCTACCATTTCAAGAACAAAAATCAAACTACCATTTTTCACCTGAGCGATAAATTCAGCTGCAAATGATCTTGGCAATGTTGCAATGATACCAATCATGATCAACAATGAAATACCATTACCAATACCTCTGTCTGTAATCTTCTCACCCAACCACATCGCAAAAATAGATCCGCTTGAAAGAATGATAGAATTACCAAGGAAAAAGACTGGCTTGCTCACTGTAGGGTCGATTGCATTTTGATTGGCCAACAAAGCCAAATAAGCACTACCCTGTACAAGTGTAATGGCAACGGTCAAAAATCTGGTATATTGGTTGAGTTTCTTTCGTCCGCTCTCTCCTTCCTTTTGTTGAAGTTTCTGGAAATAGGGTACTGCAAATCCCAACAGCTGGATGATGATCGATGCTGTGATATAAGGCATGATACCCAAAGCGAAGATCGACCCCTGATTGAATGCACCTCCTGAAAAGGTATTGATCAGGTTTAAAAGGTCAGTAGCTCCTCTGTTATCTGCAGCAGTTGCCAATGCATCAGCATTAACACCAGGCAGAAGCACAAATGTGCCAAATCGGAATACCACTAGTATTAAAACAGTAAAAAGGATCTTATCTCTAAGCTCCTTTATACTCCATATATTTTTGAAAGTCTCTATGAATTTCTTCATGTCTTGTTATGGTTTATTTTGATGCAACCGAACCGCCTGCTGCAGAAATTTTTTCAGAAGCTGCTGCCGATATCTTATCAAAATTAATAGAAAGTTTTGAAGTCACATCACCGCTGCCAAGAATCTTGACGCTGTCATTTTTTCCAACTACATTCAACTCAACAAGCTTTGCATGATCAAACTCGCTCACGCCAAACTTTTCAGCCAATTCCTGAAGTCTGGAAACATTGATGGCTACGTATTCCTTTCTGTTTACATTTTTAAAGCCTACTTTAGGTATACGCATTTGCAAAGGCATCTGACCTCCTTCAAAAGCCCTCTTGTTCTTGAAACCAGATCTTGATTTCGCACCTTTGTGACCTTTGGTTGATGTACCACCTCTTCCTGAACCTGTACCTCTACCGATTCTCTTAGAACCTTTTGTCGAACCTAATGCAGGTTTTAATGAATTTAATTCCATAATGATTATGTCTTTAAAAATTATGCTTTTTCTACAGATACCAAATGTGATACCTTGGCTACCATTCCAAGAATCTGAGGAGTGGCTTCTTTTTCAACAGTCTGATTCATCTTTCTAAGACCCAACGCCTTGATGGTGTCCTTTTGCCTTTTTGGCCTGTCGATGATGCTCTTGACCTGAGTAATTTTTATCTTTTCCATTTCTTTCAGAAATTATTATCCTTCGTAAACTTTCTCAAGGGAAATACCTCTAGTTTTTGCAACCTCCTGTGAGCTTCTTACTTTTGAAAGCGCATCAATTGTTGCTTTAACCACGTTGTGAGGATTTGAAGAACCTTGAGACTTTGCCAATACATTGTGTACACCAGCAATTTCAAGAACGGCTCTCATAGCACCACCTGCAATTACACCGGTACCGTCAGCAGCAGGCTTAATAAGCACCTTACCGGCACCATACTTACCTTTCTGCTCATGAGGTATAGTTCCTTTGATTACAGGAACTTTTACGAGATTTTTCTTAGCGTCATCTACAGCCTTAGCAATAGATTCAGATACGTCTCTGGCTTTACCCAAACCATACCCAACAACACCATTTCCATCTCCAACAACAACCAATGCTGAAAAACTAAAAGTTCTACCACCCTTGGTTACCTTAGCAACCCTTGCAAGGTTTACAAGCTTTTCTTTTAATTCTGCATCAGCGGCTTTCACCTTCTTCAAATTGTCTGCCATTTGAATATATATCTTATTGTGTTAAAATGTTAAACCTGCTTCACGAGCACCATCAGCCAAAGCTTTCACTCTACCGTGGTACAAGTAACCTCCTCTGTCAAAAACTACACTGCTAACACCACTTGACTTAGCCTTCTCCGCGATGGCCATACCAACCTGCTTAGCAATTTCTGATTTTGTACCTTTTACTTCCAAATCTCTGCTGGAAGCATTTGCCAACGTTTGACCTGCTTCATCATCGATCAACTGGGCATAAATGCCTTTGTTGCTTCTGAATACATGAAGGCGTGGTCTTGCACTAGTACCAGAAATACTTTTTCTGATTCTGTGATGTATCGTTCTACGTCTAAGCGTCTTCTTATCCATTGTACAAACTCTTTTACAATATTATTTCTTACCACTGGTCTTACCAGCTTTTCTTCTTACAACCTCTCCGAGGAATCTTACACCCTTACCTTTGTATGGCTCAGGCTTTCTGAATGATCTGATTTTTGCAGCAACCTGACCAATCAACTGTTTGTCGTGGCTCTCCAGAGTTACAATAGGGTTGGATCCCTTCTCAGTCTTGGTAGACAAATTAACTTCCGCAGGAGTAACAAAATAAATCGGGTGAGAATAACCAACTACGAGTTCCAACAAGTTTCCTGTGTTTGAAGCTCTATAACCAACACCCACCAATTCCAGGTCAATCTTATAACCCGATGTCACACCCTCAACCATATTGTTGATCAAAGATCTTGACAAACCGTGAGCAGATCTGTGTCTTGGCTGATCTGTTGGTCTCTGTATTGTCAATACTCCTTCTTCTAAGCTGATGCTAAGGTCGCTGTCGATTTTTTCAGACAACTGACCCTTTGGTCCCTTTACGGTAACCAAATTTCCTTTAGAAACGTCTACTGAGACACCTGCAGGAATTGTTATCGGAGATCTACCAATTCTAGACATTTTATCTTAAATTTTCTTGTTCTATTAATATACGTAACAAAGAAGTTCACCACCTACATTGTCCTTCCTGGCTTGCTTGTCGGTCATAACACCGTGAGATGTAGAAAGAATAGCGATACCCAGACCATTGGCCACTTTAGGTATTTCTGTACTCTTTACAAATTTTCTCAAACCCGGAGTACTGATTCTACCCAATTCTCTAATAGCACCTATTCTTGATGCCCTGTCATACTTAAGCGCAATGTGTATAAGTCCTTGCTTATCGTCGTCTTCAAACTTGTACTTCAGGATAAAGCCCTGATCGTATAAGATCTCAGTTAGTGCCTTTTTTATGTTTGATGCAGGAATTACCACTGTAGTATGTCCTGCTTTCTGAGCATTACGAATTCTCGTAAGGTAGTCAGCAATTGGATCAGTAACAATCATTTTATTTCTCTATTACTTTATTATCTAATAATCAAATACGAATTACCAACTAGCCTTTGTTACACCAGGAATTTTTCCTTCGTTGGCCATTTTTCTAAAGGTAACCCTATTGATACCAAATTTTCTCATATATCCTTTTGGTCTTCCGGTAAGTTTACATCTGTTGTGCAATCTTACTTTAGAGCTGTTCTTTGGAAGTTTGTCAAGTGCTTCGTAGTCACCTTCTTCCTTGAGCTTTTTTCTCAAGTCAGCATACTTCTCAACTAACTTTTCTCTTTTGATTTCTCTCGCAATAATCGACTTCTTAGCCATATTAATTATTGTTTAAATTTTTGAATGGAAGACCAAGACCTTTAAGCAATTCAAATGCTTCTGCATCAGTCTTAGCAGTTGTTACAAAAGTGATGTCCATACCGGTAATTTTATTTACCTTATCGATATCAATTTCAGGGAAGATGATCTGCTCAGTAACACCCATAGTGTAATTACCTCTGCCGTCGAAGCTCTTGTCATTGATACCTTTGAAGTCTCTTACTCTTGGAAGAGCAACAGTCACCAAACGATCAAGAAATTCGTACATTCTCTCTCTTCTCAAAGTTACTCTGGCGCCAATGGTCATATCTTCTCTCAACTTAAAGTTTGAGATTGAAGTTTTTGCCTTGGTAGGAACAGCTTTCTGACCTGTAATGATGGTCATTTCCTGTAAAGCTGCATCTACAAGCTTCTTGTCCTGAGTTGCAGCACCTACACCCTGGTTGACGCTAATTTTCAGCAACTTAGGGACCTGCATAGGAGTCTTATAATTGAACTTCTCCTGAAGTGCTTTTTTGACTTCCTTCTCGTATTTTTCTTTCGATTTAGATACGTAACCCATTATTTGATTATTTCACCAGTTTTTTTAGAATATCTAACGCTCTTACCATCTTCCTGCTTTCTGCCTACTCTTGTAGGTTTGCCTGATTTTGGATCAATCAACATCAGATTTGAAATGTGGATTGGAGCTTCCAACTCTACGATACCACCCTGGCTGTTTTGAGTTGGCTTAACGTGCTTTTTGATGAGGTTAATACCTTCAACAATTGCAGAATTCTTATCAGCAATAATTTGTGTGATAACACCTTCCTTGCCCTTGGCAGATCCGGCTACGACCGCAACTTTGTCACCCTTCTTCAGGTGAAACTTAGGTGCAAACCTCGCTGTTGTAAACTTTTTATTTTCCATTTCTACAAAAAATTCTGCTTTTGATTAAAGTACCTCAGGTGCAAGTGAAATAATTCTCATATAATCCTTGTCCCTCAGCTCTCTGGCAACAGGGCCAAAAATCCTTGTACCTCTTGGCTCGTCGTTATTGTTGAGCAATACGACAGCGTTGTCATCAAATCTGATGTATGAACCGTCTTTTCTGCCCAATTCTTTTTTTGTTCTCACGATAACAGCTTTAGAAACTGTTCCTTTTTTGACACCTCCAGGTGAAGCATCTTTCACACTTACTACAATCTTATCACCAACAGAAGCGTATCTTCTCTTAGTACCACCAAGTACTCTAATACAAAGTACTTCCTTCGCTCCACTGTTATCAGCGACTTTTAGTCTTGATTCTTGCTGTATCATGATTTATATATCTTAACTAAATTCCTTAATTACAAAAATTACTCTACTTTGCCTACGACCTCAACCAATCTCCATCTCTTGTTGCGGCTCAATGGTCTAGACTCAACTATCTTTACAAGGTCACCTTCCTGAGCAATATTGCCCTCGTCGTGAGCCATATATTTTTTGGTCTTCTTTACGAACTTACCATATATCGGGTGTCTCAACCTTCTCTCTACAGAAACGGTGATAGACTTATCCATTTTATTACTGGTTACCAAACCAACAATCTCCTTTCTGATTGCACCCTCTGACATTTCTTTATCCTTTTAAAATGATTACTTTCTTCTTGCTCTAATTTTTGATCTACCAGCCAGGTCCTCTGATGACATAGCACCGATCTCTCTTTGACGCACTTCTGTCATAAGTCTGGCGATCTCTTTTCTTTGAGATCTGATCAACAATGGATTGGCCAAACCTTTTACAGCATGATCAAATTTCATCTTACCAAGCTCCTCAGTAAGTTCGGAAATCTTTGTCTGAATGTCAGCTATTTCCATGTTTTTTAGTTCAGTAGTTCTTTTAGTTGCCATTTTCTTTAATATTTGACTACTCCTGATAATCAGGCCTTACAACAAAATTCGTTAGTACAGGAAGTTTTTGAGCAGCTAGTCTCAAGGCTTCTTTTGCAGTTTCCAAAGAAACACCATCTATTTCAAACATGATGGTACCTGGTTTGATGACTGCAACCCAGTGATCCAAAGCACCCTTACCTTTACCCATCCTTACTTCTGCAGGCTTGGAGGTAATAGGCTTGTCCGGAAACACTCTGATCCACACTTTACCTTCCCTTTTCATATATCTCGTCATTGCAATCCTTGCAGACTCGATCTGACGACTGGTAAGTCTTCCTGAATCAAGAGACTTAAGTCCAAATGATCCAAAGTTTACAGTAAAACCGCGGCCAGCATTGCCCTTAATCCTACCTTTATGCTGCTTTCTATACTTTGTTCTTTTTGGTTG
>JAGQWX010000051.1 GCA_020436935.1 Saprospiraceae bacterium
TTATTGTTACTTAGAGAACGTCTTTTAACCGACTTTCATGGCTGTTGGTGTTTCCCTGAACCATTTAGGTTTTATTTAGTGTAAGTCAGGATTTGATTTTCAAATATTTCCCTCTTGGGGATTACACAATCGATTCTCCATCCAAATTGGTTGTAAGGACCTCACTCATATAATCAAAGAAAGGACGCAATGTTTTGAAAACATGTACAACTTCATCTTTGAAATCGCCTTTGAGAATGTCCGCATCTTTAAAACTTTTCATGGCTACATAAGACTTGTATTTGATCAAGTCAATGGCAGGAAGTGATTTGTCATAGCCCTTTGGAGGCGTTTTCAAAGAATCATCACTACTCAGAGCTCCAAAACAATCTTTAAATGCCTTGTTATTCAGTATATCCAGTATGGGTTCAGGATTGATGGCAAATTCATCTCTGATGCGTTTGAGGTCCTGGGGTTCAGGTTGCCAAAAACCTCCACCGACAAATGAATTTCCTGGTTCGATGTGCAAATAGTATCCACCCCGCAATAGTTTGGTGGCCCTGCTGAAAGATGCCCCCATATTTTCCTTATAAGGAGATTTGTCTTTTGAAAATCGAACGTCGCGGTAGATGCGAAAAATCTTACTCTGCTCTATCATATCTACCTTATTCATCTCTTCAGCAACATCCTTGACCAAGGCCTCGAACTCGTCCTTTGCTACTAAATATTTCTGCTTGTTGGCCTCAAACCACGGCCTGTCGTTGTTGTTTTTAAGTTCCTTTAAGAATCCAATGACGTTTTTCAATTCCTTACAATTTAAAATCTCTTTCAAAAAATGTACTTAGCCCTAGCTTAAATCCACTGGTCAGATATCCATCCATTCCAAAGGACCAAATATAGTCAAATCTGAGTAAATCTATAGGTCCGATAGAGAAGCCTTCGAGTCCCAAACCCAGCTCATAGTACCTGTCCTTTTGTCTGATGAGTGCCGCCCCATTGGTGACCATCTGGATGCCTTTCCTGTTGATCAACGGAATCTTATCCATGATAAAACCATCAAAATGGTGTTCGTAAAACGCCGAAATGTATGGGTCAGTACTGCTATACTGATAATATGGCATAAGTCTGTATCCACGGAGGTAATTGCTTACAAATGCTGTGGACAATTCATTGCCTTGAAAATGAAAAAGGTCAGGATCTGAAACCCTTTCTTTGGAGATGAACCTGCCAAATTCAACACTTGCTCGTCCGAAGCCAAATCTTTGAGCAGATATGTTTTCATGCTCAAGTTGCACCAATAATTTTGAGTATGAAACGTATGAACCATCCAGTGGAATTGCAGTAATCAGTTTGAGCAGCAAGTCCGGCCATTTGCCAGTCTCCCTTATTTTTATGCTTCCCAGGTCAGAGAACTTCTGACCAATTCTCCATTTTATATTGAGGTCAAATTTGAATGCTTTGTCATTCAACATATAGTTTTCCAATCCACGAATATTATTGGGTTTATAGGACTTTTCCTGATTTCTTAAGGCAAAATTACTTGCGTTTCCAACAGAAGTCCGGCTAGACAGGTCCGCTCCAATCGACAGTACAAAGCCGTTGTATATCTCTTCCTGCCACTTGGCCATAATAGCTCTACGTCGGTAAAACCTGGCATAATTGGTTTTATAGTAAAGGGATTGAAAGGAGTTTGCATACGCAGAAAGGTTGCCTCTTCCATCATAATGTTCTAAGTCGTCCACCAAGGTAAAATTATACTTGCCCAACTTTTTGGCATTATAGACTTTGTGCAAACTTGCTCCGTACTTAAATCTCTGATCAGAAAAACCATATTTTCCATAGAATGCGAGTCGCATATTATTGAGGCCATTGCTGTCTGACTTTTCATAATATAGAGGAAGTCTGAGGTTAAATCCTTCAACAGCATTGAATTGGAGATTGTACATGGGCGAAGCGACGCCAAAAGATTCATTTTTCTTCAATCTGCCTGCACTATAACCAAAAAATAAATCTGTTGGTTTAAACTTATTGTTTACGCGGTCGAGACTATCGAGAAAAGCATCAGACTCCCAAATGATCTGCAGGCTGTCTTTGCGGGTATAATCAAGCTGCTCTTCTAATGTTAGTGGCAATGGCCGGATGTTGGACCAATATTCATCGTTGGCTCTGGAAGCATTTTCTTCTATTTTATAGACTTCTGCGCCGAAATCGGATTTTTTAAATTCAGGTTGAAAGTTCTGATCCACGTATAAATAGTTGGCATATCCACGTGTTATAAAACCAAACACGTTGATTGAAAAACCAATATTTTGACTCAAAGTGAACCAATGATCGTCCTGATTAGGTTTGAAAACTTGTTGCACCTTCAATGTGTCCAGAAATACAGTTTTCAATGCTTCTTTGAGAATGGAAAGGTCAACACCCGTGAGTTGCAGATCACTTTGTGAAAGATAGATGTACCCATTAAAGCAGGGATCAAATTTTGATTTTGGCCTGACTCTTACCACATGTATGTCGTGGTCAGTTTCATCTTTAAAGGTTCTGATCAAATAGAAGTCATAGTAGGAGAAAGCCCGATCATGCAGAGGACTGATATAGGCCCTGTCGAAATCAATGGTCTCGTCATAAAAACTGATGATGGTTTTGGAGAAGGAATTGAACGTAAGACCAGCATTATCCCCACTGACTTTAGAAGCTTTGACTGTTTCTTTCCATTCCCCCCCGAGGTATTTGATGTTAGAAACAGTTTCTGACAGATAAATAATACCTTGTCTGTTGGTATCCAAAATTCCGCCCATATCACCCAGGTCCTGGCCAAGAAACTTTTCTGGTGCATCATCGAGTCTTACCAAAACTTTGCCATAAACGTCAGCTTTGAATGTTGTTATGGCTTGTGCATTTTGTTTTCTCTTACTTATTGCCGCTTTCATGATGGCAACCGCAGGATCTTCGCCGGCTACATATTCCACCTCTGGTAAGGCATAAGGAATTTCTTTTAGTTTGATGATATTGGCTTCGTCTACTCTTACCGTGAGAGTTCTGGTTTCATATCCCAGTAGTTGAAAGTTGAGTCGGAGGCTTTCAGAAGGGAGCTTGATTTCAAAAAAGCCATCTTCATTGGAGACTGCAGAATATTTATAGGTACTATCAAAAACAGAGACAAATGCAAGCCCGGAATTTTGCTCGTTGGTTACTTTTCCTTTAATCAAAAATTGACCAATGGCTGGAAAAGTGATCAATACAAACAAAAACAGAGATAAATATTTACCCATCCTATTCTTGTCTTACGTACGCAGATACTTTACCAGCCCTGATTGAGGGAAGAACTGAAGCAATGTAGGATATAGCTGTCACTGTAAAGAAGACTATAACAAAATCAGTCCATCTCAGCTCAATTGGGTATGCATCAATCAAAAAACCATCTGGTACAGCAACGAGGTCAAATTTTTTCTGAAGGATGTATAATAACAATGAAAGACCAATGCCAAAGGCAAGCCCAACAAGACCAACCAACATTCCAATCAGTGTAAAAATATTTTTAATTCCAGGAGTTTGCATGCCCATAGATCTTAAAATCGATATATCCTTTTTTTTGTCAAGCACAATCATCCAAAGTGAACCTACAAGATTAAAAGCAATAATACCCAAAGTAAGCACCGCGATAAGATAACTCACCCATTTTTCGATGTTCATGATCCTCAAAAAAGTTTCGTCTTGCTCATATCTGTTTCTAATTGTCGCATTTGAACCCAATACCTGCATAATTGCTGTCCGGACATTTTTCTCTACCGCACCTTCCTTCATCTTGATTTCAAAAGCACTGGCTATGCCAGACCTGGACAATAGCGCTTCCACCACTTCTATATCAACGATGATGTATTGTCCATCCTCCTCACCACTAACAGTAAAAACACCGCCCGGATAAACGTCCTGGATTCTGAATTGTTCGTTCATGGGACCATTGGCCCCCCTACTGGGCATATATACCGTCACCGGAGTAAATGCGTCTGAAGCGTTGATGCTCAACTTGTTGAACATGCCATTACCAATGACAGCAAAGTTTTGAAGATCGTCGTACAATATGTATTTACCGCGAATGATGGTAGATTCTATATCTGTTACCTTGCCATAGTTTTCGTCAACCCCTTTGATATAGCCAGCTTCCTGAGAACCATCGTACTCAAAAAGAACTACTTCTTCAATGATCCTCGAGACTTCGCTCACCCCATCAATCCCTCTTAATTTACTGAGCATAACGTCATCAATCTCAAAAAATGCTCCCTTTTCAGGTTTTATTTTCAAATCAGGATTATAAGATTTAAGCAAGTTGGCGAGTATACCCTCAAAGCCATTGAATACGGACAATATCAATATGAGTGCGGCAGCTCCTATGGCCATACCGACAATTGAAATCCACGTTATGAGATTGATGGCATTCGTAGATTTTTTGCCAAAAAGGTATCTTTTGGCTATCTGGAAGCTAAGGTTCATACCGATTGGATGAGCGCTTTGTATACTACACTTTGAATTTTGGGCCTGTAATCTTTCCTGTTGAGTCTGTTGTTGTTCATGTCCGGATAAGTTCTGTTGGACAAAAATACAAAAACAATATTATGTACAGGGTCTGCATATGCGGCCGTACCTGTAAATCCGGTATGGCCAAACGTCCATTCTGAGGCATATTCAGACATATTCATAGATTTTGTAAGATCCAATTCTTTCATATCAAAACCAATTGCCCTCCTTGTGCTTCGGGGATGTCTTTGTGTAAATTGCA
Source organism: Saprospiraceae bacterium (assembly GCA_020436935.1). Lineage (GTDB taxonomy): Bacteria > Bacteroidota > Bacteroidia > Chitinophagales > Saprospiraceae > JADKBO01. Next base: position 4,757 of record JAGQWX010000051.1, read on the forward strand.
ATATAGTAGAGGGCTTTAGGAATCTCTTGCCTCCATAAATCCCTCCGTTCATCAGCATTTGCATGATGATGGCTGATTCTCTTGCATTGGTAAAAAGACCCGCATGGCCTGCTACGCCGCCCAGCATAGCTGCTCCCATGTCATGTACAGTACCTCTGACTTCCTGGAATCTCCAGTAATCGTCTAACTCAGAAGGAGCAATTTGTGTCATAGGTATCCTGGTAAGTGGGTTGAACATTGTATAACGCAGGGCAAGAGGTCCATAGAAATTTTTGTTGAGATAGTCATCTAATTTTGACCCGCTTACATTTTCAGCAATTTTTGCAGCAAGATATAGACCCAGATCACTGTATCTATAATCCTTGGATTGGCGCAACTCAGAACTGTAAATTTTTTGCCAAATGGTATCTCTGTAGTCGGTTCTTAAAAAAAGTTTTTTTGCCACAGGAATGGTGTATCGCTCGTTGAGCACATAACTATAATACCTGGGGGAAGGAATCATCTGCCGCTTTGCCTTTTCAAGGGTTTCTGTATAAAAAGGAATCCAAGGATATAGGCCTGCTACATGGGCCATCATATCATACAATGTCATTCCTGACTTATTGGTAGTGTCAATATTTGCAATGTAATTGTCGATCGGAGAAAAAAGACTCAGTTTTCCTGTTTCCTGCAACTTCATGACAGCCAAAGTAGTTGCCAGTATTTTGGTCATAGATGCCATATCGTAGACAGTTTCCGTTGTTACTGGTTCCTGAAAACCATATGTCATATGTCCGTAGGCTTTTTCCCATACTATTTTGCCATCTTTTGCTATCAAAATCTGACATCCGGGTGAAGATTTGTCAGCCATAAGTTGAGAGGCAAGTACATTAATTTCCTCTAATGCTTCTGAGTTAAGACCCACCCTTTCAGGCACTGAGTAGCCAAATTTTTGAATAGGAGGTCGTGTGATCCCAAGGTTGGCATAAAATTTATCAGATGAACTGACAGGCAACTTTCCTTCCAGCCCATTGGCACCAAATAGACTTTGGGCAGTAATGTCCTGAAACAAATCATCATCTTCGTAAGCAACTATTACGGTATTGTATTCATCGAAGTTTTTCAAAGCATATGGACTACCAAACAGCACAATGATGACGTCTTTGGTCTTACTTATTTCCTTTATGAAGCTTAGCGCTGAAGAGGTTATGCCAAAGTTTCTGCCATAAGACTTACTCATGTCATGGATGCTGATGATGATTTTTTCATAATCTTTCAGACTGTTGAGCAGGCTTGCCCTTACTCCAGGACTAAGTTCTGACGTGGTATTGTAATGATCAAACTCAGCATAGGAGTCAAGTCGTTCCTGAAAAACTGTTTTCCTGGCCGATCCTATGCTTATACTCGCCAATTTTTCATCGGCAACAGGAGTCAATGGTATTAGGTCTTTCTCATCACAAGCAAGGGTGATGGCTTTCTCTATCAACCTGTATTTGAGTGCTACTGCATTATTGCTATTGACGAGGCGCAAGGTAACTTCGGGGTCGGAAGGAGCATAATTGTTCAATCCAACGTCGTATTTAGCATTGAGGATTCTCCTGACACTTTCATCTATTCTGTTAAGGGTCAATCTGCCGTCTACCAGATACTCCTTTATTTTTCTGAAAGCTGCTTCAATATCCTCAGACAACAATAAGACGTCATTTCCTGCTACGAGCGCTTCGGCTTCAGCAATGCCTGAGGGGAAATTTTTAGACAATGCTTTCATTTCTAAAGCATCTGTAAAAATGAGTCCGTCGTAGCCAAAATCCTGGCGCAATATGTCATGAATGGCATATTTCGATAAGGTCGTTGGTCGATTGGGTCTGTCATCTATATTGGGCATGTGCAAATGAGCCACCATCATACTGCTGATCCCCTGGTCTGCAAGAGTTCTGAATGGTACAAATTCAATATTTTCCAGTCTTTGCCTGGAGTGTCTGATGACAGGCAAGTCAGCATGGGAATCTGTTTCAGTATCTCCATGACCAGGAAAGTGTTTGGCGCAGGCAAGAAGGCCGTTATTCTGCATTCCATTCATGTAAGCTAAGGCTTTTGCCGAGACATTGTATTTGTCTTCGCCAAAGGACCTGTCATTAATGACGGGGTTTTTGATGTTGTTGTTGACATCTACTACCGGTCCAAAATTTATGTGGATGCCCATGTTTTTCATTTCATACGCAACTTCCTTCCCAAATTCTTCGATGATGCTGTTGTCCTGGATGGCTCCAAGTGTGAGCTGGCGGGGAAAAGAAATGGCGCTTTCCGGGAATCTCATTCCAAGTCCCCATTCTCCATCGATTGAAATAAGCATCGGAATTTTTGATAAAGCCTGGTATTCATTAGTAAGCTCTACCTGTCGCTTTGGAGAGCCCTGAAAAAAACAAATTCCACCAATGTGGTATTTATCTATCCATTTCCTGACCGCGACAACATCAGCATCATCGGCTTTGCTGTATGCCCTTACCGTAAAGAGCTGGCCCAGTTTTTCATCGAGGGTCATGCCGCTCATTATACTATCTACCCATTCTGCTTTAGAAGGGCCCTGGGCCTGTGATGCAGTGGAAAGCCCCAAAACCATCAGCAGAATCAAAAAATACATGTTATCCTTCATAAGCTAGTTCTCCTCAATTATACGATCATTTTCCAATATTTGGATCCAAGAGCCTGGCCTGAGCCATGGATTGGCGCGCCAAATCCAACTGACCACTGTACTCATAAGCCTTAGCCAAATTCATCCAGGTGCCTGCATTTTTTTCGTCCAGGCTCAAAGATCTCTTAAAATATTCAATTGCCCTTTGGTGATTACCCTGAATTCCGGAGCAAACAGCAATAAGTCTGAAAGTTTCCGGATCATTGGACAGATATGCTTCTGCCTTAAGTAAATACTCTAACGATTTATTGAGATCACCTATTTTCTCCCCCTGAAATTTCCCCCATTCTCTGTAAGATACACCAAGATTTTTACTTAAATTCTCGTCATTGGGATAAAGCACAAGACTTTTTTCGAGCTGTGTTATCGCTTCTCCATACTTTTGCTGGTGAATGAGGATTGATGATTTGAGCTCGTGTGCCAATTTGTACTCAGGATACAACTCTAATCCTTTGTCAATGTGAATTGCAGCTTCTGTGAGCATCCTATTTTTTTGTTCTCCTTCAGGTAGTGCCTTACCCTTATCCATTAGCGATCCACCTGCCGCTATCTGGGCTTTAGCACTCATTTCGGAGACAACGACATCTGTTGTAAACAATGTAAAATTATCCTTCCATACACTATTTCTGGCTATAGTTTTTATGGCAAAAAACATCAAAATCATTCCAAGAACACCTATGCACAACTTTCGGTTTTTTTCGTAAATAAACTTCATCAAGATGGCTAAAATAATGGTATAGCCGAGTGAAGGCGAAAACAAAAATCGTTCACTCATAAATGTCCCTATAGGGAATATTAGATTGGAGTAAATACTGAGCGTGATGATGAAATATAATATTGCAAAGGAAGTTATTGGGCGAACTTTTCTTTGAGCAATTGCAAAATAAATAAGACCGAAATATAACAGTGCACTCAATATGGCTATTGGGTTTGCCAAAGTAGTTCTTTCAAAAAAATGGGGGTAATAATCATTGGTCAGGGGATGTGGAAACACCAACAGTTGGAGATATTTGATTAGGACAATGGCAACGGTTCCAAATTTTTCAGAGAAAGTAAAAGGCACAATTGTTCCGTTTTCATTTTTCAAAAATGGATTGTTGAGCAATTCATTGATCTGTCCATAACCAGCCTGGCCAAGGATTCCCGCCCTAAGTGCAACAAAAACGATCAATGCAACCAACATAGGGGCTATGACCTGTATACCTTGCCGAAAGCTCTGACCATTCAAAAACCAAACAAGCAGGCCTCCAATTCCTACCATGGTAGCCGCACTTTCCTTAGAAAGTAAGGCCAAAAAATAAATGAAAGCTGCAGAAAGCTGAACCCTAGTGTTACCAGGAGAACGAAATACAATCAATAGTGATAATAAACCAAACAACATGGCCAATATTTCATCCAGTCCTTTCACATTAGCAACCGCTTCAGTGTGGATGGGGTGAAAAGCAAAAATCAAAGTTGCGACAAAAGCCCAAGCTTGAGCATCCCTGATCTTATCTTTGAAAACCAGATTCATAAAATTAAAAATCACAACAAGCAACAAACCATAGCAAAGTACATTGACCAGGTGAAAAACAAATGTATTCTCTCCGAAAATGGCGTATTCAAGGGCAAAAACACCAAGAGAAAGTGGTCTGTATCTCCCTCCTGCTACGAGGTTCATTTTGTCATTGTCCCCAAAGAAGCCCAAAAATGTATCGTTTGAGAATATTGGACCAAGACCTTTTAGGCCACTTTTTGTAAATTGGTTTTGAGTAATTACAATAGCGTCATCCTGAGTAAACTCATGGTTTAGCGTATTTGCATAAAGCAAGAATCCCGCAATAAATAGGATCCATTTGTACCACTTCTTTATCTCCAAGGACATATAGGAATTCTGATTCGAAGTTTATATCTTAGCTTAAGTAAATTCCGGCGTAATCGGGTCTGAAATCAAACCATTTTTAGCGAAGTGCCTGTTCAATCTCCATAAAAGACGCAGCTTTGTTCAATAGAAATAAATATTTAATATTGATACCTGAGCAAAGACCATCTTTTTAAATTTGATGTTGATCGGATTTCAGCACAAAAAATAGAGAAAATACACATTCCCGATAGTGCTCACAAATATTAAACTTTTTTTTCATATATCATTGTGTTTGACATGGTTAAAGGACAATTTTTCATCGTTGCAATTTTTTATCTAATCATTTTAAATGCTTGTCAGCCCCAAAAAGCTTCTGAATTTTCAGCTTCAGTATGGCTAAGTGACACTCTTTTAGATACTGAACTCATCAATGAATTTGGTGCTGATGACTATGGAATGAAAGCTTACACCATGGCTTTTCTTTACAGGGGTCCAAATACCGATATGGACAGCACCACAGCAAGTGAGTTGCAGAAAGCCCACATGGCCAATATCAATCGGATGGCAGAAGAAGGTAAGCTCGTGTTTGCAGGGCCATTCATGGATAAAGACAGTCTAAGGGGTATTTATATTTTCAATACTTCTTTGGAAGAGGCAGCAGCGATGACCAATACAGATCCTGCTATTCAGGCTGGTCGCCTGAGGATGGAATTGAAGCCATTTTATGGCTCAGCAGCATTAGAAGCTGTGAATCCTATTCACAATAAAATCCGAAAAGTAAAAATATAATTTATTAAGGTATTTATTATCAGCACGTTACAAAATAAAAAAGGCTTTAAACATATTATGCTTAAAGCCTTTTTTGGTAGTGCTGTTTCTATGAAGGATTGATGAAAATCATTTCATTTATCTTCCTGCATAGAGACTTACAAATGACTTTGCATCGATTTCAAATCGATTTTTGGAGGGGCATTTTGTGGCGAAGAAGTTAAAGTTGGGTTGGTTTCCTGGGCTTTTGTTACAATTGAAAACTTGTAATCGCCTAATTTAACGATTCGTACCATCTCTCCCATCAGCATCTTTTTTGGTTGATTTAATAAGTAAGTTGAAAACTTTCAGATTTCACATTTGGCAGATAAAAGATAAAAATATTTCAATTTTCCTAATAAGCAAATTATTAATATATATTTTTCAACATGAATGGTATATTTGTTTAGCAATTGACTAATTCACCCAATTAAACTTACTTCAAATTCAAATCAAAGCATATGAGAAACACAAACTGGCTCGCAATAGCAGCAGCCGTCGTGGCTGGAATGGCCATTGGTTTTTTATGGTATGGTGCATTGTTTCAGAATCAATGGATGGCTGGAAATGGTATCTCAATGAATGGGGACATTACCTTAAAAGATGGAGTTGAGCAACCCATGTCTTCCATGCCCATGATCGCCAACACACTTGCCATGGTCATTTATGCCATCTTCATGGACTGGCTAATATTTAAAACCAATGATACGACCTGGGCAAAGGGAGCAACACTTGGGTTGATTCTTGGCCTGGTCATGCTTGTGGGTGTTTATGTTGGAAATTTATTTGCAATGGCCCCAATGAGTCTCAGTATGGTGGATGGCTCTTATTCCCTTGTTTTGTTTACTGCAATGGGGGCAATAATAGGAGGTTGGAGAAAAAAATAATGGCTAAAATCATGGGCTTATCTCCCAAAAATCAAGAATTTAGTTTTGTATATTACTCACCAAAGATTTAAATTTGAGCAAAAGCTCAATCAACTTATGTCAACTACAAATTCAAAAAAGACCACAAAAAAAGCAAGCAGCAAAGCGGATGAAAAAAGATTTCTTACCATAAGTCTCATCGTCACTCTGGTTTTGATGGCTGTACTTTATTTTGTTTTCAGGAATGCATTTTAAAATGTTACTGAAGCACAGATAGAAGAATTCAACCTTGCTTTTTACTGAAATCCGGGATGAGGTACCATGCATCATTCTGTATGGCTGTACGAATTGAGTCCAGGTATTTTTGTAAGTCAGTTTCTGTACATTCAAATTCAAATCCTACACGTGTTAGCCCTGAAGAGGAGGTTTCAGTAAATACTTTCAACCCTCTTTTTTCCAAATTTTCTATCATGAGGTCTTTGTACCGTCTTGTTTTGTAAGCCCCGGTAATGATGATGCATTTTTTAGTTTTAACCCCATCAGCATTGATACCAGAATCTTCTATGGATTTGATGATAGAGTCTTTATCTCCTTCGCCTTCTTTTATGATAGCATTGGTATCGATATCTTTTGATCCATTGAGTGAATCAATATTTACAAAAGGTGGCTTATTTTCTTTTTTGGGCGGAAGAGCAACCTCAGTTTGATTGATTTTGTAAGTCAGCCCAATAACACCAAGACTCAGGAAGGCCGCGATAGCAAATGGAATCCACCTGGCCCAAAGGCCCGAAATACCACCAATTCTTTCCAGTGTTGCAGGGAGAACAGGCGGAAACAAAGTCCTTAAATTTGAGAGCGTCAAAACAGGAAAACCTTTTGTTAGCATATTCTGTGTTTCTATGTCTTTTTCATAAATTATCTCACCATCCTGAAAATGCAGCCTGCCGAGGTCATCTATTTTGATGTACCCCCTCGTCAGGAGTTTGTTGACCAGATGTTTGGAATAATTAGAAAATTCATTCTCCGAAGTTGCCGGGTAATATTTTTTTAAAAAATGTACAGAATCATAGTCCTGTTGAATGAAGTCCTTCTCGAATCTTAGGTGGTATGATGGAGGGCTGATTTGTAATCTATCTACAGAAAATGAAGCAGGCAGCCTATCCAGGAAAAACCTTCCCAGACCCGGAATCACTAGCTTTTTATGGTCAAAAAGCAAGTGCTTGAAGTATTTCTCGAACTGATATTGCTCCAAAATCAAGTCAATGTATATATTACTCTTTTTTATAATAGAAAGAATTGTGCCAAAATGAGAACCAGATGAAGAAAAGGTCTGGATAAAATCATGCGGCATTAACACCATTATAAGAATAAAGCCCCACGGTCTAGCTGAAAAATTGGTATTTTTGCACTTTCAAATGAAATAAATGAGTAGAAAAGGAAGGGTTTTGGTGGCAATGAGCGGCGGTATCGACAGTACAGTAGCTGCCATGATGCTGCATGAGGAAGGATATGAGGTGGTAGGCATTACCATGAAGACCTGGGATTATGCCAATAGTGGAGGGAGTAAAAAAGAGACCGGTTGCTGTAGTCTTGATTCGATCAATGATGCCCGTCAAGTAGCTGTAGATATGGGATTTCACCACTTTATTGTGGATATCAGAGAAGAATTCGGAGATTATGTGATCGATAACTTCGTTGATGAATACATGAATGGAAGGACGCCAAATCCGTGTGTTTTGTGCAATACTCATATCAAGTGGAGCGCTCTGCTCAAAAGAGCTGATGCTTTGGATTGTGAGTTTATAGCAACAGGGCATTATGCGGTGATCAAAGAACACCTTGGCAGAAAATACATTTCAAAAGGCAAAGACGAAAGGAAAGACCAATCCTATGTATTGTGGGGACTTAGTCAGGAATGCCTGCAAAGATCGCGTTTTCCTCTTGGCGGATTTACAAAGCCGGAAATCAGACAAATGGCTGCAGATTATGGGTATGAGGAACTTTCGAAAAAAGCCGAGAGCTACGAAATTTGTTTTGTCCCTGACAATGACTACAGAGGATTTCTCAAACGTAGGGTTGACGGGCTGGAAGAAAGAGTAAACGGAGGAAGTTTTGTAGATACTGAAGGGAACTTTCTTGGCAACCACGAAGGATACCCATTTTTTACAATCGGCCAGCGGAAAGGCCTGGGTCAGACCTTTGGCAAACCAATGTATGTAAGTCAAATAGTGCCGGAAACCAATACTGTTGTTCTTGGTGAAATAGAATCACTGCTCAAAAACGGAATGACTGTCAAGGGAATCAACAGTATGAAATATGAAACCATTCCTGACGGACTTGAAGCAATTACACAAGTCAGATACAATGATCCCGGCACATTGAGCGTTTTAAAAAATGTGGGTACTGATGCAGTATCTGTAGAATTTTACGCCAATGTCAAAGGAATTGCACCTGGACAAAGCGCGGTATTTTATGAAGGCGATGATGTAGTAGGCGGAGGTATCATACATTCATCACTGAAACGAACTTTATGATCAAACAAAGCTCTTTTATAAGGCTTTTTATTTTAATATTCCTGGCCAATATTATATGGTCTTGTGAAGATGAGTCCAAGGATGGAACCGACATCAACAGGGAATTCGAGTTTTTTCCACTTACTCTTGGGAAAACCTGGGAATATGCTTACGACTCTACAACTTATCTTAGTGGAGGTACCAACGTGGTTAAACATTCAGGCTTCATGCTTTGGTCTATAAGGGACACTACTGAAACCGGTCAGTTCGAATTGCTCAAATCCATAAAATCAAAGGCTTCCGATGCTTATGTCCCGAGCCGACTGGAGAGGGTCTATATTGATGACAACAGACTGATCACGACCGATCAAAATGTGAGGTTTATCAATCTAGTCTTCCCTCCCCTGCTCAACACAAAATGGGATGGTAATATCTTCTTCAACGATCAAATAATCACCTTTATCGGTGGTGATCCATTTATGATTTACGATGGGTGGGATTATGAAATTACAACCAGAGATACAACGATGACCATCAATGGAGTTGTTTATAACAATGTATTAAAAGTGTCGCAAACAGACACTGAAAATGCCATTGAGCGCAGGCTTTCTGAAGAATATTATGCCAAAAATGTAGGACTGATTTATAAAAAACTAATGATCCTTGATTCTCAAAAAATCTCCAGTAATTTGCCCTGGGAGCAAAAAGCAGAAAGTGGACTTATATTCACGCTATCATTGATAAAATAAACGAAAATGAGCAAGCCACGTCCAGTATATTTAAAAATAGGAAAACTGGGTAGATCTACTGGCAAGAGTGGAGAAATCAGAATGATAGCCGAGCAAGGTATCAGTGGTGATTTCACCAAGCTTAAGCACGTATTTCTTGGGTTTGAAGGGCAAAAGGTGCCATATTTTCCAAACTATCTCAAAAATGACGGGGAAATTATTGTCAAGTTTGATGATGTTCAAGGACCAGAGGAGGCCAACCATCTTGCCAATGTGGAAGTCTTTATCAGTGCTGAACAGGCGAATCAATTCAACTTTAATAAAAGCAAGGCCAGTGAAGACCTCACAGGATACAGTATTGCTGACCAGGATGACTTTATCAGGGGTTCGATCATCAGAATGGTAGAATATCCTCATCAGATCATAGCTGTTGTGGACACAGGCGCCGGAGAAAAAATGGTTCCTATGGTAGAACACTGGATTCAGGATATTGACCCTGAAGAAAGAGTTATTTTTATGGATCTCCCTGAAGGTCTTTTTGACGAAGAAGAATAAACTATTCTTGAGCTTTCAAACACCTTCTCAGCGCATCATACCAATGCGGAATTTCCGCCTTAAAGGTTTTTTTGAATTTATTTTTACTCATGTGGCTCCAATGTGGTCTTGGCGCGGGTGCATTATATGCAGCAGTTGAAGTTTTTCCAAGGTGCATTTTTTTGCCTTTCAAATCAAAAATTGCGGTGGCAAAATCATACCACGATACCAGGCCTTCGTTGCTGTAATTGTATGTTCCATAATACCTTTTGCCCGGGTGTAGCATCAATGTGTCAATAATGGTCATGGTAGCAGCAACAAGGTCTCTTGTAAAAGTTGGTGCACCCCACTGGTCATCCACGATGTTAAGGCTATCACGGTTTTCTCCCAGTTTGATCATTGTATTGACGAAGTTGGCTCCTTCCTCAGCAAATACCCAGGAGGTCCTCAAAATGATGTGCTTCTTATAGGTTGCCACGATCTTATCACCTCTCCATTTTGTTTTGGCATAAATGCCTTGAGGTTTCTTAGGATCGCTTTCTTTTAACGGGCCTTTTTTCTTGATGTGATATACATAGTCACTTGAATAGTGAATAAGTACAGAATCTGCTGATGCAGCAGCTTCTACCAAATGTCTTGCCCCGGTTTCATTGATCAGTTTAGCAGATTTTTTATCCGTCTCAGCTTTATCAACCTGGGTATATGCCGCGCAATTGATGATAAAATCCGGTTTCAGAGCTATCATCATTTGTACTGAGTCGGGTTGAGCGATATCGATCTCATCCCTTCCGGCAAAAGTGAACTTAACTCCCGGGTAAGTAGATTCCATAGCTCTGAATGTTTTACCCAACTGTCCATTCGCACCTGTGACCAATATCCTTTTCACTGAATTGATATTTAAAGGCTTCAAAATGATTTGTGTTCTCCAAAAACCGGCAAGACCAGATCCTTTTCGCTGAGCGATAATTCTTCAGCAGGCAAAAGCCAATCTATTTTCAGAAAGGGATCATCATACTTCACACCACCTTCATTGGCCTTGTCGTAAGGAGCATCACATTTGTAACAAAAGATGGTATTGTCTTCCAAAACTACATACCCATGTGCAAATCCTTTGGGGACAAATAACTGCCGCTTGTTCGCCCCTGAGAGCCTTACGCCAATATGTTTGCCATAAGTAAGTGATTCCGGCCTCATATCCACAATGACATCCAGTACCTCACCAACCACTACTCTCACCAACTTGGCCTGGGCATTCTCTCCCACCTGGTAGTGCAATCCACGGAGAACACCTCTATTGGATTTTGCTTCATTGTCTTGTACAAAGTGTGCAGGAATACCTGTATCACCTAGTGAATTTTCGTTGAAGGATTCAAAGAAATATCCCCGATGATCGGCAAATACTTTTGGTTCGAAAATCCATGCTCCTTCCAATTCTGTTTTGATCCACGTCATAAAGGGTCAAAGCTTTACTTTTCTCTAAAGAATATATGAATAGGAACACCACTAAAATTCCAATGTTCTCTCATTTTGTTTTCAAGGAAGTTTCTGTAATTTTCCTTGATGTGTTTTGGGTGGTTGCAGAAAAATGCAAACGCCGGATAGTGCAGCGGTAACTGCGTAATATATTTGATCTTGATGAATTTTCCGCGGTGCGTTGGAGGAGAAATGCGTTCAATTTCCGCCAACATTACATCATTGAGTTCTGATGTTTTGATTTTTCTTGTTCTATTTTCGAAAACCTCAAGTGCAGTTTCCATGGCCTTGAATATCCTTTGTTTTTCATGCACAGAAACAAATACAATTGGAACGTCCGTGAATGGTGCTATTCGTTCTCTCAGATCTTTTTCAAAATCTCTTGAAGTATTGGTGTCCTTTTCAATCAAATCCCATTTATTGACCAGGATGACCAATCCCTTTTTACGTTTGAGAATGAGGGACATGATGGTAAGGTCCTGTGACTCAATTCCCAATGAAGCATCGAGCATGAGTATACACACATCAGCTTCATCGATAGCGCTGAGCGCCCTGATGACAGAATAAAATTCCAGGTCTTCATGGACCTTGTTTTTCTTTCTGATCCCGGCTGTATCAATGAGATAAAACTCCTTGCCAAACTTTTCGTACTTGATATAGATCGAGTCTCTGGTCGTACCAGGTATATCCGTAACTATGTTCCGCTCTTCGCCAATCAATGAATTGGTGAGGGAGGATTTGCCAACATTGGGTTGACCTACGATGGCTATCCTTGGCAATTCACTCGTCGTCTCTTCTTCTTCCTCATCGGGTAGGAAGTCAGTGATCATATCGAGCAATTCTCCGGTACCACTACCCGTAATAGATGACAAGAAAACTGTGTTTTCAAAGCCAAGGGCCCAAAATTCATTGGCCAAAAACTCTCTCTGGCCGTTGTCTACTTTATTGACGATGCAAATGACCTTCTTCTTTCCCTTCCTGAGCATGTCAGCAATCTCGTCATCAAGATCAGTGATGCCGGTGGTCACATCAGCCATAAACAAAATGACACTAGCCTCCTCAATGGCGATTTGCACCTGCATCCTGATGGCTGCTTCAAAAATATCGTCGCTTCCATGGACAAAGCCACCTGTATCAATCACAGTGAAGTTCTTTCCATTCCAATCCGAAAAACCGTAAATTCTGTCACGGGTCACCCCGCTGATATTATCAACAATAGATTTTCTTTCTCCAATAAGCCTGTTGAAAAGGGTTGATTTACCCACATTGGGCCTTCCAACAATGGCAACTACATTCGACATGTATGTATATTAATTTAAAATTTGAAGCGCAAAGGTAGGCAAATAGCTTTGAATGCCGGGGCTTTAAGTAAATTTTATCATCTTACTCCTGCCTCCTGAGCATTATGTAATCCGAAGGAATCGGCTCCAATCCATTTTCGCGCATATTGTGTGCAATCTGGCCTCTGTGGTATGTGGAATGGTTGACAACATGCAGTAGTATATCCTGAACTCTGTTCGAATATGTCTTGCCTAATGAATTGGTGTAAGTAATGATCTCATCCAGGCCATGTTCTTCCAATACCAGGAGTGATAATGCATAATTTTCATCATCCAGATCTGAAAAATAAGCAGGATCATGCACTGACCATGGGTTGAATTCCGGCGTTTTACCAAGAATTCTGTGTATCCAGATGTGGTGGGCATTCAGGATATGGTTGAACCATTTAAGTGAAGCTTCAGTGGATTTGTCTCCATCCCGGAGAAATTGAGCGGAAAGCTTTTGATTAAAAATGTGATTGTATTCCAGAAGGTCTGTAAGGATCGAAGGCATTTTTTTTTATTTCAAAGATATTGATTCAAAAACTTTAGCAATGCTAATAATAAAAACGGGATAGAAAAAGTGATTTTTCTATCCCGTGCAACATCTAAATAATTCGTGTATCTATAAAAAATCAGCCAACCAAAAATATTTCAATTCAGGTTATTTAATAATCAATTTCTGAGTTGCTACAAATTTACCCTGTGTTACCCTTACCAAGGCAAATTGAGCCTGATAGCTTGCAGGTAAGTCCATGGATACATTGTTTTTACCTTTGTTTGCACTGACAGTTTGCTTTTTCAGCAATTTACCTTCAGCTGTAAACAATTCTACAGTTACATCACCAGCTTCTTTAGCCTCAATTTCAAGTTGAACTTTTTCTTCAACAGGGTTAGGGAAAGCCGATACTGCTATGCCTGAGCTAAGGACAATATTGTTATCATTTTTATCTGACTTTGTGGAATAGCCTTTCACTTCTATCTCTCCGTTACTATTGCTTTGCTTGACCGTTCCTTCAACTCTCTTTTTCCCTTGAACCTTTAAAACTTTTCCATCTTTTGTAGTGATTTCAATGGCTCCATCTTTAGCATCATTACCATACTTTTCTGTTGCTTTTTCTCCTTTTAAAACAACCATGCTCTTAATGCATTCAGGGTCCAAAAGTTCCAACTCAGCGTTTGGAATTTTCTTACCGTCGACAATGATAACTGGTTGGGCCTGGCCATTACCTGTGCCGGTTGCACGGATTTTTACACCTGTAACTTCTTTTTCTTCTGTATTACTATGAGGCTTTCCATAACCAACCACAACTACTTCATCCAGTTTTTCTCCTTTAGTATTGATATTCTTACCATCTTTTAATTTAATGACGACTACACCATTCTCACCTTTCGAACCATAAAGCCTAGTAGCAGATTCATCTTTTAAGATGTTGATACTTTCTATCTTCTCAGGATTAATCTCCTCCAATGACTTCATTTCTACAATATTGCCATCCACAACAAAAAGTGGAGTCTTACCCATTGCGTCAGTCCCTCTGATTCTGATGCTTGTTGGTTGCTCATCACTCTTTGTTTCCTCAATTGATTTGTTTTCTGATGCAGCCTCATCGTCTAATTTGAATTTTATGGGCAGTACATATTGCACTTTCACCAAATCTCCTCTTTGTTTGCCGGGAATCCACTTTATACCATTCGTGTTCATCAATTCTACAACAGCTTTAGCTGCTGCGCCCAGTTCTGAACCGGGATCTCTGAGAATATTGATGTCTTCGAGCATTCCATTTTCATTTACTACAAATTGGACCACAGCCGTACCTTGTGTTCTGCTCGTTCTGGCAGTAGCAGGATATTTTACATTTCTATAAATAAATTCGAGCAATTTTTGCCTTGCGCATGACTCTTTGGTTAATTTGTCACCCTCCATGTCTTCGCAACCTGGAAACCTGGGCATCTCCTCAACTACTTTAAATACTGCAGTGTGTAAGCTATTTGGAATCAATTCGCCTGCCTTTGGCTCTTTAATATCATCGTTTGCAGGTTTATCAGGTATAACGTAAAAATCCTTTGTTGTGAATCTTATTTCGCTAACCTCCTTGGTATCAGCTGCTTTCTTTACATCCATTGCAGTAATTGCTTCTGTAGGAATTTTTTCAGCCTGAGCGGCACTTACAGGTTTGCCATTAATAAAATACTTTGCATTCGCTGGTAAAGTATCGATTGCTGAGATTGCATCCAGATTTCCATCCGGATAGATGTAATTTTTGGCTGAAGCAAATCCAATAGCCAGTGCAAAAATCAATGGAATGGCTAAAAAGTATCTGCCTAGTGATGATTTTCTTGATGTATGTGTATTCATCATTTCTAGTCGCTTTTTGATTTGTGAATGAAAAAATTGATTGGTCAGTTCAAGCTGTATTCCGGAAACAGCCGTTCCAACAAGTGTTTGTATGTACGCGTATTTATCTGAAGCTGAGCTCACTACATTGTCTGCAATGAATTCATGCGATGCTTTCAAAGCTCTTTTATAAAATATAAAGATGGGATTGAACCAAAAGATGGCGTGTGCAAGTTCGGTGAACAATATATCAAAGGTATGACCACGTCGCACGTGCACTTCTTCATGGAGGATAACCTCTTTCACCCGGTCATTGAGCTGGACATTGTTGCTGATGTATATGGATCCAAGGAAGGAAAACGGGAGGTGTTTTGCATCATTATACACAAAGTGCAAGTTGCCCTTCCATAATTTTTTACCCCCAACATACAATCGCCAGATTTTATATAAACCTACAGATAATCTGGTGAGTGCAATGAAAACTCCCGTCAGGTAAACAAACTTTGCTATTAGCCATGCCCAATCCTCAAAACTTCTTGATTGATCCATGACTATTGGAGTAGCGATGGTTACTGTCTCCATATTATAGACAAATATTTCCGGCTTGTTGACTTCTATCAAAGGTCCAACCGTAGGAATCAAAATACTCAATATAATCGATGTGAGCAGGTACCATCGATTGACCTCAAAAAATGTAAGTTTCCTTAGAGATAAGTGGTATATGCCATAAAAAAGGATGAGACAACCACTGATTTGCAACAATAGTTTTTCCATAGTTTATTTTTTGAGCTGTTGTTTAATCTCCTCCAATTCCTTCACCGACAAATCCTCCTCCTTGACCAGAAAACTGACCAGGTCACTGACTGAACCTCCGAAATATTCTCTCACCAACTTTCCTATTGAGAATTTAGAATACACCTTCTTCTCCACAATAGGAAAGTACTCATGGGTTCTGCCGTAAGTATTGTGATCAAGAAATCCCTTTGATTCCAAAATTCTGGTGATGCTTGATACTGTAGAGTGAGGAGGCTTTGGTTCTTCCATCCTATCAATGATCGCACTGACTGTTGAGGGACCAAACTCCCAATAATACTGCATTACCTCTTCTTCCGCCTTAGTAAGTTTTTGTATTTCCTTCATCAGATCTTAATGTTGACATTTCAAAGATAAACTAAACATTTGGTTATATAGCCAAATTTTACGTTATAAATTCATATTTTTATTGTTGTAATATTTATATCATTGTTTTCATGATATTTATGCTAATTTAATAGTTTAGAAAAGATGAATGGTAGCAAAGGATAAATGAACTTGGGGCGTTTACAAAATGTGTCTTTTAGAATATTCATCGAGATGCATAACGTATTTGGCACATTTACTACACCAAAGCCCAGGCCTTAAACTGTGACGTATATGTCACATTCACTATGCCAACTCCCCTACCCATAACCGTGACGTATATGTCACATTTACTACATCAACTCCCCAGCCTAACCCGTGACGTATATGTCACATTTACTATGCCAACTCCCCTACCCTGAACCGTGACGTATATGTCACATTTACTACACCAACTCCCCAATCTAACCCGTGACGTATATGTCACATTTACTACACATTTCGAAAAATGTTACTAAGTCTATCAACAGCTCATTGAATTTATTCCACTCATACCACTTTCCCCTTAAATTCCTTCCAAGAGGTTTGCGTAAAAGGAAATCCTGTTATATTTATGGTTCACTTTTAAGCAGAAGTCTTATTTATAATTTTTCAAATCCAAAGTCATGTCGATCAATAGACGAGAATTTATCAAGAGTACTGCAGCGCTAAGTGCTGTAAGTTTTATGCCTACCATCATCATTCCAAGAGCAAAAACTTCGCTGGGAGTTGCCCTCGTAGGATTGGGTTATTACAGCAAAGACCTCTTGTCACCTGCACTGCAATTGACCAAAAAATGTCATCTGGCTGGTATAGTTACAGGAAGTCCTGAAAAAATCCCTGTTTGGGAACAGAAATATGGCATCAAGTCAAAAAATGTGTACAATTACCAGAACATGGAGGAAATCGCCAACAATGACGATATAGACGTTATCTACATAGTCCTGCCGCCGGCCATGCACGCAGAATATGCCATCAAAGCAGCCAATACAGGTAAAAATGTCTGGGTAGAAAAGCCTATGGAGGTTACAGCGGATAAGTGTCAGGCAATGATCGACGCTGCCAGAAAAAACAAAGTACAATTGGCGATAGGATATAGGCTGCAACACGAACCTAACACGCAAGAATTGATCAAGCTCGGAAAGGACAGGCCATATGGCGCGATCAAGAAGGTAAGTGCGGAGGCTGGTTATGTTGACCCGAGAACAAACCACTGGAAACAAAATAAAGCCTTAGGTGGAGGTGTGATGCTCGACATGGGTGTCTATCCACTCAATGCGCTTAGATATACCTTCCAATCAGAGCCAACGAGAGTCCTTAATGCTGAATTGACGACCACAAGGCCGGAGATATATCACGAAGTGGAAGAAATCGGCAAGTTTACCCTCGAGTTTCCAGGCGGAGGCATTGGATATGGCATGGCTTCATTTGGTCAAAACATCAATCAATTGTCAGCTGTTTGCGACAAGGGGTCTTATGATTTCAGTCCATTCCAGGGATACAGTGGTGTTAAAGGAAAAACAAGTGATGGTCGCATCATCAACATTCCACTTGAAAACCAGCAGGCACGACAGATGGATGACGACGCCAATGCCATCATGACCAAAACAAAGAATATTGCTCCCGGCGAAGAAGGCATAAGAGACATCCGCATTGTGGAGGCAATCAAGGAGTGTGCAAAGACGGGGAAAAGCGTTAAATTATAATGGTTAATTATTAATGATTAATCATTATTGCGTTCTGTTTGAATAACTTCATGCGGCTGAGCGGAGTCCATGCCATCGTGACAACAACTGACAACAATGGAATTCTTAAAGTCTTTGGGCTTATTGGGTTTTTTGTTTTTCCTGATCAAGGGTATCTTGTGGTTGGTCTTGTTCGCAATGGTTTACTTTGGCCTGATTAAAAAAGAGAAAATCTTAAGATTAAGGGAAAAGTTCAGGTTTTTTCGTAGGAGAAGAAGAGAGGAGGATTCAGATGATCAATCGAACAAATAGCGGACTTTGATTTCTTAAGCCATTAGATCCGTATGAAATTTGCGAACTACATACATGCTTACACCATTTTATTAAATTAGCCTTTCAAGGGATTCCATATTAAAAAAGTCAGAGGAATGTCATTTTTCAAATTTCGGGTTTGATATCATTCTTGAAAATGGTACGGCTTCAACGATTTAGAGGCATTTTTGCACAAAATTGTTGAAAGGTTTGAATTGGCCTTAATCCTTTAAAATTTGTATTCAATACCAAGATGAAATCATTAAAAACGATCATTTTATTCCTACTTGCATTTGCCATTGCTGATGCCAATGCTCAAGAGAAACATCTTAAAAATATTGTGAGGCTTACCAATGGAGGTGACAATGCAGAGGCCTATTTTTCGCCAAATGGCAAGATGCTGACCATGCAGGTGACCAATAAAAATCTGGGAGCTCAGTGCGATCAGATTTTTTTATACGACCTGGCAAGCGCTGAACCTGGGTCTAAAAATTTAAAACTGGTTTCTACAGGTCAGGGAAGAACTACTTGTTCTTATTTTATGCCTGATGGTAAGCATGTGCTCTACGCCTCTACCCATGATGCCAGCTCAGAATGCCCGGCTCCTCCAAAATCAACGGATGGTAAATATCTATGGGCCATCTACCCTGAATTTGACATTTACATGGCAGATCTCAATGGTACCATTGTAAAAAGGTTGACCGACTCACCGGGCTACGATGCAGAGGCAGTTGTATCTCCTGATGGTAAAAAAATAGCTTTTACCAGTGTAAGAAGTGGCGACCTGGAGCTGTGGACCATGGATATTGACGGCAGTAATCTCCAGCAGGTCACCAATGGCCTTGGTTATGATGGCGGGTGTTTTTTCTCTCACGACAGCAAAAAGTTGGTATTTAGATCTTCCAGGCCAAAAACTGAGGAAGCTATAATAGAGTATAAGGATCTCCTGGCTAAAAACCTGGTAGCACCGACAGAAATGGAAATCTATACTTGTAATGTCGACGGATCCGAACTTCGCCAAATAACCCACCTGGGTAAGGCAAACTGGGCTCCTTTTTTCCATCCTTCAGATAAGAAGATCATTTTCTCGTCCAATCACCATTCTACGAGAGGATACGATTTTCAATTGTATATGATCGACACAGATGGAAGTAATTTGGAGCAAATCACCTTTACCAGTGAGTTCAATGCTTTCCCCATGTTCTCTCCTGATGGCAAAAAACTGGTATTTTCCAGCAACAGACAACAAGATGCCCCAAGAGAAACCAATGTGTTTATTGCAGATTGGGTGGATGGTGATGCAGCAGAAAAAGCCAAACCGGCAAACCTCAAAAAAGACATATCATTCCTTGCTTCTGATGACTTGAAAGGTCGTCTTGCGGGATCAGCCGAGGAGACCATGGCTGCCAATTATCTGGCAGAGCAATTCAAAAATCTGGGATTGAAGCCTTACCAAAAAAAGAGTTATTTCCAGGATTTTGATTATAAAGTCAACCTTAATCCACACGATGCCACTGCAGGGAGCGAAGAAAATACGGGTAAAAATGTCATTGCCTATCTCAACAACAAGGCGTCCAAGACGATCATCATTGGCGCCCATTATGACCATCTGGGCCTGAATCAACACCACAACTCTACGAAAGCCAATTCATTTGGGGAAATTCACAACGGTGCCGACGACAATGCATCTGGTGTTGCAGGAGTCCTGGAACTTGCCAGAATGCTGTCTCAAAACAATACCACAGAGGAAGCAAACTACATCTTTGCATTGTTTTCAGCCGAAGAGGACGGACTCATGGGATCCAAACACATGGCTGCCGGACTAAAAAAGTTATATCCCAACGTGGTGGCGATGATCAATATGGACATGATAGGACGACTAAATGATGCCAAAGAAATGACAGTCGGAGGCATTGGCACGTGTGCGGACTTCAGGATGATTGTCGAGCGCAATAAGCCTGCTGGTTTCAATATTACACTAGATGAAAGCGGCATAGGTCCATCTGACCATACTTCTTTTTATCTCAAAGACATACCTGTTTTATTTTTCTTCACGGGAACTCACCAGGACTACCACAAGCCCAGTGACGATGAAAACAAGATCAACTATGTTGGGGTCACCAATATTGTAGATTATGTCTTCAGGATTTGTAGAGACATAGAGAAATTACAAAAAGTGACATTCTCCAAAACAAAAAACACTGCGACCCGGGAAACACCGAAGTACAAAGTCACCATGGGTGTAATGCCGGACTATACCGATCACGGTGATGGTTTGCACATAGACGGCGTCATGGATGGCAGACCGGCACACAAAGCTGGCCTGGAGTCAGGTGACATCATTACCAGAATTGGAGATTGTCCCATAAAGGATGTTTATGCTTACATGGACTGTTTGGCGAAGTTTAATGCCGGGGATACAGTTGAGGTGGCTTTTATAAGGAATGGTGTGGCGAAGGTTTCGCAGATTACGTTTTGAGGGTAGGTGTTGGTATTTGGTGAATGGTCTTTGGCGAGTGGTCTATAGCGAGTGGTCTTTAGTGAGTGGTGAGTGGTGAGTGTCATACCTCATAGTATTGATTGACATCAACCACTTTCTGCGTAATTCTGCGGCCTTTTCTGCTTTTATCTGTGGGAAATAAAAGCGAAATTGTTTAGATAATAAAGTCTCAGTAAGAGAGCTGAAAGCTAATTGGCTATAGGTCAACAGCTTAATTGCTGAGCTGAATCCAGGCCACAATAAGAAAGATACCTATAAATTCAATATACAATTTGTGTCAATTCTCTGGCTATCTCATTTCTTTCCAGCATCAATTGCTGGATGACCTGAATGTCAATGTTTTTCTCTTCGTCAGGGGTTTCGTGGAGCATCTTTTCGAGCATTTCGATCTCTTTTTTTAGGACTTTGAGCCTGAATCGGAGCATGGTCTGATAGCAATCTTTTTTGAAGTTTTCTTCAGGGACAGGCTGAGTCTGAAGGTACACACCTTTGTCATTCCACTTGGCAAAGGTATATTTGGAAAGGCTTACATCCACAGCCAGATTGCGGACTTCTTCATCCTTATGGTGGACAAAATCATTGAAGTGAATGGTTTGCGATGCCTGAAAAAGCTGAAGGGCAAAGTTGAATATCTTTTGATACAGGGGGTTGGTGAAGTAGTCGATGTTTTCTGATACAAAGGGCAGGATGTACTCGTGAACTGTAACATTGCTGTTTTTTTCGATGTAAGTGTCACAGCCGGTTACCAGTAGCCTGACCAATTCTTTTTCCTGAAAGTCATCGTACGTGAGAGACTTTTCCTTTTCTGTAGAAGGTAAAAGGGTTATTTCTCCACTTTCTTCGTCGTGTTCTGCTCTTGCTACAAATTGATTTCGCTCTTCTCTGAGCCGGTCCCTTTGTTGTTGCTGTTGCTTGTCTTTCTGGAGTTTTTTGAGGTCTTTTTCCAATTCACCCGCCAATACGGCCTCTTCGATCTGCATTCTTGAGGCCGTCTGCTGTATATAGACACTTCTTTTGATGGCGTCCGGGATAAGTGCTATGGATTCTATGATGTCTTTGAGCACTTTTGCACGGCGAATGGGGTCATTCCCTGCTTCTTCCAGAAGAAGTTCTGTTTTGAAATCAATGAAGTCCTTGGAATTGGCATTGAGGTAGGCAGTAAATGCGTCGTGTCCCGATTTTTTGAAAAATGAATCGGGGTCCTCATCCTTTGGCAACAAAACCAATCGCACATTGAGGTCTTCAGCCAGTACCAGGTCGAGACCACGCAGTGCAGCCTTGATGCCTGCAGGGTCTCCGTCGTAAATGATTTTGATATTGTCCGTAAATCTCTTGACCAGCCTGATTTGTTCGACCGTCAAACTGGTACCGGAAGAAGCCACAACATTCTCTACCCCACCCTGGTGCAATGTAATCACATCGGTATAGCCTTCCACCATGATACATTCATCCACTTTTCGGATGGCAGCTTTGGCGAAATACATGCCGTACAGGATCTTCCTTTTATTATAGATTTCGCTTTCCGGCGAGTTGATGTACTTGGGTTGATTTTTATCCTTGCCCAGCATCCTTCCGGCAAAAGCAATGATTTTACCCCCAAGATTGTGGATGGGGAACATGACTCTTCCCTTAAAAAAGTCACTTTCGTATTGGGTGCTCAGGCCCAGAGCCCTGAGATGCTCAAGGTTGAACTGTCTCTCCTTTGCTTCTGCTACCAAAGTTTTGCCTTCGGAGAGCGCATAACCCAGGCCCCATTGCTCGATGGTTTTTTTAAGGAAACCCCTCTCCTTATAATACGACATCCCAACAGACTGACCTTCATCTGTTTCCGTAAGCTTGCTTATAAAGTGTGCCGCGGCAAATTCATTGACGATGTAGTAGGCGTCTGTGAGCTGCATTGCGGCGCGGTCTTCCTGGGAAACTTCTTTCTCTTCGACAGTGATGTTGTATTTGTTGGCCAGGTATTTGAGCGCCTCAGGAAAACTGATGTGTTCGTGTTCCATCACAAAGCCAACGGCCGTCCCAGACTTCCCACAACCAAAACACTTGTAAATTCCCTTTGTCGGAGAAACCACGAAAGATGGAGTCTTCTCATCGTGAAACGGACAATTACCCATCATATTGACTCCACGTCTTTTGAGGGTGACAAAGTCTTCTATGACTTCCTCTACCCGGGCAACGGACAATATTTCTTCTACTGTTTTCTGTGGAATCATTGTGATCTCAGGAAATTGGGCAGCAAAGATAAATATTTAAATTGTGTCGTGATCTTATCTTAAAAAATGCCTGGACAAAAAAAAAAGGTCTCCTCTGCAGGAGACCCAAATACACGCGATCGCGCACATTTAAGAACCAAAATTCTTTTGAAGCATTGATAATGCTCCTTTATTTTCTTTGAAAGACCATACTCTCAGTTTTTCCATCATCGTCAAACTCCAACAATAACAAGTCATCTTTAATATTGAATGCCGTGGCTTTATTGACGTTGTTCCAGAAATTTTGTTCAAATGCTGTGGCTTCATAACTGCCGGCAATTTTTGTAGTTCCATAAATCGAAAGATCAATTTTGCCCGGTCCCCCTATTGAAAAACTTCCATTGAAGAAATTGATACCTGACCTGCCGTCGATCTTTTTTTGATCTTCTTCCTCCAGGAAAGAAATGTAGGCAGGAAAGCTATGTTTCGCCTTTGGATTGTCAAGATCAATTCCATCGGACTTTTTGTAACCCAGAAAGTTGTATTCTCCAGGTATTTGGCGCGCATCTTTGGGACAAACGCCCTCACTTACAACAGCCACTCCAGCGCAACCCGCATGACAAGAATTGCCATAAGTAACTCCATCACATCCGCAAACTGGTTGGTATATCTCAAAACATGCACAATCGGCTTTGGGGGTTGGATTACAGTCATCAGTCCCATTTTTTTCACAACCGAATGACATCATAAACAGCGAGCTGAAAAGTACGATTACACTACTGCGCATAAATACATTTTTTGAGGATAGACGTCTATGCAGGACTATTTGGTTTGGTTAAATTAGAAAAAATTTAGTAAAAATTGCAAAAACTGGTCAAATACTTATCAAGTATCTGCTCATGCTGAAGATATTATACCATACAAAGACCTTGTGTGAAAAATCACGACAATTCAATTATGTAAAAATCATTAAAGAAGATGAAGTCTCAATTAGTCAAGTTTTAACACGTCAAGGAAAGCTTTCTGTGGGACTTCCACAGTTCCGATTTGACGCATCTTTTTCTTACCTTCTTTCTGCTTTTCCAAAAGCTTGCGCTTTCTGGTAATGTCACCACCATAACACTTGGCGGTAACATCTTTTCTCATCGCAGAAATGGTCTCTCTTGCTATGATTTTGGCTCCAATAGAAGCCTGGATGGCAATAACAAACTGTTGTTTGGGCAACAATTCCTTGAGCTTCGAACAAATTTTCCTACCCAAAGCCTCAGCCTTTGTACGGTGTACTAGTGAAGACAAAGCATCGACTGGTTCACCATTAAGACGGATATCCAATTTGACCAAATCACTGGCTCTGTAATCGATGGGCACATAATCAAAAGATGCATAACCTCTGGAGATGGACTTGAGTCTGTCGTAGAAATCAAATACGATTTCAGCGAGTGGGAGTTCAAATGTCAACTCTACTCGCTCCACAGTGAGGTAATGCTGCTTGGTGAGCAAACCTCTTTTGTCCATACACAGAGACATGATGGCTCCAATGTATTCTGGCTTAGTAATGACCTGAGCCTTGATATAGGGCTCTTCAACTTTTTCCAACATGGTCGGATCTGGCAATTCATTTGGCGTATTGATCTTTACTTTTCCATCCCTTTTGGTGTAGGCAAAGTAAGAAACGTTTGGTACAGTAGTAATGACTTCCTGATTGAATTCGCGGGAAAGTCTTTCCTGAATGATTTCAAGGTGAAGCATGCCCAGGAAACCGCATCTGAATCCAAAACCCAAAGCGATGGAGGTTTCTGGTTCAAATACCAATGAAGCATCATTGAGCTGGAGTTTTTCCAAACTGTCCCTCAAATCTTCAAAATCGTCGTTATCTATTGGATAAATACCCGCGAAAACCATTGGCTTCACATCTTCAAAACCATTGATGGCTTCTTTGCATGGATTGGACATTGCCGTAATGGTATCTCCAACTTTGATCTCTTTACTTTCCTTTATACCTGTAATGATATAGCCTACATTTCCTGCAGCCAATTCATTTTTTGGAACCTGACTCATCTGAAGAATACCGATTTCCTCCGCATAGTACTCATTACCGGTATTCATAAACCTTACCTTTTCTCCCTTTCTCAGCGTACCATTGAGTAATCTGAAATAAGCAATCACCCCTCTGAAAGAGTTGAACATACTGTCAAAGATCAATGCTTGAACTGGCGCTGTTGGATCCCCTTTTGGTGCAGGAATCCGCTCAACAATTGCCGTCATGATGTCCTGAATACCAATACCGGTTTTGCCTGAAGCCAGCACGATATCGTCTCTTTTACACCCAATAAGATCGATGATCTGGTCTGCCACTTCTTCAATCATGGCAGTCTCCATATCCACTTTGTTGAGGATAGGAATGATTTCAAGATCGTGTTCTATGGCAAGGTATAGGTTTGAAATGGTCTGCGCCTGGATTCCCTGAGTAGCATCTACCAAAAGAAGTGCACCCTCACAGGCTGCTATCGAACGAGAAACTTCATAAGAGAAATCAACGTGACCTGGAGTGTCGATCAGGTTGAAAGTGTAAGTCTCTCCATCCATATGGGGATAGTACATCTGTATAGCATGACTTTTGATGGTGATGCCTCGTTCTCTTTCCAAATCCATATTGTCCAATGCCTGGGCAACCATTTCTCTTTCTGAGATGGTTTTAGTAAACTCAAGCAGCCTATCTGAGAGCGTACTTTTGCCATGATCTATATGGGCAATGACGCAAAAGTTTCTGATGTTTTTCATGGGCGGCAAAGATAGATCAAAAAGTAATATGATGAACCATCTTTTGAATTAATAATCCCTTAAGAAAAGGGATCAATTGCAATCGAGGTCATCCAACTCTTGTCTTGCATCTGCCACTTCTTGTTCGGTTACAAAAGAACAATCGTCCACTACTTCAAGATAGTCATTGAGGGCTGCTTTGTATGCCAGGCAATTGGCAACACTTTGATCCCCGAAATAGGCACTAAGTGCCGCACTCAATCTAGCTGAAACTTCTGCTACCTGTGGAGCCGTACACGCAGCTTTTTTACCGCAACTTGTGCTAAATAAAATGCAAATAAATAAAATTGATAACGTGCTTTTCATTTTTTGGAGATTTTGAATAAATATAAATAAAGTCTTAAACTCTAGGTCTAATTTTTAAATATTAAAGCTGACAATCAAAATTCCAAAATAATTATCAAATCATAGGTGTGCTATGCTTAGACTTTATTATAAGCTAAACAATCACATACCTTTACCGGTGGCCGCCCAATACAATCCACCAAATACATGATCGGTAAACTCCTTGATACTCCAGGTGGCACCCATATGGCCCAGGCCTGTGTAAAAGGACCTTCCTCCATCGAATTCATGGTACCATGCTATGGGGTGAAACTCGCCCATTCCTTCACCTTGCACCCTACCCCAGTTGGCTTTCGGATTGTAGGTTCTTTCATCAACGGCGAGAATGTATTTCAAGTCACCGATTTTTTCTTCGTTGTACTGATACCATTCCTCAGTCCACAATTGACCATCCCTGAAATTATTGCCGGGGAAGTTCTTATCAATCATTTTGAGTTTGGCGGTCTGAATCGTTGGGTGTATTCTGAACATACGACCTACGAGTTGATTGTACCATGGCCAATCGTATTCTGTATCTGCAGCTGCGTGTATGCCTACAAATCCTTTACCAGACTTAATGAATCGCTCCATGGCTGCCTGCTGTTCTTCATTGAAAATATCTCCGGTTGTGCTCAAAAAGACCACGGCATCAAAATTCTTTAGGAAATTATCATTGAAGCGGCTGGCGTCTTCGTGCCATTCCAATGTGAAGAAGTGCTCATTTGCCATTTTGCGCATGGCTTCAACGCCTTCATGAATGGACTCATGATGAAAACCTGCTGTTTTGGTATATAATAAAACACTAAACTCTTTTTTCTGAGCCATCAGTGAAGTAAAGGTCAACATAAGTAAAAGGAGGCTGAGATGCTTTAACATGATATTGAATTTGTTAAGTGGAAAAAAGTGAATTTCTGGGTGTGAATATAGTTGTAAATTTTACAAAGTTTGTCAAGAAAGTACGTCGACCCCTCTGCTTTAAACAAGATTCTATCGATAAGGTGAAATTTTATCAATTGGTTGAGATTGGTCTCTTATTTTGAGATTTCAAAATATGAAAAGCGTGTTTTCATATTTAAATTATGTGCATCCCTGACAATTATTTCAATAAAAAATCCTCCAGCTCCACATATCCTTTTATTTTTAGGACTTCAACAAAAAAACTATAATGGAACTCCTCCATGCCGTGAAAGAAGCATGTTTGCAAAGATTTGAAGAATCCGGTGAGCGCATTCAAATTTGCATTTCAAAACTTGATGAAAAACAACTGCTGTACAGGCACAATGATGTAAGCAACAGCATAGCCAACATCATCGTACATCTGGGGGGAAACATTACACAATACATCATGTCCGGCCTTGGCAGACAAGAAGACAAACGCATCAGAGATCACGAATTTTTGCCACTTTCTGACATCAACAAGTCTGATTTGGCAGAACGCATCAATGCCATTTTTCTGGATGCAAAGGCTGTGATCGCTGCCATGGATGAATTTGTCTGCACACAAAAGCTGTTGCTTCAAGGATTTGAAATGACAGGTATTGGTGCAGTAATTCATGTGGTTGAACATGCTTCTTACCATGTGGGACAGATTACCTATCTCACCAAAATGTATACCGGAGAAGAAACCAAATATTTTGATGGCATAGACCTAAACGTCCACAATGCATAAAACAATCCTGATTACACTGTGCTGCCTGCAGGTTTGGGCGCTTAATGCTCAAATCTCTGACCTGCGCGGAGGTGGGGCATATACGGCCGGTCAAGCCAGAATGTCGAGTGTATTGCACGCAGATGATGCCCTTTTTGGGAATATCGCAGCCATGCCATTTTCCAACAATAAATACATGATAGACGCATCCGGCGAACGAAGGTTTGGGTTTGAAGACTTATCATTGTACAATCTGGGTGGTGTGTATCAATTTGGAAATGCTGCCGCCGGATTTCAATTGGTAGATTTTGGGGACATTGATTATAAAGAAAGAAAATTTCAGGCCTCTTATGCGATGCAATTGGCTGAGGCATTCAGCATGGGGGTTAGTTTCAATTTTTTACAATTGTCCATTGCAGAATATGGCCAGAGCTTCACACCAACGATTGATTTTGGAATTTACACCAGGGTTTTGCCAGACATACATGTGGGTGCCCATGTTCAAAATCTATTACAAGCCAATAAAGAAACCGTTTCATATCCGTCTGTGCTGACACTTGGAGCCAGTTACTCTGCTTCTGATAAAGTGGATTTTAAAATCGAAGCTGAAAAAATTCTGGACCGCAGTTTGGCCGTAAAGGCGGGTATTGTGTACACGCCAGTGCCTGGATTGTCTGCTTATTTAGGAGCTGACTCGCGCAGAGAATCTGTTGCCCTGGCATTGTCCTATCAATTTTCATCATTTAAATTGGGCGGGGCATATACGGCAGGGACCAGATTGGGTTCTACTCCTGCCATCAGTTTGCGCTACTTTAAGCCCAAAACAAGTAGTCCAAGGAGGTCCCGATAAGTATATAAGAGAGGCTTTCATCTAAAGCATTATCATAATATTATCTGAATTCACAAGCAACTTTTGAGAATTAATTCCTTAGTTGCCCAATTACCATTATTTTTGCCCAACTTTTTAATAAACGCAGACAAACATATGCAAAGACAGCTGAGCGAGCAGGAGATCATCCGCAGAGACAACCTCAAAAGATTGGAAGAATTGGGCATAGATCCCTACCCTAGTGCAACATTTGAAGTAAATGCCAAAGTTGCCGATATCAAATCCAATTATAAAGAAGGTGACACAACATTTGCACATGTAAGTCTGGCCGGCAGACTGATGTCAAAACGCATCATGGGCAAGGCTTCTTTTGCTGAAATCATGGATGGCAGTGGTAGAATTCAGATATATCTCAACAGGGATGAACTTTGCCCTGATGAAGACAAAACCCTTTATAATGAGGTATTTAAAAAGTTGCTGGACCTTGGTGATTTCATTGGTATTACCGGTCACGTTTTCATCACTCAGGTGGGCGAAATCAGCGTGCATGTGACTTCATTAAAACTGCTCTCAAAAGTACTCAGACCACTGCCAGTAGTGAAGACTGATGCAGAGGGCAATGTGCACGACGCCTTCACAGATCCTGAGCAAAGGTACAGAATGAGGTATGTCGACCTGGTGGTCAATCCTCAGGTAAGAAAAGTCTTTGAACTCAGAACAAAGATGTACAATTCCATGAGGGAATACCTCAATGAAAAGGGATACCTTGAAGTGGAAACCCCAGTGTTGCAACCATTATACGGAGGAGCTGCAGCCAGACCATTCAAAACGCACCACAATACACTGGATATGGCACTTTATCTAAGGATAGCCAACGAGTTGTACCTCAAGCGATTGATCGTCGGAGGATACGATGGTGTATATGAATTCAGCAAAGACTTCAGGAACGAGGGGATGAGCCGATTCCACAACCCGGAATTTACTCAAATCGAGTTGTATGTAGCCTATAAAGACTATGAGTGGATGATGAATCTCGTAGAGGAAATGGTAGAAAAAGTAGCCATGGACCTTCACGGTACCACTGAGGTGAAAGTGGGCGAAAACATCATCAACTTCCAAAGACCGTGGAAACGCTACACCATGTATGAAGCCATTCAGGAGTACACCGGTGTGGATATTTCAAACATGGACGAAGAAGAATTGAAGGCTGCTGCGCGATCATTAAAAGTGCATGTTGACCCTTCAATGGGCAAAGGAAAAATCATAGATGAGATCTTCGGAGAACACGTTGAGCACAAATTGATACAGCCTACTTTTATCACCGATTATCCGGTAGAGATGTCACCTCTGGCTAAAAAGCACAAGTCCAAGCCCGGCTTAGTAGAGCGATTTGAAGCGATTTGCAATGCCAAGGAAATTTGCAATTCATTTTCTGAACTCAATGACCCCATCGATCAGCGTGAGCGATTTGAAAGCCAGCTGGAGTTGGGCAAAAGAGGCGATGAAGAAGCCATGGTCCTGGACGAAGACTTCCTCAGGGCACTGGAATATGGTATGCCACCAACAGCAGGTCTGGGTATAGGTATGGATCGTCTTGCCATGATCATGACCAATCAAAGTTCTATCCAGGACGTATTGTTTTTCCCACAGATGAAGCCTGAAAAGGCAGCTTCCGTAAAAGAGTGATCAGGATATTCGGTTATATCTGGGCGGTAGTTAAAGCCCTTTGCATCATTTTGACGATGCTTTTGTGGCTTTTTTACTATGCATTGACGACACCGATACTTGGGGATTCTACAAGGCGGGCCTTTGCTTTAAGAAGGCATTGGCTCAGATACATTGGCGTTCCATTTCTCAATATTCACATTGAAGTAAAGGGTCAGCCTATAGAAGGTGCTGCACTTTATGTGTGCAATCACCGATCGTTCGCGGACCCAATTGTGCTGTGCAGATATCTTGACGCTTTTGTGATTGCGAAGGCCGAAGTGGCCAGTTATCCTGTGATCAATTGGGGAGCGAAAAAAACAGGAGTTTTGTATGTAAAACGAGAAAATAAAGACTCCCGTAATGCCGTACGTGAAAAAATGGTGGAAACCATCAAAAGTGGACACAACGTCCTCGTTTATCCCGAAGGCACCATAGGACTCCATCGCCATACCCTACCCTTCAAAACCGGAACTTTTCTGGAAGCAGCAGACAATGGTTTGAAAATTGTGCCTGTTGCCATAGAATACATGCACGATTCAGATTTGTGGAGGCATCACAACTTTCTGGTTCAGTTCGTCACACAATTCAGCAAGTGGCGGCTCAATGTAAAACTTCATTTTGGTGAAGTCCTCGAGTCTGCAGATGGGACGTGGCTCAAGGATCAATCAGAGCAATGGATCAATCAGGAGCTTGAAGTCATGCAGAGGGATTGGACCAAAATCAACTTTGTAGAAGCGTCATGAATAAGTTTGAAACGTACGAAGAAGTATGCGACTTTCTGATGCTCAAACTGCCCATGTTTACCAGACAAGGGCCGGCCGCATTGAAACCTTCTCTGGAAAATATTGTGACATTGCTCGCAGCCATGGGCAATCCCCATCAAAAATACAAAATCGTCCACGTCGCCGGCACCAACGGCAAAGGAAGTGTGAGCCATCTGCTGGCAGGCATGCTTGCCTCGCAGGGATATAAAGTTGGTTTGCACACCTCTCCTCATTATAAAGACATGAGGGAACGGATGAAGGTCAATGGCAAATTGCCAGAAAAAGACTTTGTAATCAACTTTACCAACCAGTGGCTTCCGCTGATAGAAAGCTTGCAACCCAGCTTTTTTGAGATCACCGTCGCCATGTCTTTTGAATATTTTGCTAGAGAACATGTAGACTTTGCAGTCATAGAGGTAGGTCTTGGAGGAAGGCTTGATTCCACCAATGTGGTAGATCCATTGCTTTCGGTCATCACGAACATATCTCTGGATCATACAGAATTGCTTGGAAATACACTTGAGGCCATTGCTGGTGAAAAAGCCGGCATCATTAAAAAAGGTAAACCTGTGCTCATTGGAGAAAGGCAGGAGGAGACCACCCCCGTTTTCAATAACATCGCCATAGAGCACAGTTCTCCTTTGACCTACGCCGAAGATATTTGTGAAATCATCATCCACTTTCAGGATTTTCAGAAAACGATGTTTTCCGTCAGAATACCAGGGCATCAGTGGAAGATGGAAATTGATATTTCAGGACCTTTTCAGGACAAAAATCTCCGAACAGCTTTTGCAGGACTTTCACTTCTGGAGCAAGAAGGTATGAAGTGGAACCTTTCAAAACTTAAAAAATATCTGAAATCTTTCCGATCGAATGTCTATTACCTGGGGCGATGGCAGGTTTTGGATCAATGCCCCATGGTGCTCGTCGACAGTGCCCACAATGAAGGTGGCATGGCATATATTCTTGCTGCCCTCAAAAACCATCATCAGGGGCGATTGCACATGG
>JAGQWX010000052.1 GCA_020436935.1 Saprospiraceae bacterium
TCCCGATTGGACGAATGTGATTCACATGTGGTGGGTTTCCCTACCAATTGGACGAATGTGATTCACATGTGGCGGACCTCCTTCCCGATTGGACGAATGTGATTCACATGTGGTGGGTTTCCCTACCGATTGGACAAATGTGATTCACATGTGGTGAGCTTCTCTCACGATTGGACGAATGTGATTCACATGTGGCAAGCTTCTATTCCAACCCATATCATTCATAAATTCTACAGCTATTGAATTATCATTAAATTTGACTTGTATTATTATCTGAGTAGATTTGTATATATTGTGATTCTATTTTTAACCCTTGAAATATTTTTACCATGGCTTTTTCAGGAGCATCAAAATTTAGTGAAAGTGAACACTATTTTTCAACTTTAAGTAGTCTTTTTACTCACCCAGCAAGGTCAAGGATCTTAAGGAAATTAATTGAGGCTGGAAATAAAGGCGTCCCCTTTAGCCAAATCACTGAGGATCTTCCGCTTCATCGAAATACTATTTCAAAACATCTGGAATTTCTAAGAAAAAAGAAAATTATCGTATCACAAAATTCGGGACGCACTACCATCCATTATTTGCATCCACAATTGGGTGACTCAATTTATAACATAACAGATATGTTGTTCAATATTTCGAATTTTGAATTGATGGAAACACTAAATGATTTGAGCATTGAAGAATAAGGAATTAATTAAGGGCTATTGATTTTTTCAATTGATCAGACTTATTTAACAGAACCTCGATTTTAAAGAGGTCATATTTATTAACCATTTATTTCTCAAAGCTCTCTTTAATGCTTACCCTAAAGGGTGAATTGTGCCCGCCTGTTCCTGGGCTTTTTGGTCAAAATGGAGTATATGATTGACCATCATCATCAATGAAATCAACACCCTACCCGGATTCACCAAAATCAGCATGCATCCAAAACTATGGGGGGCTGCAGGCCTGGCTTATACAGATCTAATTACAAAGTTGATTACCTTGGCTGAAGAAGAACATGCAAGAATAGATGGGTTGCTGAGCATTTGATTATTGACTCTGTCTCCTGAATTAAAGTCAATGGTAAAAAATCTTTGGGAGAAAATTATTGGATTCGATTTGCATGAGGTAAATTTCATTTCAAATAATTAAATGAAAAAAAATCTCCTTATTGGATTTTTCTTTCTTGGGGCATTTTCGATGCTTATTATGTCATTTCATTTTTTTCAGCATGAAATATCTGGAATACTGAAGAACAAAGAAATTTCCTCCAATGATTTATATAGAATTTGTTTTAAGTCTCATATTCTGTTTGGAATAATTGCAATTTTCTCAGGTCCAACGCAATTCCTGAGCAAGTTGAGGGCAAGTAGGCTGAACTTACACAAAAGACTTGGATATCTATATTTCTGTTCTGCAATAATCAGTTCAGTGATGGGTTTTGTTGTTGCACGATATGCAATGGGAGGGCTAATCACAACCATTGGTTTTTCATTACTCGCCATTTTTTGGTTTATATCTGCAATTGTAGCTATTAGATTTATAAAACTAAAACAAATTGACAAACATAAAAAGTGGATGTCCATCAACTATGGTTTGACTTTTGCAGCTATAACGCAAAGAACCCTATTGCTTGTCCCTTTATTAACGGGAATCGAATTCATCCTGATTTACAGGTTATCAGCCTGGCTACCCTGGATATTTAATACGACTATAGCATTATACCTATTCAGAAAGTCCCGTGAATCTTAAGAAAATTGATTTTTAAATCATAGCAAATCAAATTACTGAGCAGCTCTTAAAATTTCAGCTTCATTGGTTTTAATGGCGATGTGCTTGTTCATTTAACAAGTCGAAGATTCTTTTTTGCATGATTTTTTCATGATATTTGGAACAACCAAACCCAATCAATCATGAAAGCTGCAACATTGTTTTGCCTTCTGACGGTCTCATTTTTACTGAAGGCACAGTCATTTAGATTAGAGACAGACGGAATACCTGTTTCTATCGATAACAAAACTTTTCAAAACCCATGGAATGGCGGTTACAATCAATTGACCATAGCTATGCCAGATATTGATGGCGATGGAGACAATGATTTGTTTTTCGTTGCTACTCCGGAAGGAAAATTAAATTGGTACAGAAACGACGGAGAAGGGTCAAATGGGAAGTTCACCCTTGTCGATACAAATCTCAGTCAAATCAACCTTGGTGTCAACAACAACTGGATCTCATTCGAAGACATAGATTTTGACAATGACTTTGATCTCTTTATAGGTAGCAATGATGGCAGAATCAAGTATTTTGAGAACACAGGTTCGTCCCAGATTCCGAATTTTAAATTGATTTCAAACTTTTTTGAAGACATTGATATTGGATTTACCTCCAGTCCCACATTTGCTGACCTGGATGGGGATGGACTCAATGACCTAATTGTTGGGAGCTATCAGGAAGGTTATTTCTGGCACAAGAGGAGAGACAGTCTTTCCTCCACATTTGAGTTTATAGATACTTTGCGAGACCAGGCAGGTAGCATCATCAAGCCTGGTTCCATATTTTACACATCGTATCTTGTTGATATTGACCATGACAATGATTTGGATCTATTTACCGGTTCTAGTGATCCGGGGATATCTTTCTATAGAAATATCGGCACAAAAAATGCCCCTGTATTTCTATTGGAACAGCAAGAATTCATAAGCACAGATAATTTTCTTGATTTCATTCATCCTGTATTAGTGGACATTGATAAAGACAATGACTACGACTTATTCTTTGGATCAAATTTTGGTGCAATTACCTATTTCAAGAATAATGGAACACCAACGAATCCTAAGATGGAGCTAGAAAAAATACAAATACCACTAGATTATCTGGATTTTGGATATTATGCCACTCCTACCCTCATCGATATTGACAATGATGGCGACCAAGATCTTTTGGTTTCTCCTGATTATGGAAAACTGTTCTATTATTTTGAAAACACGGGAACCGCATCTTCACCATTTTTTACATATAGGCATGACCATTTTATAAATGATTGGATCAACTTTGGAAGTTATCCCACGTGGGCTGACCTGGATGGAGACGGCGATATAGATTTGATCGGAGGCAACTCTTCAAGAGAAGTATATTTTTATGAAAATTCAGGTACAGCACTAGTGCCAAAATTCATTGCTTCTTTGCAGATTAAAGATAATATGTCTTCAAATGTAAACGCCTACAGACCTCAGTTTGCAGACCTGGATGACGATGGAGATTTTGATTTGTATTATGTTGCACGCAATGGTGACTTACCTGATGTTATTAGAAAGTACGGCAATGATGGGACTGCAAGAAATTATAAGTTCACCTCCACCAACGACACATTAAAAGATGATAGCGGACAATTGATTGGAGATTATGACATGTATTTTCAATTCATAGATTTTGATCGCGACATGGATTTGGACTTGATGATAGGCGGGGCAGAAGGGAAAGTAATTTATTACGAAAATGTGGGCACGAAAGCTTTACCTTCTTTTCATCTGAAAGGTAATAACTTCATACCGGTTGCAGGAAGTGGGAATGACAGGGCTATACCTTTTTTGACAGATATTGACGATGACACCGATATGGATTTGTTCCTTGGAAGATTTCAGGGCGGGCTCTTTTTTTATCGAAATCTGGAATTTCCTATTGTAAGTGGCGTGGATCATCAAGATCAAGCTCAATTTCAATTGTTGCAAAATCATCCCAATCCATTTTCTAATACCACTAGCATCAACTTTTACTTGTCTGCATCAACAAATGCAAAAATCGTCATTTATGACATGGCCGGAAGGCTCATTGCAACGCCCCTGAATCAGAAGCTCTCACCAGGAATGCATACCCTCGTGTTGGATGATTTCAACTTACAACCGGGATACTATTTGTACAGTTTGATCACCAGTCAGGGACAAAGCACAAAAAAAATGCTTTTGATCAAAGAGTAGTGAAACATTTTTGAAATGATTGAAAGTCGTGGTTATGCCTGATTTTTCAACTGGTCAAATTCTTCAATGAGTACATTGATACGGCCGAGGTCATATTGGTTTTGCATATGCTGCTCACAGCTTTCTCTAATGCTTTCCCCAAACCGGATAATGGTATCGGTGTGTTCGCGGGTTCTATGGTCGGAATGGAGTAAATGATTGACCATCAGCATCAATTGCATCATGATTTTGTTGTCCTCTTTGCCATAATGTCTAATGGGAGATAAATGGCGGAACAACAAGTCATCGAGACTTGGTTCCTGCAGGAAAACTCCACCTTTGCAGTCCTCTTTTTTGAGGTGGAGGATATCATTCAATTCCATTCTTTTGATCAATAGAATGGTCAACATGTCTATGGCTTTGGAGGCGGTGCCCGGATCATTGATACCCGGAGACAATGCTTTCACAGCTACTTCAGAAATCTGTTTGCACCCAAAGTGGTAATGGTCGTCAAGTCGTTCTTCAGGATAATAAATAATGGTATTGAGGATGTCCTCTTTGACATCGTCCGGTATATCAGAACGGCTGACTTTTATCAATGGAAAATTGCTTACACAAAAATATCCGGGATATTCGCTGATGTAAATACGGCAGTCGTGCTCGTTGCAAATCGAAAGCAGGCTATCTATTTTGATTTGTTTGAAATAGCCATTTTGCCTCACCCTAAGGTCCGACCATTTCGAAAAATCAGGTAATGTTTCGTTCCTTTTGTCCCCGTAGGAGGACATTTTTTTGCGGGTGGTTTCATAAATATTATCCAATATATTATCGACCAGGATGTCCTTGCTGATGGAATGTATAAAATATATGAAAAGGCTTAGTGAAATCACACCAAAAATCATCGAAAAAAGGACGCCAACAGATGGCAGGGGTGCATCTGCGTTTTCCTTGTTGATGTTTATGATCAAAAGCAAAGAAAAAAGAATGGTGCCCAGATAAATGCCCAAAACTATCTGATGGGCCTTATTGGTAATAAGGCCAGGAATTACCCTGGGTGAGAAAGCCGTGGAGGCACTGTTAAGGACTACCATCACCATAGAAAAGCTAAAAACCATCAGAGAAATGATGCTGCCCACCAGCGTTCCCAAAATAAGGCGGGCGTCTTCCAGGTTTTTCACTAAAAGGAAGCTGATGTGGTCTTTGATGCCTTCAAATCCATTGATGTGCTCAACGTACATCACAAAAAAAGACAGCAACAAAAAGGCGAGGGCAATGATGGCCGGATAAAATGCGATGCTCTGCCGGATGTTGAGAATTTGTCTGTATATGCTATTGCTGATGTTCATTTTTACCGGCTATTTTCTTCGTTCGAATTCAATTGTGTAACGCCTCAGCTTGCTACGGGTTTCAATTGGGTCTATAAATTCAAGTATTAGCCATAAGAAATTGCATATGAGTTGACTTAAATGAACAATCTACATCATGAAATTGTGGTTTGGGGAAATAATGATGCAATTTTCTGCATTATTGATATAGATTCGATAAATTTGAGAACGAAAGGCTGAGATGGCTGTTCATATAATCATGAGGATGAAGCTTTACCGGATATATGCCTTGCTGATGTTTGCAGTTCCGTTGCTTGGGCAACAGGGTCCTCAATCTTCATTGATGATCTTCAACCCGTATACCGATCACTCTTCTTTGGGTGGTATGGAGCGATCATTGTCTATTAACGGCCAACTGAGGAGTCAATGGACCAATTTTGGCAATGGTCCCAATACCCAATACCTGGGCGCCAATATGCCGGTATATGCATGGAATGGAGCCGTAGGTGCTGATCTTTATACTTACAGCGCCGGAAACCTCAGGACAACACAAATGAGATTTTCGTACAATTATGTGACGGGCTTCATGGGTGGACTGATATCAGGTGGTTTGAGGTTGGGCATCAACCAACTTCGTCTGGATGGCAGTAAAATTACCACTCCTGATGGGTCCTATGAAGACAACCTCATCAATCACAATGACCCTGTGCTAACCGCTGGTTTTATGAAC
This sequence comes from Saprospiraceae bacterium, assembly GCA_020436935.1. Taxonomy (GTDB): domain Bacteria; phylum Bacteroidota; class Bacteroidia; order Chitinophagales; family Saprospiraceae; genus JADKBO01. The sequence continues at coordinate 5,994 of JAGQWX010000052.1, forward strand.
AGTTTTGGTGTCAACTGGGAGGTCAGTGGTGCCTATACCAATAATCTTTTCACTGCTGCAGTTTCTTTTGCTGATTTGGTTTCACCCAATCAAAGTCTGGGAGATGCAAAGTTCAGGTTTGACAGGACGGTTTATGGCATGTTCAGATATGACTATGCTTTAAATGATGAAATATTACTGATGCCTAATGTTGCTTTCAGGACCAATTTGCGCATTCTTCAAACAGACCTCGGCGTTATTGGGCAATACCGAATGCGGACCATGGGAGGCCTTATGCTCAGGGGATACAGTGGAAAATCAATTGACGCCCTGGCCATCATCGCAGGATACCAACTCTCACAGAAAGTAAGTTTGTATTACAGTTATGAGGCGGGATTGTCTCCTTTGCGTTATACTAATGAAGGAAGCCATGATTTTATTTTAAAAATCAGAATGGAGCCTTTGTTTGGCAAAAATCTACCACCAAGGATCATTTATAATCCACGATTTTTATAACAGAAAGCGTTGCATCAATTCATTCAGACTGCCCCGTAATGATTGATTTTTTATTTTTAGTCCAGCCAACCAACTGCTCTTCGCCATTCATCCATTTCCTTCTTTCTCTTCGTTGCATCTTTTGGAGGACGCTGATGTTCCAACTTTGACCGCTCACGTATTGACTGAGTTTGTTCTTCAATACTATTCATTCCCAAAGTCGCTCTCCTTTCATTGACCAAACTTACATTATCCATTAGATTAGGGCTCAGTTCTCCATTTTCATCCCAGTCAAACTGGGTTCCAAATTGCTGGGGCTTACCCTCCAAAACTGCTATCCTGTCGTTGAGATAAGCCAATAATTTTTTATCCGCCTTTTGATTTTCCACAGCTTCTGCCAGAAGTTGGGCAAATTTCCTCATGAACTTAGGACTTCCAATGGAGTGTTGAGCAATCATCCAGGCTGCCTCATAGGCTTCTCGACCTACTTTGTCCGCAGTAGGAAAACCAATTTCATCCAGAATGCTTTCCAGCTGATTTGCGTTGGATAAGTGCAGAGCCTTCATATCCTTATGGTATCCGTCGCCCAATTTTTTCTCCCGGATGAGATTGTCCCTCAATGCCAGATCAGCATGGTACATGGCCATGATTTGATCATGATAAATTTTGTTTGTTTTCAATTGAAGCTAATTATAAATCAATTTGATTAAGAAATATCTTTAATCGACTAGATTTGTTTTCGCATTAAACTTTCTTTACCGGGTTTAAAATTATGACTATTAAAATGAAAAAGTGTTTCTTCTTTATTTCATACTTTTTATTGGTTTCACTTCATGCTCAGGAAATCATTCCATTGTACCCTGGTACAGCTCCGGGCTCTGAAAACTGGACCTGGGAAGAAAAAACTGTTGGAGCGAATACAGGAAATGCTTTTGTCTATAATGTTACGAAACCTACCATGACGTATTACAGAGCACCCGAAAATATCAGAACGGGGGCAGTGATGCTGGTTGCTCCGGGAGGTGCTTTTCACATACTTTCTACTGAAAATGAGGGGACCAAAGTGGCTGAATTCCTCAACACTTTGGGCATAGACGCATTTGTCTTGAAATATAGGTTGTCCAGGATCCATGGGCAGGATCCCATGCAGGAATTGTTTGGTTTGATGAGCGACTTCAAAAAACTAGATGCCAACAATACGCCTACGGTAGAACTTGCGACTCAGGATGGCATCAGGGCTTTGTCAATGATTCATGAAATTTCTGCATCAAAAGGTTTTGATACCTCTAAAATCGGCATGATGGGTTTTTCTGCCGGTGCGACCTTGACGATGTCAGTATTACTGTCTGCAGAACAAAAATTAAAACCAGCCATAATTGCACCTTTTTACCTGTACAAACCTGCGGTCATCGGCTCTATATTCCCCGAAAAACTAACTCCCATGTTCATCGCAGTCGCCAGCGATGACGGGCTAAAGTTTGTCCCACACAGCATAGATTTGTACAACGAATGGATCTCTAAGGCTCAACCCACAGAACTCCACATATACGAAAACGGCAATCATGGTTTTGGAATGCAGCCCAAAGGCACCGCTTCTGACCAATGGCCATCAGATTTTAAATCATGGTTGAAGCAGAGAAAGTGGTTGGAATAAATTTTGACTTTCTGAAAGTGTTAAAATTTGGTTTAAAAGGCTTATGATTTCATTTAACGGCTTTAAACCAATACTGACTTTTGATCTCAGTTTCTTATGATTTACAAATCCTTCATGTTTTTGTCAATATATAAGCTGACAATAAATAAAAAATGTAAATGTGTGCAATGACACTTGGGCTAAGTTTATAATATCTACAAAGCCATTCGCTAAAACAGTCGCGTGGATAAAAACAAATTGAATCACTTACAACACCATCAAACCTTCTTTAGCTTTCTCCTGAGCAAAATGAATTTAAATTTTATATCATCGTAAATCAAGCCCGCCACCAGGGTAGCGGAAGCAACCATTAAAGCTAGAAGTAGAAATTGTGCATATAATACTCCACCCACAATCCCGCCTATAAAAAAGAAGCAAATGATGGTCAAGCGCAATTTAATAGAAGAAATCAATTTGGCCCTTTGGTCTATTTCTTTGTAAAAAAACAGCTGCGACAATTCGATGCCGAGGTCGGTAAAAAGGCCTGTCAAATGTGTAGTCCTCACAATTGAATTGGATATGGTGGTGACCAGTGAGTTCTGCAATCCCATGGCAAACAACAAGCAGAAAGCGATTGTATTTGGATTGTTTGCAACCAAATCTCTTCCTGTAAGTGCAACAAACAATAAAATCAAACTTTCGAATAAAACGGGTGCAACAAAAATATGCCGGTCATCCTTCCTCGATATGCTTTCTATGAGGAGGTTGGAGGTAAAAGAACCCAGGAAAAAGAAAAAGATGTACAAAAAATATACAAAGCCCTGCCAAAAATTGAGTTTAAATACTTCATCCATGAAGAAGGCAAAATGTCCCGTTACATTTGTGGTCAAACGTTGCACAGCAAAATAACCGGCGACATTGACGAATCCTGCAACAAAAGATAGAAGAGAAGCTATTTTAAGGTTGTGACTTAGTGTTCGCGTCTTACCCTGATGTCTAAACATTTTTTACCCTTTCTTATCGCAATGAACAAACTGCTTCTCCCAAATAATCCATCTCCTTAAAGCATTCTAAATTAATAGTGGAAATTTATAAACTTATCGGATTTGGATTTTAATACCCCAACAAAATTAGAAAGATTAAAGCATATTTTTGCCCTTTTTCTATTTAGTTGTCAGACTGTCTGATCGCAGTCAAACTTCTCTCATTTAAAACCAGGTTTTAACCTCTTGTCTGTAATTTTTTCCAATAGGTATAATCATTTTATTTTTCAATACTATCATATTTCCTTCCACATAATCAACGAAATCCTTATTGAGGATAAAGGACTTATGAACCCTTTGGAAGGTAAGCGCCGTCAATTCCTCTTCAAAAGACGTCAGGGTTCTTGGAGTGAGGTACATATCATTCGAAAGCCAAATCTTAACATAATTTCCATAACTTTCAAGACAATGAATTTCTGAAATTTCTATCTGAATCTGGCGCTTGTCTACTTTAATGAATACAGTTTTTTCACCTTTGTCAAAAGTATTCCTTAATTCCAGGTTTGCATGCACCAATTGAATTGCTTTGAGAAATCTTTCGAATGAAAAAGGCTTGAGTAAATAATCTGAAACCTGAAGCTCAAAACCTTCAAGAGCATATTCTTCAAATGCAGAAGTGATAACAATGTGTGGAACATATTCTAATGTTCTTAGAAAGTCCAAGCCGGTAAGGCGAGGCATTTGGATGTCAAGAAATATCAAATTGATCTCAGTCGATGACAATATTGCATACGATTCTGTAGCAGAATAACACTTTCCAACGATATCCAGATAGGGTATATCTGCACTAAATCGTTCTATAATACGATGGGCTAAAGGCTCGTCATCAATAATTATTGCTTTAATTTTTTTCATAAACAAATGTCTAAAACTGCCTTGAACGTCTCATTTATATTCAATTGCAAAACATGCCGGTCTGGATATCTAAGCTCAAGCCTACGTTTTAAATTTGTAAGTCCTATGCCATTTATATCATATGATTGCCCTTCAAAATCAAATGAGTTTTCGCAAACAAATGAAAGTTTTGAGTTTTCCTCTTTCAAAATAATAGTAATAAATCCACCGCTATCACTTGGTTCAATGCCATGTTTAAATGCGTTTTCCACCAAATTAATCAAAAGAAGAGGGGCTATCAATTGGTCTTCGTTTTCAATTTGTGTTTGAAAATTTATGGTCACGAGTGTATGAATTCTCAAATTTTGCAAGTCTAAATAGTCCTTTAAGTAAGCTACTTCTTCACTGAGCGTGACACCGTTTTGAGACCCTTTATAGATGACATAACGCATTAACTTTGATAATTTTAAAATGGCTTCGGGAGCAAGATCAGATTTATCAAGACTCAAAGCATAAAGGTTATTGAGGGTATTAAAAAAGAAATGAGGATTTATTTGTTGTTTGAGTAAATTCAACTCTGCCTGTGTTTTCTCATTTTTTAACTCCTGAATTGCACGTGTTTTTTTATTCCATTCAATGAGTATAATGATTGGAAAAGAAAGTAACATGACCAGTATTGGGAAAAAGTAGGCAATATCATTGAATAAATTTATTCCTGTTCCCAATGGGTGAATTGACAAATCACGCATTACAGGTAAGAGCAAAAAAAATGAATTAAGTAAAGGAGTCAGGAAAAGCACCAAACCGATACAACCGAGCAGATATGCAATAATACCTTTTTGCTGAAAGACATGTTTAAAAAGGAAATGATGATTTATATAATAAAAAAGATAGTAAGAAAAATAAATTAAAAATATTTGTGGGACAAAACTTATATACTTTATCATCGTTGTGCCCATAGGATCTGTGCTGCTCATTTCCTGAAATTTATTGGAGATGAGAGGCAGCATAAGTGAACCCATTGAAACCAGAATAATGGTCAATTTAAAAAAACTTAAATTTTTCAACCTATTGGTTATCAAAATAAATGAAGTATCATTTCCCGTCCATTTTAACAACCAATAAACAATTACCAGGCCTGCATTTATTAGAAAATATTGTATTATGTTTTTGGGTAGAAACGCATCAAATCCGGTAATCAAAACATTGATAGATTGAATTGTCAGAATCAAAATGCATGGAAGAATTATGAAGGAAAAAATCCAAAAAATCCAAAAAAAGCGAGGTGTCCACTTTTGCTTTTTGGCATCCTCTAAGGAAATGAAGATGAGTACAGAAATAAAAATTAGGGTCAATAAAAAGAAATTTCCAACCATACTTCCCCACCCCAGTTCTCTGGAAACCTGCATTTGGTAGTACGCACAAAAAAGAATAAAACCAGCGTATAACCAAACACTTGAATTCAAAAAAAATCCTTTGACTTTAGCTACAAAATCCTTCATTGACACAAATTAATCCTCTTTGCATAAAGCGTAAACAAATTCATGATAAAAGACCAATAATTCGTGACAAAGGGCTAAATCTCCATTGATCATTGAAATTGAGCCTTATGTCATGTAAATGCAATTAACACATAAACCGACTCTAGATTTGAGAGAAAAAAATAATGAAGCTTAAGATAGAAAATCTTACCAAAACATATCCAAATGGTACCAAAGCATTGGATGCAGTAAGCATAGAAATCAATTCAGGAATGTTTGGTTTACTGGGCCCAAACGGGGCAGGCAAATCAACACTCATGCGTACGGTTGCAACGCTTCAGTCTCCGGACGCGGGTACGGTGACATTCAATAATATTAATGTACTCACAGAAGTGATGGAGCTGAGAAAAGTTCTGGGCTACCTGCCACAGGAATTTGGAGTTTATCCAGGGATTTCCGCAGAACGACTCCTCGATTATCTTGCTCAGCTCAAAGGAGTTTCTTCAAAAAAGGAAAGAGCAAAGCTCATTGAAAAATGTCTGGAGATCACCAATCTGTCTGAGGTAAGAAAAGTGAATGTAAGCAGTTATTCCGGTGGAATGAAACAACGCTTTGGCATTGCTCAACTATTGCTCAATGCTCCTTCGCTCATCATAGTTGATGAACCCACAGCAGGTCTGGACCCGGCTGAGCGTCAAAGATTCCTGAATATATTGCGTGAGATCAGCCGTGAAAATATAGTGATCTTTTCTACGCACATCGTGGACGACATCAAGGATTTGTGTACGGATATGGCCATACTCAATCATGGCAGGATCTTCAGTCATCTAACACCACAAGAAGCAATGAATTCTTTAATTGGAAAAATTTTTACCACGCAGATCACTGAATCAGAACTTCACATCTATAAATCCTCATACACGGTCCTGTCCTCCAACTACAATGCAGATCATTCGCTCAACGTACGTGTTTTGTCAGAGGCAAAACCTGGTGAAAGTTTTTTATCGGTCTTGCCAACACTTGAAGACTTCTATTTTGCCACATTAAACCATAAGCATGTTTAGAGTAATTTTCTTGCACGAAATCGGATTTTGGAGAAGAAATCCAATACCTTATATATTTGGTAGTTTCATATTTGCTTTAACCATGATCACTATGTGGGGCATGGCTGCAGAGGAAATGTCCGGCCCAAATCTTACCATTCAAAATTCTGCCTCCAGGATATCTTATCTCACCAACTTCATCAATCAATTGGTAATTTTCATGTTGCCATCTATTGTGGGAGCGTCCATTTACCGTGATTATGGCAGCCGCATGCAAGTCATCCTTTTTTCATACCCATTTACAAAGTATCAATATTTGCTGGCTAAATTTGCAAGTTCCTTTCTGATCGTCATTATTCTTTCTTCATTGATTGGGCTCGGGTTCGCTGTTGGTGTCGAAATGCCCAATGTCAACCCTGATGCTGTAATTCCCTTTTCATGGGTAACTCACCTGAAATTATACATGCTCTTTGTCTGGCCTAATCTATTCATAATCTCTGTATTTATTTTCACCATTGTGGGTCTCTCCAGAAATATTTACATTGGATTTATTACCGCCATTTTGATCAACATTTTCAATATTGCAATAGGTTCCCTGCCTGAAAACATTGGAGCATTTGCCGACCCATTTGGAACAAAAGCAATTCAATCAATAACAAAATTTTGGACCTTAAGCGACAGAAATCAACTTTCAATACCGATTTCAGGAATCATCATATGGAATAGATTGCTCTGGTTGAGTTTTGGGATTATTTGCGGATTTGTGATGTTATCCAAATTCCAGCTTTCTCAGTTTGCAAATATCAAACCTTCTAAAAAGTCAATAAAGCCACTTTTGCACGACCATAAAGCAATTAAACCTAATACCCATATCCAAAGAACCAGACTAAATTTCGACCCAATAAGCAAAATCCGTTTAGTCTGGAATTTATCAAATGTGGACTTTAAATACATCGTTTTTAGTTGGCCTTTTTTAGCTATTGTATTAGCGGGTGGTTTTCTTGTATTCATCCAACAAAAAGGCATGGTGCCACAAAACGGGGTAGCCATGTTGCCCACTACATCTGAGATGCTCAGGATACCGATGTTTATTTTTTCGGGACCATTTAATCTATTGACTTTTTTATTCACAGGAATACTTGTATTTCGGGACCGCGCCGTGGGCATGCAAGATCTTACAGCATCTACTCTTCAACCCAATTGGATATTTTTAATCACCAAAATGTTGGCAATTCTTAAAATGCAGCTGGTCTTGTTGACTTTAGCTTTGCTCTCAGGCGTAATTATCCAAACCTTGCATGGATATTACAGATATGAATTTTTACATTACTTTTTTGAATTGTATATACTGAATCTGATCCATTTTTTCATATGGGCATGTATGGCGTTTTTTGTCCATAGTCTTTTCCAAAATATATATTTAAGCTTTTTGACCACTATCCTCATACCCATAGGAGTCCTTTTATTGCCAGACATAGGTGAAACGCTGAATATGCCTTTATTCAAAGAGCATTTTTTACAATTCAATCATGTCCCTAATATGTTCATGGGATTTAAATATTCTGACTTTAACCAATATGGATCAGCCCTGCCAGTTTATTTTTTCTATAAACTATACTGGTCTTTAGGCGCATTTATTTTTATTCTTTTATCTCTCTTGTTTTGGAAAAGAGGATATACCTATTCTTGGCAAGAAAGATGGCAAAAGATAAAACTTCGGCTGGATTGGCAAATGGGTATTGTGTTAATATCCAGTATGATCGTATTTTTTATAATGGGGACCAATGTTTATCTCCAGGAAAACAAGGTCAGTAAAACCTTTTATTCTGATGCTGATGAAGATAGGTTTCTTGCCAATAATGAACTTTGTTATGGTCATTTGGCAGATCATCCTCAGCCCCGATTGGCTAAGGCAAATTTAACCATGGACCTATTTCCTGATAAAAGAAACTTTTTGCTTACCGGCACTTTGAGTTTTGTAAATTTATTGGATACACCTATTGATACCATATTGGTAGGAACGAGTTTTAAAGAAGCTGTGAAAGTACACCTAAAAACACCGTCCAGGCTGATAAATGAAGATATTGAAATGAAGTATTTGACATTCTTGCTGGATAAGCCGCTTCAACAGGGAGATAGCCTTCACATGCATATTGAGATAAAAAACTACAGGAATTCCCTCTTACATGACAATAGTCGTGTGCTCACAGATGGAACATACATTACCAACAAAGTACTTCCGAGCCTTGGAGTGCGACAAACTTTTTTGACCGATTCTTCAAAACGTGCAAAATTTGGTCTTCCTCCAAGGAAAGATAAAGCCCTGACTCCATCTGATTCGAGCTTGTTGGGTGACTCTTTCAATTCAAACAATATGCAAAATATTGAATTTGAAACTCTGGTCACCACTTCAGGAGATCAGATTGCATTTTCTCTGGGCGAACTGATTGACTCAGGAAATTTAATGGGGAGAAATTTTTTTCATTACAAATCCAACGGCCATATTAAAAGTAACATTGCCTGGTTGTCGGGGCATTATGAAAAATATACAACAACATTTGGTCAGAGGACGCTTAACATTTACCACCATCCCAAACACAAGCAGAACCTCAAGTACTTAAGCGAAGGTGCTATGGACGGCATAGCCTACTGTGAAAAGTGGTTTTCACCATTGCAACATGAGGAATTAAGCATGATCGAGTTTCCGTTGTCTTTAGGCAGTTTTGCCACATTAAATGGCAATTTGATTCCCTTCTCAGAATCTATAATGTTATGTGATATCGATGACAAAAAAAATGAAGAATTCAATCATCCATATTTTGTTGCTGCCCATGAGATAGCCCATTATTGGTGGGGTCATAAAGTTGATCCTGCAAATGTTAACGGTGGTAAACTTATCACTGAGTCAATGGCTGAATACATATCAAAACGTGCGATTGAAGATCAATTTGGAAAAAAAGTCATCCGTGAAAATAGGGCGAAAGCTCACGCTGTATATTTTGATATGAGGGCAAAATTGAGCGATGAAGTTCCATTGAGGTATGCGTCGCCAGATCAAGACTACCTCAACTATGTTAAAGGCGGGCTCGTTTTGACATCTTTGTCCAGTTACATAGGTGAAGCAAAATTCAACGGAGCATTAGCGCAATTTGAGCAATCCAATTTGGACAACAAACCACCTTACCCTACTTCATTGGAATTCATAGAAACGATTAGAAGAGTTGTGCCCGACACTTTGGAATATTTAATTGAAGATTTATTTGAAACCATTACCATTTACGACAATCGACTGCTTTCAGCCAAACAAAATGATGGAATTTTACATCTGAAATTAGATGTACGAAAATTCCGGGCCAATGCAGTCGGTAGGAAAACTGAGGTAAAAGATTTCAATGATTTTGTGAAAGTGGGCATAATTGCTGAGAACTCAGAAGAAGAAACAACGTACATGATTAAAGTAAAAAGCGGGCTCAATGAAATCAAACTTGAAACTAAAAAGAAAGTTTCTAAGGTAATCCTGGATCCTGATGTTTTGTTACTTGATCCCAATAAAGAAGATCAGACAATTGAGATCAGCCAATAAAAGCTATTTTAAATACTGCTTACCCGCATACACTAATGCCTTGTACTATAGGTGTTTGAGAATCTTTTAAAACCTGTTTACACAGAATAAAGATCAACATCAAACCTTCCATTGTCAGAATTTCGGTCTCATTGCATTCATAAAATGCAAAACCCTGAAATCAATTTGTAAATGCTAAATAAATCTGGCTTTTCCCGGAACAACTTCTATCCGAAGGGATATCCCAATTGGTTTGTATGCTACCAAAAGTCCTCGTTCTATTGTTAATCTTTTAATTGGCTCCAATTTTCAATGTGGATAAAGTCCCTCCACATCCATAATCCACCACAAATCCCAATAACACCGTATATTTGCAGCCATTTTCAAAAAAACAGCAGGCATACAGCCAAATGAAAACAAAAACACTTAAGAAAGACAAGGTCAATGTGATCACTCTCGGGTGCTCCAAAAACCTGGTGGATTCAGAAAACATCATCACCCAGCTCAAGGCCAATGACTACGATGTCAGCCACGAGAGCACAGAGGATGATGCCAACATCATCGTGGTGAATACCTGTGGATTTATTGACCTGGCCAAACAGGAATCGATCAATACCATTTTGCAATATGCTGAGGCCAAAAAGCAGGGCGAGATAGATAAGCTCTATGTGACAGGCTGCTTATCACAACGCTACAAGGACGACCTCGAGGCCGAGATCCCTGAAGTGGATGCCTTCTTTGGCACGATGGAACTTCCGGGTTTACTGGCGAAGTTCAACGCAAATTATCAGCATGAGCTCATTGGCGAACGCATTGCTTCCACGCCACAGCACTACGCCTACCTCAAAATATCGGAGGGCTGCAACAGGACCTGTTCGTTTTGCGCTATCCCACTCATGAGGGGCAATCACATCAGCCGCAGCATAGAAGACTTAGTAAAGGAAGCCAAAAATCTGGCTCGAATGGGCGTAAAGGAACTCATCCTCATTGCCCAGGAACTCACCTACTATGGTCTCGACTTATACAAAGAAAGAAGGCTTGGCCAGCTGCTGGAAGCTTTGAGCGAAGTGGAAGGCATTGAGTGGATCAGGCTGCATTACGCCTATCCAAGCAAGTTCCCTCTTGACGTTTTTGACTATATGGCTCAACTTCCCAAGGTCTGCAAATACCTGGACATCCCACTCCAGCACGCAGCAGATGGCGTTTTGCAGCGCATGCGCAGACAGACGACCATGGCAGAGCAAAAATCACTGATCGAATACGCTCGTGAAAAAGTGCCGGGTATCGCTATTAGAACTACTTTTTTGGTAGGCTTTCCTGGTGAGACAAAAGAAGAGTTCAAAGCGTTGTGTGACTTCGTGGAGGAAATGAAATTCGACCGGGTAGGTGTATTTCAATACTCGCACGAAGAAGGAACTTCTGCCTACGAAGTAGCAGATGACGTCAGTCCAAGGACCAAAAAGGCAAGAGCTGCGAAACTTATGGAAGTCCAAAAAGACATTTCACTGAATAAAAATCATGAGAAGGTCGGAAAAACCTTCAAAACGCTGATCGACAGAAAGGAAGGCGACTACTTCATCGGCAGAACAGAATACGACAGCCCGGAAGTAGACAACGAAGTTTTGATCGATGCCAAAAAACATTTTGTGCGCATTGGCGATTTTATACAAGTGGCAGTAACTCAGGCAGACGATTATGATCTGTACGGCGTCCCTGTCCAGTAAAATTTAATACTTATAAGCATTGGAAGCAGTACTGTACCCCAAAGATATATTTGAAAAAACGGAATTTTCCAAAGTGATCCGTGCGATCAAAGAAAACTGTCTGGGCACTCCAGGCAAGGACTACTTTGACCACATCGAGATCAAAACCGAAGCACCGCAGGTCAAAAACCTGCTGGAAGAGGTGAAGGAATGGATGAGCGCCATCGATGCCGGAGACATTTTGCCTTTTGGATCTTATGATGACGTATCCGCAGCTATCCCACTGCTCAAAAAAGAGGGCTATGTTCTGGACGTAGAAGACATACTTCAGATCCACCAGCTGCTGTCTGTTGCAACACGCTGCAACCACTTTTTCCAGGACTACACCAAACACAAACTGTATCCCAGGCTGACCGAAATTTGTCTGGGCATCCATATCGATCAGCATCTGGGCAAGGAAATCAACCGGGTATTTGACGAAGAAGGTGAAGTTCGCCCCAACGCGAGCGAAGAATTGCTAAAAATCTCAAAATCCATCGGCAATAAGGAAAGAGAAGCAGCCAAGGTGTTCAAAGCGGCCCTGGCCATCAACAAGGAGAGGGGTTACCTCATAGAAAACCTGGAATCCCTCAGAAACGGAAGAATGGTCCTGGTAGTGGCTGCTGAACACAAAAGAAGAGTGCCCGGTATCATCCACGATGAATCGAGCACTGGTAAAACAGTCTTCATTGAGCCTGAGCAAACCATCGCCCTCAACAACGATATCCACAGCCTATACTCTGAGCGCAGGGCGGAGATTTATAGGATCGTTAGAGAGCTCTGTAATTTCCTCCGACCTTTTGCGGATGACATTCTCCAGACCCTGTATTCTGTTACAAAACTCGATACCATCAGGGCCAAGACCTTGTTTGGCAAAAACATACACGGCAATATTCCGATCATCAACACCAGGAGCAACATCAACATCATTGAGGGGTACAACCCCATTTTACTGCTCAAAAACCATGGTGATGCGAGTCATGTAGTACCATTCACCCTCCAGCTGCACGGAGCGAATACCATCCTGGTGCTCAGCGGACCAAATGCGGGTGGAAAATCTGTAGCCATGAAGTCAGTAGGCCTCTTGCAACTCATGGTACAGGCGGGAATTCCGGTTCCTGTGGATGAAAATTCACAAATGGCCATTTACCACAAGTTTTATGTAGACATCGGTGACCAGCAATCCGTGGAGGATGACCTGAGTACCTACAGCTCTCACTTGCTGAATATGAAGAATGTGCTGGATGGTGCTGACGATAAAACACTGGTGCTCATTGATGAATTTGGATCCGGTACTGACCCCAAAATCGGTGGTGCCATTGCCGAAGCTGTATTGCACCAACTCCATAAAAGAAAGTCGACGGCTGTCATAACGACGCACTATTCCAACCTCAAGTTTTATGCCTTCAAAACCAAGGGCATCGTGAATGCTTCCATGGAATTTGACCGTGCAAAGCTTCAACCGACTTACAAACTCATTGTGGGCAAGCCGGGATCATCTTTTGCTTTTGAGATTGCACAGAAGAGCGGCATTCCCCAACAGGTAATTGACTATGCAAGGCATAAGACCGGACAAAATGAGAAGGCCATTGAGGAGATGCTTGTGGAACTGCAATCGGAGCGAAAAGAGTACGAAGACAAGATGGGCAAGTTGCTGGACAAGGAGGACAGGCTCGACAAGCTCATGAAAAACTACGAAAGTCTGTTGTCGGACCTGGAGTTCAAACGCAAAAAGCTCAAAATAGAACAAAAAGAGGCGACGCTGTTTTCTATCGCTGAGGCAAAAAAGGAAGCCCAGAAAATCATCAAAGCGCTGAAAGAGGAAAAGGAACTGGAAAAGGCAGAAGCCATCGTCAAGGAAACAAAGGCGAAGGAAGTCCAGGTTGCTGAACAAATTTCAGAGCTGAAGGAAGCGGTCCACAAGGATGTGGTAAAAAAACAAAAGCCTTTTGAGGTGGGTGATTATGTCAAAATGTTTGATGGGGGTTCGATTGGTCAGATCGTCGCCATCGACAAAAACCAGGCTGAGGTGGAAATGGGCATGATGAAACTGAAGGTGAAGGTGAAGGAGCTCATTCACGCCAATGAACCCATAGTCATCAACAAAAAGAAGTCGATCGACACGTCGAATGTGAGTGGCATGGGAGGCCAGGTAGAGACCAAGATTGATCTTCGCGGTTATCGTGTGGAAGATGCCATGTGGTTTCTGGAGGAGTTTATGGACCGCGCCATCATGAACAATGCATTTGAATTGCGCATCATCCACGGCGTAGGCAATGGCATTATGAAAAAGAACGTACATAAGAAGCTAAAGGAATACAAGTCTATTCGGGAGTATTGGCATCCTGAGCCGGAGCTGGGAGGTGAAGGGGTGACGTTTGTGAGGATATAGGCTTTAGGTGTTAGGTGTTAAGTGGCTGTTTGCGGTTAGCTTTTAGCTTTATTTGGGGAGTGGCTTTGTAAGTTATACAACCTTTGCCGCTTTTACCCCAGGCTCCTGAAGGGGAGATAATTTCCAGATCCCTATGCAACCTTTGCCATCTTACCCCCGGCCCCTGAAGGAGAGTTTATTTCCAAGTACCCTATGCAACCTTTGCAATCCATGCCACCTTTGCCTTCTTACACTCGGCACCTGAAGGTAAGTTTATTTCCCAGAGCCCTATGCCTCTTCTATGTTGTCTACAAAGTTTTAATTCAGGTTTTTTTGAAATACTTTCAATTTTAGCTGAATTAGGGCATGAAGAATTTTTTGCTATGCACCTGCACATAGCCACTTTTTTGTTTTTCCCAGTTTAAAAAATCAATCTTCTGCAATCAGTCTTCTATCAGCGGTCCTTTTTATCGGCTGCAATTCTGTTGTTCATATTGAGAAGTGGGGACGTAGTCTATGCCTAGCGGTCTTCCATTTTTAAGGTGCTGCAATTGCATAATTTCGTTTGTTCCCCCTCTCGATTTGTCGAGATTGATTTTTATAAGTGTTACTCAGATAGGTTTCGTGGTTATTCAAATCGTAGGCCACTCCTGGGTTGTATTATTGAATCTTGTCAAGGGCGGATGGTGGCGTGGCCTTGTGTGTTGCCATCCGTTTATATACCCTTGACTGTTCAATAATACATGCCCATCTTTGCCTTAAGGATTTGATTAACATCATTGAACGACACCTGTTTGATATACTTCCTTTGTCCTTAATACGTACCGTATCCTACTTAGTATTTTACGCGCTATTCGTATTATAGCTTTGTTCTTGTTCATTCGCTTACATAATTCACTAAACTTTAGTGTTAGGGCAGGGTCCTGACGTATTGCTACCCAAGAACATTCTATTAAATTTATCTTGAGTTCTTTTCTTCCTCTTTTTACCATGCCTCCCGTTTTTATCTCTTCTCCCGAGGAATACGTTCTTGGTGCTAATCCAACATAAAGACATAATTGATCCAACGTTTTAAATCGTCCTACATCTCCTATTTGCAGCAAGAAAACCATAGCTGTCATCTTGCCTACCCCTGGTATTGTCATTATCAGCCCGAACTCCTCCTTATATCTTTCTTTTCTACTTAACTCCAGTACTGCTTTATTACATTCTTTTAGTTGACTTGACAATTCTTTACCTATTTCTATATACCGATCTATTGCTTTTTTGAACGAGCTGGCTGACACTTGTATACTATCAACCCATTTCAAATATTCTTTTGTCCACTTACGTGATGCTTCTTCATTTATTTCTTCAGGAATCTTAATACCTATCTGGAAAAATAAGGATTTTAATCTATTTTTTGTCCTGGACAAATCCTTCATAACTCGAATTCTTTGTCGCAATAAGGCTCTGTCTGCTTCTAATTCCTCATCTGGTATATGGATATATTCTTGCTTGGGGTCAAAATGTAAACTGCATAATCTTCTACTGTCTACAGTGTCTGATTTCATTTGCTTGTCTTTGTTACTCCTTGGAATATCCAAAGCGTGAACTAACTTACATTCTATCCCCTTTTCCGCAAATTCTCTACTCGCACTAAATCCACTGAAGCCTGCCTCATATAATACTCTAATTGTCGCTCCTGGATAATTATTCTTGAAATAATTTATCAATGTATGTGCACTCGGTTCTTGGCTGAATGTCTTCAAATGATGGTGTTCATTCCTTACCGTTACTTTCCACGATTTCTTGTGAACATCAATTCCCGCATAAATTGTTTGTCCTTCAAAAGAGTTATTGTTAATTTTAAGTCTCATGAGCTGAAGTTTATTAGTTATTGATTTTTTTGTCAAATTCAAGTTACTAATTCTTCAGCTCATCCTTCTGACAAACATACAGTCTATGCAATCTTTGCAATCTTTGCCTTATTACCCCGGCACCTGAAGGTAAGTTTATTTCCCAGCACCCTTTGCAATCCATGCAATCTTTGCCTTCTAACACCCGGCCCCTGAAGGGAAGTTTATTTCTCAGTAGCCTATGCAACCTTTGCAATCCATGCAAGCTTTGCCATCTTACCCCCGGCTCCTGAAGGGGAGTTTATTTCCCAGTACCCTATGCAACCTTTGCAATCCATGCAATCTTTGCCTTCTTACATCCGGACCCTGAAGGGGGAGATTATTTTCCAGAACCCTATGCAAGCTTTGCAACCCGTGCCACCTTTGCAATTCAAATTTTCATGTCTGGAGAATCCTGTTAACTTTGTGGCTGTTTTAAAAATTGATGTATGAAAAAGGTATTGGTCACCGGTGCGGCAGGTTTTATAGGATCACATCTGTGCGATAAATTTATTTCTGAGGGTTATCATGTGATTGGCATGGACAACCTTATTACAGGAAATATGGACAATATTGCGCATTTGTTTCCTTTGAAGCAATTTGAATTTTACCACCACGATGTGAGCAAGTTTGTGCATGTACCCGGCAATCTCGATTACATACTACATTTTGCATCTCCGGCCAGTCCGATCGACTATTTGAAAATGCCGATCCAGACATTGAAGGTAGGTTCTTTGGGCACGCACAATCTGTTGGGTCTTGCGAAATCAAAAAAGGCGAGGATACTGATTGCTTCGACATCAGAAGTATATGGCGACCCATTGGTACATCCCCAAACAGAGGAGTACTGGGGAAATGTAAATCCAATTGGTCCAAGGGGGGTTTATGACGAAGCAAAGCGTTTTCAGGAAGCCATAACGATGGCATATCATACTTACCACGGACTGGAGACCAGGATTGTGAGAATATTCAATACCTATGGACCGAGGATGCGCGTTGAAGACGGACGAGTTCTTCCGGCATTTTTCTCTCAGGCCATCAGAGGGGAAGGCCTTACCGTCTTCGGCGACGGAGGTCAGACAAGGTCTTTCTGTTATGTGGACGACCTGGTCGATGGCATCTATAAGCTGATGCTCAGCGACTATCATATGCCGGTAAATATTGGTAATCCGGCAGAAATAACGATTCGTCAGTTCGCTGATGAAATCCTGGCTTTGGTCAACAATCCCAAGGCACACATCATCTACAAAGATTTGCCCGTCGATGATCCAAAACAAAGACAGCCGGACATCTCAAAAGCCAGAAATATCCTGGGATGGGAACCGAAGTTTAACCGTGAAAAAGGGTTGGAACTGACCTACGAATACTTCAAAAGTGTCGTAAAAGTCTGATTCTTAGCAACTAAATTAAGCTCTAATTTCTTAAAAGCCCTTATTTCCAGGTCCCTGTCTCGTGAAACAAGAAGGACCACATATCAGCAGCCTCCTCAATCCTTTTGTCAGTGGGTACACCTGCACCGTGCCCTGCGGAGGTTTCAATTCGAATCAGGACAGGGTTGGTTCCGGTATGTTTTTCCTGAAGTGTTGCTGCAAACTTAAAAGAGTGTGCAGGCACTACCCTATCGTCATGGTCAGCTGTGGTGATCATCGTAGAAGGATACCTGACGGCCTTCACATTGTGCAACGGGCTGTATTTATACAAATATTTGAATGCCTCAGGGTCGCTGCTTTTGCCGTAATCACTGGCCCATGCCCACCCAATTGTAAATTCATGGTACCTGAGCATGTCCAGAACGCCTACCGCAGGAAAGGCCACTGCAAATAAATCGGGGCGCTGGGTCATACAAGCTCCTACCAGCAGACCACCATTGGATCCTCCCCTGATGGCCAATCTGGACTTGGAGGTATAGCTTTGGTCTATCAAAAATTCTGCGCCTGCGATGAAATCATCGAATACGTTTTGTTTGCGTTCTTTGGTACCAGCCTTGTGCCATGCCTCTCCAAATTCTCCACCACCTCTGATGTTGGCAAGGGCGAATATCCCACCCTTTTCCAGAAAGGTGATGATGGAGGGACTGAAATTTGGAGTCTCAGAAACATCAAATCCTCCATAACCATACAACATGGCCGGGCTTTGACCATCCCGTTTCATCCCTTTTTTATAAGTAATGAACATGGGTACACTGGTGCCATCTTTACTCTTGTACCATTGCTGTTCGACCACAAAGTCATCAGGTTCAAAATCCAGGGTCGGCTTGTTGTAAAGATCGCTTTCAAAAGTTTTGGTATTGAGTTTGAATACTGAATTTGGATAGTTGAATGATGTAAAACTGTAAAATCCAAAGTTGTCTTCTTTTCTACCTGACACCCCACTTGCATTGCCAAGGCCCGGCAATTTTACTGATCCAAGTAACCTGCCATTGATGTCGAATGCTTTGATTTCGCTGGCTACATTGTGGAGGTAGTTGACGAAAAATTTGCCATCCAGTAAGCTTACACTTTCTAGCTTGTCTTCACCTTCAGGAATTACGGTGACCCATTGGCTTCGCTCTGTTTTTTTGATGTCAATGCCTATCAGCTTTGATTTTGGTGCACCATCATCGGTAATGAAGTACAACATATCGCCTTCGCTGTCGATGAATGTAAAATTCTTTTCAAAAGAGGTCACAACGTCGATCATCGGGCTATTGGCCTTTGATAAGTCTTTGATTTTAAAGGCATTTCCACTTGTTGACTCCACAACAGAAACCACAAGAAATCGCTCGTCATCACTCGTTGAGGCGTAGACATTGCGCAAAGGATGCTCATCATCCCTAAATACAAGTTGATCCCTGGATTGGTCGTCGCCAATTTTATGATAATAAAGGCTGTGGTATTCATTTTTTCCGGAGAGTACCTGACCATCAGAAGAAGCCGGATATCTGGAGTAATAAAAGCCATGACCTGCCCATGAAGTTCCGGAGAACTTGATCCATCTCAAATTGTCTTCGAGATCCTTTCCTGAATCCACGTGTCTGACTTTGCCAATTCTCCAGTCAGAACCTGCTTCAGAGATCAGGTAAGCCATCAGTTTGCCGTCTTTGGAAAACTCAACGGAGGAAAGAGATGTAGTGCCATCTGATGACAACTTATTGGGATCTACAAATACTTTTCCCTCTTGTTTGAGCCCTGAGGCCTGGTATAGTATGCTTTGATTCTGGAGTCCGTCGTTTTTATAATAATAGTAGTGGCTTCCTTCCCTAAACGGTGCGGAAACCTTCTCATAATTCCACAAGGTCTTCAATCTGGCCTTGATCTCTGCCTTGTAGGGAATCGCATTCAGATAACCGAAAGTAAGCTTATTTTGTGCCTCAACCCAAGACTTTGTAGCTGCCGAGTTGTCGTCTTCCAACCATCGGTACGGGTCTGCCACTTTTGTCCCAAAATAGTCTGTTATGGTGTCGACTTTCTTTGTTTTGGGGTATACAATGCCCATAGCAGGCTCATGATGGTTCATTTGTTCCATTGTTTTTTTCGATGGGGTGCAGCCAAAAATTAAGACGACTGCCATCATTATTATATTTTGTTTCATTCGATTAGGTTATATCATCTCTTGCTGTTGTTGACCATAGCTCTTATTTTTTCACAAAAGCTCTGATTTTCAACCAGACTTTCTATGTCCAGGTGCATTCTGTATCTCCAATAATGTTTGGGATTTGCCGGGTCGTTGATTTGCTCTGAGAAAGGATCCATTTTGCGCAGGCTTTGATCCATGCCCAGCAAGTCCTGGATGGGAAATATAGCAAACATTGATGGTGAATTGAGGTGATCCCTGATGATCGTCTCAACGATTTCTGTGGTTGCTTCCCGTGGAGCCTCTCCGTCCCGGTGCAAGACCAGATGATGATAAGCCCTTGCGGTATTGGCATTGCCTTCCCACCAACCGCGTATGGTTGACATATCATGGCATGACGGTGAACATACAGATTCATATGGATATGTATTGCAATCCCCAAATAGGGTATTACCCTTGGGCATGCGCTGAATTTCAAGGGTCAGAATATTCAAATCATCCATGACTTCAGCAACTGTCTCGGGAATCATCCCAAGGTCTTCGCCACAAATGAGCATTTCTGTTGCTTTCAGCAGAACGGGCAGTTTCCACAAAGCCTGCTCCTTCCAGAATTGGGAATGACGGCTATAAAAATAGTCGTTGTATATCCTGTCCAATGCGCGTTTGTTCATCTCATCCAGATCCCGGTAAGCGTGTGTCGTATGCAGCGTGATCCTTGGATTATACCTTGCTGTTACCTCTCCCTCTTCTTCCAGGAGTAAAACTTCTGTGAGCAGCGAAGCGAGGTTTTGGGCCAGCTCTGATTTGTCGGTGATATCCTGAGTCTCGAAATAAGCAATGATGTCCTTTTGATGTTTGAACTGAGGTTTCAGCAGGTAGGCGTCATGAAATACTTCGTCGAGGAAATTTTCTACGATATAAGGTACATTCACACCAAATAAGAAATTAAGCATATACCTTCTGATGTAAGGTTTGGTAAACCTGTTGATGTCACCTTTAAGGCCCATCGATGCCAAATTCTCTAATGTATAAGGTAGTCTGGGATTGAATTTACCAAGGGTTCCTGTGATTTCATTGAATGGAATGGACCATATTCTGAAAAAGCCAAGAATGTGATCTATTCTCAGGGCATCGAAGTATTCCGCGAGTTTTTGCATCCTCAACTGCCACCATTCGAAGTTGTTGAGGCTCATTTCCTTCCAGTTGTAGGTTGGAAATCCCCAGTTTTGACCATTAACTGCGTAGTCATCCGGTGGTGCACCTGCCTGCTGATCCATGTTGTAAAGTTGTGGCTGGGTCCAGGCATCGCAACTATAGCGGTAGATTCCAATTGGAAGGTCCCCTTTGAGCACTATGCCTTTTTCTTTGCCATACGCTCTGGCATCGCTCAATTGTTTGTCCAAATGATACTGCAGATAAACATAAAAGTGTAGTTTTTCTTTCCAGCCTTTGTCATCCCACATCGATATTATGGTGTCCTTATGGTAAACTGCATATTTATCCCACAAAGAAAAATCTGGACTGCCAAAATAATCTCGCAGAACGCAGAAAGCCGCATAATCCTTCACCCACCATTCATTAGCTGAAATGAAGTCGGAATAAGATGTATCCTGGTCAAGCTTTTTGTACGCTGATTTAAAAAGGAGTTTTGCGTACTTGATTTTGCCTTCCAAAACTTTTTCAAAATCTACCTTATCAAGTGCATTTAGTTCCTGCTGGTCATTTTGATAGTTCTGTGCATCCTTTTTGGAAAACTTTCCTACCGATGGAAGATGAAGGTATACCGGATTGAGCGCAAAGACTGAGATGGCTGCATATGGGTATGAGTCCGTCCAGCTTTTGTTTGCTATGGTGTCATTCACTGGGAGGATCTGGACGATTCTGAGATTGGTCGCCGCTCCAAAGTCAATCAGTTTTTTAAGATCGACAAAATCCCCGATGCCAAAGCTTTCCCTGCTCCTCAGTGAAAAGACGGGTATGGCGACTCCGGCAGCTTTCCACCAATTTTCTGCATATCTGAATTGTTCATCATTGCATATGTGCCCATAACCGTAGTCGTCAGCAAATTGGTGTTCTATTCTTCGGTTGGGTCCGGTTTCCCAATATTGCACTTCACCTGATTTTTTATCGATAAGTACATACTTGTATTCCAGGCTTAAGTGCGATTCATCAACCATCATTCCGGCTGTCCATACGGGAAAGTTTTCGTTGCCCATGTGCAATGGTTTGGCCCAGGTCCCCATCTGAGGATGATTTCCTGCAACACCAACGATGCTGTCCTTGGGGATATCAGGTGAAGCCAGGTTGAATTCAACATAAAAACGTCCAGCTCCTTTGGTTGTTGAAGGAATGATTTTGTCCCTTTTGAGTAAAATATCGGAAAATGCTGTTGAATAGAATACATTTTTGCTGCTGTCGGTAGCCTTCCAGAAGTCCCTGACGTGGATAGATTTCAATTCCTTGGTCAGTGCGCTGTCCAGTACTCTTGGTTTAAGCCCTTCTTCCTTGATCTCTCTGTTTTTGAGCACTTCATATTTGTAATAAAGCGGCCCCTCCTCCTCCAAAATGAGCTGAGCAATCCAGTTTTCTCCATCATAGGTGATGAATTCTCTGTATTTAAAGCCTTTATCAAAGCCCGCATCTTTCGTGTATTTTATTCTGATGCGTTCTCCAAATGAGGTTTTATAATGTATTCTAAAATTTATAATCATCGGTTTGAATTGTAAAATCAGCAAGTATTGAAATAATACTCATCGGAAATAGATTTGTCCATTAAACTGCTGTCAAAAATACAAATTTCTGCGTTGTTAAGCCTCGCCGGAGCGTCCACTCCGTCTGCGTTTAACGCCTTGAACTTTGCATTTTTGCCCGCACATTTTAAAAGGACAATCCATTTTCCGACGAGTATAAATAGTTCAACGCTTTAAAAATCAGTCTGTTTCATTGAATATTTTTGTTTCCAGCTTTGATACCCTTTGCTTGTAGGATGACCAATGTACATTCATAAAATCATTGACCATTTTTTTGGCTTTTATGACCTCACTTACTGCAATTTCCCTGGCCCTGTCAGCATTAGGTCCTGATTTGTAAAGCCTGCCATAGTAGTAGGTTAACGCAAAGTCAATTTTGGCCGAAATACAGTCACTGTTGTCGAGGTAACCTTTACCTTCACTTTGTCCAAAATATGCAATTTCGATGCTGTCGATTTTGGATTGCATTTTGGTATTGAGCATGCCTACTTCCTTTTTGATGCTATCTGCCTGATGAGTTATCAAAGCCTCAACTATCCTGATGCTTTCTCTGGCCTTCCTCAATTTATCAAATTCCCCATTGAGTTCTGAAATTTGTTTGGTGAATGCTTCATAATCCTCCTGCTTAAGCTTCAATTGTCTTTGAGAAATAGACTGTCGAGGGTCCATACGTACCACAGCCCTCACAGAATCAATAAAGTTTTTGTACTGAAATACCACTGAATAATCCCCAGGCAAAACATCCAGACCAGCAGGTAGATCATCGTCATCTCTGCTTTGTCTTCTTCTTGCAGGCATTTTTATGCCATCACTTTCAAGGTTCCATGTGATTTTATTGATGCCTTCTGTGATATGCGATGTAAGTGTCCTCACAGTGTCACCTTCTGTATTGATAATGCTTACTTTTAGTTTTCCTGATTTTTTATCGTCTGTCTTGACAGAATCTTTTGCAATGCTGTCCGCAGGCATGACCAGTTCCGGCTTAGGAGCTACTTCTTCCTTCTTTTTCTTCTTTTTGCCTGTTGGATCTTTTTCTTCAACCACTTCCTTTTTCTTACCTTCCTTAGCGCTGTACCAGACTTTAAAATCGATCTTGTGCCAGCTTCTGTTGTCTCCGATAAAATCATCCTGTCCTAAAAACCTTTCTCCGGCTGCTGCGAGATTGGTCGTCAGATAACCCGTTTGACCATGTACCGCAAAAAATTGTTTTGAAAACAAAGCAGGATTTGCTGCTCTGGCTTCAAATAATGATAAATCATCAAGTATCCAAAATGAACGGCCAAATGTTGCAATGGCCAGGTCGTTTTCAGCATCGTGAATTTTAAGGTCAGCAATCTGGACCTTAGGCATATTGGATTGTACGTACTCCCAGGAATTGCCCTTGTCAAACGACACATACAAGCCTGCGTCTGTTCCCATGAAAAGGAGGTTTGGTGTGCAGGGATGCTGAACCACGCAGAGCACAAAACCATCCACCTGGCTTTGGTCGGCTATCCTTCTCCATGTCTGACCATAGTCTTCCGTATGGTAGGCGTATGGTTTGTAATCATTTTGTCTGTAATTATTGACCACCACGAAGGCCTCGCCGGGATTGACTTTGCTGACTTCGATGAAGGGTATCCATGCCTTAGAGGGAGCACTTTTAATGTTTGAAATCACATTGGTCCAGGTTTTGCCACGGTCTTTGGTAACCTGCAAATTGCCATCATCTGTTCCCACCCAAATCACGTTTTCATCTGCAGGACTTGGTCCGATGGAAATGATGGTGCAGTGGTTTTCTGCTCCGGTAGCGTCGATGGTAAGACCTCCGCTTTCTTTTTGTTTTTGCTTCTCGGGATCGTTTGTAGTGAGGTCAGGGGACAACTTTTCCCACATCTCACCATTGGTAGTTGAATGGTATAAAAACTGACTGCCGAAGTAAACTCCGTCGGCTCTGATGGGATCTACTGCCAGTGCTGCATTCCAGTTGTATCTCAGCTTGGTGGAATCAGTAGTGACGGGTTGAATGAAACGATTGTTGCCTGTCAGACGATCGAAGTACATCAGGTAGCCTTCCTGTGACATGGAATAGCCATACCTGCTGTTGAGGGGATAAGGCGCTATGTCAAAGCCATCGCCAAACTGTACTTCCTGAAAATCATGGTTTCTGATGCCGCCATTGGCTAGTTTTGAGGAAGGACCTACCCATGATCCATTGTCCTGCATGCCCCCGTATACATTGTAAGGAAAGTCGTAGTCAACATTGATGTGATAAAATTGACCTACAGGAATATTGGATGCAAACATCCATGATTTTGCTTTGTCTCTGGAGATATACAAACCGCCATCGTTTCCGTCAATGAGGAAAGATGGGTCTTCGGGATGGATCCAAAAGGCGTGATGATCAGGGTGGACATTATTGCCGTAGTCCATGATTGTTTCAAAAGTTTTACCACCATCTTCACTCTTGGAAACGTAAGACCAAAGGTTATAGATGCGGTTTTCATTTTTGGGATCAACGTATATTTCTGCATAATAAAAAGGCCTGTTGCCGATGTTTTTGTCTGACACCATTTTCCAGGTCTTGCCGCCGTCCTCACTTTTGTACAAAGCATTGGTTTTGGCTTCAATCAGTGCGTACACAATATTGGGTGATGAAGGTGCGAAAGCAAGTCCGACTCTGCCAAGATCTCCAGACGGCAATCCATCTTTTTCAGTGAGTTTTTTCCAATGATCACCACCGTCGAAAGTGATATAAATACCGGAACCTTTTCCTCCACTGTTGAAGGTCCACGGTTTGCGTCCGTGCTCCCACATGGCAGCAATAAGTTTTCGAGGATTTGTTGGGTCGACTACAAGGTCAGCAGCTCCTGTATTGTTGTCAACAAATAGTGATTTGATCCAGGTTTTTCCCCCATCGGTGGTTTTGAATACCCCCCTTTCGCTGTTGGGACCCCATGGAGATCCAAGTGCTCCTGCATATACAGTATTTCCATCAAAAGCATCAATGATGATTCGGTGGATGGTTTTGGTTTCTTCCAGGCCCATGTTTTGCCAGGTGATTCCACCATCTATGGATTTAAAAATACCCCTTCCAGTATTGACAGAATTTCTTGGATTTCCTTCTCCTGTTCCAACCCAGATCTCTGCCGGGTTTTTCTGATTGATCTTTATCGACCCGATCGAAAGTGTATTTTGTTGATCAAAAACGGGTTTCCATGAGGTGCCTCCGTCTGAACTTAACCAGACACCCCCTGAAGCTGCTCCGGCAAAAATGCGGGAAGTATTGCTCAGGTCTACGTCTATTGCCGTGATTCTACCGGACATACCTGCAGGACCTATATTTCTGATTTTCAAATCTTTAAATCCAAGAGGAAGAGAGTCCGCAGGATAGAAACTGGTTGCTTTTCCCATCAAGGAAAAACTTGCAAAAATCAGAACAAAGAGGCTTTTAAAGGAGTAATTATTCATCAATAAAGGGATACTTCTCAAAGACATATATTACATTTTGTGTTAAAAACTGTCTGAAAAAAAGCATGTCCAATTCTTTGGTGTTACAATCAGCGGGTTCGCCATGAAAATAAGCGCTTATGCTCCATTGGAGTATGGTTTCATGTCAAGACCGCGCTGAATTTAATTCCGTAAAAAAAGTGGAAATTCTACATTCCATTCAGCACAAACGAAGATATGACAAAGTATCGAATTGCTTTCTATTTGGGAAGTCTTACCTTTGCACTTCACTAATTTTTTGATGGCATGAAAATTGTTTTTTTTGGTACCCCTGACTTCGCCGTTGCTTCTCTTAAAGCATTGGTGGACCATGGATTTGAGGTAGTGGCAGTAGTCACAGCTACCGACAAACTCGGGGGAAGAGGAGGGAAACAATTGTTGCAATCGCCGGTAAAAACCTATGCATTAAGCCAGAACATTCCTGTATTGCAGCCGGCAAACCTGAAGTCAGAGGGTTTTGTGGACGAATTGCGTTCTTTTGGTGCGGATGTACAAGTGGTAGTGGCTTTCAGGATGCTCCCTGAGGTTGTGTGGAATATGCCTGCGATGGGTACCTTCAATGTTCACGGTTCTCTCTTGCCGAAATACAGGGGAGCAGCACCCATCAACTGGGCCATCATCAATGGTGAAAAGGAAACGGGTGTGACAACTTTCAAATTGAAACACGTCATAGATACCGGAGATATTGCCATACAAAAGAAGATGGAGATTTTTTCTGATGACACCGCCGGCACCGTCCACGACAGAATGATGGAACTTGGCGCTGAGGCCATCGTTGAGACTCTGGAATTACTTAGGGAAGATCGTTTGACCTTTTCTCCTCAGCAAGAAGGCGAATCTTGCCCCGCTCCAAAAATTTTCCACGAAGACTGCCAGATCAATTTTCAAAAAGATGCAAATCAGGTCCACAATTTCATTCGTGGTCTGAGCCCATATCCGGGAGCCTGGACTACTTTTGAAGACCAGGAAATGAAAATACTCAAAACGGTACCATACAGCGAAGACCTTACCGAACCGGCAGGCAGATTTGTTTTCAGTAAAAAAACATTGAAAATCTCATGCGACACTGGATGCATTGAAGTTTTGCAACTCAAGCCCGAGGGGAAGAGACAAATGGAGGTGGCTGATTATCTGAATGGGAGGAGATAAGTCCTAAAATGCTATTCAGAACCGGAATAAAGGCTTACATCGGTAAACATCAAATGTTTTTTTGACGGGTTCCAAAGTTCTATCTGCAATGTATCACCTACATCAAATTTATTGGAAGGAATGGCAAATCCGACTTCAGACCAAACATTGTCTCTGTAGTCATGAATGTGTGTTGGTTCGCCTTTCTTTTTACCTACCTTATTGTTGAGCTTAATGCCTCTCCAGAACTTATTTTTTTTACCTTTTTTCACCTTGACGAAAAGCATGTGATGTTCATATGTGCTGTATACAACCCAAGGCAGATTGAAACAACCCTCAACGTAGATAAAGTCATTTTCAAGATGATGGGGTTCCATTGTATATTTAAACAAAATACTTTCCTCTTCAAAAAAATTAATAATTGTGTCCTGGTTTGATCTGCTTGAAGCCATTTTCTCTTTGGTTGACAACACGGGTTGACGAAAACGGGTATCTCGTAAAATCAGGTCAGAGACCTCAATGCCTGATTTAAAGAATGTCCCAAAATTATACGCGTGTGTGGATTCTTCAGACAGGAGGATATCATCTAGCTGCTTATACGTATAGTTTAAATTTACAAACCCAAGTATCAGGCTGAATACAATTACCGTATATCTCAATTGATGACAAATATGGGTCAACATTGCGGAAAATCCTATGGCTAACAGGCCATATAAGTGGATCATCGGACGAGAACCCAAGCCGTTGATATACGAAAAACACCACCAGGAATATGCTATATAAATATAAATGGGAAGTAGCACCATAGATGCCCATTTGACATTGTATTTGAACCTGGAGATGTATAATGCACATATTAAAACCAAAGCTACAGGGGTATAAGTAAGCCATCCATTGTTTGCGCCAAAAAGTCCAGGGTATATCTGAGGTCTGGTCCAATTGAAAGTCTGATCTTTATAGCTGTCAAAAAAATAAGTTCCTGTCAGCATTTTCCAATACAAGAGTTGTGGTAGGACGGGGATCAATGCCATAAGAGCGCCAATTCCCAGCACTTTCAGACCATTCTGTTTGAAAAATGCCCATCTGTTTTTCCACTCCTTACCATTATTGACTCCATATAAAATTGGGATCAAAACAAATATAAAATCTGTGGGTCTGATCAGTATGATGACTCCCAGGACAAGGCCGATGGCTGCAATCATTGAATTTGAAGGCTTATCCCAAAACTTATCACTCAAAAAGATCAACAGGGTGACCAGGAAAAAGAGATTGATGTGGGCCATACCAGGCTGAAAAAAAGTAAACCAAAACAGGTTTGTTCCCCAGAACATAATATTGATGGATAGAAGCCCCATTTCTTCTTCAAAGCCCCATTTTTTGAACATTCTCCAGAGCAGCAATAAACCCATACTGGCATAAAACAAAGCAGAAAGCCTCAATCCAATAGCGTACCATTTTCCATATCCATCCATCGGCATGCCGGTTAAGTACGAAGCCAAATGGCCAAGCCCAAAAAATGGAAGATTGGTAAGGGCAACTCCATATGTATATTGAATGATGACGTTACCACTGTCATTTACCGCATATGATTGTGGCCAATAGCTCATATTTGCTTTAACTTCCTGCGGAATAGTCTCTACATTTATAACATCCTGAATATGATCAAGATTATCATGAATAAAAGTGGCTGGCAGGTAGGCATAATAACCCAATGCATCACCATAGTACACCTGTCTTGATGTTAAAAAGTCAATCGTGACTAATAGGAATATAAGCGGTACAAGAACTATAGATAGTCTGAAAACAACTTTCATATGAGCTTAAATATATTTTGCAATTTATGCATTAACCCAAAATTTAATGCTTTATACCCTCAAAGTTTTAAAAACGTTTCTTTTTTAGATTGATAATTTATATCAAATATTATTATAGGAAAATTGCGTAAAAACAATAATAAAACTGAATCACCAGAAAAAACACAGTTACACCTTTCATCCCTTCATAATCGAGTAGGTGACAAAGATAAATGACTTTAGATCAAATTTATCTTTGTCGACCTCTCACACCACCGTATGTACTT